>CP102145.1:1437774-2156661 GCA_024583055.1 Streptococcus suis
CAAAAATAGCATTTACTAATGGATCCGTCGTCAGGGTAACTGGCGGCATAAATTGGATAAAGAAAGAACTGAAGGATACCGTAATAAAGGTAAAGATAGTAAATTTATAACCAATTTTATACCAAGCTAAGATAAGCAAGGGGATGTTCAGACCGTAATAGACCACCGCAATCGGTACATTCCAACCAGCGTAAGAAGCTACCAGAGCAGAAACAATCTGTGCAAGACCAGTAACTCCAGACGAATAGACATTCCCTGGTCGAAAGAAAAAATTCACCGCAATACTAGATAGGAGTCCATAAATAATGGACCCCGATATCCGTTCTGCATATTTTTCTCGAGAAATCCCCGAAATAACTGACCAAAATTTATTCTTTCTGGCCTTTCTTAAGAAAAGAACACGCTGTTTTCTGAAAAATTTATTCATTTTCAAGTGTAATATCTAAAGCCAATTCCTCTAATTGAGCTGATGCAACCGTACTTGGTGCCTGTGTCATCGGATCAGATGCCTTGTTATTCTTCGGAAAGGCAATTACTTCACGGATATTGTCCTCACCTGCCAAGAGCATGACAAAACGGTCCAAACCGATAGCCAAGCCACCGTGTGGTGGGAAACCGTAGTCCATAGCTTCGAGCAAGAAACCAAACTGCTCATGGGCATCCTCAGCTGAGAAACCAAGAGCCTTGAACATCCGTTCTTGCATGTCTTTTTGGTTGATACGAAGGCTACCGCCACCCAACTCATAACCATTCAAGACAATATCGTAGGCAACTGCACGCACCTGTGCCAAATCACCATCCAAATGATGAGCCGTTTCTTCTGTAGGCAAGGTGAATGGGTGGTGGGCACTCATGTAGCGACCTTCTTCTTCAGACCACTCAAACATTGGCCAATCCACAATCCAGAGGAAGTTGAACTTGCTTTCGTCAATCAATCCCTGCTCTTTAGCCAAGCGATTACGCAAGGCACCCAAGGTATTGTTGGCAACTTCCAATTCATCTGCCACAAACAGAACTAGGTCCTTGTCTTCAAGTTGTAAACTTGCTGTCAAGTTTGCTGTAATGTCTGTCAAGAACTTAGCAACTGGGCCCGTTAATTCTCCCTTGTCTACTTTAACCCAAGCAAGACCTTTGGCACCAAATTGTTTAGCGTATTCTGTTAATTTATCAATGTCTTTACGTGAGTAGCTATCCGCCACACCCTTGACCACAATGGCTTTGACAACTGGTGCTTCTGAGAAGACTTTGAAGTCAACTTCCTTGACAACCTCTGTCAAGTCTTGCAAAAGCATCTCAAAACGAGTATCTGGTTTGTCAGAACCATAGAAGTTCATCGCATGGTCATAGGACATACGTGGGAAGGGCAAGGTCACATCGATTCCTTTGGTATCTTTCAAGACCTTGGCAATCAAACCCTCTACTACGTCTTGGATCTCAACTTCATTCAAGAATGAGGTTTCCAAATCAACCTGTGTAAACTCAGGTTGACGGTCCCCACGCAAGTCTTCATCACGGAAACACTTAACGATTTGGTAGTAGCGGTCAAAACCTGCATTCATCAAGAGCTGCTTAGTAATCTGCGGACTTTGCGGAAGGGCATAGAAATGACCTTTTGATACACGAGATGGCACCAAGTAGTCACGCGCACCTTCTGGCGTTGATTTGGTCAACATTGGTGTTTCCACATCGATAAATTCAAGCTCGTCTAGGTAGTTACGAATGCTGTGGGTTACGGCTGCACGCAATTTGAAGTTGTTGAGCATTTCTGGACGACGAAGATCTAAATAACGGTAACGAAGGCGGGTATCATCACTAGCTTCAATCCCGTCCTTGATTTCAAATGGAGTCGTCTTGGCCGTGTTCAACACTGTCAAACCGGATACTTGTAGTTCAACAGCTCCTGTTGGGATATTGTCATTAGCTTGCTCACGCTCCACAACTGTTCCTGTCACCTCAATAACAAATTCAGAGCGAAGTCCCTCTGCTTTTGCCATCAATTCCGCATCAACTGACTCAGGATTAATCACCAATTGCATAATACCTTCACGGTCACGTAAGTCAATGAAAATCAAGCCACCCAAGTCACGACGGCGGCCAACCCAACCTTTCAAAGTAATTTCCTGTCCGACATGTTCCTTTCGAACACGTCCTGCATACATAGAACGTTTCATATTCTTCCTCTTTTACTGATTTTATACCTATTCATTCTACCATAAAATGGCTAATTTTTGGGGGAAATTGCCGAGAAAAATCGAAAAACCAGCCCTAACCGACTGGTTTACTATATACCATATCCAAATGCGGAATATCGTCCTCTAGATAGACTTCTGAAACTGGTTCAAAACCAAGGGATTGATAGAATTTTTCTAGGTAGGCTTGGGCCCCGATTTTAATCTGACTTTCCTTCCACTCGGTTGTAATGTAAGCGATAGCTTGCTCCATCATAGGCCGACCCAATCCTTTACCACGATGGCTTGGCTTGATGACCACACGACCGATGGAAACTTCATCATAACTTAGACCAGCCGGCAAGATTCTCAAGTAAGCTACTAAATCTCCTTCATCAGTTCCCAAAAGATGAAGACAGTTTGGATCCTTTCCATCAACTTCAGGATAGGGACAAGCTTGTTCTACAACAAAGACATCCGTTCGCAGTGTCAAGATGCTGTAAAGCTCCTGTAAACTTAATTGGTCAAAGGCCTTGATTTCCCAATTCATATCCTCTCCTAAGGCAAGAAATTGCCTGCACTCTTGTAAATATCGTACCATTCTGGTCGAGTTAGGATAAGCTGGCTAGCCTGGGCAATCTTTTTCAGGCGGTCTGGATTCATAGAGCCAACTATGGTTTGAATGGTAGCTGGATGGCGTAATATCCAGGCAACAACAATGGTTTCATGTGAAACATGGTACCGCTCTGCTATTTCCTCAAGGGTGCGATTGAGCTCTGTATAGTCTGGATGGTTAGCAAAAATCCCCTTTTGTAGGTCAATCAAGAAGGGTGACCAAGCCTGAATAGTGACTTTTTTGAGCTGGCAATAATCAATCAGTCCACCATCCCGCATCGTAGCCACATCATCTTTCATATTGACATGGAGACCCGCATCAATCAGAGGCGTGTGGGCAGGCGACAACTGGAGTTGATTCACAGCCAAGGGCTTATCCAAATAGGACTGGAGAAGTTCCATCTGGTAAATATTCTGGTTGCTGACGCCAAAATGGCGAACCTTACCGGCTTTTTCTAGCAAATAGAAGGCTTCAGCTACCTCCTCTGCCTCCATCAAAGCATCCGGTCGGTGCAAACATAGCACATCCAGATAGTCCGTATCCAAGCGCTCTAAAATCCCATCAACCGACTGCAAAATATAGTCTTTTGAAAAATCAAAATAGCCCTTGCGGATACCGCATTTGGACTGGAGAATGATGTCCTCGCGCCTGATACCCAGCTCCTTCATGGCAGAGGCAAAGCGGATTTCCGATTGACCGCCACCATAAATATCGGCGTGATCGAAAAAGTTTATTCTCTCTTCCAGACTGGTCTCTAAGACCCGACTAGCTTCCTGATCTGACAGGGCTACCATGCGCATACAGCCCAAGGCAATCCGTGATACCTGTAAACCTGTTTGTCCTAATTCTTGCATTGGATACTCCTTTTGAAAACGTTTTTCTATTCTCATTATAGCACAAAAGCCGACAAATGCCGGGTTTTGCAAATCTATGAACAAGTTTTGCACAAACTGTGGAAAACTTGTGTAAAAATGACATTTTCTGTGGAAAACTAGGGTTTCATTTCCATAAAAACCTTCTCCACATCCCTTTCTTGACTTCGTAAAAAGATATGTTCGGCATAATCATAAAGGAAACTCTTAGGATTGACCTTGCTTAGCTCCTTATAAGCCTGGCTAGAATAAACATCCTTTGCCAACCAATTCTGGTCAATCTTTTCACCAGAAAAGTAAGCGCGATTGACTGGTACCATAAACCGAGAAATGCTCTCCGCAACCTCCGTAGAGTACCAACCCTCATCGTGCATCATCCGGTGGACCATAATGTCGCTACTATTGTCAAAAACAGACTGCATATGAGCTGTTAATTCACGCAAATCTGGATTTGTAGGCTGAGCATTTTTTGCCCAAAAAGCCGTATCCAATTGCCCTTTTTGATAATCTAAGCCAGACTTATCCACAGTCACCTGACCTATTACAGCAGGATAGACTGAAAAGGCTCCGTTCACCACCTCAGTATAAGTGGTCTTTCCAAGGTCCTCTGAAACAATGTTCTGGGCATGCGTATGGCCAGAAAAACCAAATTGAACCCCATAGCGATCCAATAGCCGCTTGACATCTATCGCATTATCCAGAGTATAGCCTTTGGACAGCATGTGGTGCTGCCGAAGGACATTGTGGTGAACAACTGGAAGGGCCTGCACACCAGCCTCTTCAGCCGCCTGCAACTGCTCCTCCATCCAGTCTAGCGTCTCCTTCTTAATCCGACCATTGGTCTTTGGACCTCCTTTTCCCATCCCATCGCTGTAGATATTGGAATCCAACATGATAAACCACAGATTAGAAGAAACCTTGCTCAAATAACTAAGAGAATGGGCATCGCGATTGGCCGCTTGATTATAACCAAAATCTGCAAAAATCTCCGCAAAATCCTTATGGGAAACCTGAGCAACCACTTCCTGCTGGTCTCCCTTAAAGGCGCGCGCCCAGCCACTGGCTATATCATGATTTCCGGGTATCACCTGCACCTGGGTACCAGCTTTCTCCATCTTCCCAAAATACTCCGCCAACTCCAGCATGCTCTGCTTTTCACCATTGAGGGTCAAATCTCCACTGACCAGCAAATGCTTGGGCTTATCCCGTTTGACCTGCTCCAAAAGAGCATCCATCCGCTCTTTTCCATAGCGGAGCTCCTTACCAGCAGCCGTCTTTTCGATATAGGAGAAAGCCTCTCCTGAATCAAATAAAGTTGGTGACAGATAATGGAGATCACTGATAATCCAAATTTGATCCTCCTTGGTCAAGGTAACGCTTGGATAGGCAGCGACCGATTGATGAAAAGAAAGACGCCAAACCAAAATCAGGCTAAGCAATAAAACAATTGGGATAACTTTTTTCTTCATAACTCCAGTATATCATTGATAAAATTTACCAACAAGAAAAGGCTCCTAAGAACCTTTTCAAATTGAAAAATCAGTTTAACTTCGTCATTATTTTGCAAACTCTGCTGCCTTCATACCTGCCTGACGGCCAAATACGATAATGTCCGCCACCGCATTACCACCAATACGGTTTTGGCCGTGAACACCACCAGTAACTTCTCCAGCAGCATAGAGTCCTGTAATCGCTGAACCATCTGTCTTCAATACTTCCGCGTTTGTATTAATTTTCACACCACCCATTGTATGGTGAACGCCAGGTGCTACTTTAATTGCATGATAAGAACCTGTATTCAAAGCATTGTCCATACCAGATGTACGACCAAACGCTGCATCATTTTTATCAGCTACAGCCTTATTCCACACATCAAGTGTAGCTTGTAGTTTATCAGCCGGAACACCAATTTCCTTAGCTAAGTCTGCTAGAGTAGCACCAGTTTTCACAAGGCCTTTCTCTTCATACTGTGCAATTGCCTTCACACGTTCTTTTAAAGCGTCGTCAAAAATGACATAGGCATGGTTTGGATCCAAGGCATTGATGGCCGCTGAAACTTTATCTCGAGTTTCCAATTCATTAACGAAGCGATCACCATTTGCATCGACAAGAATAGCACCTTCCCCACGAACAGCTTCCGTAATCAAGTAAGAAGTTTCTTGCTCAACAGTTGGGTGAATTTGGATTTGTTCCATATCAACTGTTGCTGCACCTTTTGATTCCGCAAGAGCAATACCATCACCAGTTGAACCTTCTTGGTTGGTCGTCACGTACCCCTCCAATGCTGGATTTAATTTGGCAACCATCTCTAAATCCGCGCCAAAACCACCTGTAGCTAATACCACTGCCTTAGCTGAAATTTTCTTGGTTTCACCAGCAATCTCAACTTCAACACCTGTTACAGCCCCGTCTTTATCTTGGAGTTTTGTAACATCTGCATTAACAAAAATTGGTACTTCACGTTCAACAAGATTGTGGTAAAGACCATTTACCAAGTAGCCACCAACAGCTGAACCATCTGCTGGACGGTGTGTACGTTTTTCACTCATACCACCTGTAGTAGTCAAGTTACTAAGAGTAATACCCAACCCATCCAACCAGTCAATTGCACTAGCTGAATTGTCGACAAGATAACGAAGCAATTCGGGATCGTTTGTTCCCTTACCACCCTTCAAAGTTTCTTCATAGAATTTATCATTTGTATCAGCAATTCCTTCTGCTTCCTGGAATTTGGTTTGAGAAGCATTCATGCCGGCTGATGATTTAGCAGTATTACCACCAATAACTGGCATTTTTTCTAATAATACTACGCTAGCACCTGCATCTTTTGCTGAAATTGCAGCAGACATCCCTGCTCCACCAGAACCCACGACGATTACATCATAGCTGTCTTTCAATTCGGATGGATCCGTGTATTCCTTCACGGATGCACCAGAAACGGCTTCTTCTTTAGAAGATGAAGTTGTTGTACTAGACGTCGTTGACGTAGCTGAATTCTCTGCTTTACCACCGCAAGCAACCAAAAATAGAGCTGCAAGAAAAGCAAAAACAATACGTAACCATAGGTTTTTCTTCATAAGTTCCTCCTGTTTGTTGAGATATTCACATTATATCATTTTGTTTAATTTATTTCAATATATATTCTAAAGGAACAAATGAAATTGTGCAGTAAAACCAAAAATGCACAAGCTATTGCCAGTGCATTCTTATTACTTGTCTTATTTGTCGAATTGTGCAAAAAATTGCTCAATTTCTTCTATTGTAGCCTGACTACCTTTTTGAAGTATGGAAACTGCTTTTCCTCCTTCAATATATAACAAGCTTGGAACCGTTTCGATACCACTTGCCTTTAGAAACTGCTCTAATTGACCAGTTGGATCTTCTTCACTATCCAAATAATAGACAGTTTGTTGTGTTTGTTCAACTGTTTGACTCAATTTGGGAACAAAGGCTCTACAATATTGACAAGATTCCCGACCAACATACAAGAAAAATGAATCCTTGTTTGCTAATTTATTCTCTACTTGGTCAATACTTAGTTCTTGATAAGACTTAACAGCTTCCGCATATTCAGACGCAGCATTAACAGGTTGACTTGTTGACTTGACAAAGTAAATGATTGATGTCAGACCGAGAATGACTAGTACAATGCCAATGAATTTTCGTACCATTTTTCCTCCTAATTGATATGGAAAAAGCCCAGAATAGGGCTTTTAACTTTGAACAAATCTTAGAGCATTTTGTTGTAGAATTCTACGACAAGTGCTTCGTTGATTTCTGGGTTGATTTCATCGCGCTCTGGCAAGCGAGTCAATGAACCTTCCAATTTTTCAGCATCGAATGATACGAAAGCTGGACGGCCAAGAGTTGCTTCAACAGCCTCAAGGATAGCTGGAACTTTGATTGACTTCTCACGAACTGAGATTACTTGACCAACTTCAACGCGGTATGAAGGGATGTCAACGCGTTTGCCGTCAACAAGGATGTGACCGTGGTTTACGAATTGACGTGCTTGACGACGAGTAGTTGCCAAACCAAGACGGTACACAACGTTGTCCAAACGACGCTCCAAAAGAAGCATGAAGTTGAAACCAAGAGTACCTTGTTTGATTTTAGTTGCTTGTACGAACAAGTTACGGAATTGTTTTTCACCCAAACCGTAAGAGAAACGCAATTTTTGTTTCTCAGCCAATTGCAAACCGTATTCTGACAATTTAGATCGGTTGTTTGGTCCGTGTTGACCTGGTACGTAGTTACGACGTGCCAATTCTTTACCTGTACCTGTCAATGACAAGCCAAGACGACGAGCTTGTTTCCAAGATGGTCCTGTATAACGTGACATGTGTTATGTCCTCCTAAAATAAAATATAAAAATTATTTGTAGGAAATAACGTTTTAAGCAAACCTGATTCGTGCAGGAGGCCTTCATCGAAACAGCAACGATTACTCTTCTTGCTGACCTTCTGTTGACGAGCTTCATTTTGCCCTGCTGTTATTTCGCACAAAGATTAGTATAACACAAAAAAAAGGCTCTGTAAAGCCTTTATATTAGTTAATCCAAATAATGAATCAAAATCTTCTCCGTCAAGATGTCTGAGTAGGTATAAGATTCCACAAAGGTATTGTTGGGATCCTCATACTCCACAATAAAGAGTGACTGATAGACCTCGATAATCCGACCTTGCTTGTTTTTTTCACGCTTACGCCCATTCTCCAGGGTCAATTCCACAATTTGTCCTTCATGGTCCTTAATATCCTGTTTGATTTGCTTCATCTTGGCAACATCTGTAAATGCATCACTCATGCTCTATCCATCCTCTCTCTTGGAAATACTTGCAAATTTATTATACTCTTTTTGGAACATGAGTTCCACGGTGCCACGCGCACCCGAACGGTTTTTCTCGATGATAACCTCGACCGTATTATTGGGAATACCACCGTCTTCCTGCTCACCCCGCTCATAATAATCATCACGGTAGAGGAAGGCAACAATATCCGCATCCTGCTCAATCGAACCCGATTCACGAATATCAGAAAGAACTGGACGTTTGTCCTGCCGTTGCTCAACTCCACGAGACAGCTGACTGAGGGCAATAACCGGCACTTTCAATTCCTTGGCCAGAATTTTCAGCTGACGGGAAATCTCCGAAACCTCTTGTTGCCGGTTTTCGCGACCAGTCCCTGTAATCAACTGCAAATAGTCAATCAAAATCAGACCGAGATTGCCAGTTTCTTGGGCCAATTTCCTCGACCGCGAGCGAATCTCCGTAATTTTGATACCCGGCGTATCGTCGATATAAATGCTAGCCCGCGCTAAATTGGCTTGAGCCACCATATACTTGTTCCACTCTTCTTGAGTCAAGTGACCCGTACGAATGGCACGCGAATTGATAACCCCTTCCGAGGCCAGCATACGGTCCACCAAGCTCTCTGCACCCATTTCCAAAGAAAATATGGCGACGGTCAAGCCTAGCTTGGTCCCGATATTTTGCGCGATATTGAGGGCAAAGGCCGTTTTCCCCACCGCAGGACGGGCCGCAAGGATAATCAACTCTTCCTCGTGGAGTCCTGTCGTCATTGCATCCAGTGCAGGATAGCCCGTCGCAATCCCCGTAATGTCCGAAGTCTGCTTGGCACGGGTTTCCAGATTATCAAAGTTGATATTGAGGACATCGTCAATCCGTTTGAAACCGCTACGGCTAGCTCCTTCGCTGACATCAATCAGGGCCTTCTCTGCATTGGCAATAATATCATCCGACCCGTCAGCTCCATCGTAGGCCTGATTAACAGCCTCTGTCAGACGAGCAATCAACTTACGCAGGTTGGATTTCTCAGCGACAATCTTGGCATAGAACTCCGCATTGGCCGCCGTCGGTACCGAACTAATAATCTCTGCCAAATAAGCCAAGCCACCGATATTTTCCAAGTCACCATGATTGACCAAGTAGTTACGCATAGTCGTCGCATCAATGGCCTCATTCTTGTCCGCCAACGCAATCATTGCCTTGAAAATCAGCTTATGAGCGTGCTTGAAAAAGTCTTCAGCCTCGATATACTCACGGACAAAGACCAGCTTGCCCTCGTCTAGGAAAATGGCACCCAACACCGACTGTTCCGCTAAAATATCCTGGGGCTGTACCCTCAATTCGTCTAATTCTGCCAAGATTTCACCTCCTCACCAATATGACTAAAAATCAAATAGTTTAAGCCTCTTTGATACTCAAATTGATGACGCCTGTTACATCCTGATAGATTTTCACAGGAACATCAATCAAACCCAAGGCACGAATTGGGTGGTCCAATTGAATATGACGCTTGTCAATCTTGATACCAAATTGTTTTTCCAATTCCTCGGCAATCTTCTTGCTGGTAATAGAGCCGAAGGTACGTCCGTCTGGACCCACTTTTTCGACAAATTTGACCAAGGTAGCTTCCTCAGCCAGCTTTGCCTTGATGGCTTCTGCTGCTGCAACCTGCTCGGCATGGGCTTTTTCTTTTGATTTTTCTTGACCACGCAGGGCACTGATGGCCTGGGTAGTTGCCTCTTTGGCTAAGTTTTTCTTAATCAAAAAATTTTGGGCATAGCCTGTTGGCACTTCCTTGATTTCGCCTTTTTTTCCTTGGCCTTTTACGTCTGCTAAAAAGATAACTTTCATCTATTCTCTCCTAACTTTCACTAAGTTCCTGACGAATCGTATCCGTCAATTTATCATAGACTTGATCCATTGTAAGGTCGTAGACTTGGGCTGCAGCCAGGTTAAAGTGACCGCCTCCGCCCATTTCTTCCATAATCCGCTGGACATTGATTTTACTGTGGCTTCTTGCAGAAATCGCCACATAATCTTGGGTATTTTCCGTCAGAACAAAGACTGCCTCAATGCCTGCCATATCCAAAATGGTATCCGCAGCCTTACTTGGAACGACTGTATCGTACTTGGTTCCTTCCTTGCCACGGGCAATGACGATTTGGGGTTCAAACCGCTGTCCTTGCAAAATCAGCTCGTTAATCTGACGGTATTCATCAAATTCTGTCGCTGAAATCTGCTGAATTTCCAGACTATCACTACCGCGAGTACGCAGATAGCTAGCCACATCGAAGGTCCGACTGGTCACGCGCGAGGTAAAATTCTTGGTGTCCAGCATAATCCCCGCCATCAACAAGCTTGACTGAAGACGATTAAGCTTGTGGCGCTTGTCATTCTGGAATTGAATAAGCTCTGTCACCAACTCACTGGCTGAACTTGCACCACTCTCGATATAGGTCAAGATAGCATTATCAGGGAAATCCGTATCTCTACGATGGTGGTCTACGACTATAACCTGGGTAAACAAATCATACAATTCCTTATCCAAGGTCAAGCCAATCTTAGAATGATCCACCATGATCATCAGAGAGTGGGAAGTAACCATCTGCTTGGCTTCTTGAATTGTAAGCAGGTTCGAACAATTCTCATCGCTCAATTTTTTTATCGCACGAACAATATCCGGGGCCATCTCATCGGGATTATAGACCGTATAGGCATTGTTCATGATATTTTGCGCAAAATACTGCATCCCAACAGAGGAGCCCAGAGCATCCATATCCAAGTTTCGATGTCCGACTACAAACACCGCATCGACTGACTTGAGCTTATCAGACACCGCTGTCATCATGGCACGAGTACGGGTACGAGTACGTTTTACAGATGATGCTGAGCCGCCACCAAAAAAGAGCGGTTGTTTACGGTCGTCATTCTCTTTGACAACAGCCTGGTCACCACCACGGACCTCTGCCATGTTCAGATTTTGCAGGGCAACTTGACCAATTTGATGATGGTTGGTTGTCCCGTAAGCCAACCCCATACTAAGCGTTAGGCTTAATTCTAACTTTTTAGCCTCTTCACGAAACTTGTCAATGACCGAAAATTTATCTTCAATCAAACTTTCCAAAACACCGTAGTCCGTGAAAAAATAAAAACGATCCATAGAACCACGGCGGTAGTAAATGCCATAACCATTACAAAAATCGGACACAAACTGAGCCAAGAAAGAATTGACCTGGCTAATCTGAGAATCCGTTATTGTATCCTCCAGCTCATCATAGTTATCCACCGAAATGATCCCGATAACTGGTCGACTGCCAATCAAACTATTGGTTGCAGAATATTCATTGGAGGCATCAAAAAAGTAAAATAAGCCCTGTTCAAAATCAACATTGACCGCATAGCGTTTTCCAGAAAAATTAGCATAAACCCTATCTTCATCTAGACCGACATCAATAATTTCACGTAGCTTTTTCTGGTCAAATTCACCATTTTCCTGAGCGAAAATCAACTCCGCAAAAGGATTAAACCACTCGACTTGATTGGTCTCTGCTTGAACCTTAATCACACCGATCGGCATCTGATCCAAAAGCTTCATGAGACCAGAATTTGCCTGACTATTTAAATATTCAATCTGCTCCAGTTCGCTAAATTCATAGGAATGTTTCTGATAAATAAAGAGCGCAACTAAGACAATTAAGCTCAGTAAAAGCGCAAAAATTGTGAGGACGCTTGTCGGAAAAATGCGGTGAATAACAGCCACTAGTCCAAACAAAATCAGTCCAATCATGACAAAATGAATTGTCGAAAATCGAAATTTTTTCATCACTAACCTCTGCCTGCCATTTTACCACAAATCACTAGAAATTGCTAGCTTTCTCCAGCCAACCAGAAGAAAAGAACAGCCTTAGTGACTGTCCTTTGATTTGTTTTTAGAAATGGAACGGCTCCGTCCTTCCAGATAGACCATGAGTATAGAGATGTCGGCTGGATTGACACCGGAAATCCGACTAGCCTGGCCAATAGTTTCTGGTGAAATCAGCTTGAATTTCTGACGGGCTTCGGTTGCTATGGAGTCAATGTCATCCCAGTCAATGTCGGCTGGAATGCGCTTTTCTTCCATGCGTTTCATCTTCTCTACCTGGTCCAAGGCCTTGGCAATGTAACCTTCATACTTGACCTCTGTTTCAATTAATTCAATAGTCTTGGCATCCAACTCCTCTGCCGCAGGGCCGATAAAGGCTACCGCATCTGCGTAGGTCACATCTGGACGACGCATGAATTCCTTAGCAGTAAGGGCATCTGTCAAGGGCTTGAAGCCCATGGCTACGACTTTTTCATTGGTTTCCTTGATTGGCTTGAGTTTGATAGACTCCAAGCGTTTCATTTCATTGTCAAACTGGTTTTTATGGATTTGGAAAACCTGCCAGCGTTCATCATCCACCAAGCCTACCTGACGACCAATCTCCGTCAGTCTCATATCCGCATTGTCATGACGCAAAATCAAGCGGTATTCTGCCCTACTGGTCAAGAGGCGGTAAGGCTCCACCGTTCCCTTGGTCACCAAGTCATCAATCATAACACCGATGTAACCGTCGCTTCGTTTCAAAATCAACTCAGGCTTGCCCTGAACCTTGAGGGCGGCATTGATACCAGCAACAATTCCCTGACCAGCTGCTTCTTCATAACCTGACGTTCCGTTGGTCTGACCTGCGGTAAAGAGCCCTGAAATCTTCTTGGTTTCCAGCGTCGCCCGCAACTGGTGCGGCATGACCATATCGTACTCGATAGCATAGCCTGTCCGCATCATTTGAGAATTTTCCAAACCTTTAATGGAGTGAATCAAGTTCTGCTGTACATCTTCTGGCAGACTGGTTGACAGCCCTTGAACATAAATTTCATCGGTGTTGCGACCTTCTGGCTCTAGGAAAAGCTGATGACGTTCCTTATCCGCAAAACGCACAATCTTGTCCTCTATAGACGGGCAATAACGGGGCCCAATCCCCTTGACAATGCCTGAAAACATAGGTGCTCGGTGAAGATTGCTGTTGATAATTTCATGGCTGGTCGCATTGGTGTAGGTCAGCCAGCAAGGAATTTGATCCTGTAAATAATCCTCATCCTTGGACAAGAATGAAAAATGGTTTGGCTTTTCATCGCCTGGTTGAATTTCCGTTTCTTCGTAGTTAATCGTGCGAGCATTGACACGCGGTGGCGTTCCTGTCTTGAAACGACCGATTTCAAGCCCCAATTCTTTCAGGTTATCCGCCAGCGTGATAGAAGCCAAACTGTTGTTAGGACCTGACGAATACTTGAGGTCACCGATGATAATCTCACCACGCAAGGCTGTACCCGTCGTCACCACAACTGCCTTGGCTGAGAATTTCTGGTTGGTAGCCGTGCGGACACCAATTACCTTGCCCTCTTCCACCAAGATCTCATCAATCATAGTTTGACGTAGGGTCAGATTTTCCTGACGCTCCACCGTCCGCTTCATCTCCGCTGCGTACTCTGTTTTATCCGCCTGAGCCCGCAAGGCACGAACAGCTGGCCCCTTACCCATATTGAGCATTTTCATCTGGATATAGGTCTTGTCAATGTTGCGGCCCATTTCGCCACCCAGGGCATCGATTTCCCTTACCACAATCCCCTTGGCAGAGCCACCAATGGAGGGATTACAAGGCATAAAGGCCACCATATCCAAGTTAATAGTTGCAAGCAGGGTTTTACAGCCCATCCGACTGGCTGCCAATCCCGCTTCTACACCCGCATGCCCCGCACCAATCACGATGACATCATAGTTTTCTGCAAATGTGTGTGTCATGTTGTTTTCTCCTTCATGTTCATAATGTGTGTAACTTGTCCACTCCAGTTTGGCAATTCCTCTGCCAGAAAAACTGGTACGACATCTAGGTTGACAAGCTTGTCAAGTGCAATCCATTCACACGTTTGTTTTAATTGGCCTTCAATCATCTTCTCAGGCATTTCTCCAACAGGCTCCACGATAAAATGAAGCTCGATATTGTGAAAGTCTATACCTTCATGTGTAAATTGATTTTCAACAACAAAAGCCAATTGATTGACACGACTGTCAACCCCTAATTCTTCTTTAACTTCTCGAACAGCCGCATCCGCTGCTACCTCATTGACCTCAACTGCACCGCCAATGGTATAATAACGGCCCTTATTATCTTTGGTCAGGAAAATCTTCCCATCCTTTATAATCAATGCAGTCGCTCGAACACCAAAAATTTGGTTGTCAACTCTGGTTCTGAAATCCATTTATCCTTCTCTTTTCTAAAATTTCGTCCAGATATGGAACTAAGTTTTTCTTATTTTTATCGGTAGGAGCTAACCATAGAAAATCTGTATGCTCTTCTGGGTCAAGAAGAATAGTTTTTGGTTGTTCAGGAAGTGTCACTTCATAGACTAGACTTGTAAACACCGTCTGTTTTTCTTCATCAAACTGACTATCTTCATGGATAATGATCAGATTTTCCTTTTCTATCGAAATACCTGTTTCTTCAAAACACTCTCTCACTGCAGCATCACGGGGCAATTCATTCTCTTCGACACGACCGCCTGGAATGTCCCAATATTGAGGAAAAACATTGGGTTTGCCACGCTTAGTCTGCGAACGCTGAATAATCAAATGGCTGTCTGCAACAGTCAGTAAAACATGGGCGATCAGTTTGACAGGCATGGTTTCCTCCGCTACTTTAGTTGTCTTTGTTCATAAAATGCTTTAGTTGTCCGTCCCAGTTGGCTAACTCGGTCTTAAGAAAGGCTGGATTGAGATCTAGTTTCTCTAAGTCCGCAAAAGCAACCCATTCACACTGGCGAACAGAATTCCCTTCTTCCAGATTGGTAGCTGGATTAGACAGTGGGGTAACTATATAGAGAAATTCAATCTGATGATAGGATTTCTCCTGCAAGGTGAACTGATTTTCAACGATGAAAGCTAGTGGTCCAAGTTCCACCTCAATTCCGATTTCTTCTTGCATTTCCCGCAGGACAGCCTCTTCCGTTGTTTCGCCAAGCTGAATAGCTCCACCCAAAGTGTAGTATTTCCCTTCAGGCGACTTAACGAGATAAAGTTTCTCATCTTGTACCACCAAGCCCGTTGCCCGAACACCGAAGATTTGATTGTCGTGTCTCGTTCTGAAATCCATCTTCTCTCCCCAATCGCAAAAAATAGCCAAAACTCTCGAAAATTGCAGGACAAAAAAGCCTACAATTCCCATGAGCTTTGACCATCATAGTTCTTGTTAGAAATATTGTATCAAATTGTCCTGACAAGTCAAGTCAAACAATCTTTACAAACCTGTCAACTAAATATACTGACAAGCCACTCCATCCTTGTAGGCCATATCAATCATGCCACCGCCCAGACATTCTTGTCCGTCATAGAAAACAACGGCTTGTCCTGGTGTGATAGCCCGTTGTGGCTCTTCAAATATGACTTCTGCCTCATCACCTCTTACCTTGACAGTTACTTGACTGTCTGGTTGACGGTAGCGGAACTTAGCTGTACACTCAAGTGTGAATTCTTCAGGCATATCACGTGTAAAATGAACTTGACTAGCCTGTAAAGAAGTTGACATCAAGGACTCATGATAGAAGCCTTGTCCGACATAGAGGATATTTTTGGACAGGTCTTTTCCGACAACAAACCAAGGTTCATTATCCCCACCGATTTGTCCTCCGATACCAAGCCCGCCCCGCTGGCCGATCGTATAGTACATGAGGCCTGTATGTTCTCCCATATCACGACCGTCAACGGTCATCATGCGACCGGGCTGGGCTGGCAAATACTGCCCTAAAAATTCTTTGAAGTTCTTCTCACCGATAAAGCAGATACCTGTCGAGTCTTTCTTCTTAGCTGTCGCCAAGCCTGCTCGCTCTGCTATTTCCCTCACCTGAGGCTTTTGTAAATGGCCGAGCGGAAACATGGTTTTCTGCAACTGTTCCTGTGAGAGTTGGCTGAGGAAATAGGTCTGGTCCTTGCCATTGTCTGCCCCACGCAGCATATGGACTGTACCGTCCTCGTCGCGTGACACCTGAGCATAATGCCCCGTCGCCACATAGTCCGCACCCAAGTTCATAGCGTAATCCAAGAAAGCCTTGAACTTGATTTCCTTGTTACACATGACATCTGGATTGGGTGTGCGGCCTGCTCGATACTCTGCTAGGAAGTACTCAAATACGCGGTCCCAATACTCTTTTTCAAAGTTGACAGAGTAGTAAGGAATGCCGATTTGGTCTGCCACCGCAGCCACATCCTTATAATCTTCTGTTGCTGTACAGAAGCCATTTTCATCCGTGTCATCCCAGTTTTTCATGAAGATGCCGATCACATCGTAGCCCTGCTCCTTGAGCAAGAGAGCCGTAACCGATGAATCCACACCGCCACTCATACCGACAACAACACGGGTTTTCGAATTGTCTATTGACATCATCTTCTCCCATCTTTTCGTTGAAATAACGATTTGAAGGTCGTATTCCAAAATTTTTTCAAAAAACGATTTGAAGGTCGATTTTGAACAACTTGTATTATACCACACAAAAGGGAGAAGAAACAGGAATTTGGTATTGAAACCCCATTCATCTAGGCATTCTATCCAAATCAAAAATTTGATATAATAGTATTAAGAAAAACGTGAGGATAGTTATGACAAATTTAAAATTTCAATCGGTCTTTGATATTATCGGACCTGTTATGATTGGCCCTTCCTCTAGCCATACGGCTGGGGCGGTCCGAATAGGGAAAATTGTATCCTCTATCTTTGGTGATGAGCCAACCGAGGTCGAATTCCAACTTTACAACTCCTTTGCCAAAACCTATCGCGGCCATGGCACTGATGTGGCCTTAGTAGCAGGCATTTTAGGCATGGATACGGATGATCCTCGTATTCCTAACTCTCTGGATATTGCAAGAGAACGAGGTATTAAGGTTTACTGGCGTGTCAATAAGGACAGCAATACCCCCCATCCCAATACCACCCGAATCATCATAAAAAACGAGAAGAAATCTATCTCAGCCACAGGCGTTTCAATTGGTGGAGGCAATATTCAAGTAACGGAGCTCAACGGCTTTTCTGTCAACCTCAATATGAATACCCCGACTATTATCATCGTTCACCAGGATGTTCCAGGTATGATTGCCAAAGTGACAGATATCTTGTCCAAATACGGTATAAACATTGCTCAAATGAACGTGACCCGTGAACAAGCAGGCGAAAAAGCTATTATGATTATCGAAGTGGATGCCCGTCAGTGTGAAAATTCCATTGCAGAAATCGAAAAAATTCCCCATCTGCACAATGTCACCTTCTTCAACTAGAAAGGGGAGAATATGTTTTATACAATTGAAGAATTGGTCCAACAAGCTGAACAGTTTTCTGGTAATGTTGCCGAACTCATGATTGCGACTGAAATTGAATTGACAGGGCGTAGCCGAGAAGAAATCTTGGCAATCATGTCAAGAAACTTGACAGTTATGAAAGCGTCAATTGTTGACGGATTAACAGAAAGCAAGTCCGTTTCTGGATTGACAGGTGGTGATGCTGCCAAGTTGGACACTTATATGAAAAAGGGCAAGACGCTATCTGATTCCTCTATCCTATCCGCAGCAAGAAATGCTATGGCTGTCAACGAGTTGAACGCCAAAATGGGCTTGGTCTGTGCCACCCCAACTGCTGGCTCTGCTGGTTGTTTGCCTGCCGTTCTTGGTGTTGCTATTGACAAGTTAAGCTTGACGGAAGAGCAACAACTTGACTTCCTCTTTACAGCTGGAGCCTTCGGTCTAGTTATTGCCAACAACGCCTCCATCTCTGGAGCAGAAGGAGGCTGTCAAGCAGAAGTTGGCTCTGCCTCTGCTATGTCCGCAGCGGCATTAACCCTTGCTGCTGGAGGAAGTCCCTACCAGGCTAGCCAAGCCATCTGCTTTGTCATCAAAAATATGCTAGGGCTGATCTGTGATCCAGTCGCAGGTCTGGTAGAAGTCCCATGTGTCAAACGAAATGCAATGGGAGCTAGCTACGCTATGGTGGCCGCAGATATGGCACTGGCAGGAATTGAATCCAAAATCCCTGTAGATGAAGTCATCAATGCCATGTACCAAGTAGGCTCTGCCCTACCAACCGCCTTCCGTGAGACTGCCGAAGGAGGCCTGGCTGCCACACCAACTGGTCGCCGACTGGCACAAGAAATCTTTGGCGAAAATTGACAATCTTGTCAAGATTAAAGGACCATTACGGTCCTTTTCTTATTGTTTTGTAAAGCTGATTTTATCCAAGGTCGTATCGTTGGTGTCAACTTCTGTCAAGGTCAAAGTTGATCCACTCAAGCTGTAAGTATCCGCTTCGCCATCGATATAGGCAATTTTTTTCTCAAGGTCCAAAACGACTAATTCACTATCTTGTTCCCCATCATTGTCAACTTCAACCAGGCTACCTTGATTGCCTTTGATGGTCAAGGTATACGTATCATTTCCGACCGTAGCTGTATAAATTCCATCTAGCTCTGAACTATCTACCAAAGTAATGCCGTAACCTGCTGCAACTTGCTCAGCTGTGATCGCTGTTGTAGTTGTTGAAGAAGCTGCTGTTGTACTACTTGATGCTGTTGAGCTAGAGCTTGCAACAACTGACTGGGCCGTGGTGACTTGATTATCATCATCATCTGATAGACCCAGGCTCTGTTCAACTTGAGTTTCTAAAGCTTCCAAACGATTTTCATATATTTCAGCTGCGACAAATCCACCTGTTACCAAGAGTAGAGCCCCTGCTGAAAGCAAGATAATTGATTTTTTACTCATCGTACTTACTTTTGTTTTTAAACTGGTTAGGAGAGATGATTTTTCTTCCGTTTGCACTTCTTGCTCGATAATTTGCTTGTTTTCGTTTTGGTTTTCCATTTGTGTTTCCTCTTTTTTACTATTTTCTTCAGCTCTTTGCTGATAAGTCTATTATAGAGGACAATTCTCAACACTTTAGGTAAAGTTCCTAAACAATTTCTAAACAAATTCGAAAGAATTTATGCATTAAGTCGGTAACCCGCGCCCCAAACCGTTTCAATCAAATTTGCTCCCAGCTTATCCCTCAGTCGATTAATATGGACAGTTACTGTTGCACTATCGCCTACATAGTCATAGCCCCAGATTGTCTCAAACAGTTGATCTTTTGAAAAGACCCGGTTAGGATGTTGAGCTAGGTGGACAAGTAATTCAAACTCCCTATTGGGCAACTTGATTGACTGCCCTGCTTTTTCCACCTTCCAACTCTCCAAATAAATCACCAAATCACCAACCCGCAGTTCCTTCTCCTCTTTGGTAGATTGCAGGCGTTGGTAGCGGGTCAAATGGGCTTTCACACGCGCAACCAACTCCATGGGATCAAAGGGTTTGCTGATATAGTCATCTGCTCCTAAGCCTAAGCCCCGAACGACATCCATAGTTTCTTGTTTGGACGTCACCATCAGAATAGGAAAATCTACTTGGTTACGGAGGTCGCGGCAAATATCATAGCCAGTTTTGTTAGGGAGCATGACATCTAAAAGTAAAAGATTATAGGTTTCTGTTCGAATCTGCTTTTCAACTAGGGCACCATCTGTTATGACATCGACTTGATACCCCTGCATTTCCAAATAATCTCGCTCAAGCTGTGCAATTTCGATATCATCTTCAGCAATCAATATACGTGTCATTTCTTATCCTTTCTTAGGTAGACGAATGGTAAAGGTCAAGCCAGCCTTATTTTCAACCACGATTGTGCCACCTAGACGATGCACAATATTGTTTACAATTGAGAGTCCTAGTCCATGTCCATCCACTTGCTGACGGGCCTGATCTACCCGGTAAAATTCCGTAAAGAGTTTGTCTAGCTGGTCCTTAGAAACGCCTTGGCCATTATCAGCAAAGGTCCAAACCACTTGATTTCCGTCAGTAGAGCCTGAAATGGTCAACAAAAGCGGGTTAGCAGTAGCATATTTTCGCGCATTGTCTACCAAGTTATCCAAAATCCGCCTAAATTGGACTGGGTCCAATTCAACAGGTAATTCCTCTGTCACTTTTAGGCGAAATTCAATTGCTTCATCTACCAATTCTGCCTTCTTCTCACTGATGTAGGCTTCGAACACATCCCTCAAGTTGACTGCTACTGTATCAAATGGCAATTTGTCAGTCTCTAATTGAGAGAAAACGAATAATTTTTCCAGCAATTTCTCCATGATCAATGATTTTTGATAGATAATATTCAGGTAGTTCTGCCGCTTTTCATCTGTATTGGCGATTCCGTCTAAAATTCCCTTGGTATAGCCTTTAATGGATGTAAGAGGTGTCCGTAAATCATGGGATATATCCGTTACCATCTGGGTCCGATTCTGTTCATACAGGCGATTTTTCTCCTGAGCCTCCAACAAGCTTGTCTGCATTTGGTTGAAACCTTCTGTCAATTCTTCAAATTCTCGATCACCGCTATAATCTAGATTTTCCTGGTAATTTCCCTTGCGAATCCGCTCAACCCCCTTGTGGAGTTCATCCATCGGTTTCATAATGGCCTGCAGGATGCGTCTGGTAACCATCAAATTCAAGGTCAAAATGACTGCAATACCAGTACCACCCATCAACGCAATTTGTAACAAGAAGGTCTGGAATTCCCTAGCGTCTTGTTGGTCTTCCGTATCTTCAATTACTGCATAGAGGGAGACTGTTTGCCCCTGCGTTCTCAACTGCCGACTGATTACAATTTCCTCATCAATGTAGGTCAAATGAGTGATCTCACTAATTCCAACCGCTGTGATATCCTCTACATCTTCCTGGATATTGGAAAACAAAATATAACCGTCACTCTCCACGTAGAGCTGAGCCCCTCCACTTGCTAGTTTCTCCGCCAGACTGACATAATCTGTTCCCGAAAATTCTTCAATGCTGGTTTGACTCGTTGCTGTTTTCTGGCTTGTGGACAATAAACTACTCCGATTCAGGTAAATGTTATTGACAACAAAGACACTGATGGCCAACATGGCAAGCAGGGAAATCCCCAGCATCAGCATATTCAGACGAAAAATCCGTTTTTGTAAATTCATCTGCCATTTTCTTCCTTAATTTTTCCAACATTATAAGCAAAATCCATCTATTTGTAAAGTTTTCTTGCTTCAAATTCACGATAACTCTAACCATAACTCGTTTCTCAAATACCAACTTACATTTTGAATGCTTACGTTCTGTTCTATCTTTCAGCCGATAAAGCCTAAGAGCTGAAAGTCATATAAACGAAAAAAGAGGCAAATTCTGCCTCTCTTAATAGGATGTGATTAGATTTCTTTTTTCTTAGCTACAACTGCTGCTGCACCAAGGAGACCCAATGCTGGAAGCAAATACACAAGACTATTTGTTTGACCAGTATTTGGGAGTGTTGCTGCAGTAGTAGAAGTAGTTTTAGCAACTGGTTCTGAAGCTACTGCTGCTGAAGTTACCGCTGCTGGTGCCGGAGTAACTGCTGCTGGTGCTGGAGTAACTGCTGCTGGTGCTGGAGTAACTGCTGCTGGTGCTGGAGTAACTGCTGCTGGTGCTGGAGTAACTGCTGCTGGTGCTGGAGTAACTACTGCTGGTGCTGGAGTAACTACTGCTGGTGCTGGAGCAACAAGGCTAGCTGGGTCGATTGATGGAAGTACTGGAGCTTTTACACTCTCACCTTTAGCTGTTTCGATTGCTCCTTCAATCGTTGAAGGATCGATTGTTGGCAATTCTGCAGCTGTCGTACCTTCACCGTTTGTATAAAGGTAATAGTCACCGTCTTTACCACCAATTTGAACTGTTGGAAGTGCTTCTGCTGTTGGTGCTTCAGTTGGTACATTTGTAAGATACAAACCATTCTCATCCAAGGCTACTTTAGCTTCTTCCAAAGCTGGTGCAGTAACGCCTTCACCATTTACTTGAATATCAACTGTGCTTGGGTCCAAAGCTGGTAGTTCTGCAGAAGCTGTTACACCAGTACCTGTAGCATAAACATATGGTTCGCCATTTTCAAAAGCAAGTTTAACTTCTGGGACCTCTGTAGTAGTTCCTTCTCCATGAACGTGGATATCAACTGTGCTTGGATCCAAAGCTGGTTTGTAGTCAGAATTCAATACGCTTGAACCTTTAGCTGTCAATTCACCTGTATTCAAATCAAACGTTGGAATTGGATCAGCTGTTACACCGGTACCATGCGCTGTAACGTTAGCAACCTCAACTTCAGCTGCAGATACAGTTGCTGTACCTGCAACAGCAATTGCTGCTAGTGACAACAAACCGATTGAAGTTTTTCTAAGTGAAAACTTGATTGTATTATTTGACATAATGATTCCTTCCCCTATTTTGTCAGAAATAGTATAATCTCATTTACCTATATTCCTATAGATATAACTCCATTATATCTATATATATATCGGTTGTCAAGCATTTTGTTGCAGAATTTTTATATTTTTACCCTTTTTTACAAAAAAATGGACAAGCAATCGCCTGTCCTAACTATCTCATCCTCGAATATCTCATACAGGCCTCTGGTTAGCTTAATACCAACCATTGGCAATCCAGAACTGGTAGGCATTTTCCCATGAACCGTAACGTTGCAATACATAGTTGTCTGCTACACGCTCCTGGTTTTCAGGTGAAAAATCACCATTTAGGTAAGAACTTGTGAGCTGGTAACGACCATAGTAGATACCATTTTGAGCTGTATAGCTGCCACCAGACTCTTTTTGAGCAATAAATTCTTTGGCAGCTGCTTCACCGACACCTACAGTAACAACTGGCTGGGCTGCTTGAACCTGAGCTACAGGTTGGGCTTGGACAGCTTCAGTAGCAACTTGTTGCACCTGTACTTGTTGATATTCAGGTTGAGCAACTTGAACAACGGGCTGTTGTACTTCTGGGGTTGTCTCAGGGCTAGCTACTTGACTTGTTTCTGTAGCTGGAGCAACTTCTTCCGCTTTGGAAGCTTCAGTCGTCGTACTTTCCTCAGTACTCTCTGGCTTCTTTTCTTCTTTTTTTACATCAGAAACCTTTTTCTCTTCCTTGGATTCATATGTTTTCTTTATCGTATCCTCTTTGGCTGCAACAGCTGAAGAATTGGTAGATTGGTCAACAAAATCAGCAATGCTAAATTCAGAATGGTAGGTATCAGCGATAGCAACGCCAGCTGTAAGTGCTACGAGGGCGGTCGCTACTCCGATAATTACATTTTTCAATTTTTTTGTAAATGTCATAAAATATATAGTTTCCTCTCATATGACTGAAACTATCTTACAACTTGATTATTACTTTTGTTTTATAATTCCATTACAAATATTACAGCATTGTTTGTTTTTTACTAAAAAACACGATTGTTCGTGTTTTTTAAGGGGTTTTCAAAAAATATAAGAGCAATCCCAAACAAATCATAGTCAGAATTGCTAGGCTATCTGCCAACTTCCAATCCAGTACCCGATACTTGGTCCGGCCATCGCCCCCCTGATAACCTCGAGCCTCCATAGCTGTCGCCAGGGCATCTGCTCGCTTAAAACTAGATGCAAAAAGCGGTATCAAAATAGGGATAACAGACTTAACCTTTTGAATGATATTTCCTTCATTGAAGTCAACACCACGCGCCCGCTGAGCATTCATAATCCGAGTCGTGTCGTCCATCAAGGTCGGCACAAAACGCAAACTCATGGACAACATAAGCCCAATTTCATGAACTGGCACCTTGATTTTCTTGAGAGGAGCAAGCCCCGCCTCAATACCATCTGCCAAACTAAGTGGTGTCGTTGTCAGAGTTAGGAGAGTTGAAAAGAAGATAATCAGGACAAAGCGCACAAAAATCACTGCCGCCTGTTGCAAACCTTCCACCGACAATTTGAAAATCCAGAATTCCCACAAAACCCTTGTTCCTGGTGTAAAGAAAATCTGGAAGAAAGTGGTAAACAGGATAATCCCAATCATGGGCTTGACACCATTGATGAAAAAGGACAAGCGAATGCGAGAGAGCAAAATCAAACCGAGAACAAAGGCAATCAACAGCGCATTGGTTACCAGATTATTGGCCCAGAAAATAATTAACAGAAAGGCAAACATGGCCAAGAGCTTACTTCGAGGGTCTAGGCGATGCAACAGCGAGTCACCAGGAATGTAGCGACCTAAAATTAACTTATCCATGCGTCACCATCCTTGTAAATTCCTCAATCGTAATAGGCAAGCGCTCAAAAACAAAGCCCCTGCGCTCCAGATTGGCAGCAAACTTGGTGATTTTGGGAACACCCAGCTGAATCGATTCCAAAAAATCAACCTCTTGGAAAACATCAATCGGCTTGCCAGAACGAACCAGCTTGCCCTTTTCCATGATGTAGACAAAATCAGCATAATTAGCCACGTCATCCATCAGATGCGTCACCAAGACAATGGTCATCCCATTCGCATGGAGTTTCTTGAAAATATCCATCAGCTCTTGACGACCAGCCGGATCCAAACCAGCAGTCGGCTCATCCAGAACTAAAACAGACGGTTCCATAGCCAGGATGCCCGCAATGGCTACACGGCGCATCTGACCTCCAGACAAATCAAAGGGACTGCGGTCATAGACTTCCTCTGAAATACCAACCAGAGCCAATTTTTCACGCGCAATCTTCTCAGCCTCTTCCTTAGAAACACCAAAATTCTGCGGACCGAATGCCACATCCTGCAAGACAGTCTCATCAAAGACCTGGCTTTCTGGAAACTGAAAGACCAAGCCGACTTTCTTACGCACCTGCTTGATATCCTTATTTTGAGATGTGCCCGTGATAACCACATCATCGATGACCACACTGCCTTCTGTCGGTACATTAAGACCATTCAAAAGCTGTAAAATCGTCGACTTCCCGGATCCAGTATGACCAATCAATGCCGTATAGGACCCGTCCACAATCTCCAAATCAACACCAAAAAGCGCCCGCCCCTCAAAAGGAGTGCCGGCCTGATAGGTATAGCTTACTTCTTGGAGATGAATTCCCATACAGTTTCCTCTAATTCTTCCTCTGTAAAATAGCGGAGCGGAACAGCTAGTCCAGCCTGACGCAAGGACTGGGCCAATTCTGCCGTAAAGGGCTGGGCCAAGTCCAAATCAGCCAAATCGTCCCGCATAAACAAGTCAGCTGGTGTCGAAATCGACTCTACTTGACCATTTTTCATAACAATAACCCGATCACTAAGCGCTACCTCATCCAGGTCATGTGTAATGGAGATAACCGTCATGCCATGCTGATCCTTAATATCTTTAACAATCTGAATCAAGTCCAGGCGCCCCTCTGGATCCAGCATGGAGGTCGCCTCGTCCAAAATAATAATCTTTGGACGCAAGGCAACCACACCAGCAATGGCAACACGTTGTTTCTGACCGCCAGATAGACGAGCTGGTTCTCTAATCTTGAAATCATCCATTCCAACCAATTCAAGCGCCTCCTGGACGCGCTGACGCATTTCAGCCAAGGGGATGCCTTGGTTTTCCAAACCAAAGGCCACATCGTCCTCAACCGTTGCCCCGACGAATTGATTATCTGGATTTTGGAAAACCATACCAATCAAGCGACGCTTGTCCCAAACATTGTCAACAGTCAACTTATCTCCATCGATAAAAATATCTCCAGACTCAGCCTCCAAAAGACCATCAATCAGACGAACCGTCGTTGACTTTCCTGAACCATTGTGGCCGATAATGGACAACCATTCCCCCTGTTTCACGTGAAACGTCACGTCGTTTAAGGTATAATTTTCAGCTTCTTCTTCGTATTTATACTTGAGATGCTTTACTTGGATAATATCTGTCATTTGAATGTATCTTTAAATAAATAAGACGCACCCTTGAAATAATCATAGCCTGAGTAGAGGGTGAAAAAGAGTGCGATATAGAGCGTGATTTGACCGAGCAAATTCCAGTGCAATAGGAGAAAAATAATGGCAAACATCTGTGAGAAGGTCTTGATTTTACCTAGCATAGCCGCAGCTAGCACAGTACCACCATTTTCTACCAACAATAGGCGAAGGCCTGTCACGGCCAACTCACGACAGATGATAATAGCCACCACCCAGGCAGGGGCAAAACCAAGCTCCACCAGCATGATGAAGGCCGTCATAACTAAAATCTTATCAGCCATGGGATCGGCAAATTTTCCGAAGTTGGTCACAACCTGCCATTTGCGGGCCAGATAGCCATCCAAATAGTCTGTCACACTAGCCAAGGCAAAAATAATCGCAGCCAAATAATGGCTCAGTGCATCTTTCCAGACGGTCAAGAGTAGGATAAAAATCGGAATCACCAGTATCCGTCCTACCGTCAAGGCGTTGGGTATGTTTTCTTTTTTCATTTTTTTCATATTATTCAACCGTTAAATAGATAACTCCAGGATCAGCTGTGATGGCTGACGTATCCAAACTATTGCCAGCAATTTTGATAGAGACACCCTCTGTCACACCTAAAACCAGATTAGCGGCGTTTATGCCTTCTGGAATAGTCGCCGTGACTGTATTGGTTTCTGGAGATAGAACAAATCCACCCGCAATTTCTGTATCAGATAGACTGACCCAGCTAGTAGCATCTGTCACTGAAAGTTCCACCTCAACTGGACCCGCGTGTTCAGAAAGGACGACTGTCAACTCTGAGCCGCCACCCGAGGTCGTTAAAGTCCCTGAAGCCAACTCCTCTTGACTAGATGAACTAGAGGATTCATCTGTACTTGTAGAAGATGTATCACTTGCTTCCTCTGTCGATGCTGGGGAACTCTCTGAAACCACCTGGACAGTCGACGGAGCCGACTCTTTTCGTTCTTGATTCTGAACTCTATTCAACACGACATAGGTCAACAAGATAAAGATAGAGGTCGCAGCTAGTAGCAGGTAAACCAATGGTAAAATCGACGGCTTCTTCTTTCTAACCTTATAGCTTCGTTTTAATTCTGAAGCATGCTCTTCTTCCTGCCCATCCTCATGATAGATGACCAAACTATTTGTCATAAAAGCATCTACCAGGACATCACCATCTAGGTCTAGTACTTCCGCATATTTTTGCAAGAAAGAACGCGTATAGGATGGGTCTGGTATGACATCAAAGTTATTAAATTCTAAGGCCTGTAAGTACTTAGCTTGAATCCCCGTCAATCGCTGAATTTCTACAAAATTCCAACCGCGACTCTCTCGGGCAGACCGCAATACCTCTCCTATACTTTTCTGGATCATAGTTTCCTCTCACTTACAATAATTTTCAATATAATATTTTAACAAAAAACTCATGAAATTTCGATGATAAGTTGCTAATTATTTCGGAAAAATCATATAATCTGTCATATCACAGTTCTCAATAAAGGCTTGACCCACTTCCAAGACATCCTGCAGACCGATAGATTCTATCAACTGAGGAAGGTCGAAAATACTTGCCCCCTCCAAACTATTGGCTACAAAATGGCTGGCCGTAAATTCCAAAGAATTGAGACTACGAATAAAATCCCCGTACATTTCCTTCTTCAGCAGGGCCAAGTGTTCCTCCGAAACATCCGGATCCTTGACGAAACGGCTGACAGCCTTGCGCAAGCTGGCTGATAAACTGATTGGTTCCTTGGTATCCGCTGAAAAAATGACATGATGATAGTCTGGTGTTACCTCAACCTGGAAATGGAAGGACGAATCAATTTTCCCCTGATCATACAAGGTCTGGTAACGCTGTGATGTCCAACCAAAAAGCATGGCAAACAAAAGTTGCAGGCTGATTCGATAGGATGGTAAGTTAGCGAGAGAAATGGAATCGTTACCTCGCAGACCTAATGCCAATTTAGGGCTGGCCACTTCAAAATACTCAGTCCGATTTTTCAAAATATCCAACTTTTTAACCGGCAAATGCTCAATCGGCTCAATCTCTGTATCATTCTGGGCAAGCTGGAAAGTTTTTACCTGTTTCCAGACCTTCTTAACATCAAAATTCCCAATGACAAACAGGCTCATCTTTGAAGGATGATAAAAAGTCTCAAAATTTTCATATAAATCCTCAGCAGTGATAGCCTTGATAGATTCAATCGTGCCAGCGATATCGTGAGCCAGGGCTGTTTCTGGATAAAGGGACGACAATATACCTGTATAGAGACGGTAGTCCGCATCATCCTGATACATCTCAATCTCTTGACCAATAATCCCCTGCTCCTTGGACACATTTTCAGCCGTAAAATGTGGCTCACGGACAAACTGCTGGAGCAAGGCCAGACATTCCAAAACATTTTCCGTTGTTGAAAAGAGGTAGCTAGTCTGCCTCAAGCTAGTATAGGCATTGGCACTAGCCCCCAAATCCGCAAACAAATTCATCACATCATCTTCATCAGCAGTCTCGAATAATTTATGCTCCAGAAAATGAGCAATCCCTTCAGGATAGGAAAATTCCTGTCCCTTCTTTTTAAAATGAGTATGGAGGGCACCAAATTCTGTGGTCAAGATACCATAGGTTTCCTTAAAATCTGTTTTGGGAAGAAAGGTAACTGTCAACCCATTGTCAACTGTCGCATAATAGAGTACTTCCTTCATGTAGGGGTACTTTTTTCTTCTAATTCTCATTCTTTAATGCCCTCCATGAAGTAAACAGCCTGTAAACGCACCAGCTGACCAACTCGTAAAATGTCCTCTCTAGATACCTTGTTTACAGCCTCAATCCACTCTTCCAATGTCACATTCCTTTGACCCATGGTGACCTGATTGTAAACTTGTTCCAGTAAATTATTTTGCCTATCCTGAGCCAGAGTTGCAGAATGAACCAGCATATTTTTTGTCAAATTTAGGTCATCCTCTGTAAACTTCCCCTGCTTAAGAGCCATAACTTGCTGTCTAATCAACTTGATAGCCTTGAGTTTATCTTGTCTGTTGATACCGGCATAAATCTTCAACATCCCTGAAAAGATTGAAATCTGACTGCCAATCGTATAGGCCAAACTTTCTTTTTCCCGCACATTCATAAATAATTTTGAATGGGAAAAAGCACCCAGTAAACCATTGAAAACCAATAAGGCTGGATAGTTTACATCATTGTAAACCACCTGTAAATGGTAAGCTAGTTCTAAAATCGATTGACGAGCCTCTTTTCGCTCAACTCTCTCCCTAGTAACCTTAGAATAAGCTTGCTGGTATTCTAATTCCAACTTGGGGTTACGGTATTTAAAACTGAAAGATGAAAACTTTTCTTGCACCAAAGCCTGGTCTACCTGACCGAGAACGAAAATATCAATCTTATCCAAGCGCAGCATGTTACTATAGGTTTTGAAGGCCGTCTCCGCCGTTACCTGCTCAACCAAATCAATCCGTCCAACACGGGGAATTTGAACTGCCTCATCCTCATAATAAAGTTTACTCATCTCAACATCCGCATGATAAAAATTGTCCTCCACCTCAGTTTCTAAAAAACTAAGTAGATTATTTTTCTCAACTGCAAAGACATCTTCCTTAAAGGCACTGCCGTTCTTCAAAGGTTTGAAGAGACAGGCCTCAAGAAAATCAATAATCTCACCGGTAATATCCTCTTGTTCAGGCAAATAGTGAGGGTTGATGTAGGAAATCGTCAAATCCACAAAATGAACTCGTCCTCTCTTTGATACAGAAGTTGAAAAATGAGCTCCGTAGAGTTCTGCCAAACGCATCCGCAAGCGTTGGGCACTAGGATAATCTTGATTGCCCATTTCTAGCAAATTCGCCACCAATACACGTCCTGCAACCGTCTGTTCACTCATCTCCGCCGCAAACCGCACACGAATTCGATTGGTCGTGAATTTATCTGATTCAATAAAATGAAGCTCAACACCTTCTTGTAATTTCATACTTTGCCTCTTTCAAAACATTGTACCTTCCATTATACCAAATTGTGTTATAATATTCTGTAACGAGGTGACTTATGGAATTTAAATTATTCGACGACTACATTACCCTACAAGCTCTGCTCAAAACAACTGGAATTGTGCATTCCGGCGGGGCTATCAAGGGCTTTTTAGAAGAGAATACCATCCTGTTTAATGGAGAGGATGAAAAAAGACGAGGTAAGAAAATCCGTGTCGGTGACAAAATCAGTCTACCGGACCACGGCATTGACATCAACCTTGTGGCTCCAAGTCAGGAAGAAATTCTACAGCACCAAGAAGATCAAGCTGAAAAAGCTCGTGTTGCTGCTATCGTAAAAAAACTCAACCAAGAAAACAAAAAGCAGAAGAAACAAGCTCCTCCTGTCAAGAAATCTGTAAAGAAGGTTAACAGGAAGCCTGTCCGTTTCCCAGGTACCTAAGATGTGGTTAGAAAAATTACAACTACGCCACTTTCGCAATTATGACAAATTAGATATTGAGTTCCATCAAGGGCTCAATGTCTTTTTGGGACAGAATGCACAGGGTAAGACCAACATTTTAGAGTCTATTTATTTTCTAGCTTTGACACGCAGTCACCGCACTCGTTCAGATAAGGATTTACTCCAATTTGAAGAAAAAGAGTTATCCATTCAAGGTTTACTCCACCGGACTAGCGGTAAACTTCCACTTGACATCAACTTGACAGAAAAGGGGCGGGTGACCAAGGTTAATCACCTCAAACAAGCCAAATTGTCCAACTATATCGGGCACTTGAACGTTGTTCTTTTTGCACCGGAAGATTTACAGCTCATCAAAGGAGCACCTGCCCTCCGCCGAAAATTTATTGACGTTGAGTTGGGGCAAATAAAACCCGTCTACCTATCAGACTTGTCCAACTACAATCACGTTCTCAAACAGCGAAATACCTATCTAAAATCAACCGAAAAAGTTGACATGGATTTTCTCAGCGTACTAGACTATCAACTAGCTGATTACGGTAGTCGTGTTATCCAGCATCGGATTGATTTCCTCAAAAAATTAGAGGAATTTGGTAGCCGAAAAGTAGCCGAAATTTCTGGTCAAAGAGAAGAACTTCGGATTGACTACCTATCATCTGTTTCGTTGACAGACTCTGTCAACCTGGTTGACGATTTCTTGACAGAATTAGAAAAAAGTCGGAAACGAGATTTGTTCAAAAAAAATACTGGAGTGGGACCTCACAGAGACGATATTGCTTTCTTCATCAATGGTATGAATGCCCATTATGGTAGCCAAGGTCAACATCGTAGCCTCGTTCTCTCTCTTAAACTGGCTGAGATTGAGCTCATGAAAGAAATTACGCGAGAATATCCGATTTTACTGCTCGACGATGTGATGAGTGAATTGGACAATAGCCGTCAAGTCAAATTACTGGAAACCATCACAGATAAAATTCAAACCTTTATCACGACAACTTCGCTAGACCATCTCCATCAACTCCCAGAAAGTCTAAAAATATTCCATATTTCCAAGGGAACTGTAAAAGAAGACTTGTAAACATCGTTTACAAGTCTTTCTTTTTTATTTACAGTTTTGTCAATTATTGTACGGAATAGTTTGGTGCTTCGTTTGTAATTTGAACGTCGTGTGGGTGACTTTCTTTCAAACCAGCGCCTGACATTTCAATAAATTGAGCATTTTCACGTAATTCTGTCAGGTTGCCTGCTCCGACATAACCCATACCTGAGCGGAGACCACCGACCATTTGGAAAATCATATCTGCAACAGAACCTTTATAAGCGACACGACCTTCAATACCTTCTGGAACCAGCTTGTTTGCCTCATTGACAGAAGCTTGGAAATAACGATCCTTAGAACCTTGTTTCATGGCTGCGATAGAGCCCATACCGCGGTAGGTCTTGAATTTACGTCCTTGGAAGATTTCTGTTTCCCCCGGTGCTTCATCTGTTCCTGCAAACATTGACCCCAACATAACCGCATGACCACCAGCAGCCAAGGCCTTAACAATATCACCTGAATACTTGATACCACCGTCCGCAATGATGGTCTTACCATACTCACGCGCAACGCCAGCAGCATCGTAAATAGCAGTAACCTGTGGTACACCAACACCCGCAATAACACGAGTGGTACAGATAGAACCAGGTCCAATACCCACCTTGACAACATCCACACCAGCCTCGTAAAGGGCACGAGCTCCCTCAGCTGTAGCAATATTACCTGCAATCAAAGTACGGTCTGGGAAGTGGGCACGAATTTCCGCAATCTTACGGAGAACACCAGCAGAATGCCCATGAGCTGTGTCAATAACAATGGCATCTGCACCAGCTTCAAAGAGAGCCTCCGCACGTTCAAAAGTATCAGAAGTGACACCGACCGCACCAGCTACCAAGAGACGACCAAATTCATCCTTGGCAGCATTTGGAAATTCAATCACTTTTTCAATGTCTTTAATCGTAATCAAGCCTGACAAACGACCATTTTCATCCACCAAAGGCAATTTTTCAATACGGTGTTGGTGGAGAATCGCCTCAGCAGTTTCCAAATCCGTTCCAACAGGAGCTGTTACCAAACCATCGCTGGTCATATTGCTAGAAATCGGCTGTGAGTAATCGGTGATAAAACGCATATCACGGTTGGTAATAATACCCACCAGTTTGCGATTTTCCAGGGTTTCAACAATCGGTACACCTGAAATACGGTAAGTCGCCATCAATTTTTCAGCCTCTGCAATTGTATGCTCTGGTGTTAAGAAGAAAGGATCAATAATAACACCATTTTCAGAACGTTTTACCTTACGCACTTCATCTGCCTGCTCTGCAATGGACATATTCTTGTGAATGACACCCAGACCACCTGCACGCGCCATAGCAATCGCCATTTTGCTGTCAGTTACCGTATCCATAGCTGCTGAAATGATAGGAAGATTGAGGGTCAAATTCGGAGCTAACTGTGTCTTTAAGTCAATATCGTGCGGCAAGACATGGCTCTCAGCCGGAATGAGCAAGACATCATCAAATGTAAAGCCTTTTTTCAAAAATTTAGTTTCCCAATTTGACATGGATGATTTCCTCTTTTCTCTTTTGTTTGAAATTTATTTTATCTATGATAACATTTTAAGAATATTTGTCAATCATTATTCGTCTTAATATCATTAAACATAAAAATCCAGAAAATTCTTTCCTAAAATATAAAACATTTACGAACGTTTTGGTTTTAAAAAATCACAATTAAAAATAAAAAAGCAACGTTTTTCAACATCACTTCTTCATTCGTTAGTCCTATTTAAAATAGTTGATTCCCATAGCATCCTTGACTTGGTCCAGAGTAGTTGCTGCTACTTGACGAGCTTTTTGACTGCCTGCCTCTAACATAGCATAGACCTGTCCCATATCTTTGGCAAACTCGATGCGACGCTCACGGATTGGCCCCAACTCACGTTCTAAGATATCCAAAAGATAGCGTTTGGTTTTGACATCTCCCAGACCACCGCGCTGGTAATGCTCCTTCATGGCCTCAATCTCAGCCTGATCTTCCTCACGACCAAAAACATCCAAATAATGGAAAACCATATTTCCTTCAATCTGACCCGGATCCTCGACACGGATATGGTTCGGGTCGGTATACATGGACATGACTTTCTTTTTCAAAGTGTCCATGTCATCTGCCAGATAAATCCCATTGCCAAGTGATTTAGACATCTTGGCATTGCCATCCAACCCCGGCAAACGACCTGCAGCCTCGTTTTCAGGGTAAATCCCTTCTGGTTCCACCAAAACATCCGTCTGATAAGCGTGATTAAAACTACGAACCAGCTCACGGGTCTGCTCAATCATGGGCTTTTGATCGGTTCCAACTGGTACAAAGTTTGCCTTGAAAGCTGTAATATCTGCAGCCTGAGAAACCGGGTAGACCAAGAAACCTGCTGGAATGCCTTCACCAAAGCCCTTCTGGGCAATTTCTGTCTTGACAGTCGGATTGCGTTCCAGACGAGCAACTGACACCAGGTTCATATAGTACATAGTCAATTCAGCCAATTCTGGAATTTGACTTTGGATGAAAATGGTTGTCTTAGCTGGATCGAGACCTGCCGCTAAGTAGTCCAAGGCTACGTTACCAACCGACTCAATAATCTTCTGCGGTTCTTTAGCATGGTCTGTCAAAGCCTGCTGGTCTGCCAAAAATACAAATAATTCATGATTGCCTGCATTCTGTAAGAGCACACGATTTTTCAAGGAACCTACATAATGACCAATATGTAATTTTCCGGTCGGTCGATCGCCTGTTAAAATAATTGGTTTTGTCATAACTTCTCCTTTTACACTTATTTACAACACTGTAAACTTATTGTGAACAAAAATAAAAGCCCAGCACAAGTCTGTGCAAGGGCGTCAAGGACACGGTACCACCTTAGCTTATGAACAGTAAAGCCATTCATTTCTCTTTGCACATAAGGCCTGCTAGCCAAATCCTTATTTGTTCAGATTTCTATTTACCATCAGCCCATTCATAAAGAAGAATTACTTGTTTACACCGACCACAAGCTCTCTAAAAACCGTTCCTTTACTACTCTTCTGATTGATTATCATTATAACTGCTAACTAAAAGAAAGTCAAGCTGAGAAAGCCTTGACGATTGGCTTAAAATTCTGCATAATAGAACGTGCGTGTATATTAGAATATAGTATTAAAGGAGAAATCATGAAAGACAAGTTAAAAGATATTTCATTTGTGACGGCGGGTAGCATCATTATGGCTATTGGCTTCAATAGTTTTTTTCTGGAAAGTAATATTGTATCTGGAGGAATTGGTGGCCTGGCCATTGCCCTAAACACATTATTCGGTTGGGACCCAGCTACCTTTGTACTATTCTGCAATATTCCTCTCCTGGTAATTTGTTTCTATTTCCTTGGGAAATCTGTCTTTGTAAAAACTGTTTACGGTGCCATCCTCTATCCATTCTGCATGAAATTAACAGCTGGTTTGCCAAATTTGACCGATAATCCTTTACTTGCTGCAATTTTTGGCGGTATTGTTCTAGGTTTTGGTCTCGGACTTGTCTTTCTCGGTAATTCATCAACGGGAGGAACAGGCATCCTCATCCAATTTATCCATAAGTATTCTCCCCTATCACTCAGTCAAACCATGGTTATTATTGATGGTATTATCGTTGGCCTTGGCTTTATCGCCTTCGATCCTGATACTGTCATGTACTCCATCCTTGCCTTGATGACCATCAGCTATGTGATCAACCGTATGATGACGGGTACAAACTCTTCTCGAAACCTTTTTATTATTTCCCAAAAATACAAGGAAATCAAATCCTATATCACAACCGAAGTGGACCGTGGAGTAACAGAATTGCCCGTAATTGGTGGCTATACTGGGTCTGAAAAACGTATGTTAATGACAACTGTTTCTATCCCAGAAGTACAAAAATTGGAAAATCATATACTCCAAATTGACGAAACAGCCTTTATTATTATCTTACCAGCTAGCCAAGTTCGTGGTCGCGGCTTCAGCTTACAAAAAGATCATAAATCCTATGACGAAGATATTTTGATCCCAGGATGATTATAATTGAAGTTTAGACTGCTTTCTAGTACAATAAATCTAATAGACAGAAAATAGGAGAAACTATGCTTACAGTATCAGACGTGTCGCTCCGCTTTAGCGACCGCAAATTATTCGACGATGTCAACATCAAGTTTACAGCTGGAAATACCTACGGTTTGATTGGTGCCAACGGTGCCGGTAAATCAACTTTCCTGAAGATTTTAGCAGGAGATATTGAGCCAACAACTGGCCACATTTCACTCGGTCCAGACGAGCGTTTGTCCGTCCTCCGTCAGAATCACTTTGACTACGAAGATGAGCGCGTGATTGACGTGGTTATCATGGGAAATGAGCAGCTATATAGCATTATGAAGGAAAAAGATGCTATTTACATGAAGGAAGATTTTTCTGATGAAGACGGTGTCCGTGCTGCCGAGTTGGAGGGCGAATTTGCCGAGCTTGGTGGCTGGGAAGCTGAAGCTGAGGCTTCACAATTGCTCCAAAACCTGAACATTGCTGAAGACCGCCACTACCAAAACATGAGCGAATTAACCAACGGTGAAAAGGTTAAGGTGCTTTTGGCCAAGGCCCTCTTTGGTAAGCCAGACGTCCTTCTGCTGGACGAGCCGACCAACGGTTTGGACATCCAGTCTATCAACTGGTTAGAAGATTTCTTGATTGATTTTGAAAATACCGTCATCGTCGTATCCCACGATCGCCACTTCCTCAACAAAGTGTGTACCCACATGGCGGACTTAGATTTCGGTAAAATCAAAATTTTTGTCGGTAACTACGACTTCTGGAAACAATCATCTGAATTGGCAGCCCGTTTACAGGCTGACCGCAATGCTAAGGCGGAAGAAAAAATCAAGGAATTGCAAGAATTCGTTGCCCGTTTCTCTGCCAACGCTTCAAAATCCAAACAGGCAACCTCTCGTAAAAAAATGCTGGATAAAATCGAGTTGGAAGAAATCATTCCATCCAGCCGTAAGTACCCATTTATCAACTTCAAGGCCGAGCGTGAGATTGGTAACGACCTGCTGACAGTTGAAAATCTCAAGGTTGTTATCGATGGAGAGACGATTTTGGACAATATCAGCTTTATCCTCCGTCCAGGTGATAAGGCCGCTATCATCGGTCAAAACGACATCCAGACAACTGCCCTTATGCGTGCCCTGGCTGGCGACATCGACTATGAAGGAACCATCAAATGGGGTGTAACCACTTCACAATCTTACCTGCCAAAAGACAATACAAAAGACTTCGCAACTGGCGAATCTATCTTGGAATGGCTCCGTCAGTTCGCTGAAAAAGGTGAAGACGACGATACATTCTTGCGTGGATTCCTTGGTCGTATGCTTTTCTCAGGCGACGAAGTCAAGAAGTCTGTCAACGTCTTGTCAGGGGGAGAAAAAGTCCGTGTCATGCTATCTAAGCTCATGCTGCTCAAGTCAAACGTCCTCTTGCTGGATGACCCAACCAACCACTTGGACTTGGAATCCATCTCTAGCCTTAACGATGGCGTGAAAGACTTCAAAGAGTCCGTTATCTTTGCCAGTCACGACCATGAATTCATTCAAACCATTGCCAACCACATCGTTGTCATCTCGAAAAACGGGGTCATTGACCGTATCGATGAGACCTATGATGAGTTCCTTGAAAATGCTGAAGTACAGGCAAAAGTTCAAGAACTCTGGAAAGCATAATCAAAAAAGGCGATTTTATCGCCTTTTCTTATAAATTTATGAAATCAATTTTTAAACATAAGTCCATTTTTTATCTATTAGCCTTTTTTCTTCCCTTTACAATAATGGTCATTATCTTGTCAACCCAAGGTATTTGGTGGGGAAGTGATACAACCATTTTGGCCAGCGATGGGTTCCATCAATATGTCATCTTTCATCAAACTTTACGGAATGCTTTACACGGTAATAGTTCAATCTTTTATACCTTTACAAGTGGGTTAGGCTTGAATTTCTACGCCCTATCGTCTTACTACCTGGGCTCTTTTCTATCGCCTTTAGTATATTTCTTTGACTTGCAGTCCATGCCAGACTATATTTATCTGTCAACTATTGTAAAGTTTGGCTTGATAGGCTTGTCAACCTATACTAGCCTGAGAGGCATTTATAAAAACATCAAAACTGAATGGAGCTTACTTCTCTCCACCAGCCTTGCTCTCATGAGTTTCTCAACTAGTCAATTAGAAATTTCCAGTTGGCTGGACGTTTTTATTCTGGTTCCTATTATTTTACTGAGTTTACACAGAATGCTGACTGGTAAAGGTCGGATTATCTACTATATCAGTCTAGCCTGTCTTTTCATTCAAAACTACTACTTTGGTTACATGACTGCCATCTTTTTATTGATTTGGACACTTGCTCAGCTAACAAAATTCGATAAAAAAATTATTCGATTTATAGACTTTACAGTGGTGTCAATTATGTCAACATTGACTGCTATGGTCATGTTACTGCCAACCTATCTAGACCTAAAGACTCACGGAGAGACATTTACAAAGATTGTCAACTTAAAAACTGAGGACTCCTGGTATCTAGACTTTTTTGCTAAGAGCCTAGTTGGAAGTTTTGACACCACAAAATTTGGATCTATTCCGATGATTTTTGTTGGACTAACTCCGCTAATTTTAGCCTTGCTCTACTTTACTGTCAAAGAAATAAAATGGCAGACAAAATTAGCAAATGGACTGCTAGTAACCTTTATCATTGCAAGTTTTTATCTACAACCACTCAATCTATTCTGGCAGGGAATACACGCGCCAAATATGTTCCTCTACCGCTACGCCTGGGTACTATCTATTGTCATTATTTATCTAGCAGCAGAAACCAGCACCTATTTGACCAGCATTAAAATATGGCAAATTTGCCTTCCCTTTACAATTCTGTCAACCGGTTTTATCCTCACATATATTTTTAAAAATCACTACGATTTCTTGAACACTGTAAACTTTTTACTAAGTTTTGAATTTCTCTTTGCCTATCTTGTTCTACTTGTCAGCCTTCATTATTTCAAGTTTGATATCAAGTGGATACCACTTTCTTTCTTACTGTTTACCTTATTAGAACTTGGTCTCCACACTCATTACCAGGTTCAGGGAATTTCAGATGAGTGGCATTTCCCTAGTCGGTCGAATTACGAAGAAAAGTTGACAGATATTGACAATCTTGTAAAAGAGACCGAGAGTGACAATGAATACTTCTATCGAATGGAACGCTTGTTACCTCAAACCGGTAATGATAGCATGAAGTTCAATTATAATGGTATTTCTCAATTTTCATCCATTCGCAATCGCGCTTCTAGTTCTACTTTAGATAAAATGGGTTTCCGTTCAGACGGTACCAATCTAAATCTGCGTTATCAGAACAACACCTTGATTGCGGATAGCCTATTTGGCATAACCTACAATCTGGCAAGCACAAATCCCAATAAATATGAATTTGATTTTCAGAAGAGTACCGATAGTATCAGTCTCTATAAGAATAACTACAGTCAGGGATTAGCTCTTTTGACCAATTCTGTTTACAAAGATGTCAAGTTTACAAATATGTCCTTGGACAATCAATCTGCCTTTCTAAATGAACTGACAGGACTGGATTACAAGTATTTTTATCAGATTAAGGACGTTCAATCATTCAATGGTGTTGACCTTGGAGGCCGCATAACTGTAAATAAACCTGTCAATCAGACCGATGCAACTATTACTTATAAACTAAATGTTCCAGCCAATAGCCAGGTCTATCTCAATTTACCAAATATTAGCTTCTCAAACGACTCTGTCAAAAGAGTTGTCATAACTGTCAACAACCTGTCAAATGAGTTCACACTTGACAACAGCTTTTCCTTCTTCAATATTGGTTATTTCTTAGAGGATACTGAACTTTCCTTCTCTATTCATTTTCCAGAAAACGAACAAGTTAGCTTTGATAAACCGCAATTTTTTCGGTTAGACCTTGGCCAATATTCTGAGGCTATGGAAATACTAGCCAGTAAGCAAGTTGTATCCACTGTAAAGTCGAACAAGGTAGAAGTAGAATTTTCAAGTCAAAATCCTGCTAGTCTGCTCCTAACCCTTCCTTATGATAAGGGATGGACTGCAAGCATCGATGGTAAAAAAGTACCAATATTAAAAGCACAAAATGGTTTTATGAAACTGGACGTAGAGCCTGGTCAACGACAGGCCGTCTTGACATTTATTCCACATGGATTTTACTTGGGATTAGGAATTTCCACGACAGCTATCTGTTTCTTTATTTTCTATAATTATTTGTTCAATAGACATAAGAACCGAGGTTAAACCTCGGTTTTTGTAGTGCAAAAAAACCTTGATTTCTCAAGGTTTCCTAGTCTTTATTTACTCCGCCAACAGGGCTCGAACCTGTGACATCATGATTAACAGTCATGCGCTCTACCAACTGAGCTATGGCGGATGATATAGTCCGTACGGGATTCGAACCCGTGTTACCGCCGTGAAAAGGCGGTGTCTTAACCCCTTGACCAACGGACCATTATCAGTACGCTAACTAGTATAATACATGACCTTATTTTTGTCAACATTTTTTCAGATTTTTTTCACTTTCCGGCAACTTGACAGCTACCTATCTTTCATGTAAAATAGAAGAGTTGAAAGAGGTTCCATAGCTCAGCTGGATAGAGCATTCGCCTTCTAAGCGAACGGTCGCAGGTTCGAATCCTGCTGGAATCATCTCCGACCTGCTCTGGCGGGTCTTTTTTCTTTCCATAATTCCCAATTTATATACAAAACAAAGGGGAGGACACCTATGAGGGCATATTCTCCAAAGGATTGGGAAAACAGAGTAGATAGACAAACTCCAAGCATGAACCCAAAAATAATAATGTAGATATTTCGACCAGTTTCCTGCAAGTGTGCGTTCTTTTCCATCAATCCCTTAAACCAAATATAGGCTGCGTTTTTGACATTTCCAGTCATCATCACATTGGCATAATGGACACCCTTAAGACTTCTAAAAGTCTCTACTTGGATGGAAGCTGTAAAAGCCAATAAGCCCATAGTAAAAAATGAATTGACAAAGGGCGTCAGAACGATTGTCAATACAATCAAGCATAAAATGATTAAACTGCTCCCAAAATGCCAAGGATAGCGGTGTTTCAAGAAATATTTTTTGGCTAAATAAGTAAAAAATTGCCCCAGTGTAAAGAATACAATTGGGACTAAAAAGTGAATTGTACTCTTGATGCTGCCCTGGGCTAAATGACTAGCTAACAAAACGACATTACCAGACTGGACACCTGCAAACCGGCCACCCTGGGTCAAATAAGAAAAGGCATTCAAATAGCCGCTGACAAAGGTCAGGCAGGTAGCCACTCTTAGCCCCTCATACACACGATACTCTCTCATTCTCTCATCTTCCTTGTTTCACGTGAAACTATTTGTGATAGGGACTTCCCTGTTGGATCATAAAGGCCCTGTATATTTGTTCCATCAAAACCAACTTCATCAATTGATGGGGCAGCGTCAATTTTCCAAAACTTATCAACAAATTCGCCCTTTTTTTAACCGAATCTGCCAATCCAAGGCTGCCTCCAATTACAAAGGAAATTTCTGAAAATCCTTTTATTGTAATATCTTCTAATTTTTTGCTAAATTCTTCTGAAGGAAATTGATTGCCCTCAATGGCCAAAGCGATGACAAAGTCGCGCTCGTTGATTTTAGATAAAATCCGCTCCGCTTCCTTGGCCAATATTTGCTCGTTCTCAGCCTGACTAGCCTTGTCGGGTGTTTTTTCATCTGCTAATTCAAGCAGCTCCAATTTGGTAAACCGACTGAGCCGCTTGCTATACTCAGCAATGCCATCTTTTAAATATTTCTCTTTTAGTTTTCCAACTGTAATCACTTTTATTTTCATATTTCTATTGTAACATATCCACAAACTATCTAACAGATGAAATGGACAATAAGGCAAGGAAATAGGGAGTCTATACACAGAAGAAAAAAGTTATCCACAGCTTGTGGATTGAATTTTGAAAATTTTAAGTTATAATTAAGAAAGGTATTGTAATCTTTAGAAAATGGATTAAATCTGAAAGGGAAAAAGTCATGAAAAAGTATTTGAAATTTATCATTCTATTCGCCTTTGGGTTTCTAGGAGGAATCAGTGGCTATCTGGTTGCGTCCTCTTTCCAAAATCCCGCAGCTCCACAGCAAGCGGGGTCTGGTGAAACCACCATCAGCAAAGTTCAGTATCAAAATGAGAATTCAACAACCAAGGCTGTGGAAAAAGTACAGGATGCCGTAGTATCTGTCATCAATTACCAGCAGCCTACACCAAATAGCCTCAGCTCTATTTTTGGTACTATTGAAAGCTCCGATGAGCTGGCCGTGGCAGGAGAGGGATCTGGTGTTATATATAAAAAAGATGGCAAGGATGCCTACATTGTCACCAACAATCACGTTATTGCCAATGCTGAAAAAATTGACATTCTCTTAGCATCTGGTGAGAAAGTTAGTGGACAGCTAGTGGGAGCAGACACCTATTCAGATATAGCCGTTATCAAGATCGATGCTGAGAAAGCCCACTCTGTCGCTGAATTTGCCAATTCAGACAGCATTAAGGTCGGAGAAACAGCCATCGCTATCGGTAGTCCTTTAGGTAGTGTTTATGCCAATACCGTCACCCAGGGCATTATTTCCAGCCTTAGCCGGACTGTCACTTCTCAAACAGAGGACGGACAAACCATCTCCACCAATGCAATCCAAACAGATACAGCCATTAACCCAGGTAATTCTGGTGGCCCCCTCATCAATATTCAGGGTCAGGTTATCGGAATCAATTCAAGTAAGATAACTTCAAGTTCTCTGGCCAATAATGGTGGTGTCTCTATAGAAGGTATGGGATTTGCGATTCCTTCAAATGACGCTGTTTCTATTATCAATCAATTGGAAACAAATGGTAAGGTAGTTCGTCCAGCCTTGGGCATTCACATGGTCGACTTGACCAATCTGTCAACCATTCAATTAGAAAAAGCAGGTCTGGCAAATACAGATTTAACCTCAGGTGTAGTAGTTGTTTCAACCCAGTCAGGCCTACCAGCTGATGGCAAATTAAAAACCTACGATGTCATTACTGAGATCAATAGTAAGAAAATTGAGAGCAAGAGCGATTTACAGAGTGCCCTTTACAAACAAAAAATTAACGACACGATTACAGTCACCTATTACCGTCAAGGCAAAGAAGAGAAGGTTGACATAAAGTTGACACACTCTACGGACGACCTTTCTTAATAGTTGGAAAAAAAACCTTACTTTACAGCATTGTAAAGTAAGGTTTTTTTTGCTAGAATGTCACTGTATGGAAGAATTAAAAAAGATAGCGATTAAGGATATTCAAACAAATCCTTTTCAGCCACGAAAACATTTTGACCAAGAAAAATTATTGGAACTAGCCCAGTCTATCCGAGAAAATGGAATTATCCAACCGATTATCGTCCGAAAATCCTCTCTCATAGGCTATGAATTATTGGCTGGAGAACGACGTTTACGAGCCAGTCAATTAGCCGGTCTAAAAGAAATTCCAGCCCTTGTAAAGGAATTATCCGATGACCAGCTCATGTTGCAGGCTATTATCGAAAACCTCCAACGGTCGGACTTGAATCCCATTGAAGAAGCAGCATCTTATCAAAAATTGATTGAAAAGGGGCTGACCCACGATGAAATTGCTCAAATTATGGGCAAATCCCGCCCTTATATTTCCAATCTTCTGCGTTTGCTGAGCCTCAGTAACAGGACCATTACTGCCATTGAAACCGGAGAAATCAGCCAGGGGCATGCCCGTCTCTTAATCGGTCTTCCTGAATCGAAACAAGTCTACTGGATAGAGCGTATCCAACAGGAGCAATTAAGTGTTCGTTGGCTGGAAAATGCTTTGAAAAAGAAGAAAAAACAAGCCCCACCGAAAACAAATCTCTTTTTGAAGGAGCAAGAAACTGAATTACAGAAACTCCTGGGAACCATGGTCACGATTAGACAGCAGAAATCTGGTCAGGGGAAGCTTAGCCTATCCTTTGATTCCAACGAAGAATTCGAAAGAATTATCAACACCTTAAAAAAATTGTGTGACTAATAAAAATAATCCCCCTACTTATAAACAGGAATAAATAGTGGAAAAAGCCGATTTTATCGTGATAAATTTACTTATTCACAACTTGTGGATAAGTGATGTAAACATTGTGGAAAATATTTATTCTTGTGGAAAACTTTTTCCTTTTATGGTAAACTTAGATAAGCACTTTTTAGGAAGGGAGGCTTCAAATGGACAAGGAACAAGAATTTTGGAATCGATTTATTGAACTAGCCCAGTCCAGTCTTTCCAATTCTGTCTACGAGCTACTGGTTGAAGAAGCGCGCCTGATTGAATTGCAGGATGGCGTTGCAACAATATTTCTCGCTGGAACTAGCGACAGTATTCTTGCTAGTAAGAAAAAATTATGGAAACAAAATATTGAAGAACTGATACTGATTGCTGGTTTAGAAGTGTTGGGTGAGCAAATTTCCGTCACCTACCATACCTATCAATCTGTATCAGAACCAAAATCTGACAAGGCCTATAAAGCTGATAAGGTCGTTACAACACCAGCAGAAGCAGATACTCCAGCTCCGATAGGCAAGCCCAGCAAATCCAGTTTTCTTCCGATTCAATCAGGCATCCAGCCCCAATACACCTTTGATAACTTTGTCCAAGGTGGTAGTAATATGATGGCTAAATCTGCTGCTCTAGCTGTAGCTCATTCACCTGGACAGCTCTACAATCCTCTCTTTATCTGGGGAGGACCTGGTCTTGGGAAAACTCACTTGCTCAACGGAATTGGTAACCAAGTCCTGGGAGACAATCCGCACGCGCGTGTTCAATATGTCACATCTGAATCCTTCCTTAACGAATTTGTCAACTATCTCACCAAAAAAGAACTGGACATGGAAGAATTTAAGGAGCACTATAGAAATCTTGACCTGTTGCTCATTGATGATATCCAGCTCTTAAAGGGGAAGGCTTCAACACAGGAAGAATTCTTCCACACCTTTGATGCTCTCTTGAGCCAAGGAAAACAGATTGTCCTAACCAGCGATCGAAATCCAGATAGCCTGGATAATTTGGAAGACCGCCTGGTATCCCGCTTTAGTTGGGGAGCTACCTGCCAGATTTATCCACCAGATATCGAAACGCGCGAGGCCATCCTCAGAACAAAGTGTGCCACCTATCCATTTGAATTTCCAAATGATACCCTGACCTATCTAGCAGGCCAAATCCAGTCCAATGTCAGAAATTTAGAAGGTATTCTCAAAGATATCAGCCTTCTGGCTGGAATGAGAAATTTGACCACTATCACCGTCGACATTGCAGCTGAGGCCATCCGAGGACGCAATCAGGCAGCACCCAAAAATTCTGTTATCCCAATTGAGACCATCCAGACTGAGGTCGGAAAATTCTACGGCGTTAGCCTCAAGGAAATAAAGGGAAGCAAGAGATTGCAAAATATTGTCCTAGCCCGTCAGGTAGCCATGTATCTAGCAAGGGAAATGACGGACAACTCCCTTCCAAAAATTGGCAAGGCCTTCGGTAATCGAGACCACACAACTGTCATGCATGCCTATAAAAAAATAAGGGACATGCTCAAGAATAACGAAAGCTTCCTGATTGAAATTACAAATATCAAAAACAAGATTCTGTAATCCCATACTTGTGCACAATTTTCCACAAGTTGTAAACAAGCCTTTTTTCCTATTCTGATGCGCTTGCTTACACTTTTCCACAGAATGAACAGGCTCTACTACTATTACTAACCCTTATTATATATAAATAAAGGAGAATCCATGATTCAATTTTCCATTAACAAAACTATTTTCCTACAAGCATTAAATATTACCAAACGTGCTATCAGTACCAAGAATGCTATTCCTATTTTATCGACTGTTAAAATTGCTGTTAATACGGAAGGTATTACCCTGATTGGTTCTAATGGTCAAATTTCTATCGAACACTTTATTTCTGTTCAAGATGAAAATGCTGGTCTTTTGATTAGCTCAACCGGAGCTATCCTTCTGGAAGCAGCTTTCTTTATCAACGTAGTTTCTAGCATGCCTGATTTAGTTCTTGATTTTAATGAAATCGAACAAAAGCAGATTGTCTTGACTAGTGGTAAATCTGAAATTACCCTCAAAGGAAAAGAAGCTGAGCAATACCCACGCTTGCAAGAAGTGCCAACTTCAAAACCTCTGGTATTGGAAACAAAAGTCCTTAAGCAAACCATCAACGAAACAGCCTTCGCCGCCTCAACTCAGGAAAGTCGTCCAATCCTAACTGGTGTGCACTTTGTGCTAACAGATAATAAACAGCTCAAAACAGTGGCGACCGACTCCCACCGTCTCAGCCAGCGTAAATTGGTCTTGGAGACTGCAGGAGATGACTTCAATGTGGTCATCCCAAGCCGTTCTCTCCGCGAATTTACGGCCGTATTTACCGATGAAATTGAAAAGGTAGAGGTTTTCTTCTCCAACAACCAAATCCTCTTCAGAAGCGAGTATATTAGTTTCTATACCCGTCTTTTGGAAGGGACCTATCCAGATACCGACCGTCTCATTCCAAAAGAATTTAAGACGACAGCTGTTTTTGATACCACCCACCTCCGTCAGTCTATGGAGCGTGCCCGTCTCTTGTCCAATGCTACTCAGAATGGAACGGTGAAATTGGAAATTACCAAGGGTATTGTCTCAGCCCATGTCAATTCTCCAGAAGTAGGTCGCGTCAATGAAGAAATCGATACCTTGGATGTTTCAGGTGAGGATCTGGTGATCAGCTTCAACCCAACTTATCTTATTGAAGCCCTCAAAGCGACCAACAGTGAGCAGGTGAAGGTGAGCTTTATTTCCAACGTTCGTCCATTTACTCTGGTGCCAAACAGTGAGGATGACGATTTTATCCAATTGGTAACCCCTGTTCGTACCAACTAATAACAGTAAAATCGGCCATTGAGCCGTTTTTATGTTATACTAAAATTACCTATGATTGTACACATTTTAGCAAATCCAAATGCTGGCAGTCATTCTGCAGAAAGTATAATAGACCAGCTTAAAAAAACTTATCCACAAGTAGACTTTAAGACCTATCTGACCCAGGGTAAGCATGATGAGAAAGTTCAGATTCAAAAGATTTTAGAAGACTATGGAGACGGGGATAGACTGCTCATTTTAGGTGGAGACGGTACGCTATCTAAAAGCCTGACGGATTGGCCAAGCCAACTACCTTTTGCTTATTATCCGACAGGTTCGGGCAATGATTTCGCCAAATCAATGAAAATCAGAGAGATAGATACTGTCCTAACTGCCCTCTTGACAGAAAAAACGCAGTCTATTTGTGTTTTGAAGACGTCCTTTGGGATTATTGTCAATAGTATGGATGCTGGTTTTGCTGCCCAGGTGATTGCACGCTCAGAATCCTCTAAGCTCAAAAACTGGCTTAAGCGCGTGAAAGTTGGTAAATTGACCTATCTGATAATGGCTATCAGAAGTCTTTTAGATGTGCAGTCCTTGACAGTGGACGCGGTCATTGATGACCAGGAACAACAGTTGAAGAATCTCTTTTTCCTGTCTCTTGCCAACAATACCTACTTTGGCGGTGGTATCATGATTTGGCCGGAAGCCTCTGCTCATGAGCAGAAAATCGATCTGGTTTATATTGAAAACGGCCCAATTCATAGACGGGTGCTGGCCTTGCTCGATTTAGTCCTTAAGCGTCATAAGAAATCCAAATATATCAAACATCTCCAGTGCCAAACCATTTCTATCAAAACCAGTCAGCAAATCCTATTTCAAACGGATGGTGAAATGCTGGCGGGGACAGAGTTTGCATTGACTTGCCAAGAAAGAAAAATCTATCTATAAGGAGTTAACATGTATCAATTAGGAACATTTGTCGAAATGAAAAAGCCTCATGCCTGTGTCATCAAATCGACTGGCAAAAAAGCCAATAAGTGGGAAGTCATTCGTTTAGGTGCAGATATTAAAATCCGTTGCAGCAACTGTGACCATGTGGTTATGATGAGCCGGCATGATTTTGAGCGAAAAATGAAACAAGTGCTGCCAAGTGAAGCCTAGTTGACAGGTTGCAACTGCTAGTTGTGACAAGTTCATAAGAATTGCTAGGCAACCAATCCATGGATGGTTATAACTTTGTCTTCAGTTTTATCATGATAAATAACGTAGTCATATTTTCATTGTATTTTCATAAATAAAATTTTCTAATTTCGTTCCGTCATATCGCCTTTTTCCTCTACTTTCTGCTATAATAGTCATGATTGAATTTTTATATGGAGAACTAAGAATATGGCTTTAACAGCAGGTATCGTCGGTTTGCCAAACGTTGGTAAATCAACCCTATTTAACGCAATTACCAAAGCAGGAGCAGAGGCTGCCAACTATCCTTTCGCGACCATTGATCCAAACGTGGGAATGGTAGAGGTGCCAGATGAGCGCTTGACCAAGTTGACAGAGTTGATTACACCAAAGAAAACCGTGCCGACCACCTTTGAATTTACAGACATTGCCGGTATCGTAAAAGGTGCTTCTAAAGGGGAAGGTTTGGGAAATAAATTCTTGGCCAATATCCGCGAGGTGGATGCCATTGTTCACGTGGTTCGTGCCTTTGACGATGAAAATGTCATGCGGGAGCAGGGGCGTGAAGATGCCTTCGTTGATCCGCTTGCTGATATTGATACGATTAACCTAGAATTGATTTTGGCTGACTTGGAGAGTATCAACAAACGCTATGCGCGTGTGGAGAAGATGGCTCGTACCCAGAAAGACAAGGATTCTGTGGCAGAATTTGCAGTCCTCGAAAAAATCAAGCCCGTCTTGGAAGATGGTAAATCAGCTCGTACAGTAGCTTTTACAGACGAAGAGCAAAAAATTGTCAAGCAGCTTTTCCTCTTGACCACCAAGCCAGTCCTTTATGTAGCTAACGTTGATGAGGACAAGGTCGCTGACCCAGACGGCATCGAGTATGTTCAACAAATCCGCGATTTCGCAGCGACAGAAAATGCAGAAGTGGTAGTCATTTCAGCGCGTGCCGAAGAAGAAATTTCGGAACTCGACGACGAGGACAAGGCAGAATTCTTGGAGGCAATCGGTTTGACTGAGTCTGGTGTTGACAAACTGACTCGTGCAGCTTATCATTTACTTGGTCTTGGTACTTACTTTACAGCAGGTGAAAAAGAAGTCCGTGCTTGGACCTTCAAGCGAGGTATCAAGGCGCCTCAAGCGGCCGGTATCATCCACTCAGACTTCGAAAAAGGATTTATCCGCGCCGTAACCATGTCCTATGATGATTTGATGCACTATGGCTCTGAGAAGGCTGTTAAAGAGGCTGGACGCCTTCGTGAAGAAGGTAAGGAGTACGTGGTCCAGGATGGGGACATCATGGAGTTCCGCTTCAATGTCTGATGGCCTAACATTCGCTTATTCGTTGTTATCTCGTCTTGCCGTACTATCAGTACTGCCTGTGACTTTGATGCCTAGACTAAGCAAATGTTTAGCAATCAAAAAACAACTATAAAAATAGTAGGTTGGAAAGACTTCCAACCCTTTTGGTGTTTAAGGAGAAAAAATGACACGATTGATAATAGGTCTAGGCAATCCCGGTGACCGCTATTTTGAAACCAAGCACAATGTCGGCTTTATGCTGATTGATAAAATTGCTGCGCGTGAAAATGTGACTTTTACGCACGATAAGATTTTCCAAGCTGACCTTGCAACGACCTTTATTGACGGAGAGAAGATTTTTCTGGTCAAGCCGACGACCTTTATGAATGAATCGGGCAAGGCAGTGCATGCGCTGCTGACCTACTACGGACTGGATGAGACTGATATTCTGGTGGCCTATGATGATTTGGACATGGCTGTTGGAAAAATCCGTTTCCGTCAAAAAGGATCGGCCGGTGGGCACAATGGTATTAAGTCTATCATCAAGTATCTAGGAACAGATCAATTTGACCGCATCAAGATTGGCATCGGTCGTCCCAAGGGCAAGATGAGTGTGGTTCATCATGTTTTATCTGGATTTGATACGGAGGACCGCATTGACGTTGACCTAGCTCTTGAAAAACTTGACAAGGCTGTCAACTTCTATTTACAGGAAGATGACTTTGATACCATCATGAGAAAGTTTAACGGCTAATGAACATCCTAGATTTATTACACCAAAATAAGCAAATCAATCAGTGGCAGGCAGGACTGAATAAATCCACTCGCCAACTCCTCCTAGGACTATCAGGAACCAGCAAGTCCTTGGTCATGGCAACTGCCTTTGATAGCTTAGCAGAAAAGATTTTAATTGTGACGGCGACCCAAAATGAGGCCGAGCGCTTGGCAACAGATTTGTCAGCTATTATTGGTAGCGACTCTGTTTACAACTTCTTTACAGATGACAGTCCTGTTGCCGAGTTTGTTTTTGCCTCCAAAGAGCGAACCCAGTCTCGAATTGATAGTTTGAATTTCCTACAAGACAAGACTTCATCAGGGTTTCTGGTAGCTAGTATGGCTGCCTGCCGTGTTTTGCTACCTAGTCCTTCTGCCTATCAATCTGCTAGATTAGAACTTTCAGTTGGTCAGGAAATGGAAGTTGACACCCTTGTCAAGTCACTTGTCAATACAGGTTATAAGAAGGTTTCTCGTGTCTTGATCCAGGGAGAATTTAGCCAGCGAGGAGACATCTTAGATATTTATGATATGCAGGCTGAGCATCCTTATCGTCTGGAGTTTTTCGGTGATGAAATAGACGGCATCCGAACTTTTGACGTCGATAGCCAGAAGTCTCTGGAAAATTGTGAACAGATTTTTGTTTCACCAGCATCAGAAATGATTGTGACGGAAGAGGACTACCAACGAGCTATTCCTATCATTCAGAAAACGATTGAGCGTTCCAATCAAGAAGAACAGATTTCCTATCTCAAGGAAGTCTTGGCAGACATGCAGTCTTCCTACCGTCATCCGGATCTCAGAAAATTCCTGTCCTTCTTATATGAGGATAGCTGGACTATTTTGGATTATCTTCCAAAAGGTTCACCTATTTTTCTAGATGATTTCCATAAAATTTCTGATAAACAGGCCCAGTTTGAGAAAGAAGTTGCGGATGTCTTGACACAGGATTTACAGAATGGTAAATCAGTGTCAAGTTTGAATTACTTCGCGTCAACCTATGCTGATTTGAGAAAATACAAGCCAGCCACCTTCTTTTCTAGTTTCCAGAAAGGTCTGGGCAATGTCAAGTTTGACGGACTTTATCAATTTACTCAGTATCCCATGCAGGAATTTTTCCACCAAATTCCGCTTTTAAAAGATGAACTGGCTCGCTATGCCAAATCAAACAATACGGTCATTATCCAGGCTTCTTCTGAAACAAGTTTACAAGCTTTACAGAAATCTTTACAGGAATACGAGATTCATTTACCAGTCCATTCAGCATCACAATTAGTCGCTGGGCAGCAGCAAATCACCGTCGGTCAGCTGTCAGCTGGTTTTCACCTTATGGATGAAAAGCTGGTTGTCATCACTGAAAAGGAAATTTTTAATAAGAAAATCAAGCGCAAAATCCGCAGGACAAACATGTCCAATGCGGAGCGGATTAAGGATTATAGTGAGCTTTCAGTCGGAGATTATGTAGTCCACCATGTTCACGGAATCGGTCAGTATTTAGGGATTGAAACCATTGAAATATCGGGTGTTCATAGGGACTATGTTACTGTGCAATATCAGAATGCTGACCGCATTTCCATTCCAGTAGAGCAGATTGACCTCCTGTCCAAATACCTGGCCTCAGACGGCAAGGCACCTAAGGTCAATAAGTTAAACGACGGTCGTTTCCAAAAGACCAAGCAGAAGGTGCAAAAGCAGGTTGAAGACATTGCGGATGATTTGATTAAGCTCTATGCAGAGCGCAGTCAGCTCAAAGGTTTTGCCTTTTCACCTGATGATGCCAGTCAAGAAGAGTTTGACAACTACTTTACACATGTGGAAACCGATGATCAACTTCGCTCGATTGACGAAATCAAAAAGGATATGGAGAAGGATTCGCCCATGGATCGGCTCTTGGTCGGGGATGTTGGATTTGGTAAGACAGAAGTAGCCATGCGGGCAGCCTTTAAGGCGGTCAATGATGGCAAACAGGTTGCAATTTTAGTGCCGACAACGGTCCTAGCCCAGCAACATTTTGCAAATTTCCAAGAGCGCTTTGCTGAGTTTCCTGTCAATGTTGATGTGATGAGCCGATTCAAGACCAAGGCAGAGCAGGAGAAAACGCTGGATAAGCTCAAAAAAGGTCAGGTGGATATTATCATTGGTACTCATCGCCTGCTCTCCAAAGATGTGGTATTTTCCGATTTAGGTTTACTGGTCATTGACGAGGAACAGCGCTTTGGTGTCAAGCACAAGGAACGCCTTAAAGAGCTGAAAAAGAAAATCGATGTCCTGACCTTGACAGCAACTCCTATACCTCGGACCCTGCAAATGTCCATGCTTGGAATTCGTGATTTGTCTGTTATTGAAACACCGCCAACTAATCGCTATCCTGTCCAAACCTATGTCATGGAAACCAATCCAACAGTCATTCGCGATGCCATTATCCGTGAATTAGACCGTGACGGACAGGTTTACTATCTTTACAATAAAGTTGACACCATTGAGCAAAAAGTTTCAGAGCTGAAAGAGTTGGTTCCAGAGGCCAGCATCGGTTATGTTCACGGACAAATGTCTGAAATTCAACTGGAAAATACCCTCTATGCCTTTGTGGAAGGGGAGTACGATGTTCTCGTTACGACTACCATTATTGAAACAGGGGTTGATATTCCAAATGCCAATACCCTCTTTATTGAAAATGCCGACCATATGGGACTGTCAACCCTCTATCAACTTCGTGGTCGTGTCGGCCGTTCCAATCGTATCGCCTATGCCTATCTCATGTATCGGCCTGACAAGTCCTTAACAGAAGTGGCTGAAAAACGCCTAGAAGCCATCAAAGGCTTTACAGAACTGGGGTCTGGCTTCAAGATTGCTATGCAGGACCTGTCCATCCGCGGTGCGGGAAATATTCTCGGTGCAGCCCAGTCTGGCTTTATTGACTCAGTCGGCTATGAAATGTACTCTCAGCTTTTGGAACAGGCCATTCTTGAAAGGCAAGGTAAAGCTGGCCAGCGTCAGAAGAGTAATACGGAAATCAATTTGCAGATTGATGCCTATTTACCGAGTGAATACATTTCAGACCAGCGTCAAAAAATCGAGATTTACAAGCGGATCAAGAACATTGACAGCCGTGTAAACTATCAAGAATTGCAGGAAGAGTTGGTCGATCGCTTCGGAGACTATCCGGATGTTGTAGCCTATTTGCTAGAAATTGGTCTCCTCAAATCTTATCTGGACCAGGTTTTCTGTCAAAGTGTCCTTAGAAAGAAACAGCAGATTACAATTTCCTTTGAGCCCATGGCTGGTCAAATTTTCCTGACCCAGGATTATTTCCAGGCCCTATCAGTGACCAATCTCAAGGTTCAAATTGCAGAGAATCGGGGCCGTTTAGAAGTGATTTTTACCCTTCAAAAACAGAAGGATTATGAAATCTTGGAGGAATTGATCCAATTCGCAGAAAAATTGGCCCAAATTAAGTTAAGTAAAGGTTGATTGTGCCGAACTGTTTATTTCATTGAATGTATCAATTCTCATTTTCTTCGCAGGAGCAGTCATTTCAGCACTCATATTTTGGTGAGAGAGTTTCCAAACTCTCTTTTTACATTTTGGTAACAAAGTTATCCTATTCTACCAAAACCTTTAAAAAATGATATAATATTTAGTTGAGGTAATTCAAATGAGACTAGATAAATATTTAAAAGTATCCCGTATTATCAAGCGCCGAACAGTTGCAAAAGAAGTGGCAGACAAGGGCCGTATCAAAATCAACGGCATTTTGGCAAAGTCTTCAACGGATGTCAAAATCAATGATAAAATCGAAATCCAATTTGGAAACAAACTCTTGACAGTCAAGGTCTTGGAAATGAAAGACTCGACCAAGAAAGAAGACGCTCTGAAAATGTACGAAATCGTTAGTGAAAAAAGGATAGAAGCAGATGAAAAAATCTAAGGTTCTTCAAATCAGCAATCGTTTCATTGATGCTGAGAAGGAAAGATTTCACCGCAAAGAGCTAGAAAAACAGCAAAAAAACCGTTTTTTAGCGACGGTCATTGTCTTGGTGATTTTTCTCTTTATGTTGCCAACCTATAATCTAGTGGCTAGTCATCAGAAATTGAAGCAAAATGAAGCCAAACTAGTTGAATTGGAAAATCAGTACAAAGACCTTTCTCGTGAGAAGGAACTTCGTGATGCCCTAGTCAAAAAATTGCAGGATGAAGAATATGCTGCAAAATATGTCCGCGCCAAGTATCAGTTTTCAAAAGATGGCGAGTTTATCTACAATATTCCAGGATTGTTGCCCCAATGACAGAAGATTTATTAAAAAATGTTGAGTTATTTTTGTCCTATTCCGATGACAAATTAGAAGAACTCACTGAAAAAAATCAACAGCTAAAAGTATCCGTTGATCCACAACAAGAAATTTCCAAATAGAAAGAATGGAGAATGAAGGAAAAATTAGTCATACTCCTCTTGCCAATTTTATTTTCTGCAACCATTGTGGACAGCACAGAAGTCCCCTTTGAAATCACGCAAGAAGAGTACGTAACTTTCAATCAAAAAGAATATCAACCCATCTTTCATAGCCTACCTAGCAACCCGATTTCCCTGACAGAACTCCATGTGTTTAAGGATATGGACCTGACCCACTATAGTCACAAGATAGGGCCTGATTCCAGTTTGGAACTAGCAGGTTTAGAGGTAAATAACCACCACCAGCAGGTTTTCACACTATCGGATGGCACCTATGTTTTGGCTAGTCAAGACCAAGTAGCAGATGACAGGATTTTAAACCAGGTAGGTCTTGAACAGACCTATTGGACCAAGGAGAATACTCGAATTTTAACCAGTCCTGTTTCTACAAAGCAGGATGAAAAAGAAAGTACCCTTCCTCCTTATCAGCCTGTTCAGGTTGACACACTCGTGGAGACACCGAGAGGTCAGTTTGTTCAGATTGTCGGCAAGGGCTGGGTTCCACTTGACCACTTGTCAACCCAAGATAATAGGATGGAAGGAGTTCAAAAACTCCTAGACACAAAATACAACAAAGACAACTATTCTATATATGTCAAGCAAGTGTCAAGTCAGTTAGAAGCAGGTATCAATCAGGATAAGATTCTATATGCAGCTAGTGTTTCTAAGCTTCCTACACTCTATTATGCCCAAAAACAAATTGATTTAGGGCGTTTTAAATTGACAGATAAGGTCAAGTATGTAAAGGAGACAGAGAACTTTGATGGAGCCTATGACCCTGCAGGCAGTGGATCCATCAGCAAGCGAGTTGACAATAAAGAATACCAAGTTGACGACCTGCTCAACCGTATCGCCAAAGAGTCTGACAATGTCGCAAGCAATATTGTCGGCTACTACCTGGCTGACAAGTTTAATCAGCAGTTTTACGATGACATCACCTCCATCACTGATCAAAAATGGGACATGGTTACACGTGAAACATCTCCAAAAGTAGCTGGACTAATGATGGAAGCTATTTACCATCAAGGTGGGTTCGTACTTGATAGTCTCAAGGAAACCAGATTCGATGACCAGCGCATTCCCAAGGACATTCCGGTTCCGGTGGCCCATAAGATAGGTGACGCCTATGATTTCAGGCACGACGTGGCTCTGGTCTATACAGACTCACCCTTCATCTTGTCCATCTTCACGGACAAGGCAAGCTACGACGACATTTCACAAATTGCCAAGGATATTTACGAGATTTTGAAGTAATGAAAGAAAGATTTATAAAAGTGACACGCCAAGGTCACTTTTTTGATAAACACAGAAAAGTTTTGGTGGCTTTATCCGGTGGACTGGATTCCCTGACACTTTTGCAGCTCCTATACGACAGCAGGGAGAAGCTAGATATTGAACTAGGCATAGCACATATCAACCACCAGCAACGACCAGAATCCCAGGAAGAGGAGCGCTATATCAAAGAATTAGCGACTCAACTACGACTTCCTGTTTATATTTCACATTTTCAAGGAGCTTTCTCGGAAAATGCTGCGCGGAAATGGCGCTATGACTTTTTCAAACAAGTCATGGACCAGAAAGGCTATACTGCTCTGGTCACGGGGCATCATGCGGACGACCAGGCTGAGACAGTTTTCATGCGGATTCTCCGTGGCAATCGACTGCGTCACATCTCAGCCATTCAGCCAGTCCAAGACTTCGGACCTGGCCAGCTGATTCGTCCCTTGCTGACCTTTCAAAAATCCGATTTTCCAGCAACAGTTCATTTTGAAGATTCTAGCAATACCAGTCCAGCTTATTTACGAAACCGTATCCGAAATACCTATTTGCCACAATTGAGACAGGAAAATCCTCAGCTGGATAAGAATCTCCTCCAGTTAGCATCCGAAAGCCAACAGTTGGTCCAAGCCCTGCGTGATTTGACCAAAGATGTAGAAATCACCAACCTCCAGCATTTTCAGCAGCAAACCCAGGCTGTACAAAGTTTTCTTCTGGAAGAATATTTAGAACAATTCCCAGACCTTCAATTGACAGCTGCTCAGTTTGACCAAGTCCTCCATATTTTACGATCCAAGGCCAATTATCGTCACAGCCTAAAAAACGGCTACCAATTAGAAAAAGATTATCATCAGTTTTGCATCAGCAAAATCCAACCTCAGACGGATGAAGCACTAGCTCCCCTTGTGATAGAATCAGACGGTATCTTCACTTATGGAGACTACCTATTTTCCCTAAATCAACCACTGGAAGATGCCCAACAAATCCTTTATCTGCAACCAGATAGCCCCATTACCTTACGCAGCAGACAGGCAGGAGACAGCCTTCTCATAAATGGTGTTCAGAAGAAACTCCGTCGCTGGTTTATTGACCAAAAAATTCCTCAGCAAGTACGACAAGAAGCCATAGTTGTCCAACAGGCTGAAAAAATTTATGGAATTGCCAATCTGCTTATCACTGATTTGAGTAAATCTGCAAAAAATGGTATAATGAAAGCTATCTTATATATCAAACAGAAAGAGTAAAACATTATGTTGGATAATGATATTAAAAAAGTTCTCGTTTCAGAAGAAGAAATCATTGCGAAAAGCAAAGAGTTAGGTCAAATCTTGGCCCAGGATTATGCAGACAAAAATCCTCTTCTTGTGGGTATTTTGAAAGGATCTATTCCTTTCATGGCTGAATTGATGAAGCATATCGATGCCCATGTAGAGACAGACTACATGGTCGTTTCTAGCTACCACGGTGGTACAGAAAGTAGCGGTACCGTAAAAATCATCAAGGATTTGGACAATAGCGTCGCTGGTCGTCACATTATCTTTGTAGAGGACATTATTGATACTGGCCGTACCCTGAAAGAACTCAAGGAGCTTTTTGCCCTCCGTCAAGCAGCTTCTATCAAAATTGCGACTCTTTTGGATAAACCAGAAGGCCGTGTTGTTGAAATTGAGCCAGACTATACCTGCTTCACTATTCCAAATGAGTTTGTAGTCGGTTTTGGTCTAGATTACAACGAAAATTACCGTAATCTTCCTTATGTTGGAGTACTGAAAGAGGAAGTTTATACAAAATAGAAAAGGTTTCCTACTATTATTATGAACAATCAACCAAATAAAGGATTTATAAAAAATCCTTTTCTCATTATTCTTGTCATTGCGACTCTTTTGACAGCCTTCCAATTTTTTAACGCTGGCAAACAAGTAACGGTGCAAGAAATTCCCTATTCTCAAGTCATTACCGAGCTTAAAAATGATAATGTATCAGAACTAACCTACCAGCCTGATTCAAGCGTTATCGAAATTACAGGTAAGTACAAAAAGGAACAAACAGCCAAAGACGAGCTAGCCTCTTCTATTAAATTGTTCCAAGTTTCAGAGACAATCAAGTACAAAAACTTCAAATCCCTGATTTTACCTTCCGAGACAAATCTATCAGAACTTCAAACCCTGGCCAATGAAAACGGGATTAAAGTCACGATAAAGCCTGAAAGTTCCAATAGTCTCTGGTTTAGCATTATCCTCAACTTCCTTCCCTTGATTATTTTCGGTGGATTCTTCATGATGATGATGAATCAAGGAGGCGGAGGTGCCCGAGGCGCTATGAACTTCGGTCGTAGCAAGGCCAGAGCCTTTGAAAAGAACAATGTCAAGGTCCGCTTCTCAGACGTAGCAGGTGCGGAAGAAGAAAAGCAAGAGTTGGTCGAAGTTGTTGAGTTTCTGAAAGATCCAAAACGCTTTACCAAACTCGGTGCCCGTATTCCAGCAGGTGTCCTCTTGGAAGGCCCTCCAGGGACTGGTAAAACCCTTCTTGCCAAGGCAGTGGCCGGCGAAGCAGGTGTCCCATTCTTCTCGATTTCTGGTTCAGACTTTGTTGAAATGTTTGTCGGTGTCGGTGCCAGCCGTGTTCGTTCCCTCTTTGAAGACGCTAAAAAAGCAGCTCCGGCCATCATTTTCATCGACGAGATTGATGCTGTCGGTCGCCAACGTGGTGTCGGCATGGGCGGTGGTAACGATGAGCGTGAGCAGACCCTCAACCAACTCCTGATTGAAATGGATGGTTTTGAAGGAAATGAAGGCATTATCGTTATTGCAGCTACAAACCGTAGTGATGTTTTAGACCCAGCTCTTCTTCGTCCAGGTCGTTTTGACCGCAAGGTCTTGGTTGGTCGTCCAGATGTCAAGGGTCGCGAAGCTATTCTCAAGGTGCACGCCAAGAATAAACCGCTGGCTGATGATGTTGATTTGAAATTGGTTGCCCAACAAACACCAGGTTTCGTCGGAGCCGATTTGGAAAATGTCCTCAACGAAGCTGCTCTTGTTGCAGCTCGACGCAATAAAACCGTTATCGACGCTTCGGATATTGACGAGGCGGAAGACCGGGTTATCGCCGGACCTTCTAAGAAAGACCGTCAGATTTCAGCTAAAGAGCGTGAAATCGTTGCCTACCATGAGGCAGGTCATACCATTGTCGGCCTTGTCCTATCAAATGCACGTGAAGTTCACAAGGTTACTATTGTCCCTCGCGGTCGCGCTGGTGGTTATATGATTGCCCTTCCTAAAGAAGATCAAATGCTACTTTCTAAAGAAGACATGAAAGAGCAATTGGCAGGACTCATGGGTGGTCGTGTGGCTGAGGAAATTATCTTTAATACTCAAACAACAGGTGCCTCAAATGACTTTGAACAAGCAACGCAAATGGCGCGTGCTATGGTTGCTGAATATGGTATGAGTGAAAAAATGGGACCAATGCAGTACGAAGGTAGCCATGCTATGTTCGGTGCCCAAACTACTCAAAAATACATTTCTGAGCAAACTGCTTACGAACTGGACACAGAAGTACGTAATCTCCTGACAGAAGCCCATAACAAAGCAGCTGAAATCATCCAGGACAACCGTGAAAAACACCAGTTGATTGCAGAAGCCCTACTCAAGTATGAAACATTGGACAGCGTTCAAATCAAATCGCTCTATGAAAAAGGCCAAATGCCTGAAAAAACAGAGCACGATGAAGAAGATGTCCACCCCCTTTCATACGATGAAATCAAAGAAAAAATGAAATAATTCAAGAGAGAAATCGCAAGGTTTCTCTTTTTTCTCCTTATAAATACGAATAAATAAGATAGAGGACCATGTCCCACATTATCAACCTTGAACTTTTTTATGAAAACTGCTAAAATATAAGTAGAAAATAGTTTGGAATGTTCAAGGAATTCTATACTTACAGGAGAAAACCTATGCGACATACCAGACTCAAACCCACCTACGACACCGTAGCAAAAAAAATCTTCCAAAATAAGGAAGTTACCAAGCACTTTATAGCAGATATATTAGACCTACCTGTCAAATCCGTAGAATTACTAGACGGTCACCAGATTCGCCTACCACAGGACGGACTGCCGAGAGGATTTTATACCGTCACAGATATCTTGGTTGAGCTGGATGACGGCACGCAAGTCATCATTGAAATCCAGATTGTCAAGCAACGGTCCTTTGTGAATCGGCTATGGACCTATATTTGTAGCCAGGTGCATGATAATTTTGAAAATATCCGCAAGGAATTTCAGGAGACACATTTGATCCATGAACGGCTTTATCCGGTCTACGGTATCGCCCTTTTGGAGAAAAATTATTTCCCAGACGATAAGGCCTTTCATATCTTCTCCATTCGAGAAGAAACCACTAATCAAGAACTAACCATCAAGCTAAAGGATAGTCCCAAGGACCACAGCTTGCTCAAAATGGCTTTTCTAGAGTTGGACAAATACCAGCCCGAAACTTTCGATAAAAACCAGCTTAAGAAATGGTTTGAATTTTTTGGGAACCGAGAATTTACAGCTCCTCTAGATAAAATCATCCACCAAGCCGAGCATGCCCTAGACTTCGCCAGCTGGAGTAAGGAGGAACAAGCCATGTTCAATGACGAATTAGACATTCTAGAAGTTAATTATAGTAGAATCTACTGGGCAAGAGAAGAAGGTAGAGAAGAAGGCAGAGCAGAAGGTCGTGAAGAAGGACAACAACAAGCCAGCTACTCGATAGCACGCAATTTATTGTCAGCCAATCTATCCCCAGAGCTCATTGCGCAAAGTACGGGTCTTTCCCTGTCCCAAATTCACGATCTCCAAGGCGAGCTACTAACCAATAGTTGAGGAACAAGCCATGTTCAATGACGAATTAGACATTCTAGAAGTTAATCATAGTAGAATCTACTGGGCAAGAGAAGAAGGTCGCGAAGAAGGTCGTGAAGAAGGTCAACTTCAAGCCAGCTATTCGATAGCACGCAATTTATTGTCAGCCAACCTATCTCCAGAGCTCATTGCCCAAAGTACGGGTCTTTCCCTGTCCCAAATTCACGAGCTCCAAGGCGAGCTACTAACCAATAGTTGAGGAACAAGCCATGTTCAATGACGAATTAGACATTCTAGAAGTTAATCATAGTAGAATCTACTGGGCAAGAGAAGAAGGTCGTGAAGAAGGTCGCGAAGAAGGTCGCGAAGAAGGCAGAGAGGAAGGTCAACTTCAAGCCAGCTATTCGATAGCACGCAATATGCTTACTAAGCACATGTCAGACGAAGATATAGCAGAATTGACAGCACTCCCCCTCACAACCATCGCCCAGCTCCGCAGTCAATCAGAAACCGGAGCTTAATCAAGAACAACTATAAAGCCAAAAGATAATTTAAGATAAGAAAACAGTCTTTCTTTTTAGTAAGGTAAATCACTCAATATAGTTGTCATAGTTACACCCTATCCATCCATATCAAATAATCACAAATAACTTTCTAAAAATATTCCCCGCGTTGTAAAATGAAGTGCAACAAAAAGACATGTTCGTCTGATATACTAGAATTCCCCAACTCAGTATAGAAAGCAGATGAACATGTCCAACACTCATTCTACCAGAAACTCATCCTATTCTCATCTCTCAGCCACAGAACGTGGTGAAATTGCTGCTTATCTTAAAATGGGAAAGAAACCAATTGAAATCGCTCGGCTTATGGGTCGTCACCGGTCTACAATCTGCCGAGAAATCAAACGTGGTTCAGTAAATCAGGTACAGGATAAAAATGGGAAACGAACTTATTACAGCGCCTATTTCGCTGATAGTGGACAACGTGTCTATGAAACTAATCGCCGAAATTGTTCTTATCTCAAGTTGAATGACTGCTCCGCTAGGTTCATTGAACAATTAGGAGATGCCTTGAAAGCTAACGTCCGTCTCCATAGCGTAGATAGTTTTGTTCAGACTTATAAAGCAAGCCATCCTGAAGAAGTCGTCCCCTCTACCAAAACGATTTATCGTTATATCAAAGAGGGGCTGTTAGCTATTAAACCAATCGATTTGCCTAAGATGGTTTGTATCAGAAAACGTTCTAAGAAAGTCACGAAGACGAATCGGAAGACTTTAGGTAAGTCTATCGAAGAGCGTCCAGAGTGTATCAATGACCGTTCTGAATTTGGGCATTGGGAGATTGATTTAGTTCTTGGCAAGAAAACCAAAGGTGAAGCAGTTATTTTGACCTTGGTAGAGCGCCAGACTCGCTATGCACTGGGCGTTAAGCTAGAAGACAAACAGTCCCACACCATTAATAGTGCTGTAAGGCATCTCACCAGTCTGTATCCTATTGCATCCATCACAGCAGATAATGGTGCGGAGTTTAGTTTACTCTCAGACTTGGAAGCCGTTGATGTTTACTTTGCACATCCTTATTCTTCACATGAGAGAGGCACAAACGAGAACTTCAATGGTCTCCTCAGAGAATATGTCCCTAAAGGAGTCTCACTTAATTCACTAACCTCTGAAGAACTAGAAAGTTATATCACTGCCATCAATGAGCGCCCCAGACGACTTCTTCAATACCAATCCTCGAAATTTCTGTTTGGGCTAGCCCAGACAGCTTAACCTCTGGAACTCTAGTTACCAATGAACTTGTTGCACTTGACTTGACAATGTGCGTTTTAAAAAATCCTTAAATTTTTTTAAAAAAACTCTTGACATAGATAAAAAAACATCTTATAATATAGGTATCTGCAGAGGCAGTAATAAAATAAAAGAAAAACAAAAGGAGTTTTTTATCATGAAAAAAACATTCGTAACTTTGGCTACAGTTGCAGCATTGGTTGCAGCAGCACCAGCATTTGCTCTTGAAAATGGAACTACTGTAGATACAGAGAATCATGCTGCTCTTGGAGGTGTTTATGCGCCTGAAAAACCTACATTAGATATTGATAAATTCCTAGCAGATGGAACAGTTGAAATCACTCAAAAAGGAGAATCTGTGACCGCACCGTCACAAACATCTGATTTGATTTACGATGTTCTAAAAGATGCGAACGGAGAAGCGACTATCATCGCCAAACCAGCAACAGCTCCAACTGCACAAGGTACCAACTTGAAAGGTGGAATTGACGAAAACGGCAAAGGTTATGTTTATGGTAATTCTGTAACCGATAAAGAAGTGAAGCCAGCAGCTAAACCTGTAGCAGCAGCTAAAACAGCAACTGGTACTAAAACACTTCCAAAAACAAGCGCAGCTAAATAATTAGCTTAAGCTATCATATATAAAGTTGCCTCAGGGCAACTTTATTTTTTAAGGTGAAACATGAGAAATTCAAGAAAAAAAACAAATAAACTACTTCCTGCCCTCCTAGGCCTATTGGCAGTTGCAGGAATTGCTATTTCAGCATTTTTCTTTTTTCAAGGTGGCAATAATACTACCTCATCAGTAAACAGCCAGCCGAACTCAAGTCAGCAGGCGACATCATCGTCTACTGCAGCTACCTACCAGATTTCAGAGGAAGAAAAGGCAGCACTAAAAGAGCAGTTCGATGGTCTGAAAGGAGTCAACCCAGATACCATTGGTTACGTTTATGCTCCGGGGACAAATCTCGATGAGCCAGTTGTCTATAGTGGTGATAACGAGACCTATCTATCAAAACTGTTTGATGGTTCTGGGCAAGATCCATATATGGGCACTGTCTTCATGGATATGGACAACAAAACAGACTTTAGTGACAAGTTGACCTGGCTCTTTGGTCACGCTCGTGGCTCTCAAGTACCAGATAGCCGTATGTTTAACGATGTCAACTTCTACGATGATCAGGCCTACTTTGATGCCCATCCCTATGTTGTCGTCCGTACTCCGGAAAAAGTTCATTACTATCAGGCCGCTTTCATGATTATTGTTCATGAGTCGACAGCCTTCTATCGCACAAGTTTCGATAGCGACCAACAGTTCGAAGAGCAGTTGACGGCAGTTCGTGAAGGTGCAGTAGCAAAAAATGATAATATTGAGATTAAAGCATCAGACAACTACCTGGTTCTCTCAACTTGTCGTGAAGATGACGTAACCATTCGTGCCAACCTCTACCTCCGCGAAATCCCTGAGTCAGAGCTCGGAGACTTCCTTGCAGAACATAAAGATGAACTAAATTACGTTCCAACACGCTAATTACTAAGCTGGTCACATGACCGGCTTATTTTTTCAAAAAAATTTTTAAAAAGTTATTGACAGTATTAGTAATAGATGATAGAATAATGAAGTTGTCTCGCGAGGGACTGTTGGCGAAGCAGAAACGAAAAAAAGTTTCAAAAAGTAGTTGACAGGAAATCAGGGATGTGATATACTGATATAGTTGTCGCAAGCGACGACAAGACCTTTGAAAATTAAAGAAGACGAACCAAACGTGCAGGGTGATTTATAGCAATATAAATCGTCAATGACAAAAAAACAATAAACGGATAAGCCAGAGTGCTTAGTCGGACAAACTAATTTTAATGAGAGTTTGATCCTGGCTCAGGACGAACGCTGGCGGCGTGCCTAATACATGCAAGTAGAACGCTGAAGGAGGAAGCTTGCTTCTTCTGGATGAGTTGCGAACGGGTGAGTAACGCGTAGGTAACCTGCCTCATAGCGGGGGATAACTATTGGAAACGATAGCTAATACCGCATAACAGTATTTACCGCATGGTAGATGCTTGAAAGGAGCAACTGCTTCACTATGAGATGGACCTGCGTTGTATTAGCTAGTTGGTGGGGTAAAGGCCCACCAAGGCGACGATACATAGCCGACCTGAGAGGGTGATCGGCCACACTGGGACTGAGACACGGCCCAGACTCCTACGGGAGGCAGCAGTAGGGAATCTTCGGCAATGGGGGCAACCCTGACCGAGCAACGCCGCGTGAGTGAAGAAGGTTTTCGGATCGTAAAGCTCTGTTGTAAGAGAAGAACGTGTGTGAGAGTGGAAAGTTCACACAGTGACGGTATCTTACCAGAAAGGGACGGCTAACTACGTGCCAGCAGCCGCGGTAATACGTAGGTCCCGAGCGTTGTCCGGATTTATTGGGCGTAAAGCGAGCGCAGGCGGTTTGATAAGTCTGAAGTAAAAGGCTGTGGCTTAACCATAGTACGCTTTGGAAACTGTCAAACTTGAGTGCAGAAGGGGAGAGTGGAATTCCATGTGTAGCGGTGAAATGCGTAGATATATGGAGGAACACCGGTGGCGAAAGCGGCTCTCTGGTCTGTAACTGACGCTGAGGCTCGAAAGCGTGGGGAGCGAACAGGATTAGATACCCTGGTAGTCCACGCCGTAAACGATGAGTGCTAGGTGTTGGGTCCTTTCCGGGACTCAGTGCCGCAGCTAACGCATTAAGCACTCCGCCTGGGGAGTACGACCGCAAGGTTGAAACTCAAAGGAATTGACGGGGGCCCGCACAAGCGGTGGAGCATGTGGTTTAATTCGAAGCAACGCGAAGAACCTTACCAGGTCTTGACATCCCTCTGACCGCCCTAGAGATAGGGTTTCTCTTCGGAGCAGAGGTGACAGGTGGTGCATGGTTGTCGTCAGCTCGTGTCGTGAGATGTTGGGTTAAGTCCCGCAACGAGCGCAACCCCTATTGTTAGTTGCCATCATTTAGTTGGGCACTCTAGCGAGACTGCCGGTAATAAACCGGAGGAAGGTGGGGATGACGTCAAATCATCATGCCCCTTATGACCTGGGCTACACACGTGCTACAATGGCTGGTACAACGAGTCGCAAGTCGGTGACGGCAAGCTAATCTCTTAAAGCCAGTCTCAGTTCGGATTGTAGGCTGCAACTCGCCTACATGAAGTCGGAATCGCTAGTAATCGCGGATCAGCACGCCGCGGTGAATACGTTCCCGGGCCTTGTACACACCGCCCGTCACACCACGAGAGTTTGTAACACCCGAAGTCGGTGAGGTAACCTTTTAGGAGCCAGCCGCCTAAGGTGGGATAGATGATTGGGGTGAAGTCGTAACAAGGTAGCCGTATCGGAAGGTGCGGCTGGATCACCTCCTTTCTAAGGATAAGGAACCTGTACGTTAGTCTTCTTTAATTTTGAGAGGTTTTGTTAAAAACCTACCCAAGACACATAAGGTGTACGGGGCCTTAGCTCAGCTGGGAGAGCGCCTGCTTTGCACGCAGGAGGTCAGCGGTTCGATCCCGCTAGGCTCCATTAACAACGGAAGTTGTTAAACTTGTCCATTGAAAATTGAATATCTATCAAACATTCCTTTATGTATGAAAGTACATATAGAAATAGTAACAAGAAAATAAACCGAAAACGCTGTGAATATTTAATGAGTTTAATTAAGTTACGAAGACGTTAAAGAAAACGTATGATTTTAGGAAATCATCGCAGTAGTCTTAGGACTACAAGAGGATTTATCTAAATCACTAGTTTTCTAGTCTGAGTACAATTTCTAATTTTTGAAAAAATTAGGTTAATAAGGTTAAGTTAATAAGGGCGCACGGTGGATGCCTTGGCACTAGAAGCCGATGAAGGACGTGACAAACGACGAAATGCTTTGGGGAGCTGTAAGTGAGCGTAGATCCAGAGATGTCCGAATGGGGGAACCCGGCAGGTTGATGCCTGTCATCACTAGTTGTTAAGACTAGTAGAAGGAAGACGCAGTGAACTGAAACATCTAAGTAGCTGCAGGAAGAGAAAGCAAAAGCGATTGCCTTAGTAGCGGCGAGCGAAACGGCAGAAGGGCAAACCGAAGAGTTTACTCTTCGGGGTTGTAGGACTGCAATGTGGACTTAAAGAGTATAGACGAAGATTCTGGGAAGGGTCGCCAAAGAGAGTAACAGCCTCGTAGTCGAAATAGTCTTTATACCTAGCAGTATCCTGAGTACGGCGAGACACGCGAAATCTCGTCGGAATCTGGGAGGACCATCTCCCAACCCTAAATACTCTCTAGTGACCGATAGTGAACCAGTACCGTGAGGGAAAGGTGAAAAGCACCCCGGAAGGGGAGTGAAATAGAACCTGAAACCGTGTGCCTACAACAAGTTCGAGCCCGTTAATGGGTGAGAGCGTGCCTTTTGTAGAATGAACCGGCGAGTTACGTTATGATGCGAGGTTAAGTTGAAGAGACGGAGCCGTAGGGAAACCGAGTCTTAATAGGGCGCATTAGTATTATGACGTAGACCCGAAACCATGTGACCTACCCATGAGCAGGTTGAAGGTGCGGTAAGACGCACTGGAGGACCGAACCAGGGCACGTTGAAAAGTGCTTGGATGACTTGTGGGTAGCGGAGAAATTCCAAACGAACTTGGAGATAGCTGGTTCTCTCCGAAATAGCTTTAGGGCTAGCGTCGACATTAAGAATCTTGGAGGTAGAGCACTGTTTGGATGAGGGGGCCATCTCGGTTTACTGATTTCAGATAAACTCCGAATGCCAATGATTTATGGTCGGCAGTCAGACTGCGAGTGCTAAGATCCGTAGTCGAAAGGGAAACAGCCCAGACCACCAGCTAAGGTCCCAAAATATATGTTAAGTGGAAAAGGATGTGGGGTTGCACAGACAACTAGGATGTTAGCTTAGAAGCAGCTATTCATTCAAAGAGTGCGTAATAGCTCACTAGTCGAGTGACCCTGCGCCGAAAATGTACCGGGGCTAAAACATATTACCGAAGCTGTGGATACCACAATGTGGTATGGTAGGAGAGCGTTCTATAGGCGATGAAGGTGTACCGTGAGGAGCGCTGGAGCGTATAGAAGTGAGAATGCCGGTATGAGTAGCGCAAGATGGGTGAGAATCCCATCCACCGTAAGACTAAGGTTTCCAGGGGAAGGCTCGTCCGCCCTGGGTTAGTCGGGACCTAAGGAGAGACCGAAAGGTGTATCCGATGGACAACAGGTTGATATTCCTGTACTAGAGTATGAAGTGATGGAGGGACGCAGTAGGCTAACTAAAGCCGGCGATTGGAAGTGCCGGTCTAAGCAGTGAGGTGTGATATGAGTCAAATGCTTGTATCTGTAACATTGAGCTGTGATGGGGAGCGAAGTTTAGTAGCGAAGTTAGTGACGTCACACTGCCGAGAAAATCTTCTAGCGTTGTATCATACTCTACCCGTACCGCAAACCGACACAGGTAGTCGAGGCGAGTAGCCTCAGGTGAGCGAGAGAACTCTCGTTAAGGAACTCGGCAAAATGACCCCGTAACTTCGGGAGAAGGGGTGCTGTCTTAAAGGCAGCCGCAGTGAATAGGCCCAAGCAACTGTTTATCAAAAACACAGCTCTCTGCTAAATCGTAAGATGATGTATAGGGGGTGACGCCTGCCCGGTGCTGGAAGGTTAAGAGGAGGGTTTAGCGCAAGCGAAGATCTGAATTGAAGCCCCAGTAAACGGCGGCCGTAACTATAACGGTCCTAAGGTAGCGAAATTCCTTGTCGGGTAAGTTCCGACCCGCACGAAAGGCGTAATGATTTGGGCACTGTCTCAACGAGAGACTCGGTGAAATTTTAGTACCTGTGAAGATGCAGGTTACCCGCGACAGGACGGAAAGACCCCATGGAGCTTTACTGCAGTTTGATATTGAGTATCTGTACCACATGTACAGGATAGGTAGGAGCCGATGATTCCGGAACGCCAGTTTCGGAGGAGGCGCTGTTGGGATACTACCCTTGTGTTATGGCTACTCTAACCCGGATAGGTTATCCCTATCGGAGACAGTGTCTGACGGGCAGTTTGACTGGGGCGGTCGCCTCCTAAAAGGTAACGGAGGCGCCCAAAGGTTCCCTCAGATTGGTTGGAAATCAATCGCAGAGTGTAAAGGTATAAGGGAGCTTGACTGCGAGAGCTACAACTCGAGCAGGGACGAAAGTCGGGCTTAGTGATCCGGTGGTTCCGTATGGAAGGGCCATCGCTCAACGGATAAAAGCTACCCTGGGGATAACAGGCTTATCTCCCCCAAGAGTTCACATCGACGGGGAGGTTTGGCACCTCGATGTCGGCTCGTCGCATCCTGGGGCTGTAGTCGGTCCCAAGGGTTGGGCTGTTCGCCCATTAAAGCGGCACGCGAGCTGGGTTCAGAACGTCGTGAGACAGTTCGGTCCCTATCCGTCGCGGGCGTAGGAAATTTGAGAGGATCTGCTCCTAGTACGAGAGGACCAGAGTGGACTTACCGCTGGTGTACCAGTTGTCTTGCCAAAGGCATCGCTGGGTAGCTATGTAGGGAAGGGATAAACGCTGAAAGCATCTAAGTGTGAAACCCACCTCAAGATGAGATTTCCCATGACTTTATGTCAGTAAGAGCCCTGAGAGAAGATCAGGTAGATAGGTTGGAAGTGGAAGTGTGGCGACACATGTAGCGGACCAATACTAATCGCTCGAGGACTTATCCAAAGTAAGTAATGAGAACGTTAAGAAAAGCGTATGATTTTAGGAAATCAACGCGGAAGTCAGTTAGACTTCAAGGCGATTTATCTAAATCACTAGCTTTTTAGTTCGAATACAATTACAGTAAAATTCAACGAAGTCAATATTGACAGCGTGGTTGTTTCTTGTTAGAATATAGATATTCAATTTTGAGTGGATAAAGTGAAGTAACGAGGGCGTTACAAAATCCGTAAGAAAATAGGAAACTGACGCAGAGTCTGTAGACTCTAGGAAGTTTATCTTTTTCACTAGGATTTTAGTCCGAGTACAATTCCATTCAACAGAAGTTAAGTGACGATAGCCTAGGAGATACACCTGTTCCCATGCCGAACACAGCAGTTAAGCCCTAGAACGCCTGAAGTAGTTGGGGGTTGCCCCCTGTTAGATACGGTAGTCGCTTAGCGCATAGGAATCAGATGATTCCATTTGGGAGTTTAGCTCAGCTGGGAGAGCATCTGCCTTACAAGCAGAGGGTCAGCGGTTCGATCCCGTTAACTCCCATATCATGTTACTAAAAGCGTTAAGAAATCCGTCTGAAAATAGGAAACTGACGCAGAGTCAATGGCTCTAGGAAGTTTATCTTTTTCACTAGGATTTTAGCTTGAGTACAGATAGGTCCCGTAGTGTAGCGGTTATCACGTCGCCCTGTCACGGCGAAGATCGCGGGTTCGATTCCCGTCGGGACCGTTCAAATAGTCTGGGAGACTATTTGAAGTTGGAAATAGAGCAAACAGAGTTTGCATCATATTTTCGACTCGTTAGCTCAGTTGGTAGAGCAATTGACTTTTAATCAATGGGTCGCTGGTTCGAGCCCAGCACGAGTCATATGCGGGTTTGGCGGAATTGGCAGACGCACCAGATTTAGGATCTGGCGCTTTCGGGCGTGGGGGTTCAAGTCCCTTAACCCGCATAAGGATAATAGTAAGCCGGCTTAGCTCAGTTGGTAGAGCATCTGATTTGTAATCAGAGGGTCGCGTGTTCAAGTCATGTAGCCGGCATTAACTGAATAGGTTGCGAACGTAGTTCAGTGGTAGAACACCACCTTGCCAAGGTGGGGGTCGCGGGTTCGAATCCCGTCGTTCGCTTTGAGAGGCCGGGGTGGCGGAACAGGCAGACGCACAGGACTTAAAATCCTGCGATGGCAACATCGTACCGGTTCGATTCCGGTCCTCGGCATGGACGTATTATAGGAAGCACCCTTAGCTCAACTGGATAGAGTACCTGACTACGAATCAGGCGGTTAGAGGTTCGAATCCTCTAGGGTGCATGACTCGCTTAATGCTTCATTAGGGGAGCTTTATTTTTAGTGATAACGGGAAGTAGCTCAGCTTGGTAGAGTACTTGGTTTGGGACCAAGGTGTCGCAGGTTCGAATCCTGTCTTCCCGATGTTATTTTGGCGGTGTAGCTCAGCTGGCTAGAGCGTCCGGTTCATACCCGGGAGGTCGGGGGTTCGATCCCCTTCGCCGCTATTTTTATCTTGTTTGCTGGACCTTTAGCTCAGCTGGTTAGAGCTCTCGGCTCATAACCGAGCGGTCGTAGGTTCAAGTCCTACAAGGTCCATATTCATGGAGGATTACCCAAGTCCGGCTGAAGGGAACGGTCTTGAAAACCGTCAGGCGTGTAAAAGCGTGCGTGGGTTCGAATCCCACATCCTCCTTTTGGCTCGGTAGCTCAGTTGGTAGAGCAATGGATTGAAGCTCCATGTGTCGGCGGTTCGATTCCGTCTCGCGCCATTACCCAAGATCATCTTGGGCGCGTAGCTCAGATGGTTAGAGCGCACGCCTGATAAGCGTGAGGTCGGTGGTTCGATTCCACTCGTGCCCATTTCATTCGTTATTAAGGAGAATTACTCAAGAGGCTGAAGAGGACGGTTTGCTAAATCGTTAGGTCGGGTAACTGGCGCAAGGGTTCGAATCCCTTATTCTCCGTAGTAAAGAGATATCGTTAGATAATCTCTTTTTATTTTACACAAATTGGGTGAACAGTCATGAATAAATTTTTTCGCTATCTCTTATACGCTCTTTCAGTTGTAATTATATCGTTTTCTTTGCTTTTTCTTTCGACGAGGGTCAATATAATTAATGGATTTTCAGTCGTTACTAATGGACTTTCAACTGTTCATCGGTTTGTTGGTTGGCCTTTTCAATCCTTAGCGCGACAGAAGAATATTGTAGAAGACTTATTTGCCAGTTACCATGAAAATAGTGACCTTAAATCTTCAATTATGACACTTGGGAATGTTCAATCACAGAATGAAAGTTTGGTGAAAGAAAACGAAAACTTGAGAAAGAATCTTGCTATGAAGGAGGAGTATTCTAGCTTAGATTTTACAGCTGCTATGGTTGTTTCTCGTTCGCCAATGGCTTGGAACCAGACCCTAACGGTCGATATGGGGGAAAATGATGGAATAACCTTAAACAGTTTGGTATTGTCAAATAATGGTTTGATTGGTTTTGTTTCAGATATGACGTCGACTAGTTCAGTAGTTTCCTTGTTTACGAATGACTCTTTTGAGTTAAAAGTGCCCGTCAAGATTATTCTGGGATCTGACTCGGTTTATGGTATTCTATCTGGTTATGATGTTGAATCAAATAGCTTTATCATTTCGCAGTTGAATGAAGAAAGGGAGATAAAGGTAGGGAGTCAGGTTGTGACGAGCGATTTTGGTGGAACTGTGCCGGCAAATCTGCCAGTGGGGAAGGTTCAGTCTGTGCAGGAAAATGCAAGTAGCAGTGAAAAATCTGTATTTGTCTCACCTGCGGCTGATTTTTCCAATCTATATTCGGTGTTAATGGTTGGTAAATAATATGAGAAATAAATGGTTTCCTATTCTACTCCTAAGTTTATCTGTGCTTATTTTTCTATTGGATGGGCAACTAGCCCTCTTGTATACAAATTTTTTACCGGGATTTTTGTCAGCGAGTTCCTATCTTCTTTTTTTCTATGCCTTGTATGTTAGTTTGCAATGTCGTTTTTCTCAGACAGTTCTTCCAGTGGCTATTTTAGGTTTTCTTTTTGATATTTATTACTTAGATCTTATTGGTGTAGCTACGGTATTATTCCCAGTTCTCTTGTATTTCGTTTATTATTTTAGTGATAAGTTATCTTGGAAATTTGGGACCTTGCTTATGATGCAGTTTGTCATGATTTTCTTTTTTGAAATGATTGGCTTTCTTTTGGCACGAGTGTTTAGCTTATCTCATCTGTCTATTTTCATTTTTCTCTTCTATCATTTACTTCCAACTCTGATTATCAATACTCTGATTTTTATATTTATTTATCCATGGCTAGGCCGATTTTTTTCCATCACAGTTAAGACATAAAAGTGTAATAAACGCGTAATATTAGGGCGCATTTTTTGTGATAGAATAATAGAAGTCAGAAAGTATAGAGGAGTATCTTGCAATATGAAGAAACAAGTAATTGCTACACTATTTTTGAGCACGATCGTTCTTTCTCAAGTAGGTAATGTAGCGACAATCAGTGCAAATGATACTGATAGTAAAATTGCCGCTCAAGATGAGAAAATAAATTCGATTGCAGCTCAACAAGCTTCAGCACAAGCAGAGGTTGAAGCACTTCAAGGAAAAGTCAATGCCATCTATGCAGAACAGGATGCATTGAATGCAGAAAATGAACGGTTAGAAGAAGAATCTGCTCAATTGAGCGCTGAAATTGAGCGTCTGTCTGCGGATATTGTTTCACGTGATGGTGTCTTAAAAGAGCAAGCTCGTAGTGCTCAAGTAAATGGTTCTGCAACTAGCTATATCAATACTGTATTGGATTCAAAATCGCTCGTTGATGCAGTATCTCGTGTTAACGCTATGCGTGAAATTGTTTCGGCAAACAAACGTATGTTGGAACAACAAAAATTAGATAAAGAAGCTATTGAAGAAAAACAAATTGCTAACCAAGAAGCGATTAACGTTGTATATGCTAACAAGCAAAAATTAGAAGATGCAGCGGTTGAGTTGAAAACACAAGAAGCATCTTTGAAAGCAGCTCAATTGAACTTGGCTGCTGAAAAAGCAACTGCTGAAAATGAAAAAGCATCTTTGCTTGCTCAAAAAGCAGCTGCTGAAGAAGCAGCGCGTAAGGCGGCTGAAGAGCAAGCAGCTTATCAGGCTCGTCAAGCTGAGCTTGCGGCTAAACAAAGACAGGCTGTAGCGCCAGTTATTTCTAATACTGTTGCAGCTGCTACACCAGCTCCTGCAACTCCTGCGGCAGAGACGCCAGCTCAAGCACAGGAAGCTACACCGGCTCCTGCTCCAGCAGTTGCGGCAGCTACACCGGCTGCTGAAGCGACAACGGTTGCCACACCAGTTGTTACTTACTCTGCAGGTAATACTTATCCTGTTGGTGAATGTACATGGGGTGTTAAACAGATTGCTCCTTGGGTAGGAAACTACTGGGGTAATGGTGGTCAATGGCTTGGTTCTGCAGCGGCAGCTGGTTTCAGAACTGGTTCGACACCACAAGTTGGCGCAGTTGCAGTATGGACCAATTCTTACTATGGTCACGTTGCAGTAGTAACAGCTGTAAATGGATCTGAAATTCAGGTAATGGAATCAAACTTTAACGGTAATCGTTATGTAAGTAATTTCCGTGGCTGGTTTAATGCTAGCTCCTCAGGAATTGCTGGCTACATTTATCCAAATTAAAATTTCATAGGACGTCTATTGGAGGCGTTCTATTTTTATTTGAAAAATGGAGAAAAAAGGTTTAAAATAGATAAGTAGAAATTTTTAGGAGGCAGTCATGGCGTTTTCTGACTTAATGTTGTTTGCTTTATCATCCAATCAAAAGCTTGCAGCTGAAGTAGCAAAAGAAATGGGAATTCCTTTAGGGAAGTCAAGTGTTCGTCAATTTTCTGATGGTGAAATCCAGGTAAATATCGAAGAATCGATTCGTGGTAGCCATGTGTACATCCTTCAATCAACAAGTTCTCCTGTAAATGATAACTTGATGGAGATTTTAATTATGGTAGATGCCTTGAAGAGGGCTTCTGCTGAGTCAGTTAACGTTGTGGTGCCATACTATGGTTATGCACGCCAGGACCGTAAGGCTCGTTCTCGTGAGCCAATTACGTCAAAACTAGTAGCTAATATGTTAGAGACCGCAGGTGTAAATCGTCTCTTGACCATTGACCTCCATGCGGCACAAATTCAAGGTTTCTTTGATATTCCGGTCGACCATTTGATGGGTGCGCCTTTGATTGCAGATTATTTTGAGCGTCGTGGCATGATGGGAGATGGTTATGTGGTTGTATCTCCAGACCATGGTGGTGTGACCCGTGCACGGAAGTTGGCCCAATTCTTGAAAACACCGATTGCCATTATTGATAAGCGCCGTAGTGTCGATAAGATGAATACTTCTGAGGTTATGAATATCATCGGTGATATTAAGGGCAAGACCTGTATCTTGATTGATGATATGATTGATACGGCAGGAACAATTTGCCATGCGGCAGATGCTCTGGCCGAAGCTGGTGCAACAGCTGTCTATGCATCTTGTACCCACCCTGTCTTGTCTGGACCTGCTATGGATAATATCAGTAAGTCAGCCATAGAGAAACTGGTTGTCTTGGATACCATTGAGATTCCACAAGACCGTTTGATTGATAAGATTGAGCAGATTTCTATAGCGCATTTGTTGGCGGAAGCGATTATTCGTATCCATGAAAAACGTCCGCTGTCACCGCTGTTTGAATCACATAAAAGATAATGATGGTAAAGGGGAGCGCAAGCTTCTCTTCTTTTTTTCTGTTCATTCTGCTGGAAATGTATTATAATAAATCTATATCTTTTTGAGGTGAATGTATGAATTTATTAGATCGTTTTAATAAAAATCTCAATCGAATTGAAGTGTCTATGATTCGTCAGTTTGATCAGTCGATTTCTCATATTCCTGGAGTTTTGAAATTAACGCTGGGCGAGCCTGATTTTACGACGCCAGACCATGTCAAGGAAGCGGCTAAGGCGGCCATTGATGACAACAAGAGTTATTATACTGGTATGGCAGGTCTTTTGGAATTGCGTCAGGCGGCAGCGGAATTTGTATTTGAAAAGTACAATCTGTCCTACAATCCAGAAACAGAAATCCTGTCAACTATTGGAGCGACAGAGGCTTTGTCGGCTAGCTTGGTGGCTATCTTAGAAGCTGGAGATACGGTGCTCTTGCCTGCGCCAGCTTATCCTGGTTATGAGCCGATTGTTAATATGGTCGGGGCAGATATTGTGGAAATTGATACGACGGCCAATGATTTTGTATTGACACCAGAGATGCTGGAACAAGCCATTATCGAGCAGGGAGACAAGCTCAAGGCGGTCATTCTCAACTATCCTGCTAATCCGACTGGTGTGACCTATTCACGTGAACAGATTGCGGCCTTTGCAGATGTTTTGCGCAAATACCCAATCTTTGTCTTGTCTGATGAGGTTTATGCTGAATTGACCTACACAGGTCAGCCTCATACGTCGATTGCGGAGTTTTTGCCTGAGCAGACCATTCTCATTCAAGGTCTGTCCAAATCCCATGCTATGACGGGATGGCGGATTGGTTTAATCATGAGTCAGGCGCCTATTATTGCGCAGATTATCAAGAGCCACCAGTACTTGGTGACAGCGGCATCGACAGCTATGCAGTACGGTGCGGTTGAGGCTTTGAAAAATGGTAAGGATGATGCTCTACCGATGCGAGCGGAGTACATCAAGCGTCGGGATTATATTATCGAGAAGATGACGGAGTTGGGCTTTAAGATTATCAAGCCAGATGGCGCCTTTTACATTTTTGCGAAAATTCCTGCGGGCTATAGTCAAGATTCCTTTAGCTTCTTACAGGAATTTGCCCAGAAAAAGGCGGTGGCCTTTATTCCGGGTGCGGCTTTCGGTCAATATGGTGAGGGCTATGTGCGGATTTCCTATGCAGCCAGCATGGAGTCTATCCAAACAGCCATGGTCCGTCTAAAAGAGTTTTTAGAAGAAAATGGAGCGAATTGAGACAAGGGGATTAGTCCTTTATAATCGCAATTATCGAGAAGATGACAAGTTGGTCAAGATTTTTACGGAACAGGCTGGCAAGCGGATGTTTTTCGTGAAACATGCCTCTAAGTCCAAGTTGGTTGCGGCTATTCAGCCCTTGACCTATGCGGATTTTATTGTCAAAATCAAAGAAGAGGGTTTGTGCTATATCGAGGATTTTCATCAGGTTCAGCTCTTCAAGGAAATCAATGGGGATATTTTCAAGCTCAGCTACGCAACTTATTTGATGGCCTTGGCGGATGCTGCCTTGCAAGATAGGGTTCATGATGCGCTGCTCTTTGCCTTTTTGGTTAAGACTTTGGATTTGATGGAATCGGGCTTGGACTATGAGATTTTGACCAATATTTTTGAAATTCAACTGCTGGAGCGGTTTGGAATTGGGCTTAATTTTCACGAGTGTGCTTTTTGTCACCGAGTTGGCCTGCCTTTTGACTATTCCTATCAATACAGTGGCGTTCTCTGTCCGCAACATTATCATAAGGATGAACGAAGGGCTCATCTGGACCCCAATGTGCCCTACTTGCTGGACCAATTTCAGGCCATTTCTTTTGATGATTTAGAAACCATTTCGATCAAGCCGGACATGAAACGGAAGTTGCGGCTCTTTATCGACCAGCTCTATGAGGAATATGTCGGTATTCACTTGAAGTCCAAGAAATTTATCGATGATTTGTCGTCTTGGGGGCAGATTATGAAGTCAGAAGAATAAGAACAGCCTTCTCAATGGAGAGGGCTGTTTTGTAGATATTCCGGTAATTCTGTTTGGACTTGGTGTGGTGTCAGGACAGCTAGGAAGGAGAGGTGACTACGGAAGCAGACTTGGTAGTCAGGCTCTTCATCAATCAAGATGAGCTGTCCAGTGTCATCTCGCTGGCGAATGGTTTTTGCTACCTTCATTCCATCCCAGAATATGTTTTGAGGGATATTTATGATAAAATAGTAGTTAATTTGACGGGCGATGGGAAAATCTTTTTTGTGTTTGACTTGGAAGGGTTGCTCCAGTTTGTTTAAAATCCTCTCTATCGTGTTTGGATAGAAGAATGGTTTTAGGATATAGAACATGTAGGCTCCTTTCTTTGATTTATCTTAGTATAGGATATTTTAGAGAAAATAAGCTGGTGCTGTCATGAACAGTCTTTATTTTGTCATGAATGGGGGATGAGATGTTACGGATTTTTATCTTGGAAGATGATTTTATGCAACAAGCTAGGTTGGAGCAGGCGATTGAGGAAGCTGTAAAAACGAGTGACGTTGTCTATAAGACCTTAGAAGTGTTTGGTAAACCTCAGCAGTTATTGGAGGCTGTGACAGAGACTGGAAATCATCAGCTCTTTTTCCTAGATATTGAGATTAGAGGTGAGGAGAAGAAAGGGATGGAGATTGCACGGGAGATTCGGACGCGTGATCCACATGCTGTAATTGTCTTTGTGACGACACATTCGGAATTTATGCCTTTGACCTATAAGTACCGTGTGTCAGCTCTTGATTTTATTGATAAGGGGCTGGAAGAATCAGCTTTCAAGGAAGCGGTGGCGGATGTTCTCCAACATGCTTACGATCATATCAGCCAGACAGTGAGTGATGATTCTTTTGTCTTCAAGAGTGAGTTTTCTCAGATTCAGGTGCCGTTTTCAGATATTTTGTATTTTGAAACCTCTTCAACACCTCATAAGGTCGTCTTGACAACCAAGTCAGGTCATATGGAGTTTTATGGCAAGGTGTCAGATATTGCAAAAACGGATGGACGTTTGTACCAGAGCCATCGGGCTTTTGTGGTCAATCCTGCTAATATTCTTCGTGTGGATGCTGTGGAGCGGATGGTGTATTTTGAACAGGAGGAATCTTGCTTGGTCTCTCGAATGAAACTGAAAGGTTTGCTGGAAAGGGTAGGGAAATGATGGCTATTGGTTTAGTATTTCTAGTGTCTTTTATTGACTGGATTATTAAGCTGAGGTTGTTTAATCAGCTGACGCAGCTTGAACTGAAATGGTGGCGATTGTTTGTTTTCTCAGGTCTATTCTCGGGATTATTCCTCCTTTTTCCAGACAGTGTTCCTTACCTTGAACCCTTTTATTTCTTGGTCTATCTTTTGATATTTCAACGGTCTTGGACTTGGTCTCAATCATTGTTCTACGGTTTGGCACCTTTTGTCTTGGTTGATTTATTTCAGCGAACCTTTGGGATTTATCATCTCAAATGGACGACTTTTCAACTATGGCAGATGAGTCTGGAATGGTTAGATTTTATCTTTGTTGTAGTGGTACTCTTGATGTTTATTCCGTTTTATCGTGTCTTCATCCGTCTGATGGGAATGGATGTTCAACACATGAAGAAAGTTTTTGTCTATCCGAAGTTTAAAAAGAGTCTGAGGAATCTGATTTATTCTATGGTTTTCTATGTTGTGGTAGTACATACGTTTCTCGTTTTGGGGCAGTCGGTAGGTGAAATGGACTTTTCAGTGTCGCTTGGTATTGGCGATAGTCTGGTTGTCCTAGATTTTATCAAGATTTACTTTGCTTACTTTATCGGTAGTCTCTTTTTCCTTAATGCCAAGTTAAAAGAGCAGTTAAGTGAGGAATTGCAAGAGGTCAAGGATGCTCAATTATCTTCTTTGGAAGACTACAGTCAGCATGTGGAAAGCCTGTATAAGGACATCAGGAGTTTTCGACATGACTATACCAATATCTTGGTCAGTCTGAATGAAGCTATCAAGCAGGAAGATGTCAGTGAAATCAGGGCTATCTATCAAACGGTTTTAGTAGGGACAGACCAGAAATTTTATCAAGATGCCTATGATATTGGAAATCTAGCTCATCTGGATAATACTGCGATGAAAAGTATTTTATCTGCTAAGCTGATGGAAGCTCAAAGTCGAGGGATTCAGCTGACCGTTGAGATAGAAGAAGCCAGCACCGCTCCAGTAGGAATCGAATTGCTGGATATGGTGACCATCTTATCAATCTTTTTAGACAATGCCATAGAGGCAGCCAGTTTGTCAGCTGAGGAGAGTCTGCTTGTGGCCTATTTTGAAGACCAAGGTGAAAAAATCCTTATCATCGAAAATAGTACAGTGGAAGAACGGCTTCAAACAAAATCTATCTTTTCTTATGGAAAATCCAGTAAGGGAGAAGGGCGAGGGATTGGTTTGGCCAATGTGCAGAAAATCCTGTCACACTATCCATCTATTAGACTGGTGACGACTAGTCAGGCTTTTCGATTCCGTCAAGAACTACATGTGCCACATACGGTTAAAACATAATATTTACCGTTCATGACAAATAAACGACCATTCATTAGAGTGGTCATTTTTTATTGCTCTTTTGGTTTATACTCTTCTTGTAATACAAATCAATACTCTTCGAAAATCAAAATCAGGCGTTGTTGACTTGATTTGATGACTGAAAAGCTCCAGTGGAGGTTTTCAGCCTGTTACTTGAAAATATGAAAAGTAACAGAGTTCTATCTGCGCCATATAGACACGAACGATGTTCGCTCTATTTCCAACCTCCAAAGGTTCCCCAAACCTTTGGAGCTAGCCTGAATTTGATTTTCATTGAGTAGTAGTCCTAAGGAGTTAAATTATGAATCTGTTTCCTTCAGTATTTCAATCCGTTTTTAAAAGACGTGATGTGAATATTCTTTTAGCATTTGCCTTCTTGCCCTTGCTAGTATCTAGCTTGGCTGGTATAGGAGCTCAAATCAACACAGATGTGGCAAGTAGTTGGCTTTCCTTTATCGTGTCGGCTTTGGAGTTGCAATTCCAGTTGGTCTTACCTGCCTTAATCATGGGTTTTATCGTATCGTCGGTCTTTCGTGATGAGATTGGTTCAGGAATCCTGTTTCTTTACAAGGATATCAAGAAATCCAGCATTCTTCATGCCAAGTTGCTCAGTCTCTTTACTGTCTATACGATTTACTTCTTTGGGACGGTTCTTATCGCTAGCCTGACTTATGTTGTTACCATTGCTCCCCAGTATGGTTTCCACTGGCTTCCTGCTAATCAAGCTGCCTATAGTTGGCTTTATATCCTGACGATGATTGGCTTAAATCTGATTTTGCTTAGTCTGGTAGCGGCAGTATCTATCAAGCGAACAACCATAATGGCTGTCTTGACTGGGGTACTTTTTAACCTTTTTGCTCAAATCGCTCCACTTTTAAATGGTTTTCGCTATACTTTCCCACAGACCTATGCGACCAAACTAGCTGGACAGTTTCCATTTGGACTTGCTCTTGCCATTAGTCTAGGTTTGATTCTGTTATATTTTGGATTGGCTTATCGTTCGGCACGCAAGAATTTTGAAAAAATTGAATATTAAAAGATACCTAAGAAAGAGAGAATAACAATGCTTACAATCAAGAACCTATCAAAACAATTTGCTGGAAATGACTTTTACTCATTAAAAGATGTGAGTTTGGAGATTAAAAAAGGTGAAATCGTCGGCCTTATCGGTAAAAACGGTGCTGGGAAATCGACCTTGATGAAACTAATGGCTAAATCCCTCAAGCCGACAACAGGAAGCATTACCTATAATGGTGTGGATATTCATACGGCAGATAACTTGCTCAAGGATTTTGGGATTATGATTGACCCTGTTTTCTATCCAGAAATGTCGGTTATTGATAATTTGAAGTTTTACCTGACCTTGCATGGTAGAACAGAGATGTTTCCAAATATTGAAAAGACTCTCAAGCTCTTAGACTTGTGGGAGGCGCGCAACCGTAAACCAAAAGGGTTCTCATTTGGTATGAAACAGCGGACAGCTCTGGCTATTGCGATGGTAGCAGAGCCAGACTTCCTTATCTTAGATGAGCCTTTCGTGGGCTTGGACCCTGTCGGTGTCCAACAGTTGATTGATATTCTCAAATCTTGGTCACAGGAACGCAATATCTCTATGCTGATTTCCAGTCACCAGCTTGGCGAGTTGGAAGCTCTCTGTGAGCGTTATGTCTATATCGAAAAAGGTCAGTTGGCAGATGAGTTTGCTGGGCAGTCAGCTCCGAGTGTCTTGGTAGAGGTCAATAGCAGAGCAGATAAGGAAGCTCTCTCAGCCTATCTGACAGAGGCAATCACTCTGGATGGGGATGTGCTAGAGATTTCCACTCAGGCAAATAGTGGAGAGCTCAATGCTGTCTTAGCCTACCTAGCTAGTCAAAACTTGATCAGCAAGCTTCATGTAAAACAAAACCACTTGAAAGAAATTTTTAGTCGAGGTGAATAGTATGTTAGCAATTTTTAAACCTGTTTTTGCCAGTGTTTGGAAGAGGAAGGAAACTAAGATTTTCCTTGCCTTTGCCCTCCTCTTTCCGACTCTTTTTCTGGCTTCAACCTTTTTACCAAAAGGTTCCAACTTCATGGTGCCTGGTGTAAGCGACGGTTATCTTTATTCATTTGTAGCTTTGACTAGTAGTTTATTTAAGTCTTCAAATGCCTTTACTCTACCTATCCTTGCCCTTTTCTATCTGACCTATACGGTCTTTAAGGGTGAGGCGGATAGCCATACCATGTTTCTCTATAAGGACATTAAGCGTCAGGACATCTTTTGGGCCAAGGTATTGAGTCTGGTGATGATTGTTCTTATTTATACAGGAATCTTCCTATTGGTGATGGTGGTATATTACTATACTCGTATTGGTTATTTGGATTATGCTACCTTGACCTTCTGGGATCATCTGGCGGATGAAAATGCAGGGTTTGCTCAAAGTATCCTTGGCGGTATGCTAGATATGTTGGTCTGTGTCTTGCTGGCTGCTTGTGTTTCCTTGTACTCAGGGGTCGGAGCGACTATGGCAGTTGCCTTTGGTTACTCACTTGGGTCAAGTATTTTAGCAGTATTTGGTTTGGCTAGCTTCTTTCCAACTGGTAATATTAATGCCTTGTATGAAGGAGCAAGCCTGTTTTCAACATTAGGAGCATCTGTTTTGGTTACTTTGGTTTATTCGACGGTATTAGCCTATCTGACATTGAAGTATTTTAAAAAGATGGAGTTTTAAGATCTTATCCCCTTTCTTGCTGCTAGAAGGGGGATTTTGTTTTGATCTGCTATTTTCAATAATAGGAAAAAAGATGAAATCGTGCTATAATATCTCTAAGACTAAAGTGAAGGAACTAGATAGATGAAACGTATTGCAGTAGATGCTATGGGTGGGGACCATGCCCCTCAGGCGGTCATTGAAGGGGTTAATCAGGCCCTCAAGGAATTTTCGGATATTGAAATTCAGCTCTATGGGGATGAGGCTAAAATCAAGCCCTATTTGACAGCGTCGGAGCGAGTGACCATTATCCATACGGATGAGAAAATCAATTCGGATGATGAACCAGTTCGAGCTATTCGTCGCAAGAAAAACTCTTCTATGGTTTTGGCGACTCAGGCTGTTAAGGATGGGCAGGCGGATGCAGTGCTATCAGCTGGAAATACGGGGGCTCTTCTGGCGGCAGGTGTCTTTGTTGTCGGTCGTATTAAGAATATTGATCGTCCCGGACTCATGTCCACTCTGCCGACTATGGATGGCAAGGGCTTTGATATGATGGATTTGGGGGCCAATGCAGAAAATACAGCCCATCACCTCTATCAGTATGGGATTATGGGCTCCTTCTACGCAGAGCATGTGCGTGGGGTCAAGAATCCGCGCGTGGCTCTCTTGAACAATGGTACGGAGGAAACAAAGGGAACACCTGTGCATCAAGAGGCTTTTGCTCTTCTCAGTCAGGAACCGTCTATCAACTTTATCGGCAATGTGGAGGCGCGTGAGTTGCTCAACGGCGTTGCTGATGTGGTTGTGACCGATGGTTTCACGGGAAACGCTGTATTGAAAACAGTTGAAGGAACGGCTAAGTCTATCGTCGGTCAGTTAACAGGTGCTATCAAATCAGGTAGTTTCCTAGCCAAAATCGGTGGTCTCTTGCTCAAACCGACCTTGAAGAAGGCTCTAGGAGCCTTGGATTACAAGACAGCAGGCGGTGCGGTCTTATTAGGACTCAAAGCTCCGGTTATTAAGGCACACGGGTCTAGCGATGCAACAGCTATTTTCTATACGATAAAGCAGGTTCGTCAGATTTTGGATGCCAATATAGTAGAAAAATCAGTGGCCAAATTTTCACCAGTGGAGAACAATCATGACTAGAGAGCAAGTTTATCAGAAGATTGTGGAGATGATTCAAGAGGAGAAGGGAGAGGACTTTCTTGTCCAGCCTGATTCTTCCTTGATGGACAATATTGCCCAAGATTCAGTTGAGGTCATGGAATTTGTTCTTAATTTGGAAGATGAATTTGGTGTCGACGTGCCAGATGCTGCCATTGAGCGATTCGAGACCTTGGCTGATATAGCAGATTTTATTTATGATGAAAAACAAAAACGTTCGTAGTTTACGGGCGTTTTTCTTTATTTTTTGTAAATGATTAGGTTATGCTTTGAATTGACGAATATTATCTGATAAGATAGAGTAATAGACTAGTATATCTTATGAAAGGCGAACATTCTCATGAAAACAGACCTTATCTATTCAGGAAAAGCTAAGGATATTTACGCAACGACGGATGACCAGCAAATTGTGGCGGTTTACAAGGATCAGGCGACGGCTTTTAATGGTGGGAAGAAAGAAGAGGTAGTTGGCAAGGGGCGACTCAACAATCTGATTTCTTCCTTGATTTTTGAAAAGATGGAGGCTGCAGGAATTGCAACTCACTTTATCAAACGCCTGTCTGATATCGAGCAGCTCAATAAAAAGGTGGACATCATTCCGCTGGAAGTGGTCTTGCGCAATGTCACGGCTGGTTCTTTTTCCAAACGTTTTGGGGTGGAAGAAGGGCTAGAACTTGCGACGCCTATTGTAGAATTTTACTATAAAAACGATGACTTAGATGATCCTTTTATCAATGACGAACACGTTGCTTTTCTGGATTTAGCAAGTGCAGAGGATCTTGCCTATATCAAGGACGAAACAAGACGAATCAATGGGTTCTTGAAGGAATTGTTTGCTCAGATTGGTCTGCGCTTGGTCGATTTTAAGCTGGAATTCGGCTATGACAAGGATGGTCATATTCTATTGGCGGATGAATTTTCGCCAGATAATTGCCGTCTATGGGATGCGGACGGTAATCATCTGGACAAGGATGTTTTCCGGAGAAATCTTGGGTCTCTAACGGATGTTTATGAGTTGGTATTGACAAAATTGCAGGAAGTGAAATAGGGGATTGGTAGCTTAGATATGGCGAAACGGATTTTTGTTGAGAAGAAGGCGGATTTTCAGATTAAGGCGGAGGCCTTGCTCAAGGAATTAGTCCACAATTTGCAGTTGAACAGTCTGTCTAGTCTGCGCTTAGTGCAGGTTTACGATGTCTTTGGCTTGGAAGAAGACTTGTTTGAGCAGGCAGTCAAGCATATTTTTACTGAGCAGGTGACGGATAAGGTCTTGACCGAGCAAGATTTGGAGCTAGATCAGGCAGTTTCTTTCGCGATTGAGGCCTTACCGGGACAATTTGACCAGCGAGCAGCGAGTGCACAGGAGGCTCTTTTGCTCTTGGGCAGCCGTCAGGATGCTCGTGTCAATACAGGTCAGCTTTACATTTTGAATGCAGATGTGACCGAGGACGACTTAGCTGCGATTAAGAAATACTTGCTCAACCCAGTTGATTCTCGCTTTAAGGATATGGATGCACCTCTTTTGGCTCAGGAATTTTCTGTATCTGATGCGACAATTCCGACCTTGGACTTTTTTGAAACCTATACGGAAGCAGATTTTGCGGCCTACAAGCGAGAAGTTGGTTTAGCCATGGAAGTGGCAGACTTGCTTTTCATTCAGGACTATTTCAAATCCATCGGCCGTGTGCCAACCGAGACAGAGCTCAAGGTCTTGGATACTTACTGGTCTGATCACTGTCGCCATACAACTTTTGAGACTGAATTGCGCACCATTGATTTTTCAGCGTCACAATTCCAAAAGCAATTGCAGGCAACCTATGACAAATACTTGGCTATGCGAGAGGAGTTAGGGCGGTCTGATAAGCCACAAACCCTTATGGACATGGCAACCATTTTCGGTCGTTATGAGCGTGCCAATGGTCGCTTGGACGATATGGAAGTATCGGACGAAATCAATGCCTGCTCAGTCGAGATTGAAGTGGATGTGGACGGTGTCAAAGAGCCTTGGTTGCTCATGTTTAAGAATGAAACTCACAACCATCCGACGGAAATTGAACCCTTTGGTGGTGCTGCGACCTGTATCGGTGGTGCCATCCGTGATCCGCTTTCTGGTCGTTCATACGTTTATCAGGCCATGCGGATTTCAGGCGCGGGCGATATTACACAACCTCTTTCTGAGACGCGAGAGGGTAAGTTACCACAGCAGATTATTTCGAAAACGGCTGCGCACGGTTATTCTTCTTACGGCAACCAGATTGGTCTGGCAACGACTTATGTCCGTGAATATTTCCACCCAGGATTTGTAGCCAAACGAATGGAGCTAGGAGCAGTTGTCGGTGCGGCTCCTAAGGAAAATGTAGTCCGTGAGAAACCAGTTGCAGGAGATGTGGTAATCTTGCTAGGCGGTAAGACTGGACGTGACGGCATTGGTGGTGCAACAGGATCATCTAAGGTTCAGACGGTTGAGTCTGTTGAAACAGCTGGTGCAGAAGTTCAAAAAGGAAATGCCATCGAAGAGCGCAAAATTCAACGCCTCTTCCGCAATGGCGATGTAACGCGTCTAATTAAGAAGTCCAACGACTTCGGTGCGGGTGGTGTCTGTGTTGCTATCGGCGAATTGGCAGACGGTTTGGAAATTGATTTGGACAAGGTGCCACTCAAATATGCCGGTCTCAATGGTACTGAAATCGCGATTTCTGAGTCGCAAGAGCGCATGGCAGTCGTGGTCCGTCCTCAAGATGTGGAAACTTTCATCGCAGCCTGTGAGACAGAGAATATTTATGCCGTAGTTGTAGCGACGGTTACTGAGAAAGCCAACTTGGTGATGACTTGGAATGGTCAACGAATTGTCGATATTGAACGAGCTTTCCTAGATACTAACGGTGTGCGCGTCGTGGTTGATGCCAAGGTTGTTGACAAGGCTGTCAACCTGCCAGAAAGCCGTCAAACCTCTGTCGAAACCCTAGCGACAGATGTGAAAGCTGTCCTGTCAGATCTCAATCATACCAGTCAAAAAGGGCTACAGACCATTTTCGACTCTTCTGTTGGTCGGTCAACAGTCAACCATCCACTCGGTGGTCGCCATCAGTTGACGCCTACAGAGGCTTCTGTCCAAAAAATACCGGTACAGAATGGGATCACTAGCACAGCATCTGTCATGGCCCAAGGCTATCATCCTTATTTAGCGGAGTGGTCGCCATATCACGGGGCTGCTTATGCTGTTATTGAAGCGACAGCTCGCTTGGTTGCGGCAGGTGCCAACTGGTCCAAGGCTCGTTTCTCTTATCAGGAGTATTTTGAGCGGATGGACAAGCAAGCGGAGCGCTTTGGTCAGCCAGTAGCAGCTCTTCTGGGCTCCATTGAGGCGCAGATCCAGATCGGTTTACCATCTATTGGGGGCAAGGACTCCATGTCAGGAACCTTCGAGGAGTTGACGGTTCCGCCGACCTTGGTTGCGTTTGGGGTAACGACTGCGGATAGTCGCAAGGTTCTCTCACCTGAGTTCAAGGCAGCAGGCCAGTATATTTATTACCTGCCTGGTCAAGCCTTATCAGTAGACATTGATTTTGACTTGATCAAGTCTAATTTTGAGACTTTTGAAAAATTGCAGAGCCAGTATTCGATTACGGCTGCTAGCGCCGTCAAGTACGGTGGTGTCTTAGAAAGTCTGGCTCTTATGACCTTTGGAAATCATATGGGTGCAAGAGTCCAATTAGAGCAAGTTGAAACTAGCTTGAAAGGTCAGTTGGGTGGATTTGTCTTTACTTCAGCAGAGGAAATTGACAGAGCCCTTAAAATCGGTCAAACGACAGCTGACTTTACACTGGTTGTCAACGGTGTCAACTTATCAGGAGCAGAATTGCAAGCGGCTTTTGAAGGGACATTAGAAGAAGTCTATCCAACAACATTTGACCAAGCAAGTGAATTGCAGGAAGTTCCAGCTGTTGCCTCAGAAGCAGTTATCAAGGCTACAGAAAAGGTTGATCAGCCATTGGTTTACATTCCAGTATTCCCGGGAACCAATTCGGAATACGACTCGGCCAAGGCTTTTGAACAGGCTGGTGCCAAGGTCAAATTGGTTCCTTTCGTGACGCTGGATGCGGCAAGTATTGAGCAGTCGGTTGACACCATGGTTGACAACATTGACAAGGCAAATATTCTCTTCTTTGCTGGTGGATTTTCTGCGGCAGATGAGCCAGATGGGTCAGCTAAGTTTATCGTGACTATTTTGCGCAATGCCAAGGTTCGCTCAGCTATTGACAGTTTTATCGAAAAAGGCGGTCTGATCATCGGTATTTGTAATGGTTTCCAAGCACTTGTCAAATCTGGACTCTTACCATACGGAAACTTTGAAGAGGCGAATGAAACCAGTCCAACCCTCTTTTACAATGATGCCAATCAGCACGTTGCTAAGATGGTGGAGACGCGGATTGCCAATGTCAATTCACCGTGGTTGGCAGGTGTGCAGGTCGGAGATATTCATGCTATCCCGGTATCGCATGGCGAAGGGAAATTTGTCGTGACAGATGAGGAATTTGCAACCTTGCGTGACAATGGACAAATTTTCAGCCAGTATGTGGACTTTGACGGTCAACCTTCCATGGATAGCCGTTACAATCCGAATGGCTCTAGCCACGCTATTGAGGGAATCACAAGTAAGAATGGTCAAATTATCGGAAAAATGGGACACTCTGAACGCTATGAGGATGGGCTTTTCCAAAATATTCCTGGTAAGAAAGATCAAGGTCTCTTCGCAGCAGCGGTAAGCTATTTTACTGGAAAATAATTAGGGAAATACGATGAACGAAGTAAAATCACTTAATGAAGAATGTGGCGTTTTTGGTATCTGGGGACATCCTCAAGCCGCTCAAGTCACCTATTTTGGTCTCCACAGTTTGCAGCACCGTGGGCAAGAAGGCGCAGGGATTGTTTCTAATGATCAAGGTACTCTAAGAGGTTATCGTGACACGGGCCTCTTGTCAGAAGTCTTTAAAAATCAGGCTGATTTGGACCGATTGAAAGGGAGCGCAGCTATTGGTCATGTCCGCTATGCCACAGCTGGATCGGCGGATATTCGCAACATCCAGCCCTTCCTTTATAAATTTCATGATGGGGAATTCGGCCTGGCCCATAATGGGAATTTGACCAATGCCATTTCTCTCAAAAAAGAGCTGGAGGCGCAGGGAGCTATTTTCAACGCCTCATCGGACACTGAAATCCTTATGCACCTGATTCGTCGCAGCCATAATCCTAATTTTATGGGCAAGGTCAAGGAGGCCTTGAGCATTGTCAAAGGTGGATTTGCCTATCTCTTGATGACGGAGGACAAGCTGATTGCAGCACTGGATCCAAATGGTTTTCGTCCCCTGTCTATAGGGAAGATGAAAAATGGTGCCTGGGTCATTGCTAGCGAAACCTGTGCCTTTGAAGTGGTCGGTGCAGAGTGGGTCCGCGATGTCGAACCCGGAGAGATTGTTATCATCGATGATGTGGGTATCCACTATGATAGTTATACAAGTGATACCCAATTGGCTATCTGTTCGATGGAATATGTCTATTTTGCCCGCCCTGATTCGACTATTCATGGTGTCAATGTCCACACAGCACGAAAAAATATGGGCAAACGTTTAGCGCAGGAATTTCAACATGAAGCAGACATTGTGGTCGGTGTGCCAAACTCTTCTCTCAGCGCGGCTATGGGTTTTGCCGAAGAATCCGGTTTACCTAATGAGATGGGTTTGGTGAAAAATCAGTACACTCAGCGTACCTTTATCCAACCAACCCAGGAGCTCCGTGAGCAGGGAGTCCGCATGAAGTTGTCTGCTGTTTCTGGGGTTGTTAAGGGCAAACGTGTGGTCATGATTGACGATTCCATCGTGCGTGGAACGACTAGCCGGCGGATTGTTCAGCTTTTGCGAGAGGCAGGGGCAGCAGAAGTCCATGTGGCAATCGGTAGTCCAGAGCTCAAGTATCCATGCTTTTACGGTATCGATATTCAAACCCGTCGGGAACTGATTTCAGCCAACCACACCGTTGAGGAAGTCTGTGAGATTATTGGAGCAGATAGCCTGACCTATCTTTCTCTTGAGGGGATGATTGAAGCCATCGGTATCGACACAGATGCTCCCAATGGAGGACTATGTGTAGCTTATTTTGATGGTGAGTATCCAACGCCTCTTTATGACTATGAGGAAGAATATTTGCGGAGTTTAGAAGAACAGACAAGTTTTTACATCGAAAAGGTCAAATAGTGACTTGATTGATTCTAGAAGGTCAAATAATTAAGAAGGAAGATTGATATGTCAAAAAATGCATATGCCCAATCGGGTGTTGACGTCGAAGCTGGCTACGAAGTGGTTGAGCGGATTAAGAAACACGTGGCTCGGACAGAACGTTTGGGCGTTATGGGAGCTCTCGGTGGCTTTGGTGGTATGTTTGATTTGACCAAGCTGGATATCAAAGAGCCAGTCTTGGTATCTGGAACAGACGGCGTGGGAACCAAGCTCATGCTAGCTATCCAGTACGACAAACATGATACCATTGGTCAGGACTGCGTGGCTATGTGCGTCAACGACATCATTGCAGCAGGTGCAGAGCCGCTTTACTTCCTCGACTACATCGCGACTGGAAAAAATGAGCCAGCCAAGCTGGAGCAGGTGGTTGCGGGTGTTGCGAAAGGCTGTGTCCAGGCTGGTTGCGGATTGATTGGCGGTGAAACGGCTGAAATGCCTGGAATGTACGGCGAGGATGACTATGATCTGGCTGGCTTTGCCGTCGGCATTGCGGAGAAGTCTCAGATTATTGATGGCAGCAAGGTACAGGAGGGCGACATTCTCCTCGGCCTAGCTTCTAGCGGTATCCACTCCAACGGTTATTCCCTAGTCCGTCGCGTTTTTGCGGATGTTTCTGGCGACGCTCTGCTGCCAGAGCTCAATGGCAGAGCTCTTAAGGAAGTCCTCCTAGAGCCGACCCGTATCTATGTCCAGCAGGTATTGCCTCTGGTAAAAGCAGGGCTGGTCAACGGCATTGCCCACATCACAGGCGGTGGTTTCATTGAAAATATTCCCCGTATGTTTGCGGACAACCTTGCAGCTGAAATTGAAGAAGATAAGATTCCAGTCCTTCCAATCTTTACAGCCCTTGAAACGTACGGCCAAATCAAACACGAAGAAATGTTTGAAATCTTCAATATGGGTATCGGCTTGGTACTGGCTGTCAGTCCAGAACAGGTGGAGAAAGTCCGTGAATTGGTAGGCGAAGAAGTCTATGAAATCGGCCGCATTTTCACTAAGGAAGACAAGAGCGTGGTCATCAAATGAAACGAATAGCTGTTTTTGCCAGCGGTTCTGGATCCAATTTTCAAGTCATCGCAGTGCAGTTTGAAGTTGCCTTTGTCTTTTCAGACCGTAGAAATGCCTATGTCTTGGAACGGGCTGAAAAACTAGGTGTACCAACCTTTACTTTTGAATTAAAAGAGTTTGCCGATAAGCAGGTTTACGAAGAAGCCCTCATCCAACTCTTAGACCAGCACCAGATAGACTTGGTGGTCTTGGCAGGCTATATGAAAATTGTTGGTCCGACCTTGTTAGCTCAATATGAAGGTCGTATCATCAACATTCACCCAGCCTACTTGCCTGAATTTCCAGGAGCTCACGGGATTGAAGATGCTTGGCAGGCAGGCGTGTCTGAAAGTGGCGTAACAGTCCACTGGGTTGACAGCGGCGTCGACACAGGACAAATTATCCAGCAAGTCCGAGTACCAAGGCTGGCTGACGATAGCTTAGAAACCTTTGAAGCTAGAATACATGAAGCCGAGTACCAACTCTATCCAGCAGTTTTGGAGGTGTTGGGGGCAGTAAGGAGATAGAGATGGGATTATTTGATTTTTTCAAGAAAAAAAGCAACAAGGACAATGATAGCTCTTCTGATGTAGAAGATAACAGTATTGAACTAGAAAATGACGATAGTGCTCTAGGTTGGGATGCTATTACGGAAGAGTTTGAACGCATCTACCCAGAGCAACAAGATCCTAAGCATTATGGGACACTAATTAAATACTTTATGGGAGGTCCAGATCCCCTAGATGGTATTAGCGTCTATGATGCCGGAGAGTTTTGGCATTTTATCAGTTATGGCTTAACGGAGCTATATGCCAAAGAGAGCGAAGATTTGGAGTATAGCGGCTTTGGCTTTGAGTTTACGTTCAAGTTAAAAAAATCTGGTGGAGATGACGAAAAAGAAATCTTGTCTGTTTGTAGCAATTTACAGAAATTAGCTAGGTATGTTTTTGAGTCGGGAAATGTTATCGGGTCAACGGAATACATCTATACGCGTCAAGAGGAAGGGATAGATGCTAAGCAGATGTCTAAGTTGACAGGTTTTATTACAGCAAGTGATGACCTTGTTTCTACAATCTCTACCCCCTACGGTCAAGTTTCATCTATCACTCTAATCGGAGCTACAGATGCAGAATTAAAAGCAATCTATGAAAGTGACAATAGTAAAGAGCTGATAAAGGAACTTCAAATGAAACTAGGGAATCAGCTAACAGACTATCACCGTGAGTCACTCATTTAGAATAAGTATAGTTAAATGATAGGAGAAATCATGATAAAACGTGCGTTAATTAGCGTATCAGATAAAAATGGCATCGTAGAGTTTGCCCAAGAATTGACCAAGCTTGGCTGGGAAATCATCTCGACAGGAGGCACAAAGGTTGCCTTGGATCAGGCAGGCGTAACCACAATTGCCATTGATGATGTGACTGGTTTTCCTGAGATGATGGACGGCCGTGTCAAGACCCTGCACCCCAAAATCCACGGGGGCTTGCTGGCTCGTCGGGATTTGGACAGTCACCTGCAAGCAGCCAAGGACCATGAGATTAGCTTGATTGACTTGGTAGTTGTCAACCTTTATCCCTTCAGAGAGACCATTTTGCGTCCAGATGTGACCTACGACTTGGCGGTGGAGAACATCGACATTGGCGGTCCGTCCATGCTCCGTTCAGCAGCTAAAAACCACGCAAGCGTAACGGTTGTGGTAGATCCGGCGGATTATCCGACGGTTTTAGGGGAGATAGCAGAGCAGGGGCAGACGACCTACTCAACGCGTCAGCGATTAGCAGCTAAGGTCTTTCGTCATACCGCGGCTTACGACGCTTTAATAGCTGATTATTTCACCAAGCAAGTCGGTGAAGACAAGCCTGAAAAACTCACCATTACCTACGACCTCAATCAGCCTATGCGTTACGGAGAAAATCCTCAGCAACATGCGGATTTCTACCAAAATGCCCTTCCGACTGATTATTCGATTGCAGCAGCTAAACAGCTAAACGGTAAGGAATTGTCTTTCAATAACATTCGTGATGCGGATGCGGCCATCCGTATTATCCGTGATTTCAAGGACCGTCCAACTGTTGTGGCTCTCAAACACATGAACCCTTGTGGTATCGGTCAGGCAGAGACTATTGAGCAGGCTTGGGATTATGCTTATGAGGCTGACCCAGTATCAATTTTCGGAGGCATCGTCGTGCTGAACAGGGAAGTGGATGCTGCGACGGCTGAAAAGATGCACCCGATTTTCTTAGAAATCATCATCGCACCGAGTTACTCGGCAGAAGCGTTAGCTATTTTGACCAATAAAAAGAAAAATCTTCGGATTTTGGAATTGGCCTTTGACGCACAGGATGCAAGCGAAGTGGAAAAAGAGTTTACAGGCGTTGTCGGCGGGCTTTTGGTGCAGGATCAGGACGTGGTGGTGGAAAGCCCAGCGGACTGGCAGGTGGTGACCGAGCGTCAACCGTCCGAGCAAGAGTGGGCGGCCATGGAGTTCGCTTGGAAGTCCTCCAAGTATGTCAAGTCCAACGGTATCATCATCACCAATGACAAGATGACCTTGGGCGTGGGGCCGGGACAAACCAACCGTGTGGCGTCCGTCCGCATCGCTATTGAGCAAGCCAAAGATCGTTTGGAGGGAGCCGTTTTGGCGTCGGACGCCTTCTTCCCATTTGCTGATAACGTGGAAGAAATCGCAGCGGCAGGCATCAAGGCTATCATCCAGCCAGGAGGATCTGTCCGTGACCAAGACTCCATTGACATGGCCAACAAGTACGGCTTGACTATGGTCTTTACGGGAGTAAGACATTTTAGACATTGAGAATTTTGGATATTGCTCACCTCGTGTGAGCTTTTTCCATTCCCGAACGTTCCTCCAATTTCTCTATCAAAATCCGTCTGTTTTTGCTATACTGTTTATAGAAAATCCGTTTTTGAGGTGGGAAATATGAAACTTTTGGTTGTTGGGTCTGGTGGTCGTGAGCACGCTATTGCAAAGAAATTGTTAGAATCTGAGCAGGTAGAACAGGTCTTTGTCGCTCCTGGAAATGACGGAATGACTTTAGATGGTATCGAGTTAGTAAACATCGGAATTTCCGAACATTCTGCCCTAATCAACTTTGCTAAGGAACATGATATTGCCTGGACTTTTGTGGGTCCAGACGATGCTCTGGCAGCAGGAATCGTTGATGATTTTGAAGAGGCGGGACTAAAAGCTTTTGGTCCCAGTCGTCTAGCCGCGGAGCTGGAGTGGTCAAAAGACTTTGCTAAACAAATCATGGTCAAATACGGCATTCCCACAGCAGCCTTTGGCACATTTTCCAACTTCGAAGAAGCCAAAGCCTACATCGAAGAGCAGGGGGCACCCATCGTGGTCAAGGCGGACGGATTGGCACTGGGCAAGGGCGTAGTCGTGGCGGAAACCGTCGAGCAGGCGGTCGAAGCGGCACGGGAGATGCTCTTGGACAACAAGTTCGGCGACTCGGGTGCCCGCGTGGTCATCGAGGAGTTCTTGGCGGGCGAGGAGTTTTCCCTCTTTGCTCTGGTCAATGGCGATCAGTTTTACATTCTGCCGACAGCTCAGGACCACAAGCGTGCCTTTGACGGCGACCAAGGTCCCAACACAGGCGGCATGGGGGCTTACTCTCCTGTTCCCCACCTGCCTCAAAGCGTAGTGGACACAGCGGTTGACACTATTGTCAAGCCCATTCTGGACGGCATGATTGCGGAGGGACGGTCTTATCTGGGCGTGCTCTATGCTGGCTTGATTCTGACCGACCAAGGTCCCAAGGTCATTGAGTTCAACGCTCGATTTGGCGACCCAGAAACCCAGATTATCCTGCCTCGTCTGACCTCTGACTTTGCTCAGAACATCGACGACATCCTCCACAAACGCCCGACCCAGCTGACTTGGCTGGATAGTGGTGTGACGCTAGGTGTTGTCGTGGCATCAAACGGCTATCCTCTGGACTACGAAAAAGGTGTAGAGTTGCCAGCAAAGACCGAGGGGGACATCACGACCTACTATGCAGGGGCTCGTTTTTCGGAAAATAGCAGAGCACTGCTTTCAAACGGCGGTCGGGTCTATATGTTGGTTACCACAGCAGATACTGTCCAAGAAGCACAAGAAAAAATTTACTCGGAGTTGAAAAATCAAGAAACCACAGGCCTCTTTTATCGGACAGATATTGGAAGTAAGGCAGTAAAATAAGGGACAAAGAAAAGGAAAGACAAGTATGAACATTCCAATTTCCATCATCATGGGCTCTAGTTCTGACTGGAAAACCATGAAAAAAGCAGCCGATGTGCTGGACAAATTTGGTGTAGCCTATGAAAAGAAAGTGGTCTCTGCCCACCGCACCCCAGACCTCATGTTCCGTCACGCTGAAGAGGCGCGTGGTCGTGGCATCAAGGTTATTATCGCAGGAGCGGGTGGTGCAGCACATTTGCCAGGTATGGTAGCAGCCAAGACCACCTTGCCTGTTATCGGTGTCCCTGTCCAATCCCGTGCCCTCAGCGGTGTGGATTCCCTCTATTCTATCGTGCAGATGCCAGGCGGTGTGCCCGTTGCGACTATGGCAATCGGTGAAGCAGGAGCCACCAACGCAGCCCTGACAGCTCTTCGCATTCTCTCCATTGAAGACCAAACCATTGCGACTCAGCTGGCAGACTTTGCCAAGGAACAGGAAAAAATTGCGGAGGCGATGACAGATGACCTCATCTAAGACAATCGGAATTATCGGAGGCGGTCAGCTAGGTCAGATGATGGCTATTTCCGCTATTTACATGGGCCATAAGGTGATCACGCTGGATCCTGCGGCGGACTGCCCAGCCTCCAAGGTTAGCGAGGTTATCGTCGCTCCCTATCACGATGTGGCGGCTCTCAAACAGCTGGCGGAGCGGTGCGATGTCCTGACCTACGAGTTTGAAAATGTTGATGCTGACGGACTGGACGCGGTCATCAAGGACGGCCAGCTTCCACAAGGAACAGACCTGCTCCGCATTTCCCAGAACCGCATTTTTGAGAAGGATTTTTTGGCAAAAAAAGCTGGCGTGCAAGTCGCCCCCTACAAAGTCGTCACATCTAGCCTAGACCTAGAAGGATTGGACCTCAGCAAAAACTACGTTTTAAAGACAGCCACTGGGGGCTATGATGGACATGGTCAGAAGGTTATTCGAGAAGAGGCGGACTTGGAAGCAGCCAGTCAACTAGCCAATACTGCCGAGTGTGTCTTGGAAGAGTTTGTGAATTTCGACCTGGAAATCTCCGTCCTTGTGTCTGGCAATGGCTCCGACTACACCGTCTTCCCTGTGCAGGAAAATATCCACCGCAATAATATTCTTTATAAAACCATCGTGCCTGCCCGTATTTCAGATGAACTAGCTGAAAAAGCCAAAACCATGGCCCTACAAATCGCCGACAAGCTCCATTTAGCAGGCACCCTCTGTGTTGAAATGTTTGTGGCAGGGCAGGACATTCTGGTCAACGAAATTGCTCCTCGACCTCATAATTCGGGGCATTATTCCATTGAAGCCTGTGATTTTTCACAGTTTGACACCCATATCCGAGGCATTCTCGGTCAGCCTCTGCCCCCTATCCACCTGCTTTCACCAGCCGTTATGATTAACGTTTTGGGACAAGACATGGAAGCGGTCCAAACCTTTCTTCAAGAAAACCCTACCGCCTATCCCCACTTTTATGGTAAACTAGAAGCAAAGCACAATCGCAAAATGGGACACGTGACGGTGTTGACAGAGGATGTTGAGGTGGAGTTGTAGGAGAATTCGAAGTTCAAGTGAATTCCATTACATATAAAAATAGAAAGGAATGAGGGCAAGTTCGAGCATTTGAACTCGGGCTAAAAGCGTCGGAAAAAAGATAAACTGTCTTGTGTGCTAGCACACAGCGTCAGTTTCTTATTTTTCTCTCGCTTTCTTAAAGCCCTCTGTATCATAAACAATGATCAATCGTTATTCCCGCCCTGAGATGGCGGCTATTTGGAGTGAAGAGAACAAGTACAAGGCTTGGTTGGAGGTGGAAATACTCGCTGATGAGGCTTGGGCTGAGTTGGGCGAGATCCCGAAGGTTGATGTGGCCTTGATTCGTGAGAAGGCGACTTTTGACATCGACCGCATTTTAGAGATTGAAGAGGAAACCCGTCACGATGTGGTGGCTTTCACGCGTGCGGTTTCGGAAAGTCTTGGTGAGGAACGCAAGTGGGTTCACTATGGTTTGACTTCGACCGATGTGGTGGATACGGCTTACGGCTACCTCTACAAGCAGGCCAACGATATCATCCGTCGTGACCTTGAAAACTTCACCGATATCATCGCCGACAAGGCGCGTGAGCACAAATATACCATCATGATGGGTCGGACCCACGGTGTTCATGCGGAGCCAACGACCTTCGGTCTTAAATTGGCGACTTGGTATAGCGAAATGAAACGCAATATGGAGCGTTTTGATGTGGCGGCCAAGGGTGTCGAAGCTGGTAAAATTTCAGGTGCGGTTGGTAACTTTGCCAACATCCCTCCATTTGTGGAAGAGTATGTTTGTGGCAAATTGGGTATTCGTCCGCAGGAAATTTCGACCCAGGTCCTTCCTCGTGACCTCCACGCAGAATATTTCTCAGCCCTAGCCTTGATTGCAACGTCCATCGAGCGTATGGCGACAGAAATCCGTGGGCTACAAAAATCTGAACAACGTGAAGTCGAAGAGTATTTCGCCAAAGGCCAAAAAGGCAGCTCTGCTATGCCCCATAAACGCAACCCTATCGGCTCTGAAAACATGACCGGTCTGGCTCGCGTGGTGCGTGGTCACTTGGTGACGGCTTTTGAAAATGTGGCGCTTTGGCACGAACGCGATATTTCCCACTCGTCAGCGGAGCGGATTATCACGCCGGATACGACCATTCTCATCAACTATATGCTCAATCGTTTTGGCAATATTGTTAAGAATTTGACGGTCTTCCCTGAGAATATGAAACGCAATATGGAGTCGACTTTTGGCTTGATTTACAGCCAACGTGTCATGCTCAGCTTGATTGAGAAAGGTATGACCCGTGAGGAAGCCTATGACTTGGTGCAACCAAAAACTGCGCAGTCATGGGATAATCAAGTGGACTTCAAGCCCCTTCTCGAAGCGGATGAGCGCGTGACAGCTAAACTCAGCCAAGAAGAAATCGATGAGCTCTTCAACCCAGACTACTATGCTAAGCGGGTTGATGACATTTTTGAACGACTTGGGTTATAAAAAAATCAAAATTCTTTGGATTTTCCAGAGAATTTTTTAGTTTCCCTTAAGCTTGGCGAGTTATACTTTATTCAAGCTAGAAATAGCGAAATTTCTTTTCACCTAAAGGTGTCCCTAGCTCTAAGTCGCAAGCGACAAGAGCTAGGTATCATATAATCTCCAGAAAACAGTCAGCAAGAATTAGCTGACTGTTTTTGTATAAAAAATCAAAAAATCCTTGACTCATCCCTAGGGGAATGGTGTATGCTAGGACTATCAAAACAGATGGAGGTTGCTTATGCAGGTCAAAGATGTGGAGAAGTTGACAGGCTTGTCAACTAAGGCGATACGGCTGTATGAAGAAAAGGGCTTGATTGAAGTGGCGAGAAATCCGCTCAACGATTACCGTAATTATTCAGAGGAAAATGTACGTCAGCTTCGCTTGATTAAGTTGCTCCGCTATTTTGAGTTTTCCCTAGCAGAGATTACGGACCTCCTATCCTTGTCAGAGGAGGATTTGCAGTCAGCCTTGCGTGAGAAAAAGCGGGGAATCAATAAGCAAACAGTGGAGTTAACAGACAAGGTTGATTTGTTGGACCAGGTGGTCAGGGATTTGGGCAAGAAAGAGGATTGGTTGGAAGAAGCACAGGACTCCATTGCCTTTGTGGAAAGCGGTGAATTTCAAGACTTCAAACAAGATTTAGAAGATGCCTTGTTGCCAAGTATTTGGATGACTCTCTTGCAGACCTTGTCGTTATCAGGTCCAATCCTCTGGCTGTTTATACGAATCCAAGAGGGTCGTCAGGAAAATCTTTTCCTACTAGCAGTGGTTTCCCTGCTAGCAACCGCTTGGATAACGCTTCTCTGGAGAGATTATCTCGTGACCTGGTGGAAACATCGGGACAAGGTTCGCCAGAAGAATCGCAGTCAGGCCTGGTGGATCCCGATTGGTCTTATCTCCCTCGTAGGTGGGATTGCCTACTTTGTTTTTGTCGGCTGGTTGACCGAAAGATTTTTCCTACCAAGCGATTGGCTCTTCTATGAGTATTCGATTGGTCTGGGGAAGGTTGCTATATTTTTTATCATGGCTTTTCTTGCTTTTCTTGCTTTTCTTTTGGGCAAACTGGCGAGGCTGGTGAAATTATCTTGGAAATATGGCTTGGGTCTGGCAGGTTCTTGTATCCTATTGACCGCTCTGCTGATTTCTACCACAACAGCCGTGACCAAAGACCAGATTATCGACATCAATCTGCTGGCTCCTTCCAAGGCATATCTTTACAGCGATGTCAAGTCTGTCTGGACAGGCTTTGGGACCAAGGTACTTACTGTTAATGAATTCGAAAAGCAGGGACAGTTTAGCTACCGTATTCAGCCTGACGAAAATGAAATTGTGTTTATGCAGCCGATTGTTAATCAGAACTTGGTACCTGACGATACCTATATTGAGTTGGAGGAGTTTGATCGGCAGTTGATGAATCTGGAAGTTCCCAAAGAAAGTTCAACAGAAGGCAGTCAGTATAATGAGTTAGATTCGCACTACCTAGAGCGATTTTTGCGAATAGTGGAAAATAAATAAAATGAATTCTGTTTTAGTTTCCCTTAAGCTTGGCGAGTTATACTATATCCAAGCTAGAGATAGCGAAAATTTACTGAATTAGTTTCAGTATCGTCATCCGTAAGAGCTAAAGCTCAAACGGCTGGCATATCTTTTCACCTAAAGGTGTCCCTAGCTCTAAGTCGCAAGCGACAAGAGCTAGGTATCATATAATCTCCTGGAAATACTGGACTCACTGAGTCTGGTATTTTCATTTTGTGCTATAATGGTTTCATGACTAGAATTTTAGATATGGAACAAATGCAGGATGAGGAGTATGTTGAGCGTACCCTGCGTCCACAGAAATTAAACGAATACATCGGTCAGGACAAGGTCAAGGACCAGCTGAAAATCTTTATCGAGGCGGCCAAGCTCCGTGATGAAGCCTTGGACCATACGCTTCTGTTTGGCCCTCCGGGTCTGGGGAAGACCACCATGGCCTTTGTCATCGCCAACGAATTGGGGGTCAATATCAAGCAGACTAGTGGTCCTGTTATTGAAAAAGCAGGTGACTTGGTTGCCCTTCTCAATGACTTGGAGCCAGGCGATGTCCTCTTTATCGATGAAATCCACCGTATGCCCATGGCGGTCGAGGAGATTCTCTACTCAGCCATGGAAGACTTCTACATCGACATCATGATTGGAGCAGGGGAGGCCAGCCGCTCTGTGCATTTGGAGTTGCCGCCTTTTACCCTGATTGGAGCGACCACTCGTGCAGGTATGCTGTCCAATCCTCTGCGGGCCCGTTTTGGGATTACCGGTCACATGGAGTATTACGAACTGGCTGATTTGACGGAGATTGTCGAGCGGACGGCGGATATCTTTGACATGGAGATTACCCATGAAGCTGCTATTGAGCTGGCTCGTCGGTCTCGTGGAACTCCCCGTATCGCCAACCGTCTGCTCAAGCGGGTGCGGGATTTCGCACAGATTATGGGCGATGGCCTGATTGACGACACCATTACAGACAAGGCCTTGACTATGCTGGATGTGGACCGTGAAGGTCTGGACTATGTGGACCAGAAGATTCTCCGTACCATGATTGAAATGTACGGCGGCGGTCCCGTCGGCCTCAACACCCTGTCGGTCAATATCGCCGAGGAGCGAGAAACGGTGGAGGACATGTATGAGCCCTACCTGATTCAGCAGGGCTTCCTTATGCGGACACGGACGGGGCGGGTTGCGACAGCAAAGGCTTACGAGCACTTGGGTTATCCCTATACGGAAAAATAATGGCAGAGCAGATGAGACGAGTAGCTAGTTTATTTGGAGATTGGCCTGAGGCAATTATTTGGACCTGTTTAGAAGGCAGAATGGGACAGATTCATGTCGATAATGCCCAGTCACCCCAGTCAGCCCTAGCTCTCTATGGACGACAGAGCTTCTTTGGTTTTTTAGCTGGCCAGCCACATCGAGACTTGCTAAAAATGTGCGAGGGAAAGGATATTATTCTAGTCCCCCAAAACCAAGCCTGGCCAGACTTGATAGAAGAAGCTTACGGAGACAGAGTTCGTTTTTTTACTCGATACGCTACGAAAAAGGAAACTGAGTTTGACCTTGGGCATTTACAGAAACTGGTTGATGACTTGCCTGAAAGCTTTGATATGAAACTGATTGACCGTAATCTGTACGAGGCTTGTCTGGTAGAGGAATGGTCACGGGATTTGGTGGGAAATTATATAGATGTGGAACAATTTTTGGACTTTGGGCTGGGCTATGTCATCTTGCATAAGGGACAGGTGGTCTCAGGGGCTTCATCCTATGCCAGCTATTCAGCTGGGATTGAGATAGAAGTGGATACTAGGGAAGACTATCGAGGTCTGGGTTTGGCAAAAGCCTGTGCGGCTCAGTTAATTTTAGCTTGTTTAGACCGCGGACTCTATCCAAGCTGGGATGCCCACACCTTGACATCCTTGAAACTGGCTGAAAAGCTGGGTTACCAATTAGACAAGCCCTATCGAGCATATGAATGGAGATAAGATGAAACCGACATTTATTTGGGATTTGGATGGAACGCTCTTGGATTCTTATGAGGCGATATTGGCTGGAATTCAAGAAACCTATGAACAATACAAACTACCTTTTGACCGTGAGGAAGTCAGACAATTTATACTGCGCTATTCTGTTAAAGATTTATTGGTGCGTGATGCAGACAAATACGGTCTGGATAGCGATGAACTTAATCGTGTGCGTGCGACTTCCTTGAAGGAGAAAAATACGCAGATTCCCTTGATGGCTGGTGCGCGTGAAATTCTGGACTGGACAGCAGAGAAAGGAATTCAAAATTTCGTTTATACACACAAGAGTGACAATGCTTTTCAGGTTTTGGAGGATTTGGGTGTCCGTCACCATTTCACAGAAATCTTGACCAGCGATTCTGGATTTGCCCGCAAACCAAGTCCAGAAGCTCTGCTATTTCTCATCGAAAAATACGGACTGAACAAAGAAAATACCTACTATATCGGTGACCGTTTGCTCGATGTAGAAACGGCTGTCAACGCAGGGATTCGGAGTATCAACCTCCAGATTGACGGGGTGGAAGGGAATATAAAAATCGAGAGTTTATTGCAGATTGTTCCGTCAGTATGAATTTAGAAATTTCACATAAAAAATAAACTTTCTACCGTAGTTTACAAAAGAAAGTTTGTTTTTTTCTTGAAAAATTTGGTATAATTAACCATATTTTAGTATAAATAAAGGGGAATTATATGAGCGATAAGGAATTTGGGCAACGTGTTCGCCAGCTGAGAGAGCAGATTAATTTGACGCGCGAACAGTTTTGTGGTGATGAGGTTGAACTTTCAGTCCGGCAATTGATTCGGATTGAGACTGGTAGCTCAAAACCCACGTTGTCTAAAATCCAGTACATTGCCACACGTTTGGGAATGACCTTGTATGAATTGATGCCAGACTATGTTAAGCTCCCAGATAGATACTCGAAATTAAAGTTTGAGGTTCTCCGCACACCGACCTATGAAAATACGGACTTGATAGAAAAACGCAATCGTCTGATGGAAGAAATTTATGACGACTATTACGACGACCTGCCAGAGGAAGAACAGATAGCAATTGATGCTTTTCAGTCTTTTGTTGACATATATGAAACAAAGTCTGTCCATTTTGGGAAAGCTATCTTAGATGATTATTTCGAGCAGGTCCATCGTAAAGATAAATTTACTGTCAATGATTTATTGATTGTGCGGCTATATTTGGAGCATTTACAGGATGAGGACAGGACCTCGCCAAGATTTCAACATTTTTTAGATATTACCCAGCATTTTCCGGTACAGGTAGAAGCTATAGATTCAAATGAGCTATTTATTTTGCGTGATGTGATGCTAGCTTCTATTGGTATCCTTGGGACTAAGGAGTGTTATGACTATATTCCGCCTATTTTTGATACTCTAGACCAGATAATGGTCCAGACGCACGATTTCCAAAAGAAACCGATTCTGAATCTATTAAAGTGGAAGTACGTACTATATACCAACAGTGACCGTGAAGAGGCACAAAAACTGTACGAAGAGGCCGTTATGTTTGCGAAATTAATAGGTGATGATCATTTGGTGGCTAAACTAGAAGAATCATGGAAAGGGGATTCCACTGGAAAAGTGTAAGATGCTTATGAAGAGCATTATGACAACTTGCAGAAGAGGAGCAGGTTGGGATGAGAGAACTATAAAAAACAAGTGACATTTTTGTCCTGTTTACTGACCCAATAAAATTCTATAATAGTCTCATCAAAATAAAGGAGACTAAAGATTATGAATTTTATTAAGGCATTTACAACGTTCGGAGCTGGCTGGGATTGGTGGTGGAAAGGCTAATATCATATCCGTCAAAAACCAACGCAATTGTTGGTTTTTTGCTATACTTAATACATGCAAACTTTTCACAAATTAGACACCTGGCTCAATAGCAAGCAGGGTCAGCTATTTCATTACAAGTTAGAGAAAATCACCTATGCCCTGGATTTGTTAGGCAAGCCTCACTTGGATTTGCCGGTCATTCATGTGGCGGGGACCAATGGCAAGGGCTCAACGATTGCCTTTATGCGCCAGCTCTTTCAGGCTCATGGACTGCGGGTCGGCAGTTTTGTCTCCCCTCACATGGTCACGGTACACGACAGGATTTGCATTGATCAGACACCGATTCCAGACCAGGATTTTCAGCGCCTTCTCCAGCAGGTCTATGAGTTGGAGCAGGAGGTTGCTACGGTCTATGAACCCTTCCGCTATTTCGAGGTCATGGTTCTAATCATGTTCCTCTATTTTCGCGAGCAGCAGCCTGACCTGGCACTTATCGAAGTTGGCATCGGCGGCCTTCTGGACACGACCAATGTAGTCTCCCCGGCCCTCAGCATCATCACTTCCATAGGTCTGGATCACCAGGATTTATTAGGCGTGACTTTGGGAGAAATCGCAGAGCAGAAAGCAGGAATTATCAAGCCAGAGATGCCTGTCGTTCTGGGACCATTTTCTGCCGACATCAGCCAGCAAATTCGCCAAATTGCTGCTAAAAAAAAAGCTCCAATCTACCAGCTGGGTCAAGAATTTACCTCTAATGCAGCTACTTTCAATAGTCCAAGTTTTCAGCTGTCAGAATTAGTCTTGGGTCTCCCAGGTCAGCACCAGCAAGAAAATGCGGCCTTGGCCCTGCAGAGTTTCTTGCTTTACATGGAGCAAATTGGGCAAACTGTTTCTGCGGATTTGATCAGACAGGCTCTAGCCCAAACCAGCTGGGCAGGACGTTTGGAATTGATAGCCGAAAACCCCAAGATATACCTAGACGGTGCCCATAACGTTCCTGCCATGGAACGCTTGATTGAGTTCATTGAGATGCAGGACCAGCCTGTGACCCTCTTATTTTCGGCCCTGCAGCGCAAGGATTTTCAGGAAATGCTGGATTTATTAGAGGAAATATTGCCAGGTATCCAGCTTGTCTTGACCAGCTTTGCCTACGACGGAGCCTTGAAAGAGGAGCAGCGTCAGGGGCTGACCTACGTAGCTGATTATGAAGGCTTTATACAGGAATTTCAGGAACAAGACCAGGGCATCCTGATTGTCACAGGTTCCCTCTATTTCATCTCGGAAGTCCGAAAAAAATATCTGAACTAAGCGGTTTTTGGACCGCTTTTTGCGAATAAATAGGTATGAGACAGAAAAATAATGAGGAATTTTTGATAGAGTACAAGCGTGCCCAACGCCATACATTTCGTCAGATTGAACGCTATGCCAGTCTGTTTTCCAATCAGAATGGGAGCAAGATTAGCTATAGGACCATCCGCTATCCCTTGGAGGCTATGGTTCAAGTACAAGAGCTGGACGGAGAAAGGTACAGGGTAGGAAATGATCAAACAACTTCCGAAAGTCAATGACATGCCTCGGGCTTTTTGATATAATAAGTAAAGTAAATCCAAGGAGTGAGTTATGACAGAAGTAGAGTCAAGTGTAGATTTGGGAGATAAAAGTTTGTGGGGTGGCCGCAGGCATCGTTCTCAACGGAGAAAGCAAGCCTACCATGAATTTATACGGAATGTGCCGGATGTGCCTATTTGGCCGACCCTACTGTGGAGTTTATTTCTGAGTGTATTGAATGTTGCCAATCCTCTTTTGAGTTCCTTTGCGACCAATTTGCAGTCACAGGCACTCTATGCAGGCATGGCAATGCAGGCTGGTCATAAGCCTTATGAGTATTTTTTTGGAACCAATGGTGTCCTCTATTACCTAATCTTGGCTGTTGGTTCCCTGTTCAATACGACCATTGGCTTGATGATTTTTCAGTTCATCGCCCTCTTGATAGCAGGGATTTATCTCAATAAGATTAGTGCATATTTTAGTCGTTCACAGCGGGTTGCCCACCATATCAATTTTTGGTTCTATTGTTTCTTGCTGGTGGTGGACTTGGGTGGACTCTATGCCAGCATCTTTGCTCTACCTTTTGTGCTGACCAGTATCTGGTTTTTGATTCGCTATATAAATGATGCAGTCAGTGACGAAGGTTTCATTCTCTACGGGATTGATGCGGCGATTGTATTCATGATTTACCCTAAAAGTCTGATTTTATGGCTGGTATCGCCCCTAGTTTTATTTGTGTACAATAGTCGAAACAAGAGGTTGGCGAGAGGTGTTTATCAGTTTTTAGCAGCTGTATTTGGTTTTCTTCTCGTTGTCTACACTGTAGGCTATTACACCTTCATCGAGCAGATTCTGGGAATGGCAATTCAACAGACTTTTCTCTACAATATTAGCCTACAATTTACCTATGAAGGCATTTTGATGACCCTAGCTGTGGTTTTTGGGTTCCTGCTGATTTCAGGATTTTTAAATCATATTTTGATAACCCTATTATCTATTAGCAAGGGGCAACAGACAGAAATTAAGCTGATAATGTTACTGGCTTTTCTTGTTCAAATGGTTTTCCTGATTGGGAATCCAAATTTTGAATGGAGCCAATTGACGGCCTTGATTCCGTATGGTTTTGTGCTAGCTGCAGCATCTTTGCATGGTCCAGAAACTGATGAAGAGTTTGAGATGCTGGATGAGGAGGAGAATGAGGATTATAGCTATCTAAAAGCTAGTTATTATCTGCCTATTTTGATGCTTCTAGCCCTGTTTTTCCAACCAACCTACGCCTATCTGTTTGAAGAACCGGTCCGTGTGGAGAGGCAGGAAATAGCCCGCTATATCCGGGATAACACGACCAGTGATGATCCGATTTATGCCTGGGATAATAGTGCACAAGCCTATCTAGAAAGTCAGCGGTTCTCGTCTGCTAATCTGATTACAGCTCAACCCTATCTTAACACGGAGGACAACCGAAACAATTTAATCTATGATTTGAATCAAGGGAGAGCCAAGTATATCTTGGTCAACACGGAGCTTCCGCTCTTGGAACAGGTCTCAGCGACCCTAGAAGACAATTATGTCCCTGTCCAACTCAGCTTCAATCACTTCAAACTATATCAAGAAAAAGAATGAAAGCGACTATGAAAGTAGTTGCTTTTATCTATATCTTGTGTAAAAAATGAAAATTTTTGAAAATACATACTAGATATTGATTTTCGTCATTCAAAGTGCTAGACTATAAGCAGTGAGAAAAATGGAGGATAGCCAGATGAAAGTGCAAGAAACAATCTTACCCGAATTAGAATTAGCGGTCTTAAAGCGTGACGGTCGAACGGTCGCTTTTGAACAAGAAAAGATTTATTCTGCCTTGCAGCGGGCTAATCAAGAATTGGACCATCCTGTGTCAGATGCGGGTCTGTCAGTCGTTTTGGCAGGGGTCCTGCAGGAAATTGCCCGTCGTTTTACCAAGGATGTGCAAATTTATGAAATCCAGACGGTTGTCGAACAGGAATTGCTCAAGTCCCACCTCTATGACTTGGCAGAGCGTTATATTCAGTACCGGACGCAACGCGATTTTCGCCGGCATCAAGCGACGGACATCAACTTTGAAATCCACAAATTGCTCAGCAAAGATCAGTCTGTCGTCAATGAAAACGCCAATAAGGATGCGGATGTCTTTAATACGCAACGTGATTTGACGGCTGGGATTGTTGGCAAATCTATCGGGCTCAAGCTCCTGCCAGCCCACGTTGCCAACGCTCACCAGAAGGGGGACATTCATTACCACGATTTGGATTATAGTCCTTACACGCCCATGACCAACTGCTGCCTGATTGATTTCAAGGGCATGTTAGCGCAAGGGTTTAAGATTGGAAATGCCGATGTGGAAAGTCCTAAGTCCATCCAGACAGCGACGGCGCAGATTTCGCAAATTATTGCCAATGTGGCTTCCAGCCAGTACGGTGGCTGCTCGGCGGACCGTATTGACGAGGTGTTGGCGCCTTATGCTGAGCTCAATTATCAAAAGCATTTGAAGGATGCGGAGGAATGGGTGCTGCCAGACAAGGCTGAAGAATATGCGCGTGCCAAGACCCAGAAGGATATTTATGACGCTATGCAGTCTTTGGAATACGAAATTAACACGCTTTTTACGTCCAATGGTCAAACGCCCTTTACTTCGCTTGGTTTCGGTTTAGGAACTTCTTGGTTTGAGCGGGAAATCCAGAAGGCGATTCTCAACATCCGTATCAAGGGTTTGGGGCGCGAAGGACGGACAGCCATCTTTCCAAAATTGATTTTCACTGTCAAACGCGGGCTAAATTTGGAGCCCGATTCGCCCAATTATGATATTAAGCAACTGGCGATTGAATGTGCAACCAAGCGCATGTATCCAGATATGCTGTCCTATGACAAGATTATTGAGTTAACGGGTTCTTTCAAGGTTCCTATGGGTTGCCGTTCTTTCTTGCAAGGTTGGAAGGATGAAAATGGCCTTGAAATCAATTCCGGTCGGATGAATTTGGGTGTGGTGACCGTCAATCTACCACGGATTGCCCTTGAAAGTGGGGGTAGTCAAGAAAAATTCTGGGAAATTTTTGCAGAACGCATGGCCATTGCCAAGGATGCCTTGGTCTATCGTGTCGAGCGGGTCAAGGAAGCGACGCCGGCAAATGCGCCTATTCTCTATCAGTACGGAGCTTTTGGGAAACGTTTGGCCAAGACGGACGCTGTTGATCAGGTCTTTAAGAACCGTCGCGCGACTGTTTCTCTAGGCTATATCGGTCTCTACGAAGTGGCGACTGTGTTTTACGGCGGTGCCTGGGAAGGAAATCCTGAAGCCAAGGACTTCACGGTTTCTATTATCAAGCGGATGAAGGAGTTGGCTGGCGACTGGTCTGACGAATACGGCTACCATTTTTCTGTTTACTCAACCCCATCAGAAAGTTTGACAGACCGTTTCTGCCGTTTGGATACGGAGAAATTCGGGTTGGTCAAGGACATTACGGATAAGGAATACTATACAAATTCCTTCCATTATGACGTGCGGAAAAATCCGACGCCGTTTGAAAAGCTGGATTTTGAAAAGGTTTATCCGGAGGCGGGTGCTAGCGGTGGCTTCATCCATTATTGCGAATACCCTGTTCTACAGCAAAATCCCAAGGCTCTCGAGGCGGTGTGGGACTATGCCTATGACCGTGTCGGTTATTTGGGGACCAATACCCCGATTGACCATTGTTATGCCTGCGGTTTTGAAGGCGACTTCGAGCCGACTGAGCGTGGGTTCAAGTGTCCAAACTGTGGCAATAGCGATCCAAAACTAGTAGATGTTGTCAAACGGACCTGTGGTTATCTGGGCAACCCTCAAGCCCGTCCCATGGTCAATGGTCGACACAAAGAAATCTCCGCCCGCGTCAAACACATGAACGGGTCTAGTTTATAAAGAATGGACATGAGGGCTTCCGTGGTTTTGAGGAACTACGGAAGTTTGTTATAATAGAGGGAAAATCTAATAGCTCTGCTATGTTCAAAAAAGGAGAAAAAACAATGGGTAAATACCAACTAGATGATAAGGGCAAGGCCTTGGTGCAGCGTTATCATGAGAAGAATGCAAAGGGGGGAGACAGCAAGCAAGACAAGCTAGCCGCCCTTCGTCAACAATTTTTACAAAAGGCGCAGAAGAAACGTAATGTCTAAGAACTATCGCGATATTACCATTCTCCACAGCAATGATATGCACTCTTATATAGAGAATTTTCCCAAGAAGGCAGCGCTGATTGCTGAGATTAAGGAGGCAAACCGGGCGAAAAACATTCCGACTTTTGTCTTTGACAGTGGAGATCTGTTTTCGGGGAATATTTTCTTCAATATGTACCGTGGGGTAAAGGAAATCCAGCTCATGAATGCCATTGGTTGTCAGGCCATGACCCTGGGCAATCACGAATTTGACCACGGAGACGAGTTGCTCAGTCGCTTGGATGACTTTGCGGCTTTTCCAATTGTCTCCACCAATATTTCCTACCGCAATCCAGCCGATGCAGACGAATTGGTGCCCTTGAAAGACAAGTTGGTCTTTGATATGGCGGGTCGACCGCTCTATGTCTTGGGCTTAACGACCTTGGAGACCGAGGAAGTGGCTTCTCCGACGGACAATGTGGTCTTTGAGGACCACAGACAGGCGCTCAAGCGGACCTTGTCTGAGATGGATAAGCAGGCGCACATTGTCTTGCTCAGTCATTTGGGCTATGATCAAGATGTTCAGCTGGCGGCGGAGTTTCCGGAAATCAATGTCATTTTCGGTGGTCACACCCATACGATTTTGAAAGAACCCAGTCAGGTCGGTAGCGTCAGTATTTTCCAAGCGGGCCAGTATGGGCGTTTTCTGGGCAATCTTCTGCTCCGTTGCTACGAGGACGGCAGTCATGAGGTGCTGTCCTATGACTTGGTGGAGATTGAGCAGCTGGCAACAGAAGAACCGACCATTCGGGAATTTATCGAGCGGATGCAGGCGGAGCGCAATGCTCGCTTTGCCCATTCTATTGCGAACCTGCCTCAAACCTTGGATGGTGAGCGGGAGAACATCCGTCAGGGACAGTCTACGCTGGCACCTCTGATTACGCAGGCCCTTTTTGAGCAGGCGGTTGCTCTCGGTTATCAGCCGGACGGAGCGGTCATCAATGGTTTTGGTATTCGGATGTCGCTCAACGCGGGCCCGATTTACTATAGCGATGTGGTCAAGGTTTTGCCCTTCTCCAAGCGCGTGCTCCTGGTCAGTATCAAGGGTCAAGATTTGATGTCCAGCCTCTCGACCGGTCTCCATCCGCAGCTTCATGGCATTTCTCGCCAAGGCGATGATTTTTTGGTCAATGGCAGAGCGATTGAGCCGGATACCAGCTACCAGATTGTGACCAACTCCTTTGTCTGGTCTGGTAAGGATAACTATGATGATTTCCACAAGGCGATCATTATCCGAGATTTGGGCTTGGATGTGGATATTTTGAGTGAATTTTTAAGAAAAAGATTTGGAAAGTAAGAGGACATGTCCATGCTAAAAATCGGTCTCGTCGGTTTAGGAGGTATTTTTCAAAAGGCCTACCTGACCTATCTGCGGAGTTTGTCAGGCATTGACTGGCATTTGTTCACCCGCAATCAAGAAGTTCTGTCAAGCATTGCGGCCAGTTTGCCCCGCAGTCAGACCTATGCGACAGTACAAGATTTGGCCGAGGCAGACTTGGACGGTGTCATGATTCATGTGGCGACACAGGCCCATGTGGAAATGGCAGAGCTGTTTTTGGAGCGTGGCATTCCTGTCTACATGGACAAGCCACTAGCCGAGGATTTTTACCAGTCGGCAGAGCTTTACAAATTAGCCCAGTCCAAGGGAGTCCTACTCATGGCTGGTTTCAATCGTCGCTTTGCTCCCAAGGTTCAAGAATTGAAAACCAAGCCCAACAAGCGGAGAATTGTCGTCGAGAAAAATGAAGTCAATGGCTTGGGCGACCTGCAATTCAAGCTCTTTGACCTCTTTATCCACCCGCTGGATACGGCCCTTTACTTGCTGGATGACCAGCCTCTGTCAGGTTCCTATGCCTACTATCTGGAAAATAATAAACTCAGTCAGGTCAATGTGACCCTTCAAACCGCTCAAACTTCTGTGGTCGTATCCATGAATCTCCAGTCGGGCAGCCGTCGGGAAATCATGGAAGTCCAGACACCGCAAGCGACCCATCAGGTTAAAAACTTAGAAGAATTGCGCACCTTTACCGCCAACCAAGAAATCATAGAAGGCTTTGGTTCTTGGGACACAACTCTTTACAAACGCGGCTTTGAAAGCATTGTCGAAGAGTTTTTCCAAGCCCTAGAAAGCAAGAAAAATCCAGTCAGCCCAAGCTCGAGCCTGCTCAGCCACTGGATCTGTCACCAAATTGTATACGCAGATAAAGGAATAGGAGAATTACATGTCACCATCCCAAACGAAATTGACTTTAAGGCGACCAACCTTAGTAGATAAAGAAACGATTTTGGATATGATTGCTGAATTTGAGCGAGAAGAGTCCGCAACAGACGGAGGCAATCTCTTTGCGAATTTTGACTTTGAAAGCTGGTTGCAGCAAGGTCAGGACTGGGAAATGGGACTGAATTTGCCAGAGGGCTTTGTCCCTTCTATCCAGTATGTCTCCTTTGATGATGCTGGGCAAGCAGTCGGTTTTCTCAGTCTACGCCTGCGTCTCAGTGATTATCTGCTCAACATTGGTGGACACATTGGCTATTCTATCCGCCCTAGCCAGCGGCAGAAGGGCTATGCCAAGGAGCAGTTGCGCCTTGGTGTGCAGGAAGCATTTTCCAAAAACATCCCTAAGGTCCTTGTGACCTGTGATGAGACCAATACAGCCAGCAAGCGAACTATCCTATCCTGCGGAGGTAGCCTCGAAGACGTCCGTCATGGCACGGAGAGATACTATATAGAAGAGTGCTGATATGAACAATCCCAAACCCCAAGAATGGAAATCCGAAGAGCTGAGTCAGGGCCGGATTATGGACTACAAGGCCTTTAATTTTGTGGACGGTGAAGGCGTTCGCTGCTCCCTCTATGTCAGCGGCTGTCTCTTTCACTGCGAGGGCTGCTACAATGTTGCTACCTGGTCCTTCAAGGCCGGGATTCCCTACACCAAGGAGCTGGAAGACCGCATTTTAGCAGACCTGGCCCAACCCTATGTACAGGGCCTGACCCTCTTGGGTGGTGAGCCTTTTCTTAATACAGGAACCGTCCTCCCTCTTGTCAAGCGGGTTCGGACGGAATTGCCAGACAAGGATATTTGGTCCTGGACAGGCTACACATGGGAAGAATTGATGCAGGAAACCCCAGACAAGCTGGAGTTGTTATCCCATTTGGATATCCTAGTCGATGGCCGCTATGACAAAAGCAAACGCAACCTCATGCTCCAATTTCGCGGCTCTTCTAACCAACGCATCATTGACGTGCAAAAGTCTCTCCAAGAAGGGAAAGTTGTCTTGTGGGAGAGGTTGGAGAAATGACAAAACTGAATTTTCTATTTTCGTCAACAGAAGATTTGATTGCTAAGCAGGTTCAAGCTATCAAAGATTTGTTTGATAGAGAATATAGAGATGACTACGGAGAGTGGAATTTGAAGCAGCCCTATGGCTACGCGCCGCAAGACTATCATTTGTTAGCCTACCTAGGCGAGGACTTGGTGGGTCATATGGGGAGTCAGGTTCGTACTATTTCTGTAGGAGCTGCAGAGTGTCTTGTTGCGGGAATCGGAGGAGTTTTAATAGCGCCAGAATTTCGTGGGAAAGGATTGGGGAGAGATATGATGACCCGCTTGTTAGAGGAAAATACGCAAACTTTAGCAGTTGATTTTTCTTATTTGGGCTGCCGAGAAGAAGTGGTTCCTTACTATGAGGCTTGTGGGTTTTCTCGAATCACTCGTGTGGAGACTCATGTTGACCGGCTGACAGGCAAGGAGCAACAGCAGATTTCGGCTACCATTATGATTGCATCGGCTAAGAAGGGCAAAAAAGATTTCCCAGAAGGAGATATTGACCTTAAGGGACGAGCTTGGTAAAGATGAGTGGGAACATCATTCCTTTTGGAGTGATGTTTTTTGAACAAAAGAAGAAATAGGATTTTTTCAAACACAAAAAGCCTTGTTTCCAAGGCTCAAGGAGATGTTTCCCATCATGATCCTCCCTGTAGGGATCGAACCTACGACCCACGGATTAAGAGTCCGCTGCTCTGCCAGCTGAGCTAAGGAAGGGTAAAATAAAAATGCTGTATTGGTACCGGTTATTCATGAATTGTATTGATCCCGCACGCTAGAAGCAGGTGGGTGACGTGTTTTTGACTTAGTTGCTTCTGGGTGAACCAGCCTGCATACTGCCAAAAGATCTTTGTCTCCCTAGTAATACAAAAATAGTCGGTCAACACATAGGTATGAATTCGTATACCACAGCAGTTCTTATTTATGATTTAATATTACCACATTTTTTAAAAAAATCAAGAGAAAATCGGCAAAAAATGAAAACGTTATCAACTTTTTTTCTTGTTTTGTTTTAGTTGCTTGATTTTTTCTTGGGTCATGCCCAAGGCACGCTCGTATTTGCCGGTGTCGTTGGCGGTGAAGTAGTCCGCAGCCAATAACTTATCGGGCAGGTATTGCTGGTCCACCCATTTTTCAGGATAGGCATGGGGATACTGGTAGCCAATGGCATTTCCCAGCTCCTTACTGCCGGCATAGTGACCGTCCCGCAGATGATTTGGGATAGGCAGATGACCGTTTTTTCGCAAATCGGCCAGAGCTGCATCCATAGCCAGATAGGCAGAATTGGACTTGGGAGAAAGGGCCAAATCGACCACTACATTGGCAATCAAAATCCGTGCCTCTGGAAAGCCGATTTTCTGGGCAGTTTCAAGGGCGGTCACCGTATGAATCTGAGCCTCTGGATTGGCCAAGCCGATGTCTTCATAGGCAATGACCGTCAAACGACGAGCAAGACTAGGCAGATCTTCGGCCTCAATCAAACGAGCGGCGTAGTGGAGGCTGGCATTGACATCGCTACCCCTAATGGATTTTTGCAGAGCGGAGAGGATGTCGTAGTGGGCATCACCGTTCTTGTCCATGCTGATGTAGGACTTTTGCAGGCTATTTTCCACAGCGTCTAGGTCAATGTGGCGGCTACCGTCGTCACTTTTCTTGGTCGAAAGCACAGCCAGTTCTAGAGAATTGTAGGCAGCCCGAAGGTCGCCATTGGTCGCATTTGCCAGAAAGTCCAGAGCCTCAGGTTCAATGGTGACTGGGAAGTCAAAACCACGTTCACTGTCTGTTAAAGCCAGCTCCAAGGCCTGTCGGATATGGCTGGTTTTCAAGGGTTGTAATTCAAAAATCTGCACCCGACTGCGAATGGCGGGCAGGATTGAGAAGAAGGGATTTTCCGTCGTTGCCCCAATCATGATGATATTGCCATTTTCCAAAAGAGGGAGCAGGAAGTCCTGCTTGGTCTTGTTGAGGCGATGGATTTCATCGAGCAGGAGAACCAGACCGCCAGAAAACTTAGCCTCTTCAGCGATTTCCTGCAGGCGTTTTTGGTTGTCGGTCGTGGCATTAAAGGTCCGAAAGGCATACTTGGTCGTGCCAGCAATTGCGGACGCAATCGAGGTCTTGCCAATTCCCGGCGGACCGTAGAGAATCATGGACGACAGCATATTGGCATCAATCATGCGGCGGATAATCTTTCCAGAACCGACCAGGTGTTCCTGACCGATAACCTCATCAATGGATTTGGGCCGCATACGAAGGGCGAGATTGGCTGGCATAGGCTTCCTTTCGTTTCTTTTGTTAGCTGATTATGGTACACTTATTATAACACAAAATTAAAAGAGGACTGACATGGCAAAACATGGCTTTTTAGATGTGCTGGAAGCGGCACTGGACAAACTTTTTACCTACGATTACGAGCTTAACTGGGATAAGAAAAACCACGCAGTTGAGCTGGCTTTCATCTTGGAAGCACAAAATGCGGCTGGAATTGAAACGGTGGACGACGAAGGCAACGCATCTGCGGAGGATATTTTCCTAGAGGAGTATGTCCTTTTCTACAACCAGGACAAGTCTCGCTTTGACGAGGAAGACTACTTGGTCGCTCTGCCATTTGACGCTAAGAAGGGCTTTTCAGCCGAGTTTCTGACCTACTTCGCAGGTTTTCTCAAGGACACCGCCGACCAAGGTTTAGACGACCTCATGGACTTTTTGGCGGACCCAGAAGCCCAAGAATTTACGATTGCTTGGGACGGTGAAGCCTTTGAAAAAGGCAGAGCAGACTTGGTAGAAGGGGAGTTCTACCCATATCCGAGGTATTAGGATATGGCGTAATAGTTTGATTTTATAACTTATGTGACAAATACATTAATAATGTTGAAGAAATCCATACTTGCTACCGAATAGCCAACCATTCCATGGAATTTATGCTACTGGGCTGAGATTGCTACTATTGGGTTATATAGTGTTTCGAAAAGGTTGAAGTAAAAAGAATATCTGGAGAAATGATGAAAATAATAGAGGTACTCAAAGAGCAGTTTGATAGTTTTGAGGTAATTGAAGAAAAGTGGAATGAGCAGTATGAGGGGATTTTAATAAAAGTAAATGGTCAATCACGTTATAAAAGATGTCGTCTAGCTCATAAAACACCAAGAAAAGAGGGCTATTTCACAGCTTTTTGGAAAAAAGATCAATTTAATAAAAATATTCCATTTTCGGATCGGGATATGATTGATGAACTGATTATTGTTATTAATGATGGTCAGCAGAAAGGGATGTTCCTGATTCCGAAGAACGTTTCTATAACGCAGAACATTATTTCTACCAAAACCTCTAAAGGAAAAATGGCAATGCGTTTTTACCCACCATGGTGTCAAGATTTGAACAAAACCGCACTAGCTACTCAAAAATGGCAGCTCAATTATTTTATAGATTTGAGTGAAAAATAACAAAATTATATTAATTTTAAGAAAGGAAATGAACACGCCCTAAACTCTGTGTAAAAAATAAAGATTTTCTATTTTTACGTTGCGCTTTATGGGCCTGGTATCTTATTTTATGAACTCATGGCAAGAATTAACCATTCACGTACATCGTGATGCAGAAGAGGCAGTTTCAAATCTCATGATTGAAACGGGCAGTCAGGGGGTGGCCATTAGCGACTCGGCTGACTATGTGGGACAGGAGGACCGTTTCGGTGAACTCTATCCCGAGGTGGAGCAGTCGGATATGATTGCCATTACGGCCTACTATCCTGACACTTTGGATATTGAGGAAGTTAAGGCAGATTTGACTACTCGCTTGGCGGATTTGACAGGCTTTGGCTTGGAAACGGGTCAGATCAGTCTAGAAAGTCAGGAATTGGCGGAGGAAGACTGGGCGGACAACTGGAAGAAATACTATGAGCCAGCCCGCATTACCCACGATTTGACCATTGTGCCGTCTTGGACGGACTACGAGGCGACAGCAGGTGAGAAGATTATCCGCTTGGATCCAGGTATGGCTTTCGGGACGGGAACTCACCCGACGACCAAGATGAGCCTTTTTGCTCTTTCTCAGGTCTTGCGTGGTGGCGAAACGGTCATCGACGTCGGTACAGGTTCAGGTGTTCTCTCCATTGCTAGCTCCCTCCTAGGTGCCAAGGAGATTTACGCTTATGATTTGGACGAGGTGGCGGTGCGTGTAGCTCAGGAAAACATTGACCTCAACGCCAATACTAGCAATATTCATGTTGCGGCAGGTGATTTGCTTCGTGGCGTTGACATTAAAGCAGAAGTCATCGTTGCCAACATATTGGCGGACATTCTCATCCATCTGACCGAGGATGCCTATCGTCTGGTCAAGGACGAGGGCTACCTGATTATGAGCGGTATCATCGCGGACAAGTGGGATATGGTGCGAGCATCTGCGGAGGCGGCCGGCTTCTTCCTCGAGACCCACATGATCCAGGGCGAGTGGAATTGCTGCGTCTTTAAGAAGACGACTGACCGCTCAGGTGTGGTTGGAGGCTAGGATGCAGCAGTATTTTGTCAATGGCAGAGCACCGCAGGGCGTGTTCCAGATTAGCGATAAGGACACTGCCAAGCACATGTTTTTTGTTATGCGCTTGCAGGCAGACGACCAGATTGTCCTTGTTTTTGACGACGGCATCAAACGCTTGGCGCGCGTGGTAGATAGCCAGAACCAATCTGTTGAAATCATCGAAGAACTGACAGATAATGTCGAATTACCTGTCTCCGTTACTATTGCCATGGGCTTTCCTAAGGGAGATAAGCTCGAATTTGTCGCTCAAAAGGCAACGGAGTTAGGCGTGTCAGCCCTCTGGGCTTTTCCAGCCGATTGGTCTGTGGTCAAATGGGACGGTAAAAAGTTAGCCAAAAAAGCAGAGAAGCTAGAAAAAATTGCCCAAGGCGCAGCCGAGCAAAGCAAACGCAATCGCATTCCAGCAATTCGCTTGTTTGAGAAAAAATCTGATTTCCTAGCCCAGCTGGCAGGCTTTGATCAGATTATTTTAGCCTACGAAGAAGCCGCCAAAGAAGGCGAACAAGTCAATCTAGTGAAAATCTTATCTGGCTTAGAAGCTGGGCAATCAGTCCTTGTTATTGTCGGTCCAGAAGGTGGCGTGTCGCCTGAGGAAGTAGTCACTTTTGAAAAAGCAGGAGCGGTTAAGACAGGTCTAGGACCTCGCATCCTCCGAGCCGAAACGGCTCCACTCTATGTACTTTCTGCCATTAGCTACGCGACGGAATTGTTGAGGTAGTGTATGTTTGCTTTAGGAACGATTATCAATACCTTGGCCATTGCCCTAGCAGGTTTGCTAGGGTCTTGGTTTGGGCATTTACTAAAAGAACGCCATCAGTCGGGGTTGACGATGGCGAGTGGTGTTGCTGTTCTTTTTCTGGGGATTTCTGGTAGTTTAGAGGGGTTACTGACAGTTGTAGATGGTCATATCACAAGTCAGAATAGTATGCTTCTGGTTAGTAGTTTAGCATTAGGAACCTTGGTGGGGGAAGTACTCCATATCGAAGGTTGGTTTGAGCAACTTGGTGTTTGGCTCCGTGAAAAATCGGGAAATAGTCAAGATTCTCTGTTTTTAGATGCCTTTTTGACGGCTTCCTTGACTGTTTGTATTGGAGCTATGGCCATTATTGGTTCTATTCAAGATGGTTTGACGGGAGATTACCGATTATTAGCTATTAAAAGCATTTTGGATTTTATAATTATTTTGATTATGACTTCTAGTTTAGGTAAGGGAGCAGGGTTTTCGGCCGTACCCGTCTTCTTTTTCCAGGGCTCAGTAACGATTTTGGCACGTTTGATTGAACCGATTATGACGGAACAAGCACTTGCGAACCTTTCTCTAATAGGGTCTGTTCTTATTTTTTGTGTCGGAGTTAATATTATTTGGGATCGAAAAATCCGCGTGGCTAATATGTTGCCTGCCATCTTGGTGGCAGTTGTTTGGACGTATTTTGTATAAGAAAACCAGGATTCCCCTGGTTTTTACTATTTTCGTTCAAATTGCAAGAGGCTGACCTGCCCCAAGCCCTTCCAGACCTCCTCGATTTGCCCGACCTGTTGAAAATCATTTTTCAGGAGTACCTGCTGAGAAGCATAGTTTTCTGGCAGGACAAAGGCGACGATTGTTGTTATCGGGCATTCTTCTAGTAGGAAATGGCAGAGCAGGGCGACTGCTCGGCTAGCCAGACCTTGATTCCAGAAAGCATGATGGAGACGGTAGCCAATGGTCACCGAAGCAGTTCGTTTTTTGTAGTCGAAAACTTCCAAGACGCCAATCAATTTCCCTTGAAATTCTAGTCCTAAAAACAATCTTTTTTTCTTATCAAAATCACGTTGGAAATGACTGATTCGTTTGCGAAGGGTTTCTTTATTTTTAGTTGATGTGTTAGGAGTGGACTGGAAATGAAGGGGATTGGAATAGATTTCCCAAAGGTCGTCGAGGTCTGTTTCCTCGATTTTCCGAAGTTGGAAAGAAGCAGCTTGTAGAGTTGGGAAAGTGTCAAACATGAGATCTCCAATTGTGTTGAATATGATAGGGCTTATTATATCATGTTTTCTACTAGAAAAGCGTCAGCAGTTACACATAATTGATTGCCTTTTTCATATCAGTGTTGCTATAATAAAGTTGAAAGTAGGTGGTTATGTGTATAAATGGTTTTCTTTATGTATGTTATGTCTAGCTGGTCTGCTTTTGGCTTCCTGTCGTATGGATAATCATCAGCAACCCGTTCAGGCTGTTGAGCAGACGACGAGGCCCCATGTGGATGTTTGGCAGGTTGCCTATCGGTCCCTGGTAAACAAATGGGAGAAAATGGAAGGGAAAACCCAGTCCAAAGAGTTGCTTCTGCAGGACCTTCAAGCGGAGCAGCAACTCTACGAAACATTCCGGGGGCAAACCTTTGATAAACCTGATTATGAAGGAATGGTGGCTCTGCACCTAGACACTCTCGGTAAGGGGATTGAAACCTTGAAATTCTATGATGAGCCAGACTTTACCAGTAGATGGGAAGCCTATCAGGAGGATTACAAAACCTTTTACCGTTGGCTTGATGATAAGGGCGGGTTGTTTGTTCCTGAAGAGTATCAGCTGGACCTGGATAAATTTCTAGCGGGTTCTGCACAGCTGGAAAACATCAACCAGACCGAGCAAACCTTGGACGATTTATTGGAAACAGTGACCATCAGCCAGACAGATCAGACTTATGGGAATGGCTACCCAGTCTATCAAGGTCAGTTAGGTAATATTTTGGGTGTCCCGATTAAAACACTACGTGGCAAGGTATTGCTCAAAGACCAAGCAGGGACTGTCGTTGGTGAGCAGCTCTTTGTGGTCGAGGATTGGCCGGAAAATGGCAGAGCGACTATCGATTTCATCACGCCAAAGAATTTCGAGCAGACGGAGTTAGTGTTAGACTACTTTGTCGCCCAATGGCCATGGCAGCCAGTCGAAGAGTTGGGAGGAAACTGATATGAGATGGAAATCGTGGTATCTGAACCTGTTACTGGTGGCAGGTTTGGCCTTTCTGCTGTGGCGACAGGCAGAGGTTATCCCAGGAACTAACTATAAAATCTTGTCCGACCTGGTCTTACAGGACCGGGAGACAGGGGTCATCTATACTTTTGAAAATCTGGAAGTTAGGACCGCCTTTGTGTCCGGAATCGAGGAAGACCAAGCGGTTTTAGAAAAAAACTTTGAAACGAGAGAAATGGGTGAGGATCTGGTGGATAAGGTCTATGGTGGCGAGGAGGGGCAGATGATGGAGTGGACCGAAAGCAAGGGCTTTGGTTGGAATTGGTTCAGCTCAACGATATCCTATCCCGTGCCTGCTGGGGAATACGGGATCATTCGCTTGGAAACACGCTATAAAAACGAGACCTACCGTCTGGAGCAAGAGGGCAAACTTCTGGGTACCTATACAGTGAAAACTCCACAAGAAGAGTACCTCGTCCCTATCTATACGACATCATAAAAAGCAAGTCCAATCGGGCTTGCTATCTTTCTAAATCCTTAGTCGTCATCTCCAAATGTATCGCGATACATTTTGTCAATTAGTGCTCTACGTTTGTACTCAGTTTGTTCCTCTGTGTGAGGGTGGAGTTTAACCAGCAACCAACCTACAACAAGGAATACCCCAACAGTAGTAATAATTTCAGCCATTATCTTTTTAACTTCCTTTTTCTTGGGTTATCTAACTCTTATTATAAAGTTTTTTTGAGACTTGTCAAGGAGATGTGCTTTGGGGTTCAGATACATATAAAAACGAACATTTCCTTGCGGATTTGTTCGTTTTCCTTATCTAATCAATCAGATTTAATCTTCCCTGCGTTTAGCAGCCAGTCCTGCTAATCCTGCAAGTCCGATACCAATCAAGCTGAGCACAGAAGTCGCATCGCCTGTGTTTGGCAATGTTTTCACTCCTGGAGCTGGTGTGGTCTCGACAGGCTTGTCAGCTGGCAAGGTAATTTTCTGACCAGATGAAAGGGTGATGACTTGGCCACCAGCATTTGCTTGACCAGGCTTGATTGGTTTTTGTGGTTTTGGATTAGGTGTTTGAGGAGTTGGGATGATAATGTCAATGGTTGGAGGAGTCGCAGATTCTGGTTTAGGCTCAGTGTAGAGGAAGCGGTAAACGCCCATGCCGTTGACTCCGTCACCTACAAATTCTTCAATATATTCCACATCTTCCAACTTCTCTGCAGCAATCAAATCCTTAGCAGAGTTTGATGTACGGAAACGAAGGTCTAGGCCCTTGATAGTATCCGCAAAACGCCAGTTGCTATCGGCAGAAGGGTTGATATTTTTCTCTTCTAGGATATAGTTGATGATTACTTGGCGGTTTTCCAGGTTGAGCAGGCGGTTGACCGTCGCATTTTTCACACCAGGGAAAGTACCACTAGCGCGGTAGTTATTGGTCGCTACCATGAATTCCATGTCATCCGTCACAGGCTGACCATTGTACTTGAGATCACGGACACGGCTAGCATCTTTATTGACAAGCTTACCACTGGTATCGTATTTGTTTGGCTGGGTAATATCGTAGGTATAGGTTACACCGTCGATAACATCGAAGTTATAGTTACGGAAGTTGATGTTGAGCAACTCCTGAGGCTCTTTGTTGTTTCGGTCCACTTGGTTGAATTGACCAGCAGACATTTCCAACCATTCTTTCAGGTCAGCACCAGTGATTTTCAGAATAGCGGTGACATTATCATAAAGATAGAGGTCGGCTACATTTTTGATAGCAATGGAACCAGCTGGGATGTCTGTGTAGTTATCGCCCTCAGAAATACCGCGACCACCAGCCTTGAACGGAGCTGCTGCAGAAAGGAGTGGCAACTTGCCTTCCTCTGTGCCAGCCAATTCTTTTTCCAAGTACCAGAGCTGGGCCTTGTTGACAATCTGAACAGACGGGTCATCTTTTACTAGGGAGAAGTAGCTGTGAATGCGGGCGCTAGTTTCACCAACTTTTTCATTGACATAAGTAACCGTCGCATCGTGAGCCTCTTTCGCAAGGGCAAGGATTTCTGGGTCAGCCACAGGAGACTTGGTATCAATCTTGCGGATTTGTCCCTTGCCGTCTACCACATTCCACTTGCCGTCGGTGTAGGTCACCTTGAGGTCAATGATGCCCAGGTGGTCACCGTATTTACCTGCCATGGTCACTGGAGTGCCGTTAATAGTGCCGTTTACATCATCAACACCAGCGTATTGGGCATAGAAACCAGGCTTTTCAGGGTTCATGGTTGGGAAGAGGGCATGAGAATGTCCAGTCACAACCGCATCGACACCGTCGATCCCTGCGATATGGTAGCCCACGTTTTCTTCGCCAACTTCGTAAGTATCATCACCGATACCAGAGTGGGAAAGAATCAGAACGATGTCTGCACCAGCCTGCTTGATAACGGGCACAATTTCTTTCACAGCTTGGACGGCATCGTTGACCACTACCTTGCCTTCTAGGTTTGCCTTGTCCCAATTGAGAATCTGAGGCGGAACAATACCGGTAATACCGATGTTGAGGTTGACAGGGCGACCAGTTGTGTCGGTAAAGGTCTTGGTCACCAATTCGTAGGTTTTAAAGACAGGTTGGAGGGATTTTGCATCCACTACGTTGGCATTGACCACCGGAAGGCTGGTTGAAGCCAATACAGTATGTAGGAAGTCCAAGCCGTAGTTAAATTCATGGTTACCCAGTGTTGATGCGTCAAAATCAAGCTCTTCCAGAGCAGCGTACATAGGGTGTTTTTCGCCAGTCTCAACAGGGTCAACGATAGCCTTGTAGGTGCCCAGTGGTGTACCTTGGATCAGGTCTCCATTGTCGACCGTAACGGTGTTTGGATTTTCAGCGCGTGCCTCTTCGATGAGGACAGCTGTCTTGGCCAAGCCAAGGTTTTGTGACTCTTTGTCCTGGTAGTAATCGTAGTTGACCAGGTTGGTGTGGAGGTCGGTTGTAGACAGGATGCGGACATCGACCGTCTGGCCTTCTACTGGAGGGGCAACTTCTGTTGTGGTCGTTGTGATTGGTTCAGCAGTGAGGACAGGCTGACTAGTATCTCCCCCAGTTCCCTCAGTTGGTGCTGGTGCTGGTGCAGTTTCGTTTGTTACCGTTGGTTGAGTTGCTGGTGTTGTTACCTCTTCAGCCTGGACCAATTGTGCGCTACTAGTTGCCAAGACTGCCAAGGTCAAGGCTGTAGCCGATTTACTAAAAGGAAATTTCATAAGAAATCCTCTACTTTCTATTAAGGTGTGCAAGAAACATTATACAGGTTCAGAAGGATTTTTTCAACCGTTTTCGGAACAATGAATTAAAAAACAAGAACAAAACAACCATGTAATCGCTTGATAAACAAACATTAACTTTTAAATTAAGAAAATAATTCGTTCGTTTGTGGCGGACAGTTAGGAATGTATCTGATTTCTTCCTCTTTTCCTATGAAAATGGTAAAATAATAGGAAATAGCTAGGGAGAGAAGTAAATGAAAGAAGTCAATTATACAGGAGAGGAAGTCGTTGCCCTAACAGCCACTTATTTGCCAGAAGAGGATGTTACTTTTGTCAAAAAGGCTTTGGATTTCGCGACAGAGGCTCACAAGCCACAATTTCGCAAGTCCGGTGAGCCCTACATTCTCCATCCTATACAGGTGGCAGGTATCTTGGCAGGTCTAAAGCTGGATGCGGTAACGGTTGCCTGCGGTTTTTTGCATGATGTGGTGGAGGATACAGACATTACCCTGGACCAGATGGAGGCAGAATTTGGCCCTGAGGTTCGTCACATCGTCGGCGGTGTGACCAAGCTGGGCAAGGTAGAATACAAGTCCCATGAAGAGCAGTTGGCTGAAAACCACCGCAATATGCTGATTGCCATGTCTCAGGATATGCGGGTTATCCTGGTCAAACTGGCTGACCGCCTTCATAATATGCGGACCCTCAAGCATCTCCGACCAGACAAGCGGGAGCGGATTTCACGTGAAACAATGGAAATCTATGCTCCTCTTGCCCACCGTCTGGGGATTTCCTCTGTCAAATGGGAGCTGGAGGATACGTCCTTCCGATACCTCAATGAAGTGGAGTTCTATAAGATTACCCACATGATGCGAGAGAAACGTCGGGAGAGGGAGGCTCTGGTCACAGAAGTAGTGGACAAGCTGCGTGAGTACACGGAGGAGCGCCACCTTCACGGGCAGATTTATGGCCGGCCAAAGCATATTTACTCTATTTACCGCAAGATGCACGACAAGAAAAAGCGGTTTGACGAGCTCTACGACTTGACGGCCATTCGCTGCATTATGGACACGCCGAGCGATGTTTATGCCATGCTGGGCTACATTCATGAACTCTGGAAACCAATGCCAGGTCGGTTCAAGGACTACATTGCCAGCCCCAAGGCCAATGGCTACCAGTCCATCCACACCACAGTTTACGGACCAAAAGGCCCTATCGAGTTCCAGATTCGGACCATGGAAATGCACCAGGTGGCGGAGTACGGGGTTGCGGCCCACTGGGCCTACAAGCGAGGTGGTGCTGCCAAGGCCTCTGAGAAAGAATTGCGCTGGATTAACAACCTGATTGAGCTGCAGGAGGGAGCTGGCGGAGATGCCCAGACCTTTGTGGATTCTGTGAAAGATGATATTTTTACTGAGCGGATTTACGTTTTCACTCCCGACGGTGCCGTTCGTGAATTGCCTAAAGACTCTGTTCCCATTGACTTTGCCTATGAGATTCATACCAAGGTCGGCGAGCGTGCAACCGGAGCCAAGGTCAATGGTCGCATGGTGCCACTGACTACCAAGCTCAAGACAGGCGACCAGGTGGAAATCATCACCTCGGCCAATTCCTTCGGACCAAGTCGTGATTGGGTCAACATCGTCAAGACCCACAAGGCTCGTAACCGGATCAAGCAGTTCTTTAAAAACCAAGACAAGGAACTGTCTGTTTCCAAGGGTCGAGAGATGATTCAGGCCTTGCTGTTGGAAAATGGCTACGCTCCAAATCAGTATTTGGACAGAAAGCACATGGATGCCGTTTTGCAGAAGGCCAGCTACAAGACGGATGAGGCCCTCTTTGCCGCAGTTGGTTTCGGTGAGGTTTCGGCTATCTCTGTTTTCAATCGCCTGACGGAGAAAGAGCGTAAGGAGGCTGAGCGCGCCAAAGCCAAGGCTGTCGCGGACGAATTGGTCAACGGTGGCGAAGTCAAGCATGATAATAAGAAAGACAGTCTCAAAATCCGTCACGAGGGTGGTGTGGTTATCGAGGGGGCATCCGGTCTCCTCATCCGGATTGCCAAGTGCTGTAATCCGGTACCTGGTGATGAGATTGTCGGCTACATTACCAAGGGGCGTGGGGTAGCCGTCCACCGGGTGGATTGTATGAATCTCAAGAGCCAGGAAAATGTGGAGCAACGACTGATTGATGTCGGTTGGGAAGAGGATGATAATTCAACCAAGGAATACATGGCCAATATCGACATTTACGGGCTCAATCGCTCTGGTCTGCTCAACGATGTCCTCAAGGTCTTGACCAATGCTAGCAAGAACATTTCCTCGGTCAATGCCCAGCCAACCAAGGATATGAAGTTTGCGACCATTCATGTCTCCTTCGGCATTTCCAATCTGGCGACCCTGACCAGTCTGGTTGATAAGATCAAGTCGGTGCCAGAAGTTTACTCAGTGAAAAGGACCAATGGATAGATGAAAGTGATTATACAGCGTGTGACGCAGGCCAGTGTGACCATCGAGGGAACGGTTCATGGCCAGATTGACCAGGGACTTTTGCTCCTGGTCGGTGTCGGTCCAGATGATAACTCAGAGGATATGGACTATGCGGTCAGAAAAATTGTTAATATGCGGATATTTTCCGATGAGAATGGCAAGATGAACAAGTCTGTCCAAGATGTGGCAGGCAAGATCCTATCCATCTCCCAATTCACCCTCTTTGCGGATACTAAAAAAGGCAATCGCCCGGCCTTTACGGGTGCGGCAGCACCCGACATGGCCAAACAATTCTATGAAGATTTTAATCAAGCTTTGTCATCCTTTGTGCCGGTGGAAGTGGGTATTTTCGGGGCGAATATGCAGGTCAGTCTGACCAACGACGGACCGGTGACCATTGTCTTGGATACGAAGAACGGCTAAAGTAGGGAAAAATACCTCTATACTTTCCGAGTTTATTTTGATATACTAAAATAAAGAAAGGTGGAGTGTCCCATGAAAAAACTACTAACCAATCATTTCTTTTATCTGACCCTTGCTTTTATCCTGATTTTGGTGATTTTCTATAGTAGGCTGGACAATCGCTGGATTATTCTGGCTAGTTTCCTCTATTTTATTCCATCTCAGGTTCTCTACCGCCGTCGCTTAAAAGAAAGACTGAATGAAGGCCAGCCTAAATAGGGCTGGTTTTTACTAGGCATTGGTTGGAGTCATCCAATGTGCTATACTAAAAGGAGATGTGCTAAATAGCAGTTGATTTAGAGTGCATAGGTGGGCAGAAATATGAGAAAATTTTTTCAAGCCCTTGGTCAAGAGTATCTGGAAACCAGAAGTTCAGTTGGAGAAGATAGGCTGGAATGGTTGATTCAGAGAAAGATGACCTGGGGCATACGGTGGGGCTTGGTGCTCGTGTTCATGTTCATGTTTGTCGTGCAGCCTATAACCTATAACCCCTTCTTTCTCTTGGGCTGTTTTTATCTAGGTTCTTTTTTGGGTTTGGTATATATCCTAGGGCAAGTGTTTTTTTGCAACCAGATTCATTTTCCGCAATTGGAAGAAAAAATAATCGCTCAGCTTATTAGGCTGGGCGATTGGTTTTTTCTACGAATAATTCTTGGGCGATGGCTGTAGGGATAGCCAGTTCTTTGTCCTTGTACTGGATGGTGATGGTCTGGGCAAACTGGTCGAAGGCTGTCACAAGTAGTTGATCGCCGACAGCTAACTCATGTTGTTCCAGGTATTGGAGAAGCTGGTAGAAGTCATGGATACGAACCAGTTGGTAGGAGCCGGTTTCTGTCAGCTGAGACAGTCGGGTCTGGTAGCGTTCCACAAGTAACTGGTTTTCTTTGGGAATGCTACCACCGTGTGGGCAGGTTTGGGGATAGCCCAGCAGTTTGTCCAGTTGGTTGATAAAATGGTCTGAAACGGTGTGTTCTAAAATTTCAGCTTCTTCATGGACTTGCTCAGGGGAATAGCCAAGCTGTTCAACTAAAAAGACTTCTATCAGGCGGTGCTTGCGGTAGAGGTTGGCTACCATTTCCAAGGCGACTTGGCTGAGGAGATAACCACTTGTCTTGTCCTTTTCAATCAACTCCTCCGTGACCATTTTTTTCAGCATTTCGGAAACGGCTGGGGCGGAAAAATTCATCTTTTCAGCAATCTGCTTATTGGTTATTTTTTGTTCTGCCTGTCCTAGTTCATAGATGACTTTCAGGTAATCTTCTTTGTTTGGTGTCATGTTCTCTCACTTTCTAATCAAGAACATTATACCAAAATTTTATAAAAATCATTGACAGAAAGAATTTTTTAATATATATTAAAACTAAAGTTAAGCAAACCTAATAAAATAAAAAGGAGACCCTATCATGAAAAAACTGTTTCTTAGTTTCGCTCTGCTATTGTCCCTTATCGGACTAGGAGCCTGTCGTTCAACGCAAAGCCCAGAGGCTTCCGACAAGCCGCGAGTGGCGGTCACGACCTCTTTCCTCAATGACATGGTCTACCAGCTAGCAGGAGATGAGGTGGAGCGGGATCTACTAATTCCAGCGGGGGAAGACCCGCATCTCTATGTTGCCAAAGCCAGCGACCTGTCTAAACTGCAGAAAGCAGACCTTGTTCTCTACCACGGTTTGCACTTTGAGGGCAAGATGGTGGAAGCCTTGGAAAAGACGGGAGTGGCGGTTTCTAAAAACTTTAATGCAAAAGACTTGAATACGATGGATGAGGATGGAGAAGAGATTGTCGATCCGCACTTCTGGTTTTCCATTCCCCTCTATAAATCAGCGGTAGTGGTAGCTTCAGAGGAGTTGCAAAAACTGCTTCCGGAAAAAGCAGAGCTGATTCAGAAAAATACGGAAAATTACCTAGCTCAGTTGGATGACTTGCATACTTGGATTGAAAAAGAGTTGAGTGTCTTGCCTGCTGAGAGCCGTTACCTAGTTACCCCACATGATGCCTTTAACTACTTCGCAGCCAGCTATGACTTTACTCTTTATGCACCGCAGGGCATTAGTACCGAGTCTGAAGTTGCCAACAGCGATATGATTGAAACGGTCAATATGATTTTAGAACATGGTATCAAGGCTATCTTTACCGAGTCAACAACCAGTCCAGAACGCATGGAAAAATTGCAGGAAGCTGTCAAGGCCAAGGGTGGTCAAGTAGCGATTGTAAGCGGTGAAGGTAAGGAGTTATTCTCAGATTCCCTAGCACCAGAAGGGGAAGAGGGAGCAACATTTATCGATATGTACAAGCACAATGTCCAGTTAATTGTGGAGCATTTGCAGTAAGAAAGGTTGGAAGAATGGAAGAAATACTGAGAGTTGAAGACTTGTCCTTGCACTATGGTGCAGGACAGGTCAAGGCTCTAGATCAGGTCAGTTTTCAGCTACCCAAGGGTTGTCGTGCAGCCCTGGTCGGACCAAATGGTGCAGGGAAATCGAGCTTGTTTAAGGCGCTTTTGGGTCTGGAGAAGGGGGCAAGTGGCAAGGTTTCGCTACTAGGTCAGTCAGAGAAACTGGATCAAGTTATTCAAAAAAATGTTGCCTATATTCCCCAAGCCAGCCAGGTCAACTGGCAGTTTCCTGCAAGGGTTCTGGATATTGTCCTGATGGGGCGGTTTGCCCATACCAGTGGTTTCTTCCGCCGACCAAGTTCTTTGGATAAGGAAAAGGCAGAGCAGGCTCTGGAAGAGATGAAAATCAGTGATTTACGCAATCGGCAGATTGATCAGCTATCTGGTGGTCAGCGACAACGAGTCTTTCTAGCTAGGGCCTTGGCTCAGGAAGCTGAACTCTACATGATGGATGAGCCCTTGGCTGGGATTGATCAGGTGACAGAGCAAGTCATCATGGACTGTTTGAAGAAGTTCCAGCAAGAAGGCAAGACCTCCCTGGTTATCCACCATGACCTTTTGACCTTGGAAAAGTATTTTGATTATGTCCTCTGGCTCAATGGTCGTTTGGTGGCAGAGGGCCCTATGAATCAGGTGGATTTGCTGCAAGCCTATCAAGCTGCATTTGGTCAGGAACCAGCCTTGTTTCTAAAGGAGGGGCTTGGTCATGTTTGATCTGTTGCAGGACTATTCTTTTTGGACGGTAGCTCTGGGAACCCTTGTTTTAGCCTTGGCGGCTAGTCAAATCGGTACCATTAGCGTCTTGACCAGACAGAGTTTAATCGGAGATAGCTTGGGGCATGCGGCCTATCCAGGCATCATTCTGTCCTATATGGTCTTTCAATCACGCCAGCCCCTGCTCCTCTTGATTGGAGCGGTGGCTTCGGGTTATCTGTCCTATGGTCTGGTCAGTTGGCTCTGTCGAGGAGGGCAGACCAGTCGGGTCAATGCCTTGGCACTGGTTTCAGCGGCTTTTTTTGGACTGGGCTTGGTTCTCAAGCAGTATGTTCAGGGCAATGAGGCCTTTCAAGGAGCCGCCCAGGCAGGCTTGGAAAACTATGTTTTTGGTCAGGCTGCCTTTATGCAGCTGGATGATGTTGTATTGATTTGCTTGGTAGCCTTGCTAGCCTTGTTCCTATTTGGCTGGCATTACCAGTCACTTAAGCTTTATCTGTTTGACAGACAATTTGCCAAGCTAGTGGGGATTCCTGTGGAAAAGATTGACCGTATGACCCTGTTTCTGATGATGAGTTTGATTGCGGTTGGTTTGAAGGTGGTTGGGGCCATCCTGATGAGTAGTTTCTTGATAGCTCCAGCTGTCTTTGGCTTGCTTTTAGGAAAGTCCTATGGCCAGACCTTGGCATTAGCAGCAGGAATTGCTGGATTTTCAGCCCTTCTTGGAAGTTATGTGAGTTCGGTGGTGACAGGGTTATCGACTGGGCCGGCTATTATTGTTTGCTTGAGTTTGTCCTCTTTAGTGGCTTTTGCTTATGTGACCTATATCAGAAAGGAGAATGCAGGTGCTTGAGGTCTTATTGATTTTACTGGCTGTTGGTTCTTCTTGTGGCTTGATTGGGTCTATCTTGGTGGTGCGCAATCAGGCCATGCTGGCAGATGCCTTGTCCCACTCGGTTCTGTTGGGGATAGTACTGGGCTTCTTTGTCAGTCACAGCCTAGATTCCCCCCTGCTCTTGTTTGGGGCGGCAGTTTTTGGTCTACTGACAGTTCTAGCGATTGAGGGACTACACACTCGGAAGGTGGCTCAGGATGCGGCGACGGGCTTGCTCTTTACCTTTTTCTTTGCCCTAGCTGTTATTCTCATCTCCCTCTTTGCCCGTAATGTCCATCTGGACTTGGATATGGTTCTGATGGGCGAGGTGCTCTTTGCCCCTCTTAACAGGCTGGATCTCTTTGGTCTATCCCTACCCTTGGCCTTGGTCAAGTCAGTCGGGCTCTTACTGGTCTTGCTGGTCTTCTTTTTCTTGAATTTTCAAGCTCTGACCCTCTATCTCTTGGACAAGGAGCAGGCTAAACTCCAAGGGATTGCCACCAAAAGACTGGAGCTAGGGTTAATTTTTCTAGTTTCCTTGACAACGGTCTCGTCCTTTGAAGCGGTCGGCTCTATGGCGGTCATTGTTTTCTTACTAGCGCCCAGTATGGCTGCTTTACCTTGGTCGAAGCATTTCTGTCAGTTTTTAGTTTTGGGGCAATGCTGCGCCATTCTGATGATTGTTCTAGGCTTTGGGCTTGCCAGCTGGCTTGACCTGACCATGTCTGGAACCTGTTCGGTCATGGGGCTTCTGACAGTCTGCGTCAGCTTTTTCCTAAAAAATGCCCTAAAAACCTAGTTTGGCAAATGAAATTGTCAGACTTTTTTGTTATTATAGTAAGTAATCACACAAGCAAAGGAGAAAATAATGACACGTTTACAAGATGATTTTTACAAATACGTCAATGGTGAATGGGCAAAAACAGCCGTCATTCCAGATGATAAGCCAAGAACTGGAGGTTTTTCAGACCTGGCGGATGATATTGAAAAACTCATGATTGACACGACAAACGCATGGTTGGCGGGAGAAAATGTCCCAGAAGATAGCGTTTTGCAAAACTTTGTAGCCTTCCACAAGCAAGTGGCTGACTATGAAACCCGTGACCGTTTGGGTGCAGAACCTGCCCAGGCCTTGATTGCAGAGTACAAGTCTCTTAACTCTTTCGAAGAATTTACCAGCAAGCTGGCAGAATATGAGTTAGCTGGCAAGCCAAATCTTATGCCATTTGGCGTAGCACCTGACTTTATGGATGCGACCACCAATGTTCTCTGGGCAGATTCTCTAGGCATTATCCTGCCAGATACGACCTACTATGAGGAAGGGCATGAAAAAGGAGCAGAGTTGCTCAAAACGTGGAGAGAGAGCCAAGAAGCCCTCCTGCCTAAGTTCGGTTTCAGTGATGAGGAAATCAAGGACCTCTTGGACAAGCGTTTGGAACTAGATGCCACGATTGCCAAGTATGTCCTGTCAAATGAAGAAGGTTCTGAGTACGCCAAACTTTACCACCCGTACGAGTGGGCAGATTTTACTGCCTTGGCACCAGAGTTGCCTTTGGATGATTTCTTCACAGCGATTTTAGGTCAAACGCCAGACAAGATTATCGTGCCTGAGGAACGTTTCTGGCAGGCTGCCAAGGACATTTACAGTGCGGATAATTGGGAGCTTTTGAAGGCGACCTTGATTTTGAAAGCGGCTGGCGCCTATACTGCCTTCCTGTCGGATGAAATCCGCATTTTATCTGGTGCCTACAGCCGTGCCCTTTCTGGTACACCGCAGGCTCAAAACCAAGAAAAAGCAGCCTACAACTTGGCACAAGGCTACTTTAACCAAGCCCTCGGTCTTTGGTATGCTGGAGAAAAATTCTCACCAGAAGCAAAAGCTGATGTGGAAGCAAAAGTTGCCAAGATGATTGAGGTTTACAAATCTCGCTTGGAAACGGCAGACTGGTTGGCTCAGGAAACGCGTGACAAGGCTATTGTCAAACTCAATGTCATCAAGCCTTATATCGGCTACCCAGAAGCCTTGCCAGAGCGTTATTATAAGAAGCTTCTTGACCCAAGCAAGTCCTTGGTGGAAAATGCTATCGAACTAAACAAGATTGACATTGCTCATGGTTGGAGCAAGTGGAACAAGCCTGTGGACATTAAGGAGTGGGGCATGCCGGCTCACATGGTCAATGCCTACTATAACCCACAGAAGAACTTGATTGTCTTCCCAGCAGCGATTTTGCAGGCGCCATTCTACTCGCTGGAGCAGTCTTCATCAGCTAACTACGGCGGTATTGGTGCTGTCATTGCCCACGAGATTTCTCATGCCTTTGACTCAAACGGTGCTTCCTTTGATGAGCATGGTAGCCTTAATAACTGGTGGACAGAGGAAGACTATGCAGCCTTTGAGGCCCGCACCCAGCAGGTCATTGACCAGTTTGAAGGTCAGGATTCTTACGGTGCCAAAATCAATGGTAAGTTGACCGTGTCAGAAAACATTGCCGACCTTGGTGGGATTGCAGCAGCTCTTGAGGCAGCCAAGTCGGAGGACGACTTCTCCGCAGAGGAATTCTTCACTAACTTTGCTCGCATCTGGCGAATGAAGGCCCGTCCTGAGTTCATGCAGATGTTGGCTAGTGTGGATGTCCACGCACCAGGTCACCTACGCACCAACATCCAGTTGCCAAACTTCGATGAATTCCATGAAACATTTGGCGTTCAAGAAGGAGACGGCATGTGGCGTGCAAAAGAAGACCGCGTGATTATTTGGTAAAACAGAGAAACACCTAGTGTTTACGTGCACTAGGTGTTTTTTTATTCAACAAAGCTAGCTAATGTATCGTCTTTAAAGAGAAGAATTTGCCTTGATATACTACGTATACCAAGTATTGACTTACCAGTCAATACTTAACCCATAGGTAAAGGAGAAAATGATGAATACTTTAACCTTAAAAGATTTATTTCATTTTTCTGATGAAGACTTACCCAAAGTAAAGTTGCGTTTCCATGTCTGGGAAGGTAGTGTGGATTATACTAAATCCTACTATCTAGCGGACAAGGAACAAGTAAATAATTGGAATGTTTTTTACAATCCAGAAGGAAAAAACTATTTTCGTGTTGGAGAGATTGTGGTCAACTTTATTAAAGTCGGTCACAATAAATGGTTATTAACAACGGTGAAGGAAATAACAGACCAGCTATCTGTCACCTCTGGAAAGTCTTATGAAGGAAAGGTGCGGGAGGAGTTTGCTGCTTACTTCGATCGCCTGATTATTGATTTTAAAGTTGGGATTTCGACGGTACGCTATTTTGAGCGGTCTGCAAAGGACATCGTTATTCGAGAACTGCTTCCTACACCTTGGACAGGGGATGACTTTCCTGGTTATGATAATATCCGTCTATCTTATTACCAACTGGAGAGTATTTTCCGACTGCAAAAGCAGGATTGGTTAACAGCCCTTGGCAATCAAAAGGCCGTCTATTTATTGACAGATAGACAAACGGGCAAGAATTATGTTGGTTCTGCGACCAGTGATAGCGGCATGCTTTTGTCGCGCTGGCAATCCTATGTCAACAATGGTCACGGTGGAAATAAGGAACTCCGTCAGCTTGTCAAGGAGCAGGGATTTGACTATATCAAGGCCAATTTTCAATATAGCCTTCTGGAAAATTATAATGGAAAAGTAGATGACCATCACATCTTAGAGCGGGAGTCGTGGTGGAAGGAAACCTTGCGGTCAAGAGATTTTGGTTACAATGCCAACTAGGGGGCGAAATGAAGGTAAATAGAGTCATTTTTACACCACGTGTCTCATTTTCAGCTCAAGGGACCTTAAAATTTGTATTGAAAAGATGGCGTCCTGAGGGATTTTTTGTCAGAGAGTTAGGGAAAGGAAATGGTAACTGGACGATTTATCGCCCAGGAAAAATAGAGGTTGAGATAGACGATGATGGAGAGGTAATCTGCCTAGATGTTACACAACGAGTAAAAGAGTTGTATGGCCGAAAGCGTCTGACGGAGAAATTTGCTAAAGATATTGAATCTGACTTGCGAACAGGGAAATTATCTTTAGATGATTTGTAAATGAAACGAAGGGAGGTGTGTGCTATGCAAGAATGGATTGTAGTTGACCAATTTGGAAACCTTTATGCTGGACCATTTTTAGGACCAGAAGGAAAAAGATATGCGGAAGAATACGTTAAAAGTTTATATGGAAATTATCGTGTAGAACTCAAAAAATAATTTAATCTTAGCTCTTGCTGGGTATGGGCCTTTGGATGTGGTGTTAGAGGTCGATGGGATCGATTTTTCAGCGATTCTTTGGTTCCATCAAAACGCTTATTCCAGCGCATAAGAGAGGCTTTTGAAACTTTTGTATCGTCGACAGATGAAGGCGACAGAGGCACTATTTTGGTAGGTTTTAACAGCGTGGTAACGTGTTTCTAGAGTATGTGGTAAATAGCGAAGATTTTGTGATATACTAGTAATGAGAAGATTCCTTTTTGGTGAGTGGTGGTACTCTTATCATATCAGGGAATCTTCTTTTTGACTTCTAGAAGTCTCACATCTAGTCTCACATCTATTGTAACGCTACATTTGGACAAGAAAAAATAAAGCATATCTATTTGACAAGGTCTTCTAGCTGTGGTATTATATTAGACGGTACTTTTTACTTTTGGTCTCTCAAGAGTGTACAGGGACGTGCTGACAATTGTTGCAAAAGTACACACAGATAGGGGTTGTCACCAATGCCTTATCACCAAAAATAAAAAATATATACAGGAGAATGTAGATGCCTACAATTAACCAGTTGGTACGTAAACCACGTAAGTCTAAAGTAGAAAAATCTAAATCACCAGCTTTGAACGTTGGTTACAACAGCCGTAAAAAAGTTCAAACAAACGTTTCATCACCACAAAAACGCGGTGTTGCAACTCGTGTCGGAACAATGACACCTAAAAAACCTAACTCAGCCCTTCGTAAATTTGCTCGTGTACGTTTGAGCAACCTTATCGAAGTTACTGCTTACATCCCAGGTATCGGTCACAACTTGCAAGAACACAGTGTGGTTCTTCTTCGCGGTGGACGTGTAAAAGACCTTCCAGGGGTACGTTACCATATCGTTCGTGGTGCGCTTGATACTGCAGGTGTTAACGATCGTAAGCAAGGCCGTTCTAAATACGGTACGAAACGTCCAAAAGGCTAAGAAGGGGGAAATATAAATGAGTCGTAAAAATCAAGCGCCTAAGCGCGAAGTATTGCCAGATCCATTGTATAACTCAAAATTGGTAACTCGTTTGATTAACCGTGTTATGTTGGACGGTAAACGTGGTACTGCTGCATCAATCGTTTACGGTGCCTTTGATCAAATCAAAGAAGCAACTGGCAATGATGCACTTGAAGTATTTGAAACAGCAATGGAAAACATCATGCCTGTACTTGAAGTACGTGCACGTCGTGTCGGTGGTTCTAACTACCAAGTCCCAGTTGAAGTTCGTCCAGAGCGTCGTACAACACTTGGTCTTCGTTGGTTGGTAACAATCGCTCGTAACCGTGGTGAGCACACTATGGTAGACCGTCTTGCGAAAGAAATCTTGGATGCAGCAAACAACACTGGTGCGGCAGTTAAGAAACGTGAAGATACTCACAAAATGGCAGAAGCAAACCGCGCATTCGCACACTTCCGCTGGTAAGATAGGATATTTTAGCGTTAAACAAATGCTAGCCAAAATAGGAAAATTGACGCAGAAACTTCAGTTTCTAGGAGATTTTATCTTTTTGCCAGACATTTGTAGCTAAAATTCAACTAAGATTAAGATACGAGGGCGTCAAGCAACTCCTAGACAAAATAGGGAAGCGAAGCAGATTGCTGTGCAATCAATGAGGTTCATCTTTTTGTCAGCGAGTTGTAGCCCGAGTTCAATTAGGATGTGAGGACGTTAAGAAAATTCAAGGAAAAATAGGAAATCAGACGATGGACCTTAAGGTCCAAGGAAGATTTATCTTTTTTCCAGAATTTTTAGTCCGAACTCAACTAATTAGGATGTGAGGACGTTAAGTTAGTTCTCCATAAATCAATTGAGATTATGGTACAAACTTCTCGTTCAACCATCACAAACCGGATTGAGGCTTGCCTCATCCATTTCAAACCATTAGTAAGAAATTAAGCGGGTGGGACTTGCCCACTCGCTTTTCTTAAAATATGGTATAATCAGAATAGAAATCTAAAAATATAGGAGAACAAACCTCATGGCACGCGAATTTTCATTAGAAAAAACTCGTAATATCGGTATCATGGCGCACGTTGACGCGGGTAAAACAACGACAACTGAGCGTATTCTTTACTACACTGGTAAAATCCACAAAATCGGTGAAACTCACGAAGGTGCATCACAAATGGACTGGATGGAGCAAGAGCAAGAGCGTGGTATTACAATCACATCTGCTGCGACAACAGCTCAATGGAACAACCACCGTGTAAACATCATCGACACACCAGGACACGTAGACTTCACAATCGAAGTACAACGTTCACTTCGCGTTCTTGATGGTGCGGTAACCGTTCTTGACTCACAATCAGGTGTTGAGCCACAAACTGAAACAGTATGGCGCCAAGCAACTGAATACGGTGTTCCACGTATCGTATTCGCTAACAAAATGGATAAAATCGGTGCTGATTTCCTTTACTCAGTAAGTACACTTCATGAGCGTCTTCAAGCAAATGCTCACCCAATCCAATTGCCAATCGGTTCTGAAGATGACTTCCGTGGTATCATCGACTTAATCAAGATGAAGGCTGAAATCTATACTAACGACCTTGGTACAGATATTCTTGAAGAAGATATCCCAGCTGAATACCTTGAGCAAGCTCAAGAATACCGTGAAAAATTGGTTGAAGCAGTAGCTGAAACTGATGAAGAACTCATGATGAAATACCTCGAAGGTGAAGAAATCACGAACGAAGAATTGAAAGCTGGTATCCGTAAAGCGACTATCAACGTTGAATTCTTCCCAGTATTGTGTGGTTCTGCCTTCAAGAACAAAGGTGTTCAATTGATGCTTGATGCGGTTATTGACTACCTTCCAAGCCCAGTTGACATCCCTGCTATCAAAGGTATCAACCCAGATACAGATGCTGAAGAAGAGCGTCATGCTTCTGATGAAGAGCCATTTGCAGCTCTTGCCTTCAAGATCATGACTGACCCATTCGTAGGTCGTTTGACATTCTTCCGTGTTTACTCAGGTGTACTTAACAGTGGTTCATACGTAATGAACACTTCTAAAGGTAAACGTGAGCGTATCGGACGTATCCTTCAAATGCACGCAAACAGCCGTCAAGAAATTGAAACTGTATATGCTGGTGATATCGCCGCTGCGGTTGGTTTGAAAGATACTACAACTGGTGACTCATTGACAGATGAAAAAGCAAAAGTAATCCTTGAGTCAATCCACGTTCCAGAACCAGTTATCCAATTGATGGTTGAGCCTAAGTCTAAAGCTGACCAAGACAAGATGGGTATCGCCCTTTCTAAATTGGCTGAAGAAGACCCAACCTTCCGCGTTGAAACAAACGTTGAAACTGGTGAAACAGTTATCTCTGGTATGGGTGAGTTGCACTTGGATGTCCTTGTTGACCGTATGCGTCGTGAATTCAAGGTTGAAGCAAACGTAGGTGCTCCTCAAGTATCATACCGTGAAACATTCCGCGCTTCTACACAAGCTCGTGGTTTCTTCAAACGCCAGTCTGGTGGTAAAGGTCAATTCGGTGACGTTTGGATCGAATTCACACCAAACGAAGAAGGTAAAGGTTTCGAGTTCGAGAACGCTATCGTCGGTGGTGTGGTTCCGCGTGAATTCATCCCTGCGGTTGAAAAAGGTCTCGTAGAATCTATGGCGAACGGTGTTCTTGCTGGTTACCCAATCGTTGACGTTAAAGCGAAGCTTTACGATGGTTCATACCACGATGTCGACTCATCTGAAACAGCCTTCAAAGTGGCAGCATCTCTTGCCCTTAAAGAAGCAGCTAAATCCGCTCAACCAACTATTCTTGAGCCAATGATGCTTGTAACCATCACTGCACCAGAAGATAACCTTGGTGACGTTATGGGTCACGTTACTGCACGTCGTGGTCGCGTTGACGGTATGGAAGCTCGTGGTAACACACAAATCGTTCGTGCCTATGTACCACTTGCTGAAATGTTCGGTTACGCAACTGTTCTTCGTTCAGCAACACAAGGTCGCGGTACTTTCATGATGGTATTTGACCACTACGAAGATGTACCAAAATCTGTACAAGACGAAATTATCAAGAAAAACGGTGGCAATGCATAATTGCTAACCAGGACGCCTTCAGGCGTCCTTTTTGTCTCTGTCAATTGTAGTGGGCTGATGAACAGCTACATTCACGAGAGGACCTCTTGGTCTTCTTTTTTGCTTAAAACCCAATTTTCCTTATTGACAATTGACTCTTTAGCTGATAGAATAATCAAGCTATCATTTGAAGCATTTGTTGATCAGGCTTTTAGAACCTAGCCGGCAAATTTCAATTCCGAGTTAGCCACCTATAAGAAATTCTCTCGGTGACTTGTAGCCCAAACATTTTTTGGGATAGTTATTGATCCAATTTTCGATAAAAGCGACTTCTTTCGGGGTCGTTTTTGTGGTTCCTTTCGGCAACCATCGTCGGATAAGCCTATTGTGATTCTCGTTCGTGCCTCTCTCCCAAGAGGAATAAGGGTGAGCGTAGTAGATATATTCCTCCAGAAACACTTCTGACAAGCGACTAAACTCGGTTCCATTATCTGTAGTAATGGATTTGATTTGGAACTCCTTCAAGACGATTTTCAAGGCCTGATTCACAGCCTCAGCCGATTTATTTGGAATCAATCGAATGATTTGGTGGCGACTTCTCCTGTCCGTCAAGACCAAAAGGCATTTGTTTCTCGCTCTCGTCAATAGAACCGTGTCAATTTCATAGTGTCCAAGCTCCAGTCGAAGATTGATCACCTCTGGCCGCTCTTCAATTGACTTTCCAGCAGGCTTAAAGTTTGGACTCGCCTGTTTTTTGGTAGTCCTCCCTTTTCTAGGATAAAGCATATCCTTCTTGGTCAAGCCGAGATGCCCCTTGTGAATCCAGTAGTAGATGGTTGAAATCCCCACATTGATGTCCTTGGTTCTAACCATCATTTCAGGCGAGAATTTTTCCATATTGTAGTGCCGAATTTTATCAGCGAGTTCCTTTGTTAAGCTCAGTTTTCTAACGGACTTTTTCCGATTTTTCTCATACAGATTTTGGGCATAATCAGCGGAATAGAGTTTTTTGAAGCGACCTTTTCGGACTTGTTGTAGGGTCGTCCCTCGTATCACTTCATTGTGAATGGTCTGCGGAGCCTTTCCCAATAAGCGAGCGATTTCCCGATTGGATTTCCCTTCGCCTTTCCACCGTTCAATTTGTCTGCGGTTTTCGATTGTCAAATGTTTTCCTTTTGGTGTATAATGTGTATGCATCTCCGTGTCTTCCTACCTTGTGTTTGTGGTGAACTACAAGTATAACACGGAGGTGTTTTCTTTTACCTACAAGGAACTTTCATTTGTCAACAGGTACCCTTGAACCTGTTTTGTTGGCTCAGCCAAGGCTCTCATTCGCCTTGGTAAACCAGCCTAACAGGTCCAAGCCTGTTAACAAACGAAACCAGAACAGACAGCTGAACCAGTTGAAACAGCTGTTTTTTGGCTAGGTTGGGGTGGCTAACTTCATTATAGAACTTTCGTTAGAACCTAGCCGATGAAAAAAATTAAAATTTTTTGAAAAAGCTATTGACAGTATTAGATATAGATGATAGAATAATGAAGTTGTCTCGCGAGGGACTGTTGGCGAAGCAGAAACGAAAAAAAGTTTCAAAAAGTAGTTGACAGGAAATCAGGGATGTGATATACTGATATAGTTGTCGCAAGCGACGACAAGACCTTTGAAAATTAAAGAAGACGAACCAAACGTGCAGGGTGATTTATAGGAATATAAATCGTCAATGACAAAAAAACAATAAACGGATAAGCCAGAGTGCTTAGTCGGACAAACTAATTTTAATGAGAGTTTGATCCTGGCTCAGGACGAACGCTGGCGGCGTGCCTAATACATGCAAGTAGAACGCTGAAGGAGGAAGCTTGCTTCTTCTGGATGAGTTGCGAACGGGTGAGTAACGCGTAGGTAACCTGCCTCATAGCGGGGGATAACTATTGGAAACGATAGCTAATACCGCATAACAGTATTTACCGCATGGTAGATGCTTGAAAGGAGCAACTGCTTCACTATGAGATGGACCTGCGTTGTATTAGCTAGTTGGTGGGGTAAAGGCCCACCAAGGCGACGATACATAGCCGACCTGAGAGGGTGATCGGCCACACTGGGACTGAGACACGGCCCAGACTCCTACGGGAGGCAGCAGTAGGGAATCTTCGGCAATGGGGGCAACCCTGACCGAGCAACGCCGCGTGAGTGAAGAAGGTTTTCGGATCGTAAAGCTCTGTTGTAAGAGAAGAACGTGTGTGAGAGTGGAAAGTTCACACAGTGACGGTATCTTACCAGAAAGGGACGGCTAACTACGTGCCAGCAGCCGCGGTAATACGTAGGTCCCGAGCGTTGTCCGGATTTATTGGGCGTAAAGCGAGCGCAGGCGGTTTGATAAGTCTGAAGTAAAAGGCTGTGGCTTAACCATAGTACGCTTTGGAAACTGTCAAACTTGAGTGCAGAAGGGGAGAGTGGAATTCCATGTGTAGCGGTGAAATGCGTAGATATATGGAGGAACACCGGTGGCGAAAGCGGCTCTCTGGTCTGTAACTGACGCTGAGGCTCGAAAGCGTGGGGAGCGAACAGGATTAGATACCCTGGTAGTCCACGCCGTAAACGATGAGTGCTAGGTGTTGGGTCCTTTCCGGGACTCAGTGCCGCAGCTAACGCATTAAGCACTCCGCCTGGGGAGTACGACCGCAAGGTTGAAACTCAAAGGAATTGACGGGGGCCCGCACAAGCGGTGGAGCATGTGGTTTAATTCGAAGCAACGCGAAGAACCTTACCAGGTCTTGACATCCCTCTGACCGCCCTAGAGATAGGGTTTCTCTTCGGAGCAGAGGTGACAGGTGGTGCATGGTTGTCGTCAGCTCGTGTCGTGAGATGTTGGGTTAAGTCCCGCAACGAGCGCAACCCCTATTGTTAGTTGCCATCATTTAGTTGGGCACTCTAGCGAGACTGCCGGTAATAAACCGGAGGAAGGTGGGGATGACGTCAAATCATCATGCCCCTTATGACCTGGGCTACACACGTGCTACAATGGCTGGTACAACGAGTCGCAAGTCGGTGACGGCAAGCTAATCTCTTAAAGCCAGTCTCAGTTCGGATTGTAGGCTGCAACTCGCCTACATGAAGTCGGAATCGCTAGTAATCGCGGATCAGCACGCCGCGGTGAATACGTTCCCGGGCCTTGTACACACCGCCCGTCACACCACGAGAGTTTGTAACACCCGAAGTCGGTGAGGTAACCTTTTAGGAGCCAGCCGCCTAAGGTGGGATAGATGATTGGGGTGAAGTCGTAACAAGGTAGCCGTATCGGAAGGTGCGGCTGGATCACCTCCTTTCTAAGGATAAGGAACCTGTACGTTAGTCTTCTTTAATTTTGAGAGGTTTTGTTAAAAACCTACCCAAGACACATAAGGTGTACGGGGCCTTAGCTCAGCTGGGAGAGCGCCTGCTTTGCACGCAGGAGGTCAGCGGTTCGATCCCGCTAGGCTCCATTAACAACGGAAGTTGTTAAACTTGTCCATTGAAAATTGAATATCTATCAAACATTCCTTTATGTATGAAAGTACATATAGAAATAGTAACAAGAAAATAAACCGAAAACGCTGTGAATATTTAATGAGTTTAATTAAGTTACGAAGACGTTAAAGAAAACGTATGATTTTAGGAAATCATCGCAGTAGTCTTAGGACTACAAGAGGATTTATCTAAATCACTAGTTTTCTAGTCTGAGTACAATTTCTAATTTTTGAAAAAATTAGGTTAATAAGGTTAAGTTAATAAGGGCGCACGGTGGATGCCTTGGCACTAGAAGCCGATGAAGGACGTGACAAACGACGAAATGCTTTGGGGAGCTGTAAGTGAGCGTAGATCCAGAGATGTCCGAATGGGGGAACCCGGCAGGTTGATGCCTGTCATCACTAGTTGTTAAGACTAGTAGAAGGAAGACGCAGTGAACTGAAACATCTAAGTAGCTGCAGGAAGAGAAAGCAAAAGCGATTGCCTTAGTAGCGGCGAGCGAAACGGCAGAAGGGCAAACCGAAGAGTTTACTCTTCGGGGTTGTAGGACTGCAATGTGGACTTAAAGAGTATAGACGAAGATTCTGGGAAGGGTCGCCAAAGAGAGTAACAGCCTCGTAGTCGAAATAGTCTTTATACCTAGCAGTATCCTGAGTACGGCGAGACACGCGAAATCTCGTCGGAATCTGGGAGGACCATCTCCCAACCCTAAATACTCTCTAGTGACCGATAGTGAACCAGTACCGTGAGGGAAAGGTGAAAAGCACCCCGGAAGGGGAGTGAAATAGAACCTGAAACCGTGTGCCTACAACAAGTTCGAGCCCGTTAATGGGTGAGAGCGTGCCTTTTGTAGAATGAACCGGCGAGTTACGTTATGATGCGAGGTTAAGTTGAAGAGACGGAGCCGTAGGGAAACCGAGTCTTAATAGGGCGCATTAGTATTATGACGTAGACCCGAAACCATGTGACCTACCCATGAGCAGGTTGAAGGTGCGGTAAGACGCACTGGAGGACCGAACCAGGGCACGTTGAAAAGTGCTTGGATGACTTGTGGGTAGCGGAGAAATTCCAAACGAACTTGGAGATAGCTGGTTCTCTCCGAAATAGCTTTAGGGCTAGCGTCGACATTAAGAATCTTGGAGGTAGAGCACTGTTTGGATGAGGGGGCCATCTCGGTTTACTGATTTCAGATAAACTCCGAATGCCAATGATTTATGGTCGGCAGTCAGACTGCGAGTGCTAAGATCCGTAGTCGAAAGGGAAACAGCCCAGACCACCAGCTAAGGTCCCAAAATATATGTTAAGTGGAAAAGGATGTGGGGTTGCACAGACAACTAGGATGTTAGCTTAGAAGCAGCTATTCATTCAAAGAGTGCGTAATAGCTCACTAGTCGAGTGACCCTGCGCCGAAAATGTACCGGGGCTAAAACATATTACCGAAGCTGTGGATACCACAATGTGGTATGGTAGGAGAGCGTTCTATAGGCGATGAAGGTGTACCGTGAGGAGCGCTGGAGCGTATAGAAGTGAGAATGCCGGTATGAGTAGCGCAAGATGGGTGAGAATCCCATCCACCGTAAGACTAAGGTTTCCAGGGGAAGGCTCGTCCGCCCTGGGTTAGTCGGGACCTAAGGAGAGACCGAAAGGTGTATCCGATGGACAACAGGTTGATATTCCTGTACTAGAGTATGAAGTGATGGAGGGACGCAGTAGGCTAACTAAAGCCGGCGATTGGAAGTGCCGGTCTAAGCAGTGAGGTGTGATATGAGTCAAATGCTTGTATCTGTAACATTGAGCTGTGATGGGGAGCGAAGTTTAGTAGCGAAGTTAGTGACGTCACACTGCCGAGAAAATCTTCTAGCGTTGTATCATACTCTACCCGTACCGCAAACCGACACAGGTAGTCGAGGCGAGTAGCCTCAGGTGAGCGAGAGAACTCTCGTTAAGGAACTCGGCAAAATGACCCCGTAACTTCGGGAGAAGGGGTGCTGTCTTAAAGGCAGCCGCAGTGAATAGGCCCAAGCAACTGTTTATCAAAAACACAGCTCTCTGCTAAATCGTAAGATGATGTATAGGGGGTGACGCCTGCCCGGTGCTGGAAGGTTAAGAGGAGGGTTTAGCGCAAGCGAAGATCTGAATTGAAGCCCCAGTAAACGGCGGCCGTAACTATAACGGTCCTAAGGTAGCGAAATTCCTTGTCGGGTAAGTTCCGACCCGCACGAAAGGCGTAATGATTTGGGCACTGTCTCAACGAGAGACTCGGTGAAATTTTAGTACCTGTGAAGATGCAGGTTACCCGCGACAGGACGGAAAGACCCCATGGAGCTTTACTGCAGTTTGATATTGAGTATCTGTACCACATGTACAGGATAGGTAGGAGCCGATGATTCCGGAACGCCAGTTTCGGAGGAGGCGCTGTTGGGATACTACCCTTGTGTTATGGCTACTCTAACCCGGATAGGTTATCCCTATCGGAGACAGTGTCTGACGGGCAGTTTGACTGGGGCGGTCGCCTCCTAAAAGGTAACGGAGGCGCCCAAAGGTTCCCTCAGATTGGTTGGAAATCAATCGCAGAGTGTAAAGGTATAAGGGAGCTTGACTGCGAGAGCTACAACTCGAGCAGGGACGAAAGTCGGGCTTAGTGATCCGGTGGTTCCGTATGGAAGGGCCATCGCTCAACGGATAAAAGCTACCCTGGGGATAACAGGCTTATCTCCCCCAAGAGTTCACATCGACGGGGAGGTTTGGCACCTCGATGTCGGCTCGTCGCATCCTGGGGCTGTAGTCGGTCCCAAGGGTTGGGCTGTTCGCCCATTAAAGCGGCACGCGAGCTGGGTTCAGAACGTCGTGAGACAGTTCGGTCCCTATCCGTCGCGGGCGTAGGAAATTTGAGAGGATCTGCTCCTAGTACGAGAGGACCAGAGTGGACTTACCGCTGGTGTACCAGTTGTCTCGCCAGAGGCATCGCTGGGTAGCTATGTAGGGAAGGGATAAACGCTGAAAGCATCTAAGTGTGAAACCCACCTCAAGATGAGATTTCCCATAACTTTATGTTAGTAAGAGCCCTGAGAGAAGATCAGGTAGATAGGTTGGAAGTGGAAGTGTGGCGACACATGTAGCGGACCAATACTAATCGCTCGAGGACTTATCCTAGATAAGAAAAATTCAACGAAGTCAATATTGACAGCGTGGTTGATTCTTGTTAGAATATAGATATTCAATTTTGAGTGGATAAAGTGAAGTAACGAGGGCGTTACAAAATCCGTAAGAAAATAGGAAACTGACGCAGAGTCTGTAGACTCTAGGAAGTTTATCTTTTTCACTAGGATTTTAGTCCGAGTACAATTCCATTCAACAGAAGTTAAGTGACGATAGCCTAGGAGATACACCTGTTCCCATGCCGAACACAGCAGTTAAGCCCTAGAACGCCTGAAGTAGTTGGGGGTTGCCCCCTGTTAGATACGGTAGTCGCTTAGCGAAATTCCGCCATAGCTCAGTTGGTAGAGCGCATGACTGTTAATCATGATGTCACAGGTTCGAGCCCTGTTGGCGGAGTTATATGGTCCGTTGGTCAAGGGGTTAAGACACCGCCTTTTCACGGCGGTAACACGGGTTCGAATCCCGTACGGACTATATTTTTGAGAAGATCTGTTTGGTCTTCTCTTTTTTGATATTTATTGCCATCAAAATTCTTTTCTTATTGGGCAGTTACTGTTCAGCTTCATCTTATTTTCCTCTTTTATATTTTATGGGAATCAGTCTGCCATTGGAAATATATAAAGGAAAATAGAGTCTCTACTTGAGCAAAGAAACCGTTATGTGACAACATTTTGAAAAATGCATGTATCCAGATAATAGGTGCATGCATTTTTTATGTACGACGGGCATGTCGTACATCTGAGGTGAAAGTCCTCTGTGGACACCCGCTACCGGTGAACCCCAAAGCGACTCCCAAGCCTGACTATCGTGAGGTAGCGGGGAGAGGAAGGGATAGCGAAATCGTGGCTCTACGAACAGAAACGTGATAACAAGGCGTATATAGGGGATGAGGGGGCATATAACTCTAAAGTCCAAAAAGGTAGTCGTAACCTATAGACGTAAATCACGAGAGTAAACGAGGAAAGATGTACGACTTATCCCGTGAGGTCTCATGAGCGTCAAAGACGTAGTAACAACAAATCATGAGAAGTACCCTCGCCTATTGTTGTTATCAACTCATTCTTCGTTGAACAACAATGGCTGGGGCAGGCTCTCAGCCGAAGCTATAGTAGTGATGAAACTTCTGTAATAGAGGTGGAGCGAAGGGCTGAACAATTAACCGAAGTATACCTACTTCGCTTGTGTCTGTAAAACTAGCGGTCTGATAGAACTGGGTGCGGTCACGTATTGACTAGAGGAAAGTTCACCAATATAAGACGTCCCTCAGACACCGAAACAAGAAAGGAATACGCACATGTCACAGTTACTAGATAATATCCTATCTCGGTCCAATATGCTTGAAGCCTACAATCAAGTTAGAGCCAATAAAGGTTCAGCAGGAATTGACGGCGTAACTATTGACGAAATAGATGACTATCTCCGCAAACACTGGCGTTCAACTAAAGAACTCATAAAGCAGAGGTAGTACAAACCTCAGCCAGTTTTACGAGTTGAAATTCCCAAACCTAACGGCGGAGTCCGTCAGTTAGGTATCCCAACGGTCATGGATAGAATGATACAACAAGCTATTGTCCAAGTCATTAGTCCCATTTGTGAACCCTATTTCTCTGAGAGGAGTTACGGATTCAGACTCAATCGGTCATGCGAACAAGCTATTATCCAGTTATTAGAATACCTTAATGACGGTTATGAGTGGATAGTAGACATAGACCTGGAGAAGTTCTTTGATACCGTTCCTCAAGATAGACTGATGTCGCTTGTTCATAACATTATCCAAGATGGAGATACAGAATCTTTAATTCGTAAGTACCTTCATTCAGGTGTAGTCATCAACGGACAACGGTATAAAACACTAGTTGGAACTCCACAGGGAGGAAACCTATCACCGCTCCTGTCCAATATCATGCTTAATGAGCTAGATAAAGAGTTGGAAAATCGTGGACTTCGCTTCGTTCGCTACGCAGATGACTGCGTCATCATAGTTGGTAGTGAGGCGGCTGCTAAACGTGTTATGCATTCAATTAGTCGTTATATTGAAAAACGATTAGGTTTGAAAGTCAACATGACCAAGACCAAGATTGTGAGACCGAGCAAATTAAAGTACCTAGGATTTGGGTTCTGGAAATCATCTGAGGGCTGGAAAAGTCGTCCGCATCAGGATAGCGTACAGAGTTTCAAGAGAAAACTCAAGAAACTAACGGCCCGTAAGTGGAGTATTGACCTAGACAGCCGAATTGAGCGACTAAACTGGGTCATCCGAGGTTGGATAAACTACTTTTCTATGACGAACATGAAATCAGTCATGGAAAGCATTGATGAACGACTAAGAACTCGAATAAGAGTTATTATCTGGAAACAATGGAAGAAGAAATCTAGGCGATTAGGGGGACTTCTCAAATTAGGAGTACCGAAGTGGATAGCGGATAAAGTATCTGGCTGGGGAGACCATTATCAATTAGTGGCTCAGAGCTCTGTACTGAAACGTGCCATATCAAAACCAGTCCTCGCTAAACGTGGACTGGTTTCTTGCCTAGATTATTATCTAAAACGACATGCGTTAAAAGTTAGTTGAACCGCCGTGTGCCGAACGGCACGCACGGTGGTGTGAGAGGGACTAGAAATTAGTCCCTACTCGATTGTATGGTATACTCATTATCATTGCAAGTTAAACCGATTTTCGAAGTGTATAATTTGTTCTATTGCTGAGGACTAAAGGCATTTCGCTTAATGATATAGATAAGGTTATTACAGATCCCAAGTATTGTATTTAAATAGGGTAGGAATTGATTTAATGCTATTGTAAAATGTCTGATTGTTAGGATGTGTGTCTTAAATCGCTTCAAAGGGCAGGTTAGACTGCGCGTTTGAATGCTCTTGTGCACCACCTCAGGTATATTGTTTTCACTGAGATTTATTTACTATTATTTTATACTGACAAAAATGTCCTGTTTGATTTTTTCAAAATTAGATAAACTAGGTCTATCAATTAAAGGAGGCATAGTTTTATGCAATTTGAAAAGATTTATTTTGAAGTTCAGGGAATTGTTCACCGCGCGCGTAAGGATTTCTACGTGAAGTTATGGGAACGTGAGGATTGGGACCAGGAGGGGATGTTGGTTCTGTACAAATTACTATGCAGTTTTCCAGAATTGGAGGAAGATAAGGATAAGCTCTGTAGTTACTTTAAGGTTCAGTTCCGAAATCGTGTTCGGGATGTTGTGCGCAGGCAAGAAAGCCATAAGCGGAAGTTTGACCGTATGCCCCATGAAGATATTCATGATTTGTCGCATCTAGTAAAGTCGCCGGGATTGTTAAATGACGATTTTATTGTTTTGCGAGATATGTTGCGGACTTATAGAAGTCAGCTGTCGACGGAACAGTTAGAAAAATACGAGAAGCTAATCACAGGTCAGAGTTTCCATGGGCGGAGGAATATGATACGTGAACTGCAAGACTACCTGCGAGATTTTAAGTAGAAGAAAGAATTGTTGGTACTACCTATAACGGCACTTTATTTATTGAATTTGTATTTTCTAAGCATATATTTTCAAAATTCTTATTATTTTCGGTATAATTGTTGGAACAGAGAAAGTAGAGTGTATAGTTATGTATCAAGTCATTAAAATGTATGGAGATTTTGAACCCTGGTGGTTTATTGAAGGTTGGGAAGAAGACATCACTGACAAGTTAGTTTTTGAAAATTATGAGGATGCTGTTCTTGCCTTTCAGAAAGAGTGGACAGATTTGGCTAGTCGCTTTCCTAAGAAAGAATCGAAGGGTGGGATGATGACAGCCTTTTGGGATGAAGCGGATCAGTATTGGTGCGAGGAATGTGATGAGTATTTGCAACGTTACCATTCTTTGCTATTGCTAGAAGCTAAGGAAGATTCCAAGAAGAAGGACCTTGCACCGAGAGTAAGACCATGCAAACTCAAGAAAGGGAATTGCGTAAATTATTAAGAGAGAAGGATTGATGGTTCAGTCCTTCTTATTTTTTTTAAATAAATTTTGCAAAAATCATCATTTTTCCGAACTAATAGGTGAGGAGGATTTATGATTCAAGAAAAAGCAAAACAAATGATAGAGGAGGCGGTAACCGGTCGAGTCAGTGACATTTATCTGGTTCCCAAAGGTGAGACCTATCAGCTCTATCATCGTATCATGGACGAACGGGAATTTGTCCGAGAGCTGGAGGAAACGGAAGTAGATGCTCTGATTGGGCATTTCAAGTTTCTAGCTGGTCTCAATGTCGGTGAGAAGCGCCGTAGTCAGCAGGGGTCCTGCGATTATGATTATGGCAAGGGCGAGATTTCTCTGCGCCTGTCAACGGTCGGGGATTATCGTGGCAAGGAAAGTTTGGTCATTCGTCTGCTCTATGATAATGACAAGGAGTTGAAATTCTGGTTTCAGGCCGTAGAGGAAATTGCCAAGGAAATCAAAGGTCGGGGACTCTACCTTTTTTCGGGTCCAGTCGGCTCTGGCAAGACCACGCTTATGTACCATTTAGCCAGGATGAAATTCCCAGACAAGCAAATTCTGACCATCGAAGATCCGGTGGAAATCAAGCAGGACGATATGTTGCAACTTCAGCTCAATGAAACTATTGGCGCGACTTATGACAATCTCATCAAACTGTCCCTGCGCCATCGTCCTGACCTGCTCATCATCGGGGAAATCCGTGATGCAGAGACAGCTCGATCAGTTATTAGGGCTAGTTTGACCGGAGCGACAGTCTTTTCGACGGTGCATGCCAAGTCCATTTCGGGTGTCTATGCTCGGATGTTGGAATTGGGTGTTAGTCCAGAAGAGCTCAATAATGCCCTACAAGGCATTGCCTACCAGCGCTTGATAGGGGGAGGAGGTGTTGTTGATTTTGCCAGAGAAGATTTCCAAAACCATTCCGCAGACAAGTGGAATGCACAGATTGATAGCCTTCTTGCAGCAGGACATATCAGTCCTCGGCAGGCGGAGGCCGAAAAAATTATCCTTGGAGCGTCAGCGTAAAGTCATCGAGCTTTTTAACAATCTCTTTGCCAGTGGCTTTCACTTGGGAGAGATTGTTGATTTTCTCAGGCGCAGTCAGCTCTTGGCAGACCAATATACGCAAATCCTATCAGACGGTCTGGTAGCGGGGAAGCCTTTTTCGAGCCTCTTAGCTGATTTGGCCTTTTCCGACACAGTTGTCACTCAGGTGTCATTGGCAGAAATTCATGGCAATACCAGTCTCAGTCTGCAACACATCGAGACCTATCTGAGTAACTTATCCAAAGTACGGAAAAAATTGATTGAGGTAGCGACCTATCCCGTTATTCTATTAGGATTTTTGGTGTTGATTATGCTGGGTCTGAAAAACTATCTCCTGCCACAGTTGGAGGAGGGCAATGCCGCGACCATGCTCATCAACCATTTACCGACCATCTTTCTCGGGTTGGTTTTAACCATCTTGCTCTGCACTTTAGCAGGCTACATCTGGTACCGCAGGACGGCTAAAATCACTGTCTTTAGTTGTCTGTCCGCTCTGCCATTTTTCGGAAAACTCATCCAAACCTACCTGACCGCCTACTACGCGCGGGAGTGGGGTAGCCTCATCGGGCAAGGACTGGATATGCAGCAGGTGGTGCGGCTGATGCAGGAGCAGCAGTCCCAGCTCTTTGTCGAGATTGGGCGAGATATGGAGGAGGCTTTGGGCAATGGGCAGAGCTTTGACCAGCATATCCGTTCCTATCCATTTTTCAAGAGGGAACTGAGTTTGATTGTGGAGTACGGGCAAGTCAAGTCCAAGTTGGGTAGCGAGCTTGCCGTCTATGCCAATGAGTGCTGGGAGGAATTCTTCTCTCGCGTTAATCGTGCCATGCAGCTCATTCAACCGCTGGTCTTTCTCTTTGTCGCTCTCGTTGTTGTTCTTATCTACGCAGCCATGTTGCTGCCAATTTATCAAAATATGGAGATGTAAATGAAGAAATTACTAAAAATGAAGAAAAAAGGTTTCACTCTGGTGGAAATGTTAGTCGTCCTTGGAATTATTAGTGTGCTTTTACTCTTGTTTGTGCCTAATTTGAGCAAGCAGAAAGAGGCGGTACGGAAAAAAGGAGATCAGGCAGTTGTCAAAGTAGTAGAGAGTCAGATGGAGCTCTATGAATTGGAACATGACAAGAAAGCAACAGTAGCCGATTTGCAATCTGCTGGCTACATTGACAAAAAACAGGCAGAAGAATATGAGAAAGCTAAAGCCTCTAATCCAGATAACCAATAAAGCCTTTACTCTGCTAGAAAGTCTGTTGGTTCTTTTTATCGTGAGCTTTCTTGCGCTGGCTTTGTCGGGTTCTGTCCAGTCGGCTTTTCGGTCGGTGCAGGAGACGGTTTTCTTCTGGGAGTTTGAGGAGCTTTATAAGGATAGCCAGCGTCTGGCGGTCAACAGCCAGCAGGAAATTCATTTGCAACTGACGGATATCCAACTGTCCAACGGTCATCAGTCCGTGCAGGTGCCTGCTAGTATCGATGTACTGACTGAGCAGGCTATTGTTTTCGATAAAAAAGGTGGGAATTCCTCGCTTGCCAAGCTGTCCTTTGGGGCGAGGGGCAAGACGGTGTCGTATCAATTATATATAGGGAGTGGTCGTTATAAGAAATCGGAAAAATAAGGCCTATATCTTGCTGGAGGGGCTGGTGGCCTTGTCGGTTCTAGTCACTATTACCAGCCTCTTTCTTTCTGCCATGGAGGTCAGTCGCAGGCAACAGGCGGAGGGCTTGTATCAACAGGAGGTCCTCAATGTTGCCAAGATGGCGGTGCAGACGGGTCAGGATAATCTGTCGCTCAATGGTGTCAAGGTGACGGTCCAGCGGTCGGACAAGCTTTTGGCTGTCTATCATGAGGGAAGAGAGGTGGCGCGTGTTGAGAAAAACTAGGTGTGCTGCCTTTACTCTTCTGGAATGTCTGGTGGCCTTGGTCATCGTTTCAGGCAGTTTGCTGGTCTTTGAGGGCTTGTCAAAATTGGTGGTCCACGAAGTTCGCTACCAGGACCAGCGTGTTGAGAAGAACTGGTTACTCTTCTGTGACCAGCTGCGCAGTGAATGGGAGGTGGCCAGTTTAGACAGAGTTGATGCGGGTCGGATTTATATCAGGCAAGATGGTCAGGCCCTGGCCTTTGGCAAGTCACGGTCAGATGATTTTCGTAAGACCAATGACCGGGGGCAGGGCTACCAGCCCATGCTTTACGGTGTCAAGGCGGCTAGCTATAGTCAATCTGGTCAGATTGTTCGATTGGATGTGACGTTTGAAACTGGCGAGGAGAGGAGTTTCGTCTATGCTTTTGAAGAAAAAGGTTAAGGCTGGTATCCTACTCTATGCCCTGCTCATGCTGGCAGTTTTCGCTCTCTTGCTGCAATTTTACCTCAATCAGCAAGTGTCTGAAGGTCAGTTGATTGGAGCCAGTCGAGAATCCACGCAAGCCTATCTCGTAGCCCAGATGACCAAGGACCAGGTGGTTGAGGAAGTGTCACGCTTGGCTAAGGAAGAAGCAGCAAAAGAGAGTCAAGAAAAATTCTTGGCGGAAAAGGCTGAGCAAGCTAGGAAGGAGCAGGAAGAAAAGAAAGGAGAGACATCGGAAGAAAGTGTGACTTCTCAAACGAAGGAGAGACCATCTGAAAGTGGGGAAGAATCGGTATCTGCAGAAGATATGGAAAGGTCAAATAATGAGACCGCGCAGACCAGTCAAAAAGAAGAGGTGAAGAAAGAAAGTAAGCCAAAATCAATTGAAACGTCTGGTCAGCTGTCCTTTGTCCAAGGGCAGGCTCAGTACCAGGTCAAGAAAGAAAAGCTGACCGTGACAATCCAGTTATCAAGCGGTCGGACCTATCAGTATCAATTTATGATGAAGGAGGAAAAAGAGAGGGTAGAGGAGTCATAAGAGGCTCCTCTTTTAGTGCAAATTTGCCCAAATTTTGATAAGATAGAACCATGAATTTTGAAAACATTGAGCAGGCCTACGGCCTGCTGTTAGAAAACGTACAGAACATCCAAAACCAGCTGGGCACCAATATTTACGATGCCATGATTGAGCAAAATGCGGCTTATATGGCTGGTCAGCATGAGTTGGAAACTGTTGTGACCAACAATCAGACTTTGAAGAGCTTAGAATTGACCAAGGAGGAATGGCGTAGAGCTTTTCAATTCCTACTGATTAAGGCCAACCAGACTGAGCCTATGCAGTACAATCATCAGTTTACACCAGACTCGATTGGCTTTATCCTGTCTTTCTTAGTAGAACAGTTGGTCAGCACACCAGAAATCACGGTCTTGGAAATCGGTTCGGGGACGGGGAATTTGGCGCAGACTATTCTCAATGCTAGCCCCAAAAAATTGGATTATCTGGGGATTGAAGTGGATGATCTCTTGATCGACTTGTCGGCCAGTATGGCAGATGTCATGCAGGCGGACATTTCCTTTGCTCAGGGGGATGCGGTACGTCCGCAGATTCTCAAGGAAAGCCAGGTCATCATCGCAGATTTGCCGATTGGTTATTATCCTGATGATCAGATTGCCAGTCGTTACCAGGTGGCCAGTTCGACCGAGCATACCTACGCTCATCATTTACTGATGGAGCAGTCGCTCAAGTATCTGGAAAAGGATGGATTTGCCATTCTTTTGGCTCCCAATGACCTTTTGACTAGTCCGCAAAGTGATTTATTGAAAAATTGGTTGCAGGACCAAGCCAATATTGTTTCTATGATTGCCCTGCCGCCAGAACTCTTTGGTAAGGCTGCTATGGCTAAGTCGATTTTTGTTCTACAGAAAAAGACGGCTCGTCAACTGATGCCTTTTGTTTATCCGCTCCAAAGTCTCAAAGACAAGGATGTTATCCAAGAATTTATGGTCAAATTCAAAAATTGGAAACAAGGGAATGCAATTTAGGTAAAAATCTGATATACTAAGTAGGAAAACGCTTTAAAGGGGGAAACTTATGTCAAAAACAATTGCGATTAACGCCGGTAGTTCAAGTCTTAAATGGCAACTGTACCAAATGCCAGAAGAAACGGTATTAGCGGCCGGAATTATCGAACGTATCGGTCTCAAGGACTCTATTTCAACAGTTAAGTATGATGGCAAGAAAGAGAGTGAAACTCTGGATATTGCTGACCATGTGCAGGCTGTTAAAATCCTTTTGGATGATTTGCTCAAGCACAACATCATTGCTGACTTCTCAGAAATTACTGGGGTTGGTCACCGTGTAGTAGCTGGTGGTGAAATTTTCAAAGAATCAGCCCTCATTGATGACCAAGTGTTGAAACAAATCGAGGACCTGTCTAGCTTGGCGCCTTTGCATAACCCAGCCAATGCTGCCGGAATCCGTGCCTTCAAGGATATCTTGCCTGATATTACGAGTGTGGCAGTCTTTGATACAGCCTTCCATACGACTATGCCTGAGCATGCCTATATGTACCCAATTCCTCAGAAATACTACAAGGAAAACAAAGTTCGTAAATACGGTGCCCACGGAACGAGTCACTACTATGTAGCTCACGAAGCCGCTAAGGTTTTGGGACGTCCGATTGAGGAGTTGAAATTGATTACAGCTCACATCGGAAACGGGGTATCCATCACAGCCAACTACCATGGTGAATCTGTTGACACTTCTATGGGCTTCACACCGCTTGCTGGTCCTATGATGGGGACTCGTTCAGGTGATATTGACCCAGCGATTATTCCTTACTTGATTGAGAATGTCGATGAGTTGAAAGACGCGTCGGACGTTGTCAACGTACTCAACAAACAATCTGGTCTGCTTGGTCTATCCGGTATTTCTAGCGATATGCGTGATATCGAAAATGGTTTGCAGGAAAAACATCCAGGCGCAGTCCTTGCTTACAATGTCTTCATTGACCGTATTAAGAAATTTATCGGTCAGTATCTTGCAGTTTTAAATGGGGCAGATGCCCTTGTCTTCACGGCAGGTATGGGTGAAAATGCACCGCTTATGCGCAATGACGTAGTAGAAGGCTTGTCTTGGTTTGGTATTGAGTTGGACCCAGAAAAAAATGTATTTGGCAACTATGGTGACATTTCAACGGCAGAATCAAAAGTTCGTGTCTTGGTTATTCCGACGGATGAAGAATTGGTTATTGCGCGTGAAGTGGAACGCTTGAAATAAGAAAAACTAACTGGTAGTCGGAGACTGCCAGTTTCTCTTATAGTTTATACCTTTAGAAAGGTATAGTTTTTAGCAAGTGGTCAAAGTATATAGTGTGTGATACAATAGACTAGCAAAGAAATTTGCACAGAGTAGATGGTTTGCGTTAAGTGTATGTGGATGGGATGTTGCCACATAACGAAGCTGATCTTTGCTTGTATCTGATGTCTCCTAGAGTAGGAACATTGGTCCTGGCTGAGAGTGGCGCGGTAAACCATTGCATCCGCTGTCGAATACACACGACAGCTCCATTTTTTGAAAAAGGAGCATTTTTTATGGAAAAGAAAATTCCAAAACTAACGGTGCAGTTGTTGGCTGCTATTGCGATGACCCTTGCCTTGGTCATGATTGTGGAGAACTATTTCTCTATTCGGATTTCTGATACTTTACAGGTTCAGTTTACCTTCATTCCCAATACTATTTTGGGAGCTATTGCTGGTCCGGTTTGGGCAGCTGTCTTTGCGGCTATTTCAGACCCAGTCTTTGTCTTGTTTAGCGGGCAAACGGTCCTCTTCACTTGGATTTTAATTGAGGCGGTATCGGCTTTTATCTACGGCTGGTTCTTCTATCGAAAACCGCTAGACACCAAGAACAAGGCTGATTGGCTCTATGTTGCAGGGGTTGTTGTCTTGATTCAGGTTGTGATTTCCTTTATCATGACACCGATTGCCCTCCATTTCCATTTTGGAACACCTTGGATTGCCCTGTATAGCAGTCGCTTGATTAAGGCAGTTTTTGAAATTCCATTACGCATTGTCGTGACCATGCTTGTCTTGCCAAGTTTACAAAAAATACCTGAATTGGCCAAGTTAATGGGCATTAAATAAAACAGTATCGAGCAACAGGTCATCCCCCTGTTGCTGCTTTTGTAGAGAGGGAATCATGAATTATCAAGAAACTCGCCGGTGGCTATCTAATCGCCCGGCTTCTGATTTGGAACACGGGATTGCACGTGTCAACTGGATTTTGGAACGCTTGGACAATCCCCAACTTCAAGTTCCGACTATTCACTTTGTTGGTACAAATGGCAAGGGCTCGACCCTCAACGCCTTACAGTCTATCTTGCAGTCTTCGGGCTACAGAGTTGGTCGCTTTACTTCACCGTCTATCATTGATTTTCGAGAGCAGATTGTCTTTGAGCAAGAGATGATTTCAGAGGAAGATTTTTCGAGGATTGTGACAGACTTGCAACCTTTGATTGAGGACTTGGACCAGACGGCTGGACTGGATGCTATATCGGAGTTTGAGATTGTAGTAGTGGCTATGTTTGTCTACTTTGCCCACTACCAGCGTCCTGATATTCTCTTGGTTGAAGCGGGAATGGGGGGGCTGTTGGATGCGACAAATGTCCTGTCTCCGCTGGCGGTTGTCTGCCCTTCGATCGGTCTGGACCACCAGGCTTTTTTGGGAGAGACCCACGCTGCTATAGCCCGTCACAAGGTTGCTGTCTTGCGTGAGCGGGTTCCCCTCCTCTATGCGACCGACCAGCCAGAAGTGGTGGCAGTATTTGAGGATCACGCCAGTCAGCTTCAGAGTCCGACCTATGCGGTGGGGCGGGAGATTCTTTTGGAAAATAGCAGAGCAGGCTTTGCAGTTTCAAGTCCTCTCGGCCGTGTGGAAGAGTTAACGCTACAGATGCAAGGTCGTCACCAGGAGGTCAATGCAGCCTTGGCAGTGACAACAGCTCAGCTTCTCAGCCCTGATTTTCCAAAGATTACCAATGAAACCGTCCGCCAGGGCTTGTCCCAAGCCATCTGGCCAGGCCGTTTAGAATTGATGAAACCAAGGCTCATGATTGACGGAGCCCACAATAATGAAAGCATCGCCGTCCTGACAGAACTCTTGGAAGAAAAGTATGCTGACAGAGATATTGAAATTCTCTTTGCAGCCATCAATACCAAGCCAGTGGACCAGATGTTGTCCCAGCTTAGCCAATTTGGACCTGTTAGCGTTACGACTTTTGACGATTTCAGAGCGGTACAGTTAGAAGATTATCCGTCAGGCTACGAACGGGTGCAGACCTATCAGGAATGGTTGGAGCAGGCGGACTTGGACAATCCCAAAAAACTCTACCTGATTACAGGCTCGCTATATTTCATTACCTATGTGAGGAAGTACATTTTAGAAGAACTTGTATAGAAAAAAGGCTTTGCCAGGCGCTCTACCTAGCAAAGTCTTTTGTTTTAATAGTTTTTGATTAAGTCAACCGTTGAGCGGTCTAACTTTTTAACGATGGCTTGCAAGAAGGCTTGAGCCTCTAAGAAGTCATCCATGCTGTAGAGAGTTTGATGTGAATGGATGTAGCGAGCGCAGACACCGATAGTTGTTGATGGAACACCATGGTTTTTCAAGTGGGCTGCACCGGCATCTGTTCCACCTTTACCACAGTAGTATTGATATTTAATGCCAGCTTCCTCAGCAGTTGTGAGGAGGAAGTCTTTCATGTTTTTTAACATGATATGACCTGGATCATAGAAACGAAGCAGAGTTCCGTCACCAATTTTTCCTTGGTCGCCATAGATGTCGCCAGCTGGTGAGCAATCAACAGCAAGGAAAATGTCCGGATTGAACTTGGTTGTAGAAGCATGAGCTCCACGTAGGCCAACCTCTTCTTGCACATTTGCCCCGGCAATCAACTGATTTGGCAATGCTTGACCGGATAGGTTTTCCAGTAATTCAGTCACCATAAGGACACCGAAGCGATTGTCCCAAGCCTTGGAAATGACATTTTTACCGTTGGCTGATAGGATGGTCTCGTTTTTCGGAACCAAGACATCACCCGGGCGCACACCGTAAGACCAAGCCTCGTCGTAGTCAGCAAAACCAGCATCAAAAATAATATCGCCGATGGCTGGTAGACCCGGAGTATTTCCACCGCGAGAAAGGTGAGGTGGGACAGAGCCCGAAATGGCAGGGATTTTACGTCCGTCTTGCAAATGCAGGGTAAAGGCTTGACTGGATACGACCAGTGGGTTCCAACCGCCTAGTTCCACCACACGGAAGGTGCCGTCTGGCTTGATTTGGCTAATCATAAAGCCGACTTCATCCATGTGACCTGCAACCAATATTCGCGGTGCTTGTTCAGCTGTCGTGTCCTTAATCCCAAAAATTCCACCCAAACCATCTGTTTCAATGCGGTCAACGTGAGGTGTGATTTTCTGGCGGATATGGTTGCGCACTTCACTCTCAAAACCAGGCAGGCTCTGCAATTCGGTCACTTCTTTAATCTTGTCAAAAAGGGTCATAACAAATTTCCTCCAATGATAACTTGCTACTATTTTACCATTTTTTATGATAAAATAGGAACCATGAATAAGAAAAAGGTAGCCGTGCTAGCCGGCTTAGTGGGGGCAGGTGTGCTCACCGCTAGCGCTCAATTTTACCGCAAGGTTCAGGAAGACCGTAAAAAGGCTCAGGCTCTCCAGCAGGTTCGGGCTTACTTCGCCGATTTGGGCAGCATTGCCACGGTCTATGTGGATGAAACCCAGTCCCAGTCCGACTATTTGGTAGGCGGGGTCATCATGGAAGATGGTCGCATTTTTCTATTTGAAAATACCAAAGGTGACATCACATTTGAGGAGGAAGTGAGATGATTTTTCCACAGAATTACGAGGAAGTGGCCGTGCTCGTCCAGTCTGGTCAGCGGACAGTTTTTCTCTTTATGACCAGCTGGTGTGGGGATTGCCACTATATCAAGCCGCATTTGCCAGCTATCGAGGCTGCTTTTCCCGACATGACCTTTGTCCAGTTAGATCGGGATGACTTCATGCCCCTGGCTCAAGAATGGAATATTTTCGGCATTCCTAGCTTGGTTGTCTTGGAAAATGGTCAGGAAATTGGACGCTTTGTCGATAAAAACCGTAAAACCAAGCAGCAAATCATTGACTTTTTAGAAGGATTACCAGTATGAAAAAAACAGTAAGTAAACTTGCTCTAGCCACTCTTGTGATTGGCCTGGTTGGAGCACCGATGACAGCTGCCCATGCAGACATTCAGACAGATGTCATCAATGAAAAATGGGGCAAGCCAACCATGGTATATGGCGGTGGTTTGTCAGATGCTCAAGTGACGGAGGTCAATAGTCTACTCAATATCAAGAATATTGAAAATGTCAGCCGTCAAGTGGTGCAGGGTCAGGATATGGACCAATATTTAGGGACTTCTGGTGCAGATACAGCCTCGCTCTTTTCATCTGTTTTGGTGCAGAAGCAGGAGTCAGGCAAGGGAGTTGTCGTTGACATCAAGACACCGCAGAATATCACCCTCATTACCTCAACTCAGTATGCTAATGCGGCCATTACCGCGGGAGCGACAGATGTCTTGATTGACGTTGTAGCTCCCATTCAGGTGACAGGTGAGTCTGCCTTGACGGGTGTTTACAAGGCTTTGGAGGCTAATGGCGAAACGGTAGATCCTGAGCGGACAGTGGTTGCCCAGCAGGAATTGGAAACCGTTAATGAAGTGGCGACTGCCCACGCAGGTCAAGAAAATTTTGACAGCTCTGCCTTTGACAAGGCTATCGCAGAAATCAAGACTGGCTTGGCAGAATACAAGGATTCTCAAGGTCAAATTGCCTCTGAGGACCAAATCAACACCATTATCAATGATGTCTTGAAACAAAATGGTCTGAATACAGTGATTACGGCTGATGAGATTTCCAAGCTGGTCACTTTTGCTAAAGCTTATCAGGAAACCAGTGCCATTGATTCGGAAGAAGTCGCTGCCCAGCTCAAGCAATTCAAGAGCCAGGCCGAGCAACAAATTTCAGATGCCTACAAAAATCTCCAGGATTCAGGCATTCTAGAGAAGATTGGTTCCTTCTTTGAGGGTCTTTGGAAGGGGCTTATCGGATTATTTTCATAACATAGAAAAGGTTGATAAATGATTTTTACATATAATAAAGAATATGTCGGTGATGTGCTCATGGTCATCGTGGCTGATGGCAAAGGACAAGATGTAACAGTTGAACGCAAGGGCAAGGTTGCGCGTGTCTATATCGAGGAGACGGGGCAGACGGTAGCTTGGAATATTTTTGAAGTGTCTAGTCTGATTGATTTGAGCGGAAATGGTCAGGTCTTCTTGACAGACGAGCAGATTGCAGTCTTGAATGCAGAATTGAGTCAAGAAGGTTTTGCGGAGAGTTTGGTCAATGACAAGGAACCAAAATTTGTGGTCGGTCAGATTGTGGAATTGACACCGCACCCAGACAGCGACCACCTCAATATTTGTCAAGTCAACGTTGGCAACAAAACGGTGCAAATCGTAGCTGGCGCACCAAACGCAGCCCAAGGCCTCAAAACCATTGTTGCCCTGCCAGGAGCTATGATACCGAGCGGTAGCTTGATTTTCCCTGGTAAACTCCGTGGCGAGGATAGCTTTGGTATGATGTGTAGTCCGCGTGAATTGGGCCTGCCAAACGCACCGCAAGTTCGCGGTATTATCGAATTGGATGATAGCGCAGTCGTGGGCGATCCGTTTGAGCCTGCTAAACATTGGAAAAACTAAAAAAGAATTGGTCGCGTGCCAATTCTTTTTAGAACCTCCATTCACAAGAAAAGTATGTTTAGACAAGAGATAGTTTTTTGCCAATCAAGACCATTTTTTGATGGAATACTGACTGTATTTCGAGAAAAGCGAACGATGAGTGGCAGAAAACTAGCCTTGGCTAGAGATGCTGAGCTGTGAATGCAGGTTCTAGTATAGCCGTATTTGTTTTTCAATGGCTTGCTCAACTTCTGGTGCCAAAGCTTGGTGTGATTTGAGTTGGAAATAGATGCTGGATAGAAATCGTTGAATATTGAGCCAACGGAAATACTCAACCGGCTCTTGATTGGGGACATCTAATTGCTCCATCCATGTGACTAGGATTGAAGCCGAAACCTTTTGATTGAGGATGAGATAAACAGGTATCTGGGCCAATCTCGTCTCTTCACCTGCTGAAAATGTGCTGTTTTGCTTGAGGCAGCAGTCTATAAGAGCTTGCCAAGCCTGCTCAAACTTGTCGGCTGGGAAGGCTTGGTGGCAGGTAGCAGCGAGGAGAAAATCCGCTCCATGTGCACCAGCATGTATCCAGCCCAGATTTTCATCGTAGCCACGCCAGTCATTTTCAAAAGTAAAAATGTCCAAGGCTTGTTTAAAGAGGATTTGGAGCTGGCTGTTAGTCAGGAAATTCTGATAGTGAGGATGGTCCTCATCTATGCCTATAATCAAAGCATAGAGCAGGCTGGCAAAACTGCGAGTTAGACTATCTTGTGAGAGAAGTTGCCTTTGCTGGCTCTGTTCAAAAAGTTGCTGAGCCTGGTCTTTGCTAATGATTTCATCCAGAAAAAGGTGGCAGAAACTGGCATAGACCAGCTGGTCACGAATGATAGGGTCAGGGTCGCCGATATGGTCTAAGAGCCAATTGATTTGCTCAGTGCTGTAATGTTCATTGCTTTCTAACTTTTTTTCTAAAATTTCTTTCATTTTTTGTATTTTTTCCTTTCTTTTGCGAATAGATAGGTAGGAGGATAAAAAATGTACAATAAAGTTATTCTAATTGGTCGTTTGACGGCCCAGCCTGAGTTGACGCAGACGCCGTCGGGAAAAAATTTAACCCGCGTTACAGTTGCTGTCAATCGTCGCTTCAAGACAGAGTCTGGTGAGCGCGAAGCGGATTTCATCAATATCATTTTCTGGGGTAAATTGGCTGAAACCCTGGTGTCCTACGGTAGCAAGGGCAGCTTGATTTCCCTTGACGGAGAGCTCCGTACTCGTAAATATGAAAAAGATGGTAATAACCATTATGTGACTGAAGTCCTTGGAAACAGTTTCCAGTTGCTCGAAAGTCGTGCCCAACGTGCCATGCGTGAAAATAATGCTGGTGAAGACCTGGCTGACCTGGTTCTAGAAGAGGAGGAACTACCCTTCTAACAGAAAGTGACAATTTTTTGACGTCTCAAATATTTTCCCTATAAATAATGTCTGGTAAATCGGTCCTAGGACTGATGATAGGATGTGAAAAGTCGTTTATACTAATATCAATCCTAAATATTTTTCATATCTCCTTAGAATGCCGGTGTAAGCTGGCATTTTTTGCGTCTGACAACTGAGGGTACTTATTTTTATCCAAAAATGTGAGAATCAGTCTCAGGACGGATGTGAACAGTGTAGAATTCGGATATACTTAAGTCGATCCTAAATATTTTTCATAATCTCCTTAAAGAACGCTGGCGAAAGTTGGCGTTTTTTAGCGCCCTTTTTTACGGTCATTCCACCATTCGAGAAGGATAACCATAATTGATAGAACAATCACACCATAGAAGAAAAAGATAAACCAGTGGGGATGTAGAAAAAAGACAATCCAAATGGCCCAGAGTAGGTAGGCGAAAATGATTTTTCCCAGGAAGTTTAATTTCCGTTTCAAAAACCATTCTAAAAAACCTTCGTAGGTAGAATATCTGCTTTCCTGATAGTCTTTGTATAGATTTTTGAAGAATGTCATAGAGACCTCCTTTCCTAAGAAGAGTATAGCATATTCTCATAAGTAAGACTAGTTGGTTTTTCGTCCGACCTGGGACGGATTTTAAAAAACTTGGTAGAATTTTCTTGACTATTTTTGACCAAGTGATACAATAAGAATTGTGAATTAGCACTCGCGATGTCAGAGTGCTAAAAATGAAGGAGGCATTGATATGTTGAAACCATTAGGCGATCGCATCGTTGTAAAAATCGAAGAAAAAGAACAGACAGTAGGGGGCTTTGTCCTTGCAGGAACTAGCCAAGCAGCGACCAAAGAGGCGCAGGTCTTGGCGGTTGGTCAAGGAATTCGCACCTTGAACGGAGAATTGATTGCACCGTCTGTGGCAGTCGGTGACAAGGTCTTGGTCGAGGCTCACGCTGGTCTGGAAGTCAAAGATGGCGAAGAAAAAGTGACTATTGTCCGTGAGGCGGATATTGTAGCAGTGGTTGAGTAAGATAGACTATGAAAGAACAGCTAAGTGAGATTCTTCAGAATTTTTTGCAAGTTAGCACGTCCGGAAGCTGTATAACTGCCTGGGAACAAGGAAACCAGCAGCAAATTTGGTTTCAATTGACGTCAGACAATATGCTAAACTTAGCTCTTCCAATTAAGAAATCTTGGTTTCAATCCTTGGAAACAGTCTTGGCGCCCTTGTTAGATGGTATGACAATTTTGGATTATCGCTCCAAACGATATATTACTTTAGATGTAACGGAACAATCACTAGAGCAAATTTGTGATTACCTTGTGGTCTACTTTGAATACTTTTTTGGGGATAATCTGATATTTTTATGGAAATTTGAAGAAATATAGCACTTTATAATATTTAATTGATACAAAGGATGGAAATAAAATGGCAAAAGAAATTAAATTTGCAGCAGATGCGCGTGAGAGCATGGTACGCGGTGTCGATATTTTGGCAGACACTGTAAAAGTAACCTTGGGTCCTAAAGGCCGCAATGTAGTCTTGGAAAAAGCTTATGGCTCACCCTTGATTACCAATGATGGGGTAACCATTGCCAAAGAAATCGAGCTTGAAGATCATTTTGAAAACATGGGTGCCAAATTGGTATCGGAAGTTGCATCTAAGACCAACGATATTGCAGGTGACGGTACGACAACAGCGACTGTTTTGACCCAAGCTATTGTCCGTGAAGGCTTGAAAAACGTGACAGCGGGTGCCAACCCAATCGGTATCCGTCGAGGGATTGAAGCTGCGGTCGCGACAGCAGTGGATGCCTTGAAAGCGCAAGCTATTCCTGTTTCAAACAAGGCAGAAATTGCTCAGGTTGCGGCAGTTTCATCCCGTTCTGAAAAAGTCGGTGAGTATATTTCAGAGGCCATGGAGCGCGTGGGAACAGATGGTGTCATTACCATTGAAGAATCTCGCGGTATGGAAACAGAGTTGGATGTCGTAGAAGGCATGCAGTTCGACCGCGGTTATCTGTCTCAATACATGGTAACGGACAATGAAAAAATGGTGGCAGAACTGGAAAATCCATTTATCCTCTTGACGGATAAGAAGATTTCTCATATTCAAGAGATTTTGCCACTCTTGGAAAGCATTCTTCAAACCAATCGACCGCTCTTGATTGTGGCGGATGATGTGGATGGTGAGGCTCTGCCAACGCTTGTTCTTAATAAAATCCGCGGTACTTTCAACGTTGTAGCGGTTAAGGCGCCTGGATTTGGTGACCGTCGCAAGGCCATGTTGGAAGATATTGCTATCTTGACAGGCGGTACCGTGATTACAGAGGACTTGGGGCTGGACCTCAAAGATGCGACTATCGAGTCGCTTGGTCAAGCTGCCAAGGTCGTAGTTGATAAAGACGGCACAACTATTGTGGAAGGCGCTGGCAATCCTGAGGCTATCAGCAATCGTGTGGCAGTTATCAAGTCACAAATCGAGTCAACAACTTCTGAATTTGACCGCGAAAAACTCCAAGAACGCTTGGCTAAATTGTCTGGCGGTGTGGCAGTAATTAAGGTCGGCGCGGCAACTGAGACTGAGTTGAAAGAAATGAAACTCCGTATCGAAGATGCCCTCAACGCAACCCGTGCTGCGGTCGAAGAAGGAATTGTAGCCGGTGGTGGTACAGCTCTTGTCAACGTGATTGACAGCGTGGCTAAGTTGGACTTGTCTGGTGATGATGAGACAGGTCGCAATATTGTTCTGCGTGCCTTGGAAGAACCAGTTCGTCAGATTGCTTACAATGCTGGTTACGAAGGCTCTGTTGTGATTGACAAGTTGAAACATTCTGAGCTTGGCACAGGTTTCAACGCTGCAACAGGTGAATGGGTCAATATGATGGAAGAAGGAATTATCGACCCTGTTAAGGTGACTCGTTCAGCTCTTCAAAATGCGGCATCTGTTGCAAGTCTCATCTTGACTACCGAGGCAGTTGTTGCCAACAAACCAGAACCAGCTGCTCCAGCTATGCCAGCAGGTATGGATGGCATGGGTGGCATGGGCTACTAAAGAGAAACAAATAAAAACTTGGTCACCTGGCCAAGTTTTTTGATACAGAGAAAATCCTTATCTGCCCCAGACGAGGAAAGTAGAGATTCATGGACATTGCCATGTCTTAGTCACAATCCAAATAAAAATAGATGTCAGCCTTGCTTTCTTGAGCAGTTCCTTTGTAGACCCTGGTATCTAGACCACCAATTTCAAAACCGACCTTTTGGTAAAATTGACAGGCGATGAGATTGTTGTCTTGAGCGATGGTATAAATTCCCTGGTAACCTTTTGACTGAGCAATTTCCTTGGCCTTGTCTATCAGCATGCTAGCCAGTCCTTGTTGGCGATAGTCTGCATAAACCTTTAGGTCGTGGAGGTAGATATACTTGAATAGCGGTTTTTGTAGGATAGCCAAGCCGACACATTTGTTGTCATCGTAGGCGCCGATGAAGATATGGCTATCCTGTATTTGTTCAAAATCGTAGTTTTCATCAGGAAAGGTCACCCATTCGGTTGACTCAAAAAGGACTGCTTGGCTGGACCAAGCCTGGTTCTGATAGGATGGGATAAGCCGACCAATCAGAGGGAAGGGTTGATTGGGGATGTTGATATCTTGCTGGTTCTTGTGGGTGATTTCTTTAATGCTAATCATGTTCGTCCTCATTTTATGTTGATTGACCTATTATAGCATGTCATCACTTTTGACGGAAAGAGCGTGCATCTTGTTGATTGGCTAAAATATACCCTAGAGAGTTTTTTCTGTTACAATAGGATCATATTTTTTTGTGGAGGTGTCGGATGAAGGTTGGTCTGGTTTTAGAGGGTGGCGGTATGCGTGGGCTCTACACGGCTGGTGTGCTAGATGCGTTTTTGGATGCAGGCATCAAGGTGGACGGGATTGTCAGTGTATCGGCTGGAGCGCTTTTTGGTGTCAATTTTCTATCCAAGCAACGTGGGAGAGCCCTCCGCTACAATAAGCGTTTTATCAAGGACAAGAACTATATGAGTTTGCGGTCTTGGTTGCTGACGGGTAATGTGGTCAACAAGGATTTTACCTCCTACAAAGTGCCTATGGAGCTGGATAAATTTGACCAAGAGGCCTTTGCCAAGTCCGGCGTGCCTTTCTATGTGACAGCGACCAATGTCGAAACAGGTCTGCCTGAGTATTACAAAATTGACCATGTTTTTGAGCAGATGGAGCTCTTGCGAGCCAGCTCGGCTCTTCCAGTGGTCTCAAAAATTGTCGAAGTTGATGGGAAAAAATATTTAGATGGAGGTCTTTCGGACTCCATCCCTGTGGACTTTGCTAGAAGCCTGGGGTTTGACAAATTGATTGTGATATTGACACAACCCATTGATTACCGCAAGAAGCCCTCTAGCGGGCGGGTCTACCGCTTGCTTTACAAGAAATATCCCAAGTTTGTGGCGGTGGCTTCAAAACGTTACCAGCAGTACAATGATACGGTTGAAAAGATTATCCAGTTGGAACATCAGGGTCAGGTTTTCGCAGTCCGCCCTCAAAAGCTGCTCGAAATAGGACGTTTGGAAAAAAATCCAGTCAAATTTGACGAGATTTATGGGCTTGGTCTGGCAGACGGGGAGAAAGCTGTGGCGGGATTGATGGGGTATTTGGGAAATGAAGAGTAATGAGCAGGAATCCCTCGTGATTTCTGCTTTTTTCTTTGCTTTATTCGTGATATAATAGTAAAGATAATTTATTGACATGGAGAAATGACATGAGCTTCTACAATCACAAGGAAATCGAGCCCAAATGGCAGGAATTTTGGGCAAAAAATCATACTTTTAAGACGGGAACAGATGCGGACAAGCCAAACTTTTATGCCCTAGATATGTTCCCTTATCCGTCTGGGGCGGGCTTGCACGTTGGTCACCCAGAGGGCTATACTGCGACCGACATTCTCAGCCGTTACAAGCGTGCCCAGGGCTACAACGTTCTTCACCCAATGGGCTGGGATGCCTTTGGTTTGCCAGCGGAGCAGTATGCTATGGATACGGGCAATGACCCAGCTGACTTTACAGCGGAAAATATCGCCAACTTCAAGCGTCAGATTAACGCCCTTGGTTTTTCTTACGACTGGGACCGCGAGGTCAATACGACTGACCCCAAATACTACAAGTGGACCCAGTGGATTTTTACTAAGTTGTATGAAAAAGGCCTCGCCTACGAGGCAGAAGTGCCTGTCAACTGGGTAGAGGAATTAGGAACAGCTATCGCCAACGAAGAAGTCCTTCCTGACGGAACGTCTGAACGTGGTGGTTATCCAGTTGTCCGCAAGCCAATGCGTCAATGGATGTTGAAAATCACTGCCTATGCGGAGCGTTTGCTTAATGACTTAGAAGAAGTTGATTGGCCAGAGTCTATCAAGGATATGCAACGCAACTGGATTGGCAAGTCAACCGGTGCCAATGTGACCTTCAAAATCAAGGACACAGATAAGGACTTCACAGTCTTTACTACTCGTCCTGACACCCTTTTCGGTGCCACCTACGCAGTTCTTGCTCCTGAGCATGACTTGGTAGATAGCATTACATCGCCTGAGCAGGCAGAAGCTGTGGCAGAATACAAACGCCAAGCCTCTCTCAAATCAGACCTGGCTCGTACTGACCTGGCTAAAGACAAGACAGGTGTCTGGACAGGTGCTTATGCCATCAACCCTGTCAACGGTAAAGAAATCCCAATCTGGATTGCGGACTATGTGTTGGCGAGCTACGGAACAGGTGCTATCATGGCTGTTCCTGCCCACGACGAGCGTGACTGGGAATTTGCCAAGCAGTTTAACTTGGACATCATTCCAGTTCTGGAAGGTGGAAATGTAGAAGAAGCACCTTATACAGAAGATGGTGCCCACATCAACTCCGACTTCCTAGATGGACTCAACAAGGAAGAAGCTATTGCCAAAATGGTGGCTTGGCTGGAAGAAAATGGTGTCGGTCAGGAGAAAATTTCTTACCGCCTCCGTGATTGGCTCTTCAGCCGTCAACGTTATTGGGGCGAGCCAATTCCAATCATCCACTGGGAAGACGGCACTTCCACAGCAGTCCCAGAAAATGAGTTACCTCTGGTATTGCCAAAAACCTCAGACATCAAGCCTTCAGGTACAGGTGAATCACCGCTTGCTAACCTGACTGACTGGTTGGAAGTGGTGCGTGAAGACGGGGTCAAAGGTCGCCGTGAGACCAACACTATGCCACAATGGGCGGGTTCTAGCTGGTACTACCTCCGCTATATCGACCCGCACAATGACGAGAAATTGGCAGATGAGGAGCTTCTCAAAGCTTGGTTGCCAGTGGACATCTACATCGGTGGTGCCGAGCACGCAGTCCTTCACCTGCTCTACGCTCGCTTCTGGCACAAGTTCCTCTATGACCTTGGCGTTGTGCCGACCAAAGAGCCATTCCAAAAACTCTTTAACCAGGGCATGATTTTGGGAACTAGCTACCGTGACAGCCGTGGCGCCCTTGTGGCGACTGACAAGGTGGAAAAACGCGACGGTTCCTTCTTCCACATCGAAACTGGTGAGGAGTTGGAGCAGGCACCAGCTAAGATGTCTAAGTCTCTTAAAAACGTGGTTAATCCAGATGATGTGGTTGAGCAGTTCGGTGCGGATACCCTCCGTGTTTACGAGATGTTCATGGGCCCACTTGACGCGTCAATCGCTTGGTCAGAAGAAGGCCTCGAAGGTAGCCGTAAGTTCCTGGACCGTGTTTATCGCCTGCTTACAACGAAGGAAATTTCTTCGGGAAATAGCGGAGCGCTTGATAAAGTGTACCATGAAACTGTGAAGACGGTGACAGAGCATATTGAAGACTTGAAATTCAACACGGCTATCGCCCAGCTCATGATTTTTGTCAACGCTGCTAACAAAGAAGATAAGCTCTATGTTGACTACGCCAAAGGCTTTGTCCAATTGATTGCCCCATTTGCACCACACTTGGCAGAAGAACTCTGGCAGGGTCTTGCAAATACAGGCCAGTCAATCAGCTATGTCGCATGGCCAACATATGACGAAAGCAAGCTGGTAGAAAGCGAAGTGGAAATCGTTGTCCAAATCAAGGGTAAAGTAAAAGCTCGCTTGACCGTAGCCAAAGACCTAGCACCAGCAGAACTCGAAAAAGTTGCCCTTGCAGACGAAAAAGTCCAAGCTGAAATCGCTGGGCAAACAGTGGTCAAGGTGATTAGTGTTCCGAATAAACTAGTTAATATTGTTGTGAAATAAACTCGCTTATTAGCCCTATTTCCGATTTACAACAGTCTATTCCTAGACTGTTGTATCCGAATAAATTAGTAAACGTCGTTGTGAAGTAAACTGACTTCCGTCAGTTCTTATTTCCCACCTCAGCAATCTCTCCCAAGGTTGTCTGAGCCAAATAAACAGTTAAGCAAAGCGACTGGTTTCTTTTCTAGCTTATCGACATATACAAAAAAACGACTTCCGTGCGAAAAACGGGAGTCGTTTTGCTGTTATTACAGTTTTTCATTGACATAGCGGACGAAGTAATTCCACCAAGAGACGGGCCAAATATCAGCCTTGACTTCTTTTTCGATGACCATTTCAAGACTTGGTTGTTCTTGAATGTAACCCTTGCCGATCAGGTCGGAGTCATGGAGCCACAGTCTTCCGGCTGCTGTTCCTTTTTTAAGTGGTGCCTCAAGAGGGCCTTCGACTGATTTAAAAGAAGCGGTTGGCAATTCGACAGCCGAGCGTTTGATTGGAATTCTAAAGTCTCTTTGGGCAACAACTGGGCTAGTGTCGACGCGTCCATTGAAAATCTCAATAGAGCTGTCATCAAAGGCTTGCCCCTGCCCTAGATAGGTAATAGATTGGAAATGCTGGGCAACATAGTTGAGCAAATTGGTCGTTGCGATATAGCGGTAATCGGGATCAATATCGCTGTGGTCGGCGTTGAGGATAACCGTCAGGACACGCATATTTTGCTGGTCATCAGTTGTTACCAAGGAGGCGCCAGCAGTAGCAGAGTAACCCGTTTTCAAACCATCTACACCTGCACGCTGATAGGGTTTACCTTCCAACATCCCATGCCCACCATAATAGGTATGCCCATCCATGGTTAAGCTTTGTTGGCTGGTGATGTCCAGTACCTGAGGATGATCCAAGACCAGACGACGGGCAATAAGGGCGATTGCCGCAGCAGAAAATTTATTTTCATCCTCTTTACCAGTGCCGGGATAGCGTTCATCCCCGAGGTAGGAATTATTCAAGCCAGTCGCATTGACAATCGTGGCATCACCAATACCCCAGGATTGGACTTTTTCTCTCATCAAATCCACAAAGGCTTTCTCACTACCTGCCACCTTCTCAGCCAGAGCAATTGTTGCGCTATTGGCAGAAACAATCAATGATGCCCGGAGCAGCTGTTCGACCGTGTATTCCCTACTTTCTAAAAGAACGTTACTGATTTCTGTATTGAGAGTCAGCTTATAGGGAAAATCAGATATGGCCACAGGGCTGTCCATTGTCAATTTTCCTTCTTCAATAGCTTCATAGACCAAGTAGGCCGTCAACAACTGACTGATAGAAGCAACGCTGGCTGGGCTATGGGCATTTTTTTCGTATAAAATTTTTCCTGTTTCGACTTCAATAGCGATGGCATGCTCAGCTGCCGCCTGGTAAACCTGCTCCTCGGCCAGACTGGTTTGGCCTCCTAGAATAATGGAAAGTAGAAAAACTATCAAGAATGAACTGTATTTTTTCATATAAAATTCCTTTTTAATCGATTATTTCCTATTATATCATATTGTAAAGGGGCTAGACACATGAAAAAAGGCTAGAAATTATTAGAAAATATAGAAAATTTGGTTTTTTACAAAATTTTCTGACAAAAACGCTTTCTTTAATAAAATTTTATGATATAATACTATTCATAGACATAAATCTATGTCCCAAAAAAAAGAAAACAGAGGTGTTTTATGAAAAAGACAACAAAACTCTTTGCCTTAGCAGGTATCACACTCTTATCTGCATCTGTTTTAGCAGCTTGTGGTGCTAAGTCGTCATCAAGTTCATCTGAACAAACCTTGTCATTCCCATCTGAGGTGAAACAAGATGGTTCAGCTGTTGCAGACGCACAATTGAAATACGCTTTGGTTTCAGCTACAACTTCATCAGGACTTTTGATCGATGAATTGACTGAAAACACAACTGACTCAACATTTGGTGGAATGGTTGATATTTCATTGTTCGGTTACGATGGAGATCGTAAATTGGATGACTCAGGTCTTGCTAAAGCTGAATTTGATGTAGAAGGTAAGAAAATCACTGTTAGTTTGACAGGTAAAGATTACAAGTGGTCAGATGGTGAGCCATTTACAATCAATGACTACATCTTTACTATCAAGTCAATGGCAAGCAAAGACTATACCGGTGTGCGTTTTGATGATAAATTCTTGAACATCGTTGGTATGGAAGAGTATGTTGCAGGAACAGCATCAGACATCTCTGGTATTAAGAAAGTTGACGACTACACAGTAGAATTGACTGTGAAAGAAATGTCACCTTCTATGATGTATGCCGGTGGTGATGTACCTGCCTATATCCAACCAGAACATATCTATAAAGACATTCCTGTTGCAGATTGGGAAAAGAGCGAGTACTCACGTACTGCTAAACTTGTAGGTATGGGTCCATGGAAGATTAAAGAAATTGTTAACGGTGAGTCTATCACTTACGTTCCAAACGAACACTTCTTCAAGGGAACAACTCCAAAAACAAGTTCATTGAAAATCGATATCGTATCACCTGATACAATCGTTTCTGAGATGAAAGCTGGTAACTACGATATCGCAGATATGCCTGTTGATCAATTGGATTCATACAAAGATGCTTCTAACTTGAACATCGTTGGATCTTTGGATTCAGTTTACGAATATATTTCATTCAACCTTGGTAAATATGACGAAGCTGCTGGCAAGAACGTTATGGATGAGAATGCTAAGATGAATGATGTGAATCTTCGTCAAGCGATTGCCTATGCTATTGATACCAAGACTGCTGGTGAGAAATTGTATAACGGCTTATACCACCCAGCAAACTCATTGATTATTTCATTCTTTGGTGAACTTCATGATTCTGAATTGGCAGGCTATACATACGATCCAGAAAAAGCTAAGAAACTCTTGGATGAAGCTGGCTACAAGGATACAAACGGTGACGGCATTCGTGAAGGTAAAGACGGTAAAGAATTCAAAATCACTTTCGCAGCTCGTAAACGTACAGAAGCGAACGAAGCACTCGTACAACAATACATTGCTTGGTGGAAAGAAGTTGGCTTGAATGTTGAATTGTACACTGGCCGTACTGTTGAAGGAAATACTTTCTACGATGCACTTCAAGCAAACGACCCTGCAATTGATATGTATGCTGGTGGTTGGTCTACTGGTTACGATCCAAACCCAACAGGTACTTGGGGTCCTATCGCTGCCTTCAACATGTCACGTTTCGTATCTGAAGAAAATACAAAATTGTTGGATGCAATTAGTTCTACTGCTTCATTCGATGAGAAAACAAACCTTGAAAACTACAAGGCTTGGCAAAAATATGCTCACGAACAAGCATTTGCTATTCCAACATTTGAATCTGAGTCTATTACAGCATTGAACAAGCGTGTGAAAAACTATGATTCTAACTATGGTTCAGCTTCAGGTAAAGGTATTGCACTTGAAAATATCGAATTGACAGCTGATAAAGGTGTAGCGGCAGAATAGTTTTATAAAGAAGATAATAGAATCTGAAAAAGCCAACTTGGTTGGCTTTTTTCAGATGGCTATTGGAATTTTCTGATAATTATGGTATAGTAGAACCAGTATACAAAAAATGATTGATGTCATTTTTAGTTTTTAGTAAACGCTATCAAATTCTATATAGACTTGATGGATTTATTAATAAAGATATAAAAGATCAGTTTTCATAGACTTAAGGATATTTGATTTGAAGGATGAAAGAAGTTGAATGAACTGATGAACAAAGGAGGAAAAAGCGTGGCTAATGAAAAACCGCTTTTAGACATTAAGGATTTGCACGTTGGATTCCGCATCGGTGATGATTATTTTGATGCAGTTGACGGTGTTGATATTACCTTACAAAAAAATGAAATCCTAGCGATTGTTGGGGAATCTGGTTGTGGTAAATCAACTTTGGCAACAACAATTATGGGGCTACATAATCCATTAAATACCAAAATTACAGGTAGCATCCAGTACAATGATATGGAATTAATTGGGATGGACGAGGCCAAGTACAATACGGTGCGTGGAAATGATATTGGTATGATTTTCCAAGATCCCTTGGCATCTTTAAATCCGTTGATGACCATTGGTGCACAGATTGATGAAGCGCTATTCTATCATACAGACTTGGATGCCAATGCCCGTACGGAGCGTGTTTTGGAATTATTAGCTCAAGTAGGTATTCCAAATCCTAAGCGTACATTTAAGCAGTATCCACATGAGTTGTCAGGTGGTATGCGTCAGCGTATCATTATCGCCATGGCCTTGTCTTGTAAACCTCCGATTATTATTGCCGATGAACCGACAACGGCCTTGGATGTAACTATTCAGGCACAGATTTTGGATTTGTTAAATGATATTCAAGCAGAAACAGGGTCAGGTATTATTTTGATTACTCACGACCTAGGAGTGGTGGCAGAAACAGCAGATCGTGTAGCTGTTATGTACGGTGGTCAGTTTGTAGAAGTTGCTCCTGTTGAGGAACTCTTTACCAATCCTAAACATCCATACACCCGTTCTCTTTTGAAATCAAATCCGCAATCAGAAAATGAAGGCGGTGAGTTACATGTAATTGACGGAATTGTACCGCCAATTACAAAGATGTTGCGTAAAGGTTGTCGATTTGCACCACGTATTCCGTGGATTGAAGCAGCAACACACGAAGAAAATCCGGTTATGCATGAAGTTGGACCTAACCATTTTGTACGTTGTACTTGCCATGAAACATTCTATTTTGAAGGGGAGGCCTAATAGTGGGATTTATTGAAGTAAAAGATTTAAAAGTCCATTATCCAATTCGTAGTGGCTTCTTTAACCGTGTTACTGATCATGTTTATGCTGTGGATGGTGTAAACATTGAAATCGAAGAAGGTAAGACATATGGTCTGGTTGGTGAGTCAGGATCAGGAAAATCAACGATTGGTAAAGCAATTATTGGTTTAGAGCGTGCCACTTCAGGACAAATTATTTATGAAGGACAAAATGTAACCAACAAATCACGTGGAAAAAAAGGCAACTTTAATCGTGATGTTCAGATGATTTTCCAAGATTCACTTTCAAGTTTCAATCCGAAGAAACGTATTTTGGACATCATTGCAGAACCAATTCGTAACTTTGACCGACTTTCACCAGATGAAGAAAAGAAAAAAGTTCTTCAGCTCTTGGATACAATTGGTCTCAATGAAGAAGCTTTAATTAAGTATCCTCATGAATTCTCAGGCGGTCAACGTCAACGGATTGGAGTAGCTCGTGCCTTGGCTAGTAACCCACGTTTGATTATTGCTGATGAGCCAGTTTCTGCCTTGGACTTGTCTGTTCAAGCTCAGGTCTTAAACTATATGAAACGTATCCAAGATGAATTTAAACTTAGCTATCTCTTTATTTCTCATGACCTTGGTGTGGTACAGCACATGTGTGATGAACTCTTCATTATGTACCGTGGTCGTTTTGTAGAAACAGGAAATAAATATGATATTTATAGTAATCCACAGCATATCTACACCAAACGTCTCTTGTCAGCGATTCCATCAATTGATCCGGTGAATCGTTTGAAAAATAAGGAAAAACGTTTGGCTGCAGAAAAGGAGTACCAAGAAAAACAAGGTCAGTACTATGATGAAAACGGTCGTGTATACGATTTAAAAGCTTTTTCAGCAACTCATCAAGTAGCCCTTCCAGAAGGAGGTAAGAACTAAGATGTGGAAAACAGTATTACGACGTTTACTCATGATGATTCCTCAGATTATCATTCTGAGTGTCATTGCATTTTTTGTTGCAAAAATGATGCCTGGTGATCCATTTACCGGTATGATTGACCCTAATATTGACCCTGCTATTATTGAACAAAAACGGATTGCAGCGGGATATTATGATCCAATTCCGGTTCAATATATTCGCTGGGTAGGAAATCTTTTGCAGGGTGATTTTGGACAAAGTTTCCTCTTTAAGCAACCAGTTATCGATGTGATTATGCAGCGTTTGAATAATACAATTTGGTTATCATTGCTTACCATGATTTTGACCTATGCTATTGCCCTTCCTTTAGGTATGATTGCGGGTCGTTATCAAAATTCACTTGCTGATAAAGTCATTGGTGTATACAATTTCTTGACTTTCTCAACTCCAACTTTTGTATTTGCAATTTTGATGCTCTGGTTATTTGGTTTTAGTTTAGGTTGGTTTCCGACGCGTGGTTCTATCGGTGGTGGAGTTGAAGGCTTTGCAGCTATATTAAGTCGTCTCCATCATATGATTTTGCCAGCGATTACCATGGCTATTTTGTCAACGACAGTAACAATCCAATATCTTCGTACCGGAATTATCGATGCGAAGAGTCAGGACTATGTTCGTACAGCTCGTGCCAAAGGTGTGCCTGAGCGTGTGGTATACAACCGTCATATCTTCCGTAACTCAATTTTACCTATTGCATCATTCTTGGGGTATGAATTGACTGGTTTGATTGGTGGGTCTATCTTTATTGAAAATATCTTTACCTATCCTGGTATCGGTCAATTGTTCTTTAACTCTATCTCAAGCCGTGATTACAGTGTCATTTTGGCCCTCTTGTTAATCTTTGGTATGGGAACTTTGTTGGGAACCTTGATTTCAGATATTATCATGAGTATTGTTGATCCACGTATTCGTGTGAAATAAAAGGAGGAGTAAGGTGAGTAAAGAAATTAAAAAACAAGTACAATCAGCTTCAACTCCTCCAGGTGGTTTTCGTGTTATTGCACGAGAATTTATGAAGGACAAGTTAGCTTTAGCTTCATTGATTATCTTGGTAACAGTTCTCTTGGCTGTTTTCATCGGTGCCTTGGTAATGGATCAAGAGCAAGTTATGAAAGTCAATCTTTTAGGACGTTACTTGGAGCCAGGAGTTGATGGCTATATTTTGGGAACGGATGAAGGCGGAAAAGACATTTTTGGTCAACTGATTATTGGTGCTCGTAACTCCATTATCATCGGTTTCACCATTACCATTATCACTAGTATCATTGGTATTTCAGTTGGGTTAATCTCAGGTTATTATGGTGGTCGTTTGGACGGCTTCTTGATGCGTATTGTTGATTTTATTATGATTTTACCGGTAACAATGTTGATCATTGTATTTGTAACAGTTATTAAAAACTATACAATTTATCATTTCATTTTTATCATGAGTGCATTTTATTGGACAGCCAAAGCCCGTCTCTTCCGTACAAGAACTTTGTCAGAAGCGAGCTTGGATTATGTCAATGCGTCGAAAACACTTGGAACAAGCGACTTCATGATTATGTTCCGTGAGATTTTGCCAAACTTGAGTTCTTTGATTATTGTCAATTTGACCCTCAACTTTGCAGGTAACATCGGTATCGAAACTTCGTTGACTTATTTAGGATTCGGTCTTCCATCAACAGTTCCAAGTCTGGGTACTTTGATTTCAAATGCTCGTAACGCAGACATTTTGGAAAATAAGACTTGGATTTGGTTGCCAGCGGCTATCTTTATCCTTGTTATGATGCTTTGTATCAACTACGTTGGTCAGGCTTTCCAACGTGCTGCAGATGCAAAACAACGTTTAGGGTAATTGTTTATTCTATAGAAGAGTTCTTTCGAGAGCTCTTTTTCTGTTATAATGGAAGTATGGAATTTACATTAGAAGAAAAAGAACGCTTCATGCGGGCTGCATTGGAGGAAGCAGAAAAATCACTTGCCAAGGATGAGATACCGATTGGATGTGTAATTGTCAAAGATGGTAGTATTATTGGTAGAGGTCACAATGCGCGTGAGGAACTGAACCAGGCAATCATGCATGCGGAAATCATGGCCATCCAAGAAGCTAATCGCTTTGAAGGGAACTGGCGTTTGCTAGATACAACCCTTTTTGTAACCATTGAACCCTGTGTTATGTGTAGCGGGGCCATCGGACTAGCCCGAATCCCACAAGTTATCTACGGAGCCCCAAATCAAAAATTTGGTGCAGCAGGTAGCCTATACGATGTATTGCGAGATACACGTCTCAATCATCGAGTTGAAGTCGAGTCGGGAATCTTGGAAGATGACTGCGCAAAAATCATGCAGGACTTCTTCAGACAACGGCGCGCAAAGCAGTCAGAGTTGAAACAAAAAGCAAGCCAAGGAACAGATTTATAGCCCGGCAGACAGTTAGAATAAGGCAATAGATAATTTTTTCAAAAAAGTGTTCAAAAGCTATTGACAGTATTAGCTATAGATGATAGAATAATGAAGTTCTCTCGCGAGGGAGTGTTTGCGAAGTAGAAACGAAAAAAAGTTTCAAAAAGTAGTTGACAGGAAATCAGGAATGTGATATACTGATATAGTTGTCGCGAGAGACGATAAGACCTTTGAAAATTAAAGAAGACGAACCAAACGTGCAGGGTGATTTATAGTAATATAAATCGTCAATAACAAAAAAACAATAAACGGATAAGCCAGAGTGCTTAGTCGGACAAACTAATTTTAATGAGAGTTTGATCCTGGCTCAGGACGAACGCTGGCGGCGTGCCTAATACATGCAAGTAGAACGCTGAAGGAAGGAGCTTGCTTCTTCCGGATGAGTTGCGAACGGGTGAGTAACGCGTAGGTAACCTGCCTCATAGCGGGGGATAACTATTGGAAACGATAGCTAATACCGCATAACAGTATTTACCGCATGGTAGATGCTTGAAAGGAGCAACTGCTTCACTATGAGATGGACCTGCGTTGTATTAGCTAGTTGGTGGGGTAAAGGCCCACCAAGGCGACGATACATAGCCGACCTGAGAGGGTGATCGGCCACACTGGGACTGAGACACGGCCCAGACTCCTACGGGAGGCAGCAGTAGGGAATCTTCGGCAATGGGGGCAACCCTGACCGAGCAACGCCGCGTGAGTGAAGAAGGTTTTCGGATCGTAAAGCTCTGTTGTAAGAGAAGAACGTGTGTGAGAGTGGAAAGTTCACACAGTGACGGTATCTTACCAGAAAGGGACGGCTAACTACGTGCCAGCAGCCGCGGTAATACGTAGGTCCCGAGCGTTGTCCGGATTTATTGGGCGTAAAGCGAGCGCAGGCGGTTTGATAAGTCTGAAGTAAAAGGCTGTGGCTTAACCATAGTACGCTTTGGAAACTGTCAAACTTGAGTGCAGAAGGGGAGAGTGGAATTCCATGTGTAGCGGTGAAATGCGTAGATATATGGAGGAACACCGGTGGCGAAAGCGGCTCTCTGGTCTGTAACTGACGCTGAGGCTCGAAAGCGTGGGGAGCGAACAGGATTAGATACCCTGGTAGTCCACGCCGTAAACGATGAGTGCTAGGTGTTGGGTCCTTTCCGGGACTCAGTGCCGCAGCTAACGCATTAAGCACTCCGCCTGGGGAGTACGACCGCAAGGTTGAAACTCAAAGGAATTGACGGGGGCCCGCACAAGCGGTGGAGCATGTGGTTTAATTCGAAGCAACGCGAAGAACCTTACCAGGTCTTGACATCCCTCTGACCGCCCTAGAGATAGGGTTTCTCTTCGGAGCAGAGGTGACAGGTGGTGCATGGTTGTCGTCAGCTCGTGTCGTGAGATGTTGGGTTAAGTCCCGCAACGAGCGCAACCCCTATTGTTAGTTGCCATCATTTAGTTGGGCACTCTAGCGAGACTGCCGGTAATAAACCGGAGGAAGGTGGGGATGACGTCAAATCATCATGCCCCTTATGACCTGGGCTACACACGTGCTACAATGGCTGGTACAACGAGTCGCAAGTCGGTGACGGCAAGCTAATCTCTTAAAGCCAGTCTCAGTTCGGATTGTAGGCTGCAACTCGCCTACATGAAGTCGGAATCGCTAGTAATCGCGGATCAGCACGCCGCGGTGAATACGTTCCCGGGCCTTGTACACACCGCCCGTCACACCACGAGAGTTTGTAACACCCGAAGTCGGTGAGGTAACCTTTTAGGAGCCAGCCGCCTAAGGTGGGATAGATGATTGGGGTGAAGTCGTAACAAGGTAGCCGTATCGGAAGGTGCGGCTGGATCACCTCCTTTCTAAGGATAAGGAACCTGTACGTTAGTCTTCTTTAATTTTGAGAGGTTTTGTTAAAAACCTACCCAAGACACATAAGGTGTACGGGGCCTTAGCTCAGCTGGGAGAGCGCCTGCTTTGCACGCAGGAGGTCAGCGGTTCGATCCCGCTAGGCTCCATTAACAACGGAAGTTGTTAAACTTGTCCATTGAAAATTGAATATCTATCAAACATTCCTTTATGTATGAAAGTACATATAGAAATAGTAACAAGAAAATAAACCGAAAACGCTGTGAATATTTAATGAGTTTAATTAAGTTACGAAGACGTTAAAGAAAACGTATGATTTTAGGAAATCATCGCAGTAGTCTTAGGACTACAAGAGGATTTATCTAAATCACTAGTTTTCTAGTCTGAGTACAATTTCTAATTTTTGAAAAAATTAGGTTAATAAGGTTAAGTTAATAAGGGCGCACGGTGGATGCCTTGGCACTAGAAGCCGATGAAGGACGTGACAAACGACGAAATGCTTTGGGGAGCTGTAAGTGAGCGTAGATCCAGAGATGTCCGAATGGGGGAACCCGGCAGGTTGATGCCTGTCATCACTAGTTGTTAAGACTAGTAGAAGGAAGACGCAGTGAACTGAAACATCTAAGTAGCTGCAGGAAGAGAAAGCAAAAGCGATTGCCTTAGTAGCGGCGAGCGAAACGGCAGAAGGGCAAACCGAAGAGTTTACTCTTCGGGGTTGTAGGACTGCAATGTGGACTTAAAGAGTATAGACGAAGATTCTGGGAAGGGTCGCCAAAGAGAGTAACAGCCTCGTAGTCGAAATAGTCTTTATACCTAGCAGTATCCTGAGTACGGCGAGACACGCGAAATCTCGTCGGAATCTGGGAGGACCATCTCCCAACCCTAAATACTCTCTAGTGACCGATAGTGAACCAGTACCGTGAGGGAAAGGTGAAAAGCACCCCGGAAGGGGAGTGAAATAGAACCTGAAACCGTGTGCCTACAACAAGTTCGAGCCCGTTAATGGGTGAGAGCGTGCCTTTTGTAGAATGAACCGGCGAGTTACGTTATGATGCGAGGTTAAGTTGAAGAGACGGAGCCGTAGGGAAACCGAGTCTTAATAGGGCGCATTAGTATTATGACGTAGACCCGAAACCATGTGACCTACCCATGAGCAGGTTGAAGGTGCGGTAAGACGCACTGGAGGACCGAACCAGGGCACGTTGAAAAGTGCTTGGATGACTTGTGGGTAGCGGAGAAATTCCAAACGAACTTGGAGATAGCTGGTTCTCTCCGAAATAGCTTTAGGGCTAGCGTCGACATTAAGAATCTTGGAGGTAGAGCACTGTTTGGATGAGGGGGCCATCTCGGTTTACTGATTTCAGATAAACTCCGAATGCCAATGATTTATGGTCGGCAGTCAGACTGCGAGTGCTAAGATCCGTAGTCGAAAGGGAAACAGCCCAGACCACCAGCTAAGGTCCCAAAATATATGTTAAGTGGAAAAGGATGTGGGGTTGCACAGACAACTAGGATGTTAGCTTAGAAGCAGCTATTCATTCAAAGAGTGCGTAATAGCTCACTAGTCGAGTGACCCTGCGCCGAAAATGTACCGGGGCTAAAACATATTACCGAAGCTGTGGATACCACAATGTGGTATGGTAGGAGAGCGTTCTATAGGCGATGAAGGTGTACCGTGAGGAGCGCTGGAGCGTATAGAAGTGAGAATGCCGGTATGAGTAGCGCAAGATGGGTGAGAATCCCATCCACCGTAAGACTAAGGTTTCCAGGGGAAGGCTCGTCCGCCCTGGGTTAGTCGGGACCTAAGGAGAGACCGAAAGGTGTATCCGATGGACAACAGGTTGATATTCCTGTACTAGAGTATGAAGTGATGGAGGGACGCAGTAGGCTAACTAAAGCCGGCGATTGGAAGTGCCGGTCTAAGCAGTGAGGTGTGATATGAGTCAAATGCTTGTATCTGTAACATTGAGCTGTGATGGGGAGCGAAGTTTAGTAGCGAAGTTAGTGACGTCACACTGCCGAGAAAATCTTCTAGCGTTGTATCATACTCTACCCGTACCGCAAACCGACACAGGTAGTCGAGGCGAGTAGCCTCAGGTGAGCGAGAGAACTCTCGTTAAGGAACTCGGCAAAATGACCCCGTAACTTCGGGAGAAGGGGTGCTGTCTTAAAGGCAGCCGCAGTGAATAGGCCCAAGCAACTGTTTATCAAAAACACAGCTCTCTGCTAAATCGTAAGATGATGTATAGGGGGTGACGCCTGCCCGGTGCTGGAAGGTTAAGAGGAGGGTTTAGCGCAAGCGAAGATCTGAATTGAAGCCCCAGTAAACGGCGGCCGTAACTATAACGGTCCTAAGGTAGCGAAATTCCTTGTCGGGTAAGTTCCGACCCGCACGAAAGGCGTAATGATTTGGGCACTGTCTCAACGAGAGACTCGGTGAAATTTTAGTACCTGTGAAGATGCAGGTTACCCGCGACAGGACGGAAAGACCCCATGGAGCTTTACTGCAGTTTGATATTGAGTATCTGTACCACATGTACAGGATAGGTAGGAGCCGATGATTCCGGAACGCCAGTTTCGGAGGAGGCGCTGTTGGGATACTACCCTTGTGTTATGGCTACTCTAACCCGGATAGGTTATCCCTATCGGAGACAGTGTCTGACGGGCAGTTTGACTGGGGCGGTCGCCTCCTAAAAGGTAACGGAGGCGCCCAAAGGTTCCCTCAGATTGGTTGGAAATCAATCGCAGAGTGTAAAGGTATAAGGGAGCTTGACTGCGAGAGCTACAACTCGAGCAGGGACGAAAGTCGGGCTTAGTGATCCGGTGGTTCCGTATGGAAGGGCCATCGCTCAACGGATAAAAGCTACCCTGGGGATAACAGGCTTATCTCCCCCAAGAGTTCACATCGACGGGGAGGTTTGGCACCTCGATGTCGGCTCGTCGCATCCTGGGGCTGTAGTCGGTCCCAAGGGTTGGGCTGTTCGCCCATTAAAGCGGCACGCGAGCTGGGTTCAGAACGTCGTGAGACAGTTCGGTCCCTATCCGTCGCGGGCGTAGGAAATTTGAGAGGATCTGCTCCTAGTACGAGAGGACCAGAGTGGACTTACCGCTGGTGTACCAGTTGTCTTGCCAAAGGCATCGCTGGGTAGCTATGTAGGGAAGGGATAAACGCTGAAAGCATCTAAGTGTGAAACCCACCTCAAGATGAGATTTCCCATGACTTTATGTCAGTAAGAGCCCTGAGAGAAGATCAGGTAGATAGGTTGGAAGTGGAAGTGTGGCGACACATGTAGCGGACCAATACTAATCGCTCGAGGACTTATCCAAAGTAAGTAATGAGAACGTTAAGAAAAGCGTATGATTTTAGGAAATCAACGCGGAAGTCAGTTAGACTTCAAGGCGATTTATCTAAATCACTAGCTTTTTAGTTCGAATACAATTACAGTAAAATTCAACGAAGTCAATATTGACAGCGTGGTTGTTTCTTGTTAGAATATAGATATTCAATTTTGAGTGGATAAAGTGAAGTAACGAGGGCGTTACAAAATCCGTAAGAAAATAGGAAACTGACGCAGAGTCTGTAGACTCTAGGAAGTTTATCATTTTCACTAGGATTTTAGTCCGAGTACAATTCCATTCAACAGTAGTTAAGTGACGATAGCCTAGGAGATACACCTGTTCCCATGCCGAACACAGCAGTTAAGCCCTAGAACGCCTGAAGTAGTTGGGGGTTGCCCCCTGTTAGATACGGTAGTCGCTTAGCGCATAGGAATCAGATGATTCCATTTGGGAGTTTAGCTCAGCTGGGAGAGCATCTGCCTTACAAGCAGAGGGTCAGCGGTTCGATCCCGTTAACTCCCATTATAAGCGGGTGTAGTTTAGTGGTAAAACTACAGCCTTCCAAGCTGTTGTCGCGAGTTCGATTCTCGTCACCCGCTTTGAACTTATTGTTCGTTTTACCAAACTTAGGTTTGGGCGCGTAGCTCAGATGGTTAGAGCGCACGCCTGATAAGCGTGAGGTCGGTGGTTCGATTCCACTCGTGCCCATATATGGTCCGTTGGTCAAGGGGTTAAGACACCGCCTTTTCACGGCGGTAACACGGGTTCGAATCCCGTACGGACTATATTTTATGGAGGATTACCCAAGTCCGGCTGAAGGGAACGGTCTTGAAAACCGTCAGGCGTGTAAAAGCGTGCGTGGGTTCGAATCCCACATCCTCCTTTTTATTGTCGCGGGATGGAGCAGCTAGGTAGCTCGTCGGGCTCATAACCCGAAGGTCGTAGGTTCAAATCCTGCTCCCGCAATTTTGGCTCGGTAGCTCAGTTGGTAGAGCAATGGATTGAAGCTCCATGTGTCGGCGGTTCGATTCCGTCTCGCGCCATTAACTTAATATTTTGGAGAGATAGCGAAGAGGCTAAACGCGGCGGACTGTAAATCCGCTCCTTCGGGTTCGGGGGTTCGAATCCCTCTCTCTCCATACCTTTACGGGCATAGTTTAAAGGTAGAACTAAGGTCTCCAAAACCTTCAGTGTGGGTTCAATTCCTACTGCCCGTGTTCTATGGCGGGTGTGGTGAAGTGGTTAACACATCAGATTGTGGCTCTGACATTCGGGGGTTCGATTCCCCTCACTCGCCTATTTTAATATTGGGGTATCGCCAAGCGGTAAGGCAAGGGACTTTGACTCCCTCATGCGTTGGTTCGAATCCAGCTACCCCAGTTATAACTATATGCCGGCGTGGCGGAATTGGCAGACGCGCTGGACTCAAAATCCAGTGTCCGCAAGGACGTGCCGGTTCGACCCCGGCCGCCGGTATAGTTGTGAAAGGAACGTTGATTTGTCGACGTTCCTTTTTGTGATAGGATCGTTGTCAACTGTAGTGGGTAGACGAAAGCTATATTCTTGAGAGGACCAGCTTAATCGTAACCGCCCAATAACGGAGTATTGTTTCAGCTTCCCTATTCTCCAGTATACTGTTAGAGAAAACGGAACTGGAGGATTTTTTATGTCACACCCCATCGTCCCATTGACTGTTCCCAAATCTTGTCGCTTTGAGAAGAAAGGCAGAAATTTTGTCTTTTATTCCGAGAAAATTTGTGATACTATCCCCGCTTTATTCTTTCTTGGCTCGGGGATAAACAGTCAGGGAAGTGACTGTTTATCTATTCCATATGATTCCTTTCTAATGATGGTTTAGTCGCTTTTCATTATTGGTCATATGGGACTTTTTTTTTCTACACTAAAAAAGGCTCCATAATCTCCACAGGGATTTACCAACTACAGTCTTATAGAGCTCGAAAAGCTATATTCTTGAGAGGACCAGCTTAATCTTCTCGTTTTTAATGTTTGCCGCTGTTGAAATTTCTTTTACAAAGTTTTGTTCTATTTACAATCCATATTCCCCGAATTTTCTGAAAATTTTTGGTATAATAGTAAAAAATAATTTTTAGATAGGAAATACTATGACTGCAACAAAAATGAACGCTCAAGAAATCATCCAATTTATCGCCAATGCTGAGAAGAAAACGGCTGTGAAAGTGACCTTTGAAGGTCAGTTGGTGGCAGAAGTTCCGGCAACTGTCATCAAGCTGGGCAATGTCCTCTTCGGTGACTGGAAGGATGTGGAGCCGCTTTTGGCTGGCTTGACGGAAAATGTGGATTATGTGGTGGAAAATGACGCTCGCAACTCAGCTGTGCCATTGCTTGACAAGCGCGCTATCAACGCTCGTATCGAGCCGGGGGCTATTATCCGTGACCAAGTCGCTATCGGTGATAATGCGGTCATCATGATGGGTGCCGTTATCAACATCGGTGCGGAAATCGGTGCAGGGACTATGATTGACATGGGTGCCGTTCTTGGTGGTCGTGCGACGGTCGGTAAAAATAGCCATATCGGTGCAGGTGCAGTGCTTGCAGGCGTGATTGAGCCAGCATCAGCAGACCCAGTTCACGTCGGCGATAATGTCTTGGTCGGTGCTAATGCCGTTGTCATTGAAGGCGTGCAAATCGGTAGCGGTTCCGTCGTTGCGGCAGGTGCCATCGTGACTCAAGACGTGCCTGAAAATGTGGTAGTAGCAGGTGTTCCAGCCCGCATTATCAAAGAAATCGACGCTCAAACCCAACAAAAAACAGCCTTGGAAGAGGCTCTCCGTACACTCTAAGAGGTAGTTCATGCTCGATTTAATTGCGACTAGGCGTGCCCTCCACCAAATTCCTGAAATTGGGATGGAAGAGTTCAAGACCCATGCCTATTTGATGGACGTCATTGGTCAGCTACTGGAAAATTGTGATTTTGCTCAAGTTCGGACCTGGAAAACGGGTATTTTGGTCCATCTGACAGGTTCTGCGCCGGAAAAAACCATCGGTTGGCGGACAGATATTGACGGCTTGCCTATCGTTGAGGAAACGGGGCTGGATTTCAAATCTCTCCATCCTGACCGTATGCATGCCTGTGGACATGATTTTCACATGACCATTGCCTTGGGGCTTTTGGAGAAAATGGCAGAGCAGCAACCCAAGCATAATCTGCTCTTCCTCTTTCAGCCTGCAGAGGAAAATCTGGCTGGCGGCATGCTCATATATGAGGCAGGTGCCTTTGGTGAGTGGTTGCCAGATGAATTTTATGGGCTCCATGTCCGGCCAGACCTCAAAGTTGGTCAAATGGCCACCAATCGTGCGACCCTTTTTGCGGGCACTTGCGAAGTCAAGATACGGTTTACTGGAAAAGGTGGCCACGCAGCATTTCCCCATACCGCAAATGACGCCCTTGTGGCGGCCAGCTATTTTGTGACCCAAGTCCAGTCGGTGGTTAGCCGCAATGTGGACCCGATAGAGGGGGCAGTGGTAACCTTTGGGCACATGCAGGCGGGCACGACCAATAACGTCATAGCCGAAACGGCCTTTTTGCACGGCACCATTCGGGCCTTAACGCAAGACATGAGCCTTTTAGTGCAAAAACGTGTCCGTGAGGTGGCTGAAGGTATTGCCAAATCTTTTGGTGTAGAGCTAGACATCGTGCTCAACCCAAGCGGCTATCTGCCTGTGGAAAACAATCCGAAACTAGCAGATGAATTCATGACTTACTTTGATGGTGTGGAGGGAGTTGAGATGATTGACTGCCCACCTGCCATGACGGGTGAGGACTTTGGTTATCTGCTCAACAAGGTACCGGGGGTCATGTTCTGGTTAGGAGTGGAGACGCCTTATCCCCTCCACAATCCCCGTCTTAATCCCAATGAGGCTGCTCTTCCCTTGGCTGTGGATAAGTTGAGTGGATTTTTGAAAATGAAAGTGAACTAAGGTTGGTTTTCCAGCCTTTTTTCTGAAAAGGAGAATATTCTTTGGATAAAAAAATCATTCGTAAGGAAATGTTGGCTCAATTGAAGTTCTTGTCCTCGAGTCAGCGGGAGAAGAGCAGTCAGACCATGACTGATTTGTTGGTAGAGACAGAGGCTTACAAGTCTGCAACCTCTCTTGCCACCTATCTTTCCATGCCACATGAGTGGAATACGCGTTATCTGATTGAGCAGGCACAGGCGGATGGTAAGCAGATTTTCATCCCTAAGACCTATTCACAAGGGCGGATGGATTTTGTAGAATATAATCCTAATGATTTGGTCAAGTCGGCTTTTGGTGTCTGGGAACCGGGAACTTATTCACAACCTGTGGATAAGTCTGTGATTAACTTAATTCATGTGCCCGGTTTGGCTTGGAATAAGGCCGGTTTTCGGATTGGATATGGTGGCGGATTTTATGATCGCTACCTAGCTGATTTTCACGGGCAGACGGTGTCGACTTTGGCAGATTTTCAGCTATTGGCTATTGAGCCGGAGATATTTGACCAAGCAGTAAAGGAGTTAGTGATTGTTGAGACAGATGTTTGATAGACGGTACCCTGTGACCAATGGCTTGTTGGCTGTGACGACGGCTGTATTCTTGCTCATCCAAATCTTGCGTTTTGGGCAGACGACCGCGGCCTATACAATTTTTGAGTTTGGCGGTATGTATGGAGAGGCGGTACGCCAAGATCCTAGTCAGCTGTGGCGCCTGATTTCGCCGATTTTTATTCATATCGGCTGGGAACATTTTTTGTTTAACAGTATCACCTTGATTGGGCTGGGTTACCAGCTGGAAGGACTGTTTGGTCCGCGCCGCTTCTTTTTGCTTTATCTGCTGTCTGGAATGATGGGCAATCTTTTTGTTCTCTTTTTCACTCCGGGAGTGGTCGGAGCGGGAGCGTCGACCTCCTTGTTTGGCCTCTTTGCGGCTATGGCCCTCCTGAGAAAATTTAGTCGCAGTCGCTATTTACAGGTTCTTGGGCAACGCTACATGATGCTTTTGGGGATGAACTTAGTGCTTGGACTCTTCACACCTTCGATCTCTATGGCAGGTCATATCGGTGGCGCGGTCGGCGGTGCCCTAGTCGTCATTTTTCTTCCACCGCTTGTGGAAAAAAATCTGTTTTCTGGTAAGCAAATCTTTTACAGCTTTATTAGTTATTTAGCTATATTCATCCTCTTGTTGGGCATCTTTTATCTGGTATAAGAAAAAACTAGCAATTTGCTAGTTTTTCTTTGTTTTCTCTAATGATTTACCAAGGTCAATCAAATATTGTTTCAAGTCGTCTTTGACCTGTGGGTGTTGTAGGGCGTAGTCAATGGAAGTTTTCATGAAACCAAACTTATCACCAACGTCATAACGAGCACCCTTGAATTCACGAGCGAACACGCGTTGGGTTTTGTTGAGGGTATCAATGGCATCGGTCAATTGGATTTCGTTGCCGGAACCTGGTTTTTGATTTTCAAGAATTTCAAAAATTTCCGGTGTGAGAAGATAGCGACCGATAATGGCCAAGTCAGATGGAGCATCTTCAGGTTTTGGTTTTTCCACAAATGTATCGACACTGTAAAGGCCATTGACACCTTCGCCATGAGGTGCAATGACACCGTAGGCTGACACCTCTTCATGGGGAACCGGCATAACAGCAATGGTTGAAGCATGTGTTTTTTCAAAATCGTTCATCAATTGCTTGGTCAATGGGACAGCTTTTTTATTGGTAATATCCATGAGGTCGTCACCCAACATGACAACGAAAGGCTCATTGCCGACAAAGGCCTTGGCTTGCAAGACCGCATCGCCCAAGCCACGCGGATGACTCTGACGAATGAAATGCAGGCGGATACCAGTTGTTTCATCGACCAGTTTGAGCAATTCATTCTTACCTTTTTCTTTTAAGTTGTATTCCAATTCAAAGTTTGAATCGAAGTGGTCCTCAATAGAACGTTTTGATTTACCAGTAACCACCAAAATGTCTTCAATGCCAGATGCAAGGGCTTCTTCAACGATAAATTGGATAGTTGGTTTGTCAACGATCGGCAACATTTCTTTAGCGAGTGCCTTTGTTGCCGGCAAGAAACGTGTTCCCAAACCAGCAGCAGGGATGACGGCTTTTCTAACTTTCTTCATACATTTTTCCTTGTACTTTATTGATGATTAACAATTTTATTAGTGCCATTCATTTTCATGACGGAATTCGCCGGACATGATTTCTTGGATGGCATCTTTGATTTGGGCACCCTGGTAGATGACCTTGTAAATGGCTTGGGTAATTGGCATGTAGACCCCGAGTTCTTGGGCCAATTCGTAGGCAGCCTTGGTCGTGGAAATTCCTTCGATGACCATGCCCATATTGGCTTCAATGTCTTCCAGTTTCTCGCCCTTACCAAGCAGGTCTCCAGCCCGCCAGTTGCGGGAATGAACTGATGTACCGGTGACAATCAAATCACCGACGCCAGACAGTCCGCTGTATGTCAAAGGATTGGCACCCATGGCGACACCGAGGCGGGTAATTTCTGTCAAGCCACGAGCGATAATAGCAGCCTTGGCATTGTCACCATAGCCCAGCCCGTGCAAGGCCCCGGCTCCGACTGCGATAATATTTTTAAGAGCGCCAGCTGTTTCTACGCCGATTACGTCGTTGTTAGTATAGAGACGGAAGTAGCGATTGCTGAAGAGATTTTGGACATAGGTTGCTGCCTCTATGTCTTTGGATGCGGCAGAAATCAAGGTCAAGTCGCGGACGATGGTTTCCTCAGCGTGGCTAGGACCGGAGACAACAACGACTTCTGAGCGCAGGTCAGCAGGGATTTCCTCCTCAAGTACTTGAGACAGGCGTTTGTGGCTGTCTGGCTCCAAACCTTTTGAGGCATGCATGACTACAACCTTGTGCTTGAGGGTCTCGGCAACCTGCTTGGCTACCAGACGGGTAACTTTTGTCGGAACAACGAAGAGTACAGCGTCCACACCATCTAGCGTTTCAGCCAAATCCTTGTAGGCAACAATCTTCTCGTCTAGAACAATGTCCTTGAAATAGCGCGTATTAGTATGTTTTTCATTGATTTCATCAATCTGCTCCGGGATATTTCCCCAGATACGGACACTATGCCCGTTATCATTGAGCACCTGAGCTAGGGCTGTTCCCCATGAGCCAGGTCCCAAGATAGCAATGGTTTGCTTTTCCATAATACTTCCTCTGAATTCATGTTTTTACCATTATATCATATATAAAATTTTTTTGAAAATAGCAGAGCGAAAAAGGCGGCTTGCAGGAAAAGGACAGGTCGGTTTTTACAAAATGAAAAAATCTATGAAAACAAAGAAAATGTTTCATTTTGCTTGACAATAGTTCTCTAGAAAACTATAATGGTTCTCATGGTCATTAATTAACAATGAAAGGAGTTTCGATGGGAGATTTTTTAGCAGAATTTCGTTCCCTACTCAATCAGGTGGAACAGATTGGTGACAAGATTGCCAAGGAACATGGTGTAGAGCATCTCGCTGGTCCTCAGGGATGGGCCTTGCTTTATCTAGCTAAGTGTTCTGACAAGGAAGTCTTTGTTAAGGACATTGAAAAAGAAATGAAAATTTCTAAATCAGTTGCTAGTAATCTGGTCAAACGAATGGAGAAAAATGATTTTATTCAAGTCATTCCATCCAAGCAGGATAAGCGCTACAAGCAGATTATCCTGACGGCGAATGGGCAGGAAAAAGTTAGTCGCCTAGATGACTTCCATCAGGAGCTGCACCAATCATTGTTTAATAAGATTACAAAAGAAGATTTTCAATTGGTGAAGCAGTGGGCCCATCAATTATCTGATAATATTAAGGAATATAAGGAGAAGAACAATGTTTAAAGAAGCGATACTGCGTTATAAGTGGTATGCCTTGGCCTCGGTTTTATTAACGGCAACGGTCGTGACAACTGCTCTGCTACAGCCGAGCTACTTGAAGGATGTCTTGACAGCTGTCTTGACCAACGACAAGACAGAGATTGTTGAAGTCGGTAAACTCTTGCTGGTTATTGCTGGGATTGGACTTTTGGCTGGTTTAGCCAATACTATCGTAGCAGCGAAGATTTCCCAAGGGGTATCGGCGGATATCCGTGAAAAAACTTTTAGAAAAATCCAAAGTTTTTCTTATGCAAATGTGGAAGAGTTTAATGCGGGGAATTTGGTCGTTCGGATGACCAATGATGTCACTCAGATTCAAAACCTGGTTATGATGCTCTTTACCATCCTCATGCGGGTTCCTATGTTGTTTGTCGGGGCCTTCATCATGGCGGTTCGGACCTTGCCTGAATTGTGGTGGGTCATCGTTCTGATGGTTATTTTGATCATGGCGATTATGGCTGTGGTCATGGGGGTTATGGGTCCACGATTTGGGAAATTCCAGACACTGATGGACCGCATGAACGGCATTGCCAAGGAAAATCTGCGTGGTATCCGTGTGGTCAAGTCCTTTGTACAGGAAAAAAATCAATACGACAAGTTCAAGTCTGTGTCTAATGAACTCTTGGACCTCAACCTCTTTATCGGTTATGGTTTTTCAATCCTGCAACCCTTGATGATGTTTATTTCTTTCATGGCTATTTTCTTGTCCCTCTACCTGGTATCTGGGATGGTGGATACGAATTTTGAGGCGATTGGTGGCTTTACTTCCTTCATGAGCTACCTTATGCAGATTATGTTTGCTATTATCATGGCCTCTTTCATGGGCATGCAGGCATCTCGCGCAGCTATTTCCATCAAACGGATCAGCGAGGTCTTGGATACCGAGCCTGCTATGACCTTTAAAGATGTGGCAGATGAAGAACTCGAAGGCCGGATTGTCTTTGATAATGTCAGCTTTACCTATCCGCATGACACGGAGCCGACTCTGAAAAATATTTCCTTTGAGATTGAGCCAGGCCAAATGGTCGGTGTGGTTGGAGCGACGGGCGCTGGTAAATCAACGCTTGCCCAACTCATTCCGCGTCTCTTTGACCCGCAGGAGGGGACGGTCTCTATCGGGGGTCGTGACTTGAAAGAAGTCAATCAAAATACTCTTCGTAACACGGTTTCTATCGTCTTGCAGAAGGCCATTCTCTTCTCGGGTACTATTGCAGACAACCTGCGTCAGGGCGCGCCTGGGGCGGACTTGACACGCTTGGAGCGGGCCGCAGGTATTGCCCAGGCCAAGGAATTTATCGACCGTTTGGATGATAACTATGAAAGCCAGGTCGAGGAGCGGGGAAATAACTTCTCCGGTGGTCAGAAGCAACGGATGTCTATTGCCCGTGGTGTGATTTCTGAGCCAAAAGTCTTGGTACTAGATGATTCGACCTCAGCCCTTGATGCCAAGTCTGAGAAATTGGTACAAGAGGCCCTCAATCATGATTTGAAGGGGACAACGACGGTTATCGTTGCCCAGAAGATTTCTTCTGTTGTCAAAGCTGATAAGATTTTGGTACTTGATGAAGGTCATCTGATCGGCCAAGGTACCCACGCCGAGCTGGTAGCTACGAACGATGTCTACCGTGAAATCTACGAAACGCAGAAAGGGAGAGAAGAATAAATGAAGACTTTACGTTTCTTTTGGTTTTATTTTAAACGTTATAAACTGTCCTTTGCTATGATTTTTGTGGCTATTGTTGCGGCGACTTATTTGCAGGTGAAGACACCGGTTTTACTTGGGAATGCCATTACAGAATTGGGAAAAATTGGTCAGGCTTATTTTGCGGCGAAGCAAATGGGACAGACTGGTTTTAAGCCGGACATAGCTGATTTTAACGGGGTTATGCTCAACATTCTTATGGCCTATGTGGCGACAGTTGTGTCGACCTTGATTTACACGCTCTTGTTCACTCGGATTGTGGCGTATTCGACCAACCGTATGCGTAAGGGACTTTTCGGTAAGCTGGAGCGTTTGACGGTTGCCTTTTTCGATAAGCATAAGGATGGAGATATTCTGTCACGCTTTACATCGGATTTGGACAATATTCAAAATGCCTTTAACCAGTCGCTGACCCAGGTTGTGACCAATATTGCCCTCTATATCGGTATGGTCTGGATGATGTTCCGTCAGGATGTCCGTCTGGCCTTGGTGACCGTTGCATCAACACCGATTGCCCTACTTGCTTTGGTGATTATTATCCGTCTGTCTCGTAAATACACGGATTTGCAGCAGGCAGCCGTTTCTAAGCTCAATGCCTATATGGACGAGAAAATTTCTGGTCAGAAGGCCATTATCGTCCAAGGGGTGCAGGAAGAAACGATCGATGGCTTTATGGAGCTCAATGAAGAAGTGCGTCGGACGACCTTCAAAGGGCGTCTCTTCAGTGGGGTGCTTTTCCCCTTCATGAACGGGATGAGCCTGGTCAATACGGCCATCGTTATCTTTGCAGGCTCCAGCATAGTACTCAATGATTCTTCCTTGGAAACAGCAGCAGCTCTTGGTTTGGTGGTGATTTTTGTTCAGTATTCGCAACAATACTACCAGCCAATCATGCAGATTGCAGCCAGCTGGGCGGAGTTGCAACTGGCTTTCACGGGTGCTCACCGTATCCAGGAAATGTTTGACGAACCTGAAGAAGTTCGCCCTGAAAACGCACCGCATTTCACCGAACTCAAAGAAGGTGTTGAAATCAAGGACATCGACTTTGGCTACCTGCCAGGTCGGAAGGTCTTGGACAAGGTGTCTATCTCGGCACCTAAGGGTAAAATGGTGGCGGTCGTTGGTCCGACGGGGTCTGGTAAGACAACCATTATGAACTTAATCAACCGCTTCTATGATGTCAATAGTGGTAGCGTGGCCTTTGACGGCCGCGATATTCGGGAATATGACTTGGACAGCTTGCGGGATAAGGTCGGTATCGTTTTGCAGGAGTCGGTGCTATTCTCGGGTACTATTGCGGACAATATCCGCTTCGGTGATGAGAGCATTTCGCAGGAAATGGTGGAAACCGCAGCTCGTGCTACCCATATCCACGACTTCATCATGAGCTTGCCAGAGGGTTATGAAACCTTTGTGACCGATGATGAGAATGCCTTCTCAACAGGTCAGAAACAGTTGATTTCCATTGCCCGTACGCTTTTGACAGATCCACAAGTCTTGATTTTGGACGAAGCAACGTCAAACGTTGACACCGTAACAGAAGCCAAAATTCAAAAGGCCATGGAGGCCATTATCGCAGGACGGACCAGCTTCGTCATTGCCCACCGCCTCAAAACCATTCTCAATGCGGACGAAATCATCGTCCTCAAAGATGGAAAAGTGATTGAGCAAGGCAACCATAGCCAGCTCCTCAAGCTCAATGGCTTCTATGCCGAACTCTACCACAACCAGTTTGTGTTTGAATAAAATCAAGATTCCAGCCATTAGGTTGGAGTTTTGCTTTACCCTGTATTTCCTGTATAATAGACCTATGAAAAGACAGAGTGTTCGAGTTGAACTGTTTTCCCTAAAAAAAGAAGAAATCCTTGTCTACTTAGATGACAAGGGGATTTTGATAAATGATTATTTCAAGACCTATCTAGCTCACCCCGCTTATCAAGAAATGCAAGAAGTGGTGGAGAAACAGAAGTGTTTAGTTGAGATTGTCAGCCTAGCCGAAATGGGATTTGATAGGGAAGCGACTGCTCCTCAGATAGAGGAGAGAGCCGTGGAGATGGGGTATCAATTACCACCAGCTCATCTGGGAGTTTATCTTCGCCTGACCTTGTTGGAACAGGAAGTCAGTCAAGATGCTATACTCTCCCAAGGAAAATCACCAGACGGAGCCATTTGTCTACTGTCGCCTCAGTTGGAGAAAGAGTTTACCTTCCCTCGTAGTGTCTATCTTCGCAAGGTTGACCAAGACTTGTGGCTACGTGCAGCCCGTTTTGATGACGAGTATGCCTTCCCCTTAACAACACTTTTTGCATTTGTGACGAAAAATGCGAATGAACAATATGAGTAAAAAGAAGAAAATGATGTAAGGAGTTCTTATGAAAATCCGTGGTTTCGAACTGGTCAGCCAGTTTACTGATGAAAATTTATTGCCAAAACGTGAGACCGCTCATGCAGCAGGTTACGACCTGAAGGCTGCAGAAACTGTCAGCTTGGAGCCAGGTGAGATTAAGCTGGTGCCGACTGGTGTTAAGGCTTATATGCAGGCCAACGAGGTCCTCTACCTCTACGACCGCTCGTCCAATCCTCGCAAGAAGGGGCTGGTTTTGATTAACTCGGTTGGGGTTATCGACGGCGACTACTATGGAAATCCAGCCAACGAAGGCCACATCTTTGCCCAGATGCGAAACATCACAGAAGAAACCGTGTTGGTGGAAGCTGGCGAGCGGATCGTACAGGCTGTTTTTGCACCCTTCCTCTTGGCTGACGGCGACCAGGCCGACGGCGTTCGGACGGGTGGATTTGGCTCGACAGGGAAATAGGAGGAAATCATCATCGCTAAGAAAAAAACAACCTTTGTCTGCCAAAATTGTGAATATCATTCACCCAAGTACCTGGGGCGCTGTCCTAACTGTGGTTCTTGGTCTAGCTTTGTTGAAGAAGTTGAAGTGGCGGAGGTCAAAAATGCCCGCGTCAGCCTGACTGGTGAGAAGACCCGTCCGATGAAGCTTAATGAAGTGTCGTCCATTCAAGTGGCTCGCACCAAGACCAATATGGAGGAGTTTAACCGCGTCTTAGGTGGTGGAGTGGTGCCGGGCAGTCTGGTCCTGATTGGTGGTGATCCAGGGATTGGCAAGTCCACCTTGCTCCTGCAAGTATCGACCCAACTTTCGACTATTGGCACCGTCCTCTACGTGTCGGGGGAAGAGTCTGCCCAGCAGATTAAGCTCCGTGCCGAGCGTTTGGGCGACATTGACAGCGAGTTCTATCTCTATGCGGAGACCAATATGCAGAGCATTCGGACCGAGATTGAGAAAATCAAGCCAGATTTCCTAATTATCGACTCTATCCAGACCATTATGAGTCCTGACATCTCCAGCGTGCAAGGCTCTGTCAGTCAGGTCCGTGAAGTGACCAATGAGCTCATGCAGATTGCCAAGACCAACAATATCGCAACCTTTATCGTCGGCCACATGACCAAGGAGGGAACCCTGGCTGGACCGCGGACCTTGGAGCACATGGTAGACACCGTTCTTTATTTTGAGGGCGAGCGGCAGCACACCTTCCGTATCTTGCGGGCGGTCAAGAACCGCTTTGGCTCTACCAACGAGATCGGCATTTTTGAAATGCAGTCACAGGGCTTGGTCGAAGTCCTCAATCCTAGTGAGGTCTTTCTGGAAGAGCGTCTGGATGGGGCGACTGGCTCGGCTATTGTCGTGACCATGGAGGGAACCCGCCCAATCCTTGCGGAAGTGCAGGCTCTGGTGACCCCGACCATGTTTGGCAATGCCAAGCGGACCACGACAGGCTTGGACTTCAACCGTGCCAGCTTGATTATGGCGGTTTTGGAAAAACGGGCAGGCCTGCTCCTCCAAAACCAAGATGCCTATCTCAAGTCAGCAGGTGGAGTCAAACTGGATGAGCCAGCCATCGACCTAGCAGTCGCAGTTGCCCTTGCCTCCAGCTACAAGGACAAGCCTACCAACCCACAAGAGTGCTTTATAGGCGAAATCGGTCTGACAGGGGAAATCCGCCGCGTCAATCGGATTGAACAACGGATTAACGAAGCCGCTAAATTGGGCTTTACCAAGGTCTATGCCCCTAAAAATTCCCTGACAGGAATCAAGGTACCAAAGGAAATCACGGTTATCGGAGTGACCACCATTGGCGAAGTCTTGCAGAAGGTATTTGAGTGATATAGGCGTATGACCTGTATCAATCAATATGATAAGAATTAGTATTATAGAAGAGTTTGGCGTTTTCCAAACTCTTTTAATCTTTACTATCTGCCAAATTTAGCTGGCATTATGTTTACTAGTCATTCTTGAGCCCAGTCTGAATTTGATTTCAAGAGAAGTAAATTGGGCTCAAATTGAGTAGAAATTATTTTTGAAAGGGTTTACAATGTTGTTAAGGAGGAACTTATGATTGATAATCGTACACTTGCAATCCTCATGGAATTATTTGCTACTAGTCAAATGAACCTATATGAATTAAGTATTCAGACGGGAATCGACAAAGGCACACTTCAATCCAGTATCGAAATTGTCAATCAGTTATTAAAAGAGCAGTCATTAGACTCTATAGATTTTAATGAGGAATACTATAGTGTCCCGGACTCATTATTAAAGAGTAAGGATCAAATATTTCAGTTGTTTAGCAATAGGCAAATCTATTTATCTCAGGAACAGCGCCAACTAGTTATTTATCTCTATACTTTTATTCGAAAAGATTTTGTATCCAGCTTTTTATCTTGTCGCCTTCTCACCTGACTTGGCTTGAAAAATTCCTTGAATTATGGGACACTAGGTCTATGGATAGAATACGTCGTGAATTTCAAAAGGTTTATTATAATCTGGATAAAATCCTGCTCTTGTTTTTTGTCTCCTTTACTGTTATGGAGTTTGTATGGATTCCGCTCAATTCCTGGTTGGCAGAATTTCTTCTGTCGCTGACAGGCCATGCCTACCTATCTCCAACAAATGTCCTCCAAGTCCTATCTAGCAATCTTTTTGTTACTGTTCTTTTTGCCCTGCTGGTCATTCTAAATATCTTGGTTGCCTATCTGGAAATTGCCCTCATCTTTACTGGGGTTAGGCAGTTGTTGGACAATCGGGTCAAGCATTTGAGAGATTATATTAAGGATGTTGGACGGGATATGGTGGGGATTATCAGCCATACCAGTCTCCCTAAAATTAGCTTTCTCCTATGCTATGCAACGGTGTTATTGCCCTTTTTGCGTAGGATTTTGAATATTTATTATTTTAATAAGCTAGTCATTCCTCAGTTTGTGTTGGATTATCTTGAAAAGAACAATCTTGTAGCCTTAGTGATTGCTCTAAGTTTGTTGGTCTTTTCTTGGTTATCTGCTAGGCTCATGTATGCTATACCTAAGATTTATTTTGAACACCGTGGGGTCAAGGAATCAGTAGCTCATTCCTGGCATCAAACCCGGGGGTGGCAGCAGTTGGCATCCTACGCCCGCCTCTTGTGGACAATGACCTTGCCTGGTCTGGTTATACTTGGTGTTGGGCTCACCCTCTATCTGTTCCAGCTTTTGGTGGACAAGACTCTGCCTTCCCTGGCCTATCCCCTGGCCTTGCTGAGCTTCATCTTCTTCAGACTGACCTACTATGGGGCTATTGCCATGTTTATGACCAAGTTTGTGACTCTCTTGACTGGTCAGCATTTACCAAGCTACCGACGAAAGCGCCTGCGTCACCGCCTCCGTTTGCTGATTGTGGTAAGCTCTGCCTTACTCTTTGGTTTAGACGGGGCTCTCAGCCTTTATTATCCCTTTGAAAGCCTGCCAGTGACCATTTCTCACCGAGGTGTGGATGATGAAAATGGTGTCCAAAATACCCTTGAATCTCTGGAGTTAACTGCCCAGCTCAGGCCGGATTTTGTGGAGATGGACATTCAGGAGACCAAAGACGGTCAGTTTGTCGTCATGCATGATACGAATTTGTTGGCCTTGACGGGAAATACCGGAGGTACGCACGATTATAGCTTGCAGGAGTTGACCTCCATGACCGCCTCAGAAAACGGTCAGTCTGCACCAGTTCCGTCCTTCGATGCCTATCTGGATAAGGCAGACCAATTGGGTCAGAAACTCCTGGTCGAAATCAAGGAGACCAAGCAAGATAGTCCTGATTTAGCTAAGAATTTTGTCAAAAAATATGGGAAACGCCTCTTGGCCAAGGGGCATCAGTTTCATTCGCTAGATTATCAGATCATTGTAGAAATCGAGAAGGTTCTGCCCCAGCTAAAAACCTATCTGATTTTGCCCTTTAACAGTATCTATCCTCAGACAGTAGCGGATGGCTACACCATGGAATATACTTCTCTGGACCAAAATTTCATGATGAAGTCTTGGTTACGCGGCAAGTCGGTCTATGTCTGGACGCCCAATGATGAGGACGAAATGACACGAATGGCTATGCTTCAGGTGGATGGGATTATCACCGACCAGCTTGAGAGCTTGCAGAGGGTTGAAGACAGTCTGCGGTCAACCACTCGCTATGCAGATTTGTTCCTCTTGCAGGTCGAGTCATTGTTATATGGATTGTAAAAAACGTGAGTTCGGATGGAACCCACGTTTTTAATGTGAAATGGGAAGGAATTCCCATCGAAAGTAAGTTTTGAGAGCTTCATACTAGCCTAGGAGTTGTGCCATTCTTCTCTGAGAATGCCGTATTTGACAGAGTCATAGTAGTATCCCTGCCAGTAGCGAACCTTGCGAATCTGTCCTTCTTTTCGCATGCCAATCTTTTCAGCTACCCGCATCATGCCAGGATTACCAGACCAGGTGGTCAGTCCGATGTGTTCCAGTTCTGGCATGCTTGTGAAAATCTGACGAATCCATTTCTGGAGGGCTAGGGTTGCGAATCCTTTTCCCCATTGGTTCTCATTATAGATTTCGATACCAACTTCTAGCCAGCGTGTGGCTTGATTTTCCCAATAATAACTAACCATTCCGATTGGCTCTCCATCTACCAAGATGCCTCGAACTTCTTCTGTTTGGAACCAAGGATAGCGCGGTGATTCTTGGAAATTGGTGAAGTCTTTATAAGCCTGATAGTCATCGAAATAGGGGGCTGCGAACTCTTTCCAGTAGGGTTTTTCGTCAGAGAATCCTATTTTCCAAATAGTTCGGAGTGCTTGCTCTGTAAGAGGGAGGAGTTCTAGGTTGGACACGGGAGTGCTCCTTTCTAAAATGGCAATTTCCCTGCGAAGGCACCGAGTTTCTTCTTGGTTGCCTCATCAATTTGTTCCAGCGCTGCATTAACCGCCTGAATGGTCATATCCTGCAAGGTTTCGATGTCGTCAGCGTCAACAACTTCAGGTTTGAAGTCGATGGCAACCAATTTCTTGTCGCCTGTCAAAGTTGCGGTGACCAAGTCTTGTGCAGAAGTGCCTGTAAACTGGGTTGCAGCCAGTTCAGCCTGGCTTTTCTCCATTTGCTTTTGAAGCTTCTGAGCTTGGCGCATCATGTTTTGCATGTTCATCATAATAGATATTCTCCTTAAAAAATCTTACGGATTTATTATAACACTAAAAAAGGAAATTTGGGAAGGTCAGCGTGAGGTGATAGATCTGACTCTGCTAAGCAATTTTATTATTTCAAGGTTTTCACAAGAGTATTGATCGCTTGGATGGCTTCTGAGCGTTTTTTCTTAGGTAAATCAGTCATAAGGAAAATCAGTTCTTGGATGTCAGGATCGGTGGTAAATTCAACATCAAAAAAGGTAGGAATATCAACTTTTAATGCCACCATGATTTTTGACAAAGTAGATAGTGTAATATTATTTGATTTATTTTCTAGTTTGTAGATGTAGTTGTAGCCTAGACCAGCTTTTTCTTCGAGTTCCATTTGAGTCATTCCTTCTTGAATTCTTAACAAACGAATTCTTTTGGAGATATATTTTTGTAGTTTATTATCCATGATAGTACCTCTTATGGACTATGATACAGGTATTATTTGATAACAAAACCACTATATATAACTGTTGTTTATGAAAACAGTTGTAAAAAACTGTTTGTGCTGATAAAATAGTTTTATACAAAAATATAGGCTTTTTGTAGGATTATTTTTGCTCAAGCAGTCAAGGAGGGAAGTTATCAATGTAAACATCTTAGATGAGTTAACGATTTTTTCTGAAATAAAATAGAGAAATAAAAATGATGGAACTAAGGAGAAGATGATGAATCAAAAAGAATGGGTAGAATTTTTTCAAGCGTCTAATGGACGAAATCCAGAACCAGCTGAATTTTCAGAAGCATTAAAGAATGGGGAATTTAAGATAGAGACTGTTCAGACTGAGCAGAATGTGGTTGAAGAGCAGGTTGCAGAGAATTACTCAGAAAACCCGCAACCTCATTCACAACTTAAATCAGTTATTAGTCAGAAAGATTTATTATTGAATACTGACTTGCGAGCTTTGCGCAAGCAGATTGAAGAAAAGGATACGACCTTGTCTAAGGATTTCTTTGAATTAGGATTAGCATACTATAATCAATCTATCAACCAGAAAGAAATCAACCTTGACCAAGAAGTGGCAAATATTATTGCACTTCTTCAAGAATCTTACAAACTTCGTCAAGATTACAATATCCACGTTCCACGTGAAAAATCATGTTTAGCATGTGGTAACTTATTAAGCGCTGATAGCCGTTTCTGTTCGGTTTGCGGAAGTGATGTTCAAGAATTATCTGCTCTTGAAGAGGCAACTCTAAAAGAGTGTGTCCTATGTTCTACTTTGCAAGCGGGTAAGAATAAGTTCTGTGCTTGTTGTGGAAAAGAATTTGCTTAGGAGAGTACGATGGATAAAAATCAGGTTTATATAGATCGTCTGAGGAAGGTTCTATGGGAGAATCAAGAAGATTTAAAAAAAGTAACATCTTACGACTTTTGTACTTCCTGTCAAGACTATGTCCTAACTTCAAACTATTGCCAACAATGTGGTCAAATGAACCTTTCAACGGAAACTGTATCCTTTGGCGAGAGTCAGTCATTACTGGATAATGGCCAATATTATATGGTTCAGTCAAATCGTTGGCTAGATCGTTGGGGGCTTTGGTTAGAGGAACGACTCAATAAAGTAGGAATTGAAATTAATCAAGGGACACTTTTTCATCTGGGGCGTCTTCATCAATTTTTAGTTATTCTATTTACAATTGTCAGTGTACTCTCTCTATTCCGAACTATTATTCGAGTTTTAATATATCCTTACTTCTTGCCCAACGTCGTTTCGTTAGTATTTACTGCGCTGTTAGTTTTTTTGAACTATCAACTTTATAAAGGTCAATCCCACAAAGTATTGCTAGGAGGAGTAGGGTTATTGGGGACCTCGTTAGTTGCATTGCTGTTGGGAATTCTAACATCTGATTCTATTGTACTTCCGATGTTGATGTTTTCAATGCTATTCATGGGAGTTCTTCTTATCGTGGCACTTTTGATTAAGCCAAGTGCAGCACAAGGGATTGAAAAAGCTTCATCAATGGTCAAAGAAAATCTTTCTGAGACTCAATTTAAAGTAACTTCTGCAAAGGCACAGAAAGAAACAGTTGCAGCTACTCATGTTCCAGTACAATATTCTAATCCTAGACCAAACTACAATAGAAGTGAAGATGCCTTTAAATATCGCCATACAGGCTCAACGGTTCTGAACTGGCTATTTTTTGGGCTTCCGCTAATTGTATTACTACTAAGCGCTCAGAGTCTATCAGTCTTTTTAAGTAACTCTGGAATTTATATCGGAGATAGTATTTTTGCACTAATATTAGTAGCGACTTTCATCATATTTATTTATTTTCTACCAGCTTTCATCTGCCAAAGCAGTGGGTTGAAGATTGTCCTCTGGTTGTGTCTTCTATTATTTGGTTGGACAGTCATCGGTTGGTTTATTTTGCTGTTTGTTGCGACTTCATCAAATAAGAACAGGAGACGGCAACAAGAGATGGATTATTTGATGAGGAAATTAGTTGATAAGTGAGAAATTGAGTGAGGAAAATTTATGGTAGTTATATTATATTTATTGATTTGTGCAGTTTTAGCGATACTTGGATTATTGGTTTGGATTATCATTCAAAAAAATCAAAAGAAACAAGATGAACAATTTCGGAATATTGTAGATAATATAGCTAATAGTATCAATAATAATGAGGATAGATGATGAAAAGAATTGAATGGATTGCATATTTTGAAGCAACGAATGGTCGAAAACCTACCCCTGCGGAATTGCAGGAAGCAGTAAAAAGTGGGATTGTGCAATCATCTAAAAAATCATTTCCAAAATGGGTCTATGGTTTGGTTGGGACTGTAGCTATCGCAGGCGTTGCTTACATGTTTTTTACCAATACATCGAACCAAGAAACTTCAAGTGTACCTACAGAGGCTAGTTCTTCAATGAATCAGATAAAAACTAGTGTTACGACAGAGGTCAGTTCTTCAACAAAACAAACAAAAACTAGCACCACTCAATCGTCGAGTGCGGTCAAAGAGGAAGATGAGATTGATTTGTCAGCTATCCAAGCAGGAGATTATTCGAGTATAGCTGGTTTGTGGTACACGGAAATTTCTGAAAGTCCCAAGGAATTCAACTGGAGTGATTATTTTAAACATCATCAAGTTCGTGAAGAAAATGGAATACTGACTTTATCGATTAATTTAGCAGGCGCACCTGCTCTAAAGATAATTCCTAAAGGAGTGGAATACAATCTACCTGTTGAGACGATATCTGGAGGGGTTCCGACAATGACTACCACCGATCGTATCGTTTCAGAAGGAATTGTGTCGGACGTATATTATCGAGAAGCTGATTTTAAAAATGTAGAGAATACACAATATTCAATCTCTTATCATACTCAGAAAACCAATGGAACTCCTCTTTGGACTCAAGAACAAAGTCAAGAACTTGCAGACTTGATGGTGAGCTGGGGGAATTCAATGAACCAAAGTGGCTATAAAGATGTGACTGTTGCGGTGCAAGAGCGTTCCCTAGCAGTTGTTGACGAGTCGGGTGGAGGTCCGAACTATTCTGTAGACTTTTCTACAGATGGAACAGGTCAAGCGGAATATCATATTGTAGGAATCTATCATTATTCTCAAGTTGTAGCTGGTGGTAAGTTGGATCATAATTACTTGTTCACAATAAAAAAAGACGGAACACCTGTTGTACTTTATTCTCCTACAAGTCAGGATAATATCTATAAAGTTAGAGTGACGGATAAAGAAGATTTGACGAAAAGGTTTGAGAGCATAGTGGAGGAAAATTAAGTGACAGAAAAAGAATGGATAAGCTATTTTGAAGCAATTAATAGACGGAAACCGACTGATGTTGAAGTAAAAATTGCTTTTAAGAATGGTGAGATAAGGAAGAAGTCCTACTGGTTTCGTTTTCGAAGCATTTCAATCTGGAAGCAAATTTCGGTTATTTTGCTAATAGGCTTTCTTTTGTTTCTTGGTTACAAACCAGCCTTGAAAATGTATTATCAGAGTCAAGAGAGTCGCTATCGCGGACTTTATGAGACAGTAGTATCTAGCTATCAGGAAGCCATTCTACAGAAAGATAGTCAGAAAGTAAGTGCTGCATATTTTGAACAACCAACTCGGATCCCATCCTATCTAATTGATGATTTAGATGATGATGGGAAAGTAGAAATGTACATAGGGTTTGATGATGGAGTGGAAAAAATTAACGTATTAGAGCAGTTCGATATTTCATTTGGAAAGGTTAAAAGGGCAAAAGCAGGTCCAGCAGTCTCTTCTGATAAAAATTGGTCTCCTTTCGATGTAGAAGGTCTATACCAAATAGATTTGACAGAATTATCTAATCAGGACTTTTCGTCCGTAAGTGGAGTTTGGATTTCAGAAGATGGAGAGTCTGAAGTAACGATATATGACGACGGCATAGCTTTTATTAATGGGGTTAGTACGGACAATATGTCTAGCAACTCAAGTAATAATAAGATTATTGGGGATAGATTTGGTTTTCTAAATACAAGCAAGCAAGTATATGAAGGATATGCCGTTGGTGAAGCCAGTGGAGGCAAAATTTCTCTAACAGCTCTCACAAATTTAGGTTTTCATTATACTTATAACTTTGTTCCGAAAGGAATTGATTACTCAGGAACGGACTCTCAAAAAGATAGAATTGTTGTAAAGACATTTGATGGGGAAATAGTTTTATACTCATCTTCGGACGTTAATTCAAACATTAAATCTAATGAGCAAGCTGATGCATCAGCAGTCAATCTGACAGACTTGTTAAGAGGCGATTTTTCTAGCTTGGCTGGAACTTGGAAAAATTCTTATAATTCTTTCACTCTTGATGAAAAGGGGAGTTATAGAGGAACATCTTCAGAAGATGGACTCGCTTTTCGTGATTTGAGATTAGAAGAGGATAATTATATTATGGCAGTGCTTGGAGATAGCTCTACAAGTTGGCAAAATGCTAATTCTGGAGCATTTTGGTATTTTATTCCAGCAGGAATAAAGCTAGAGTTTGAACAGGATACAGATAGTAGTCGAGATAGATTTATAGTTAACGCAAAAGATAGTTTTGGAAGTAAAGACTGGGTATACTATAAGGTAGAATAACTACAAAGATGTCTTCTTATAGTAGTCTTGCAGGAATATTTTTTAATCTTCTATGGGACAGCTGAATACCTAAAATAATACTAATTTTACAAATATTATAGGGTATAAATTTTTCTCACATTAATAAATATAATCACCAAAATCCCGCGTTGTAAAATGAAGTGCAACAAAAAAGACATGTTCGTCTGATATACTAGAATTCCCCAACTCAGTATAGAAAGCAGATGAACATGTCCAACACTCATTCTACCAGAAACTCATCCTATTCTCATCTCTCAGCCACAGAACGTGGTGAAATTGCAGCTTATCTTAAAATGGGAAAGAAACCAATTGAAATCGCTCGGCTTCTGGGTCGTCACCGGTCTACAATCTGTCGAGAAATCAAACGTGGTTCAGTAGATCAGGTACAGGATAAAAATGGGAAACGAACTTATTTCAGCGCCTATTTCGCTGATAGTGGACAACGTGTCTATGAGACCAATCGCCGAAAGTGTTCTTATCTCAAGTTGAATGATTGCTCCGCTAGGTTCATTGAACAATTAGGAGATGCCTTGAAGGCTAACGTTCGTCTCCATAGCGTAGATAGTTTTGTTCAGACTTATAAAGCAAGCCATTCTGAAGAAGTCGTACCCTCTACCAAAACGATTTATCGTTATATCAAAGAGGGGCTGTTAGCTATTAAACCAATCGATCTGCCTAAGATGGTTAGTATCAGAAAACGTTCTAAGAAAGTCACGAAGATGAATCGGAAGACTTTAGGTAAGTCTATCGAAGAACGTCCAGAGTGTATCAATGACCGTTCTGAATTTGGGCATTGGGAGATTGATTTAGTTCTTGGCAAGAAAACCAAAGGTGAAGCAGTTATTTTGACCTTGGTAGAGCGCCAGACACGCTATGCACTGGGCGTTAAGCTAGAAGACAAACAGTCCCACACCATTAATAGTGCTGTAAGGCATCTCACCAGTCTGTATCCTATTGCATCCATCACAGCAGATAATGGTGCGGAGTTTAGTTTACTCTCAGACCTGGAAGCCGTTGATGTTTACTTTGCACATCCTTATTCTTCACATGAGAGAGGAACAAACGAGAACTTCAATGGTCTCCTCAGAGAATATATCCCTAAAGGAGTCTCACTTAATTCACTAACCTCTGAAGAACTGGACAAGTATATCACTGCCATCAATGAGCGCCCCAGACGACTTCTTCAATATCAATCCTCGAAATTTCTGTTTGGGCTAGCCCAGACAGCTTAACCTCTGGTTCTCTAGTTATCAATGAACTTGTTGCACTTGACTTGACAATGTGCGTAATCACCAAAATTGCATATATCAATCTATTTTAACTTGACTTTGTAAGTACTTTCTTGTATAATAAAAGAAAAACTGGTTATAACCAGATGAAACGAGGAGGACCTATGTTCCGTTTAGCAAAAGAAGAACTTGAAAAGTTGGGTGCCCATATTACAGCGGGTGAGATTTTCCAACAGCCTGGACTCTGGCGCGAGGCCTACCAGCTCTATCTCGATAAGCTTGAAGTCATAGAGCGCTTTGTGGCTAACATCAAGGAGAAACATGATTTTGTCCATGTCATTTTGACGGGGGCAGGGACATCTGACTTCGTTGGTCAGAGCATCGCCAACTACCTCAATAATGTCAATGACTTGAAACGCATTCGCTTCTCAGCCATTGGTACGGTAGAATTGGTTGGTCGTCCGCATGATTATCTTCAGGCTGATGTACCGACTATCCTGGTATCCTTTGCCCGTTCTGGAAATTCTCCAGAGAGTGTGGCAGCGGTGGAAATTGCCAAGACACTGGTTGACACCCTTTACCAAGTAACCATTACCTGTGCACCTGAAGGGAAATTGGCTCAAGCGGCAGAGGGAGATGCAGACAATCTCTTGCTCTTGCAACCAGCCGGCTCCAACGATAAGGGCTTTGCCATGACAGGTTCTTACAGCTGTATGTCCTTGACGGCCCTGCTTGTCTTCTCGCCAGCTAGCCAAGAAGAAAAAGCTGCATGGGTCGACACCATTGCTCGCCTTGGCCAGGATGTCTTGGACCGTGAGGACTTCATCCAAGAGATTATTGATCTGGATTTTGAACGCGTGATTTACCTGGGAGCAGGTGGTTTCTACGGGGTTGCCCACGAGGCTCAGCTGAAGATTTTGGAATTGACCGCTGGTAAGATTGCGACCATGTACGAGTCTCCGCTCGGTTTCCGTCATGGACCAAAATCCTTCATCAACGACAAGACCTTGATTTTCCAATTTGTCTCAAATGATGCTTATACACGTCAGTACGATGTGGACCTCTTGAATGAGGTGCATGGGGATGCAATAGCAGAGCGAATTGTTGCCCTTTCTGCATCGAAATTGGAAGGCACTGAGGCACCAAATTTCGTCCTCGCAGAAGGCGGAGCAGAGCTACCAGACGTCTTCTTGACCTTCCCATACGTGGTCTTTGCCCAAACGGTGTCTATCATGGCAGCCATCAAGTGCAAGAACTTGCCAGACACTCCGTCGCCAACCGGAACGGTGAATCGAGTGGTGCAAGGTGTGATTATTCATCCTTTAGAAAAATAGGCAGTAAAAAAAACGAGTTGCAGGTGCAGCTCGTTTTCTGGTTTATGCATGCGGTAAATGTAGCTTGGACTGTGCCAAGTCCACTGTGATGCGATAGTCTGTGTTGTCGCGCACGGTGATTTCAAAGTCGGTCGTATAGAGGACCAGGCGGAGTTTATCGCCTTTTTTCAGCTTGTAAATGGTTGGCTGGAGTTCCCAGGTCAGGTTCATCCACTCATCTGGTGTGACGGACTCAACGGTCATCAAGTCACAGCGATTTTGCAGGTTAAGATAGCCTTTGGTGATGACTCGTTGTGGGCTTTCTTTGAATGGCAATTCGGTCAAATTTTCCTGAGCGTGGTAGCGACCGTTGTCTAAGCTGAGGCGAGCCAGCGGTACTGGGATTGGTGCCAGGCGTTTTGCTGGTCCAAAGTCCAATAACTGGGCAGACAAGAGCCCTTTGGCTAGATTGGATTTGACACGGAGTTCTAAGCAGGCTCTACCGTTGAGCTGGACATCTTGGTCCAGTTCAATGTCCACCGTAATCTGATTGGCCTTGTCCGCAAACAAGTCTTGGTGGAAACTTGGATAGGATTTGCCGTATTTAGCAAAGGTTTCCTCATCATAGTTGTTTTGAATAGCTGCCTCAGCCTGTCCCAGACCCAAGCTGATTTGCTGGTCTCCGCCAAAGGTTTCCAGTGTGGTCCAGCTTTGCTCGCCAGTATTTTCCTGCCAAACGACGGTCGGAAGTTGGTAGGCATTGTCGTAGCCCAGCAGTTTTTGGCTGAGCAGGGCGTTCATGCTTTCACGGAAATCAATGGATTGCCAATTATTGATGTAAACGTGGGCACCATTGTGGAAAAAGAGGTGCTTGTTAATGTGGGCTGGCAGAGCGTGGAACATATTCCAGACATGAATAGGCTTGACATTCCAATCCTGCGAGCCGTGGGTAAAGACGACCTCACACTTGACCTTGTCGGCATTGAGTAAATAATTGCGGTCCTGCCAATACTGGTTGTAATCGCCTGTCTGACGGTCAAGGGCAGAGCGCTCAGCAGCCGATCTCTTCTCGTAGTCAGCCTTGTTGCGCAGGAAGTCACCTGCCTGCAAACTCTTGGAGTAGGTCAGAGCAGTCAGGCTGTCCAAGTCTTCTCCCGGATAACCACCGGGGTTGGTCACCAAACCATTTTCACGGTAGTAATCATACCAAGACGAAATCCCTGCCTCGGCGATAACTACCTCAAGTCCGTCAACACCTGTTGTCGCAAGGGCATTGGACATGGTCCCTAGATAAGACAGTCCCGTCGTCGCTACCTTACCATTGGCCCAATCAGCCTTGACCTCTAGCGAGCGGGTGTGGTCTGTGTAGGCCTTGGTGCGACCGTTCAGCCAGTCAATCACCGCTTTGTAGCCCTCAACCTGCTGGTAGTCACCAGACGTCATGTAGCCAGTCGATCCTAGAGTTCCAACTCCAGACACATGGAGGCTGGCGAAACCACGAGCAAGGAAGTAATCATTGAGGGAGTAAGAAGTGATGTGGCCCAGTTTTTCGGTGGCAGGGCTGACAGGCAGGTCCCGCTGGTCCAAGTCTAGCTTAGTGATGCTGGTCTGCTTGACCTCAATGGTGCCAGCTGGTTTTTCCGCCAACTCCCCTTCCATCTTGTGCAGGGCCTTGTCGCTGGCAACTTCATTGACTCCTTGATGATAAGGGCTGTTGGTAATAACCGCAGGGATTTTCCCGTCAAAGTACGGACGGAGGATGGAAACTTTGACAATATCAGTCTGGCCAGTCCCAGCCGTATCGACAGGTGTTTCGACATAGACCACCTCACGAATGAGATTTTTAGTTGAAAAGGTCGCCAAGGATTTTCCGTTGAAGAAGTGGTAGCGATTGTCCTCAGGAATCAGGTCGTCACTGACCAGCTGGTCAATCAAGGTATTGCCTGACTTGGTGCGCGTATTGAGTAGCTGATAGAGATTTTCAATGATGTCGCCAAAGACAATTGGGAAATTGGTTTTCTCGGCAAAAGCCGCAACATCAGTATAGTCAAAGTTTGGCACAAAGCCCAGCAATTGAAAGGCTACTTGGTAGAAAACTTCCGCAGTGACTTGGCGGTCCGACTGAAAGAAGGTCAAGAGGTCTGTCTCCCAGTCTGCAATCATATTGGACAGGGCAAAGTCTGTGTTGGTTGTCAGAAAATGACAGGTTCTTACGAAGATTTCCAGGATTTCTTTTATTTCTGCTTGACTATCGACCGCAAAGCCGATAGAATGGAGTTCGTTTACAATGGTTTCCCGATTTTGTGGGATGTATGAAAATTGATTAAAACGCATAGGAGCTCCTTATTTTCTGAAATTATCTACCTTCCATTATAGCGGAAAAGTGGCAAATTTGTCTAAGAATAGTTAGAAATTCTGTAAGGAAAAATGTCGAAATCTACAGGAAATCATTTGTAAAATTAAATAAAATTCTATATAATATCTAGGAATGATATTAGGAGGGAAATGATTGTGTTAAGGGAAAATCAACCCGTAGTACCTGTGCTGCGGGTCAATAATAGAAGTGTTAATCAAGCCTTCCTAGAAGATAATTTGGGGATGAAAACCAAGCTGGAAGACGGCCCATTTGCGGAATTTGCTGGTCATCAAGACAGCGAGATTAAGCTGATTTTGCAGGAATCGCCAGGCAATCGCAGCCGGGCTGTTCGTGGACTGAAGAAGCTCAATAAAATCATTATCAAGGTCGAGAAGGTTCACGAAATTGAGGCTCTGTTGGCTAATGGAACGGTTTACAGCAAGCTCTACAAGGGACACAATGGCTATGGTTTTGAGGCAGTATCGCCTGAGGGAGATACTTTTTTGCTCCACAGTGAGGCAAGCATCGATGATTTAACAGCTATTCTGCCACCAGTTCCTTTTAAGGGGGATGCTGATTTCGCTGGTTTAAGTCATTTTGAGGTGGAGTCTGTTTGGATTAACAGCCCTCATCCAGTAGTTAGCCAGGATTTTTATGAGACTATCTTGCCCAACCAGGTCTTTTTGCGTTTTGTTGGGGCAGAGGGTGAAGATTTACTGACACCAGCAGAAGAGATCTGGGACTTGGACAGCCTCCGTTTTGCGGTAGAGAGTGATTATGATTGGTCTGATTTGGAGAGCAAGCTGGACGTTCCATTTTTCAAAGACAAGAAAGCGACTTTTATCCAAACAACAGACCCAAGCGGTATTGAATTGTGGTTTGAAAAATGAGAAAAACAATCTTAGACAAGATTTCAGAGCAGGTTGAGCAGGGAGTCTATCCTGGCGCCAGTCTGGCTCTTTTTTCTAAGGGCCAGTGGCAGGAGTATTATCTGGGTACCCAGGACCATGTGACCCCAGTGGTAGCGGGTCTGACCTATGATTTGGCCTCCGTTTCTAAGGTCGTCGGTGTAGGCACTCTTGCGACTTTTCTGGTCAATAGCGGAGCTTTGGAGCTGGATAGGACCTTGCAGTCTTACTATCCTGCTTTTCAGAATAGTCAAGTGACCATCCGGCAATTATTGACCCATACTAGCGGCATTGATCCCTTTATTCCCAATCGGGATAGTCTGGATGCGGACCAATTAAAAGAAGCTATTTTGAAGATTAGGGTGACGGATAAAAAAGATTTTCTCTATACAGATATCAATTTTCTTCTGCTGGGCTTTTTGCTGGAAGAACTGGGTGGAGCTAGTCTGGATCAGCTAATCAGACGAGGTGTTCTAGAGCCCTTTGGCATGTCCCAAACCTCTTATGGACCAGTCAGTCAGGCGGTACCGACGGTGCGTGGTGTCAAGGCAGGTGTGGTGCATGATCCTAAGGCGCGTGTCTTGGGGGGACATGCTGGAAGTGCTGGTCTTTTTTCGACGGTCAAGGACCTAGAAATCTTTTTGAACCAGTATTTGACGGCGGATTTTGCAGATCAATTGACCCAAGATTATGGCTTTGATGCCAATCGTAGCCGTTCGCTGGCTTGGGATAAGAAGGGGGATTGGCTCAGTCATACGGGCTATACAGGCACCTTCATCATGTACAATCGTCCCTTGCAGCTGGCGGCTATTTTCCTGTCTAATCGGACCTACGATAAGGACGAGCGGGCTCAGTGGAAGTTGGACCGCAATCAGGTCATGAAATTGATAAAACAGGTTTTGGAGGAGGAAGTATCGTGAGATATGTCTTGTTACTGCGGGGCATCAATGTTGGCGGACGCAATAAGGTAGTCATGGCGGAGCTCCGCCAGCAGGTAGAGGCCATGGGCTACACAGATGTTGAGACCTATATCAATTCTGGGAATTTATTTTTCTCGTCGGCCCATAGCAGAGCGGATATCGTGGCGGACTTTGACCAGTTTTTTGTGGCGAATTATCCTTTTGTTGAGACCTTTGCTCTTCTGAGCGAAGAAGATTACGGGGCGGAGCTAGCCCAATTACCAGCTTGGTGGCAGGAAGATTATTTCCGAAAGAATGTTCTCTTCTTTACAGAGAAACTTGAGTTTGACAAATTGAAAAACTATTTGGCAGACCTTGTGCTAGGAGCTGAGATTTTCCAGCTGGCGGACCGGGCTATTTATTGGGCGGTGACTTCTGAGGCAGGCTACCATGGTACGGCCTATCATAAAAAATTAGCTGGTTCTCCCTTTTACAAGCAATTGACCATCCGAAATGATAAGACTTTTGAGAAATTGGGGCCTTATCTGAATAAGTAATGCATACAATTAGTTGACAGCTAGTCGCTTTTTTAGTAGACTGGTAAAAATTGTTAATAGCTTTAACTGTGTCCTGTGAGGCATAAAAGTGAATCAATGAGAGATGGAAAGGTATTTTTCCACATTATTTTAATGCACTTTTAAGAGCAGGGACGGTAGTTCCTGTTTTTGTTTGAGCTTTTCTCAATTTTTAATAAAGGTGGTCTGTGAGCCACCATTGAAAAGGAGAATTGTCTATGTTGGGTTTGAAACTCGATAAAAATAATCAACGTGCCTTAGCGGCGGCCATTGTGGCTTCTGGAACAGACGATTTAAATGTCATGTTCCTGTCATTTTCTATGGCTAATATCATAGCAGAGCTGGGCATTTCTGGAGCCCAGGCTGGCTGGATTGCGACCATCACCAATCTGGGTATGCTACTGGGTGGACTAGTATTCGGTGTCCTTGCTGACCGCTACAATAAATTTAAGGTTTTCAAGTGGACCATTGTCATCTTTGCAGTTGCCACGGGACTCATCTACTTTACCAATAGCCTGCCTTACCTTTACCTCATGCGTTTTATTGCCGGCATCGGGGTCGGTGGTGAGTATGGTGTCGCTATTGCTATTATGGCAGGTATTGTCCCCAAGGAAAAGATGGGACGAATTTCTTCCCTCAATGGTATCGCAGGCCAGATTGGTTCTATCAGCTCGGCTCTCTTGGCAGGCTGGTTGGCTCCAAGTTTAGGCTGGAAGGGGCTCTTCCTTTTTGGACTCTTGCCTCTCCTTCTGGTCTTATGGATGCAAGTGGCTATAAAAGATGATGCCATCTTAGACCATTCTCCAGGCCAGGACAAGGAAGATACGGAAGTCGCTCATGTTAGTCAATTGTTTAAAACGCCTGCTTTGACAGTCCAGACACTGGCATTGATGGTTATGACAACGGTGCAAATCGCAGGCTACTTCGGTATGATGAATTGGTTGCCGACCATTATTCAAACCAGTCTAAATATTAGTGTCAAAGATTCTTCTTTGTGGATGGTCACTACCATTCTTGGCATGTGTATCGGTATGCTGGTTTTTGGCCATATCCTGGATAAATTTGGTCCTCAGCCAGTTTACAGTGCCTTTCTCCTTGCCTCGGCCGTCTGTGTCTATCTCTTCCAGTTTGCCAATTCCCAAGTGACTATGATTCTGGGTGGTATGATTGTTGGTTTCTTTGTAAATGGGATGTTCGCAGGCTATGGTGCTATGATTACCCGACTTTATCCACATCACATCCGCTCTACAGCCAATAACGTTATCCTAAACGTCGGTCGGGCAGTAGGAGGCTTCTCCTCTGTCATTATCGGTATGATTCTGGATGCTTCCAGCCCAGCTACTGTCATGGTCTTTCTATCTAGTCTTTACCTAATTAGCTTTGTAGCTATGCTCTCCATTCAAAATTTGAAGAAAGAACGGTATAGCCAATTTCAGTAGATGAAGAGAATTTGGTTGCTGAATGTGATTGATTTTTAGAGTCACTATACTACCGATTTCAGTCTGATTTTGATGATCTGTTATTCTATCAAAGTTGTTATGTTATCCATATCCTTCCGAAAATCCTCTCCCTATCCTTCCGACCCTCCGTGAGACAGATATGATCTTGCGCGGTTTGACCATTGACCAGAAACATTTGAAAGATCACCTTGAGACCATTGGTCACAGGGAAGCTTTTGAGTATGTGCAGACCCTGGTGGCAGAGGGTACTCCCTTGACGGAGCAGGTCGTGAAGGATACTCACTATCTGGTATTATCGGATAAAAAAGACGATAGGGGCGTCTATCGAAAAGTGTTGGTACGTATCATGGGAGCTGCAAATAAACCTGCCCAGCCTTTTATGGAGCAATGGCTGGCGAACTATGCTCAAAGTCAGGAAGACATCGTGACCAAGATGGCTCGTTTTCACATCGCCTTTGAAAGTATTCATCCCTTTATTGATGGGAATGGTCGGACGGGTCAGCTTTTGGTTAACCTGGAGCTGATGAAGGCTGGCTACCCTCCGATTGATATAAAATTCTCAGATCGACTAGCTTACTACAAGGCCTTTGATGACTTTCATGCCAAAGGAAGTTTGTCAGCAATGGAAGATTTGTTTGCCCCTTATTTGAATGAGAGATTAGATATGTATTTATCTATCCTATCTCTCAATCATGTGGAATAGTTGCTAGAAAGAATAAGGAGTGCCTATGGCTCGGTAGTATCTTCTTAATGATGCGGTGACGGAAACGAATAATTATCAAGGGAGCCCGTTGTTTCTTCAGAAGAAAAATTCTTATACAGCAAAAAGGACCTGCATTGCAAGTCCTTTTCAGTTTGTTTTGATTAAGCATTCACACCTGAAACTTCAGCTGCGTGGTCGTCCATTGAGAGAACTTCGTGGAAGACACGTTGGGTCAATTCCATTTTTTGCTCTTTAGTGAGGTATTTAGTGTTTACGCAGTATCCAGAGATACGAACGATAACGTCCTCACCAGCCATGATTTTCTCATAAACGTCGTTCAAGTCCATAACGTTCAAGTTAACGTGCTGACCACCTTGTTCGAAGTAGCCGTCAAGGATTGTCACCAAGTTTGTTACTTGCTCATCGAAGGTCTTACCAAGCGCTTTTGGAGAAACTTGAGTGGTCAATGAGATACCGTCGTTGGCATGGTTGAAGTCCAATTTAGAAAGGGTGTTCAAGTTTTGCAACCAACCACCACGAGCTTTAGAAGTTGGGTTGGCACCTGGTGGGAAGAATTCTACTTTAGAAGTGTTGACTGAGCCATCTTCGTTGAGGAATACCCCACGGTGAACTGGTGAGTTACCAGTTTGTTTAGAGTAGGCAACGTTTGAAGTGATAGTCAAGATAGACACGGCAGCTTCCGCATTCTTATAGAGTTTCTTGCTTGCAAGACGAGTATAGAATGCTTCCATGAGCCATTTCGCAATATCATCTACACGGTCATCATCCTCACCGTAGCGTGGGAAGTCACCGATTACTTCATAGTCATAGATAAAGCCATCTTCGTCACGGATTGGTTTAACCTGCGCGTGCTTGATAGCTGACAAGGAGTCGACTGTATTAGCAAATCCACAGATACCGAAGCCCATGTTTGCACGAAGGTGAGTTGGCAAGAAGGCCATTTGAACTGCTTCGTAGTTGTACTTGTCGGTCATGAAGTGGATGATGTTCATGGCATCCACATAGGTATCTGTCAACCAGTCAAGGGCAGTTTCAAAGTCTTTGATGACACGGTCGTAGGTGAAGATTTCTTCTTGGTTTGGCTCAACACCGTCAAATACCTTGTATTCTTTGTGGACATCATCGTAACCAGCGTTCCAGCTTGAAAGAAGACCTTTCAAAACGTTGACACGAGCACCGAAGTACTGGATGTTGTGGCGTTTGTCTTCGCTTTCTGGGTCAAGTGGTGACACACAGCAAGAGATACAAGACATTTCGCCGTAGCCGTCTTTGGCCATGGTTGTTACACCTTCGTATTGGATAGAAGAGTGTTTGTGGCTCATAGCCATACAGTAGCGACGGAAGGCATACGGCAATTTGTCAGACCAGAGAACGGTCAAGTTTGGTTCTGGTGAGTTGCCGATATTGTCAAGCGTGTTGAGGAAACGGTAGTCCATCTTGGTAACACGGTGACGACCATCATTACCCATACCTGCCATTGAAGTGGTCAAGAAGGTAGGGTCACCAGAGTAGATTTCGTCGAATGATTTAGTACGAGCAAATTTTACGGTACGAAGTTTCAATACGAAATCGTCAACAAATTCTTGGATTTCTGATTCTGTAAATGTTCCGCGAGCCAAGTCACGTTCTGCATAGATATCAAGAACGATTGGTACACGACCGAGGGAAGTTGCAGCACCGTTGATGACACGACATACTGCCATGAAGGCGATATTGGTCCACTGGATAGCTTCCTTGGTGTTCATGGCTGGTTTACGGACGTCAACGCCGTAGTGGTCACCCAAGCGAACAACTTGTTGGAGAGCTTGATACTGCATGTTGATTTCTTCGCGGAGACGGATGGATTCTTCATCAATCTCAGTGATAGCATTCCAGTCGGCTACCTTTTCTTCCATGAGGTAGTCAGCCCCGTAAAGTGCCAAACGTGCGTACATACCGATGATACGACCACGAGAATAAGCATCTGGCAGACCAGAAACGTGGTGTGAGTGGCGGGCGCGGCGGATGTTAGCTGTATAGGCGCGGAAGATACCGTCGTTTACAGTGGTTGCGTGTTTGGTGTAAATTTCATGCAAGAGTGGATCTGGAGTGTAGCCGTTTTCGATGAGAGTAGTCTCAGCCATACGGATACCGCCTTTTGGCATGAAGTTAAGCTTGAAGAGTTCATCATTTTGGATACCAAAGATGAACTCATTTTCTTTATCGATGAAGCCAGGGCCAATATCAGCAATAGAAGTTGCACGGTCGATATCCATAGGGAAACGAGTGTCTTCGTAGCCTGCTTTTGTCTCCTCGATAATTTTTTTAATATGCAGTGAACGCTCAGTTGGTCCTGCAAGGAAGCTTTCATCACCATCATATGGCGTGTAGTTGGCTTGTACGAAACGAGTTACACTAGCCTTATCTTGCCAGTCGGTACCTTTGAAGCCTTCCCAGGCTTGGGCGAAAATGTCTTCAGTAACGTTTTTAGTTTTTACTTTTGTTGACATGAGGGTTCTCCTTTAGGATAGTTTTGTTTTTCACATATTTTAGTATATCATATGTAAGCACTTTCTGCAAGGTCAAAATACTTGAAAATAATTGAAAAATGTGGTAATTGGTTACAAAAAATGTGAAAAAATTATTAAACTTTCATAGAAAAAGATTTTTGTCAAAAAAACAAAAGAAACATGTTAACATATTGACATTGTGTAAGCGTTTTTGTAAAATAAAGCTGTATAAACCAATTTTCTCAACGTATCATAAGGAGGTAAACAATGAGAAATTATTCGAAAGATTTGTTTTCTAAGAAAAATCACTACTCAATTAGAAAACTAACCGTTGGTGCAGCATCGGTCATTGTTGGAATGAGCCTGTTTTCTGGTGTTCAAATCAAGGCTGATGAAATAACTGTAGCAGAAGGTGCTACCAGAGAAGCTGTTCTGGCCCCTACGGAGGAAGCTGCGGCTGAAGAGGAGGTCGAAGAGAGAGCTGCGACAGAAACTGCAGAGGCAGCAGTAACTCCAGAACTCAACCTTGCGCCAGCAACAAACACAACGGAAGAAGTTGCAGCGGAGTGGACAGCTAGCTCCAACCCAGCAGGTACTGTTGAAGTTCGTGAAGAAGATGGTGTTCGTTACAACCGTTTGTCTTCTGTTAGTGGCCAAGATAACGGTGCTTCAACAGGTACATTTACTAGCCCTGATTTGAAAATGAATGCAGATGGTAGCGCGGCTATTTCTCTAGATCTTATTGAACGTTCAGATGCTGAAAAAGGTCGCTTCGGTGTCTATTTGAACCATACTGATGCTTCTAAACATATTTTAGTTGGCTATGATAATTTGGGATGGTTCTGGGAGTACAAGTCTCCTGCGGCAGCTAATGGCGGAACCTGGTATAGTGGAACTCGTGTCAATGAACCAGCAAAAGATACTGCTTATCGTCTCAATGTCAACTTGACAACAGGAGGACAATTGTCTGCTTCGATCGTGTCTGCAGAGAATCAAGAAACAGCACTTTTCAATGCCATTCAAATTCCGGCAGAAGTATTGGCAGATCTTCGGACTAGCAATGCAGCCAAACTCAAAGTAACAAGCTATGGTGCAGATCGGACCATCGTAGATGTTAAGGCAACTAACCAGACTGGTCTCAATAGCGATGAAGCAAATACTGATGAACAACCGGTTGAAGAAACCCCAACACCAGCTGATATCCAGCCAGACTGGACATCTACCTCTGCCATCAAAGGAACTGTAGCCATCAAGGAAGAAGGCGGGGTTCGTTACAATGCACTTTCTTCAACGGCACAAAACAATAATGGAGATAGCATTGCCATCTTTGAAAAAGCTGGATTGGAAGCAAGCCCAGAAGGCAATGTCAATGTAAATTTGGAATTTGTAGAGCGTTCCGAAGACAACCAAGGCCGTTTTGGAGTCTTTGTCAAATACAAAGATGTTAACAACTTCCTCTTTGTTGGATATGATAATTTAGGATGGTTCTGGGAGTACAAGGTTAACGGCACAGGAAACTGGCTCCGTGAACGGACAGTCACTACATCTCCTGTAAAAGATAGTAAAAATACTCTATCGATTTCATACAAATCAGATGGGCAGTTGAATGCTACAAACAATGATGTACAGTTGTTTGATACACTAAACTTGGAAACAGCTGTGAAAGAAGCCTTGTCAGCTGAAAAACGAGTTGCTTTGAAATTAGGTACATTTGGTCAGCAATTAACCAAGGTTGATATAAAAGCAGATGATCAAACAGGTGTGACCCCTGCAGATGAAAAAGAAGAAACACCTACAACAGCTTTTGTTGTCAATGATGCGGCAGTTGCCTATGATGAACTCAATTCAGGTGAATTGACTGCCAAGATTGACCAGGCCTTCCCACGTGTTAGAGAATATACTTTCAACGGGAACAAGGTATTTGGACAGGTTCATTCCCTCAATTCACTACGCATCAACAATGTGAAAGTGACGCCAACCGTTACCTATAACAAAGTTGATGACAAGACCGCTCACTATGTTTTGGATGTTGTGGATGAAGCTAACAAAATCAACGCTTCTATCAAGGTTCAAATCAAGGTAGAAGGTAAAGAACTTCACTTTGATGTTTTGGAAGTTAATAACCGCAACCAAGTGACCTATGGAGCAGAGATTGATGATGTTGCCAAGTTGATCCAAACCATTGCTTTTGATGAAAATAATTTGGTTTCAGTCGCTAGCCATCAAACCGATGCAAAATTTGATGGAAGCCGTATGTCGACCCACACCCATCGTACAGGTGATGAGCATATTCAATTGCAAGATGGTGTGAATTACCAACGTCAAGGATACATGTATGGCTTTGTTTCAACAGATCAATTTGCGGCAGCAGTTTGGAGTAATTCACAAAATAGCTATGGTGGTGGTGCAAGTGACTTTACACGCTTGACAACAAATAGCCACCGATATACTGTTGATGGTGAAACTGGTGTTCATCTAGGAATTGCTTCCTCTCCATGGAGATGGGAGGGAGCCCACAACGGTGTCGTTTATCCAGAATATACTCTCGAATTGCCAAGTGCAAAAGTAGTTTTTGCAGCTGATGTAAACAATGATAATAAGGTAGACTGGCAAGATGGGGCTATAGCTTACCGTGACATCATGAACAATCCAAAAGGGCATGAATATGTACCGGAACTGGTAGCTTACCGTATTGCTATGAACTTTGGATCACAGGCTCAAAACCCATTCTTGATGACCTTGGATGGTATTAAGAAAATTGCCCTTCATACAGATGGCTTGGGACAAAGTATCCTCTTGAAAGGTTATGGTAGTGAAGGTCATGACTCTGGACACTTGAATTATGCAGATATTGGTAAACGTATCGGTGGCACAGAAGACTTCAAGACCTTGATTGAAAAATCACAACCATATGGTGCAAAACTAGGTATTCACGTCAATGCATCTGAAACCTATCCAGAATCCCAATACTTCTCTGAAGAGATTCTTCGTCGTCAGGCAAATGGGGACTACGCCTATGGTTGGAACTGGATTGATCAAGGTATCAATATCAGTGGTCATTATGATTTGGCCCACAACCGTTTGAAACGTTGGGAAGATTTGAAGAAAGAACTGGGTGACGGATTAGACTTTATCTATGTCGATGTGTGGGGTAATGGTCAGTCTGGTGGCGAAAATGCTTGGGAAACTCATGTTCTTGCCAAAGAAATCAATATGCAAGGTTGGAGAAATGCCTTTGAATGGGGTTATGCAGGTGAGTATGACTCGACCTTCCAACACTGGGCAGCAGACTTAACCTATGGTGGCTTTACTCTGAAAGGTATCAACTCTAATATCGCCCGCTTCATTCGTAACCACCAAAAAGATTCATGGGTTGGTGATTATCCAGCTTACGGTGGCGCTGCCAACTATCCATTGCTTGGCGGCTACGATATGAAAGATTTCGAAGGATGGCAAGGACGTAGTGACTATAATGGTTACATTACCAACTTGTTTGCCAACAACCTGATGACCAAGTATATCCAGCACTTCCAAGTAACCAACTGGAAGAATGGTGACCCTGTTCGTATGACGGACAACGGTGAAACCTATACTTGGACGCCAGAGATGGAAATCACTTTGAAAGACAAGTCTGACAATACCTTGGTCTTGACCCGTAAGTCAAATGATGTTAACAATGCTGGCTACCGTCAACGGACAGTAACCTTGAATGGTCGTACGATTCAAGATGGAGCAGCTTACTTGGCGCCTTGGAACTGGGATGCGAATGGTAATGACCTGACTAGTGACAAACACAAAATGTACTACTTCAACGAAGAAGCAGGTGCCACAACTTGGACCCTTCCTTCAGATTGGACTGGTAATAAGGTTTATCTCTACAAACTTACTGAGCTAGGTAAGACAGATGTTCAAGAATTGGCAGTAACCAATGGTCAAATTACCATTCAAGCGGATGCAAATGTGCCGTATGTCCTCTATAAATCTCCACAGACAAATCCAGAGATGTCCTGGAGTGACGGCATGCATATCTATGACCAAGGCTTTAACTCTGGTAAGCTAGACCATTGGACAATTGAAGGCGATACTAGCAAGGCTACTTTGGTCAAATCCCAAGGTGCAAACGATATGCTCCGTATCCAAGGGAACACATCTAAGGTAAGTCTCAGCCAAAAACTGACAGGTTTGAAACCAAATACAAGCTATGCAGCGTATGTTGGGGTGGACAACCGTAGTACAGCAAAAGCTAGCATTACGGTTCATACTGGTAGTTCAGAAGTTTCAAACTATACCAATGAGTCTATTGCTCTTAACTACGTTAAAGCCTATGCTCATAACACATTGCCACAAAACGCAACGGTTGATGATACAAGTTACTTCCAAAACATGTATGTCTTCTTTACAACTGGAGACAATGTGGATAATGTACGCTTGACCCTATCTCGTGATGCCGATACTGCAGCAACTTATTTTGATGAAATTCGTGTCTTTGAAAATGATTCAACCATGTTTGCAGGTGGGCATAATACGGCTACAGGAACCTTCAAACAAAACTTTGAAAATGTTCCACAGGGTATTTTCCCATTTGTTATCGGTGGTATTGAACGAGTTGAGGACAACCGTACTCACCTTGCAGAGAAGCACGCTCCGTATACTCAACGTGGCTGGAATGGTAAGAAGGTCGATGATGTTATTGAAGGCACATGGTCACTCAAAACAAATGGTCTGACCGCTCGCAATAAGATTGTTTACCAGACTATTCCACAAAACTTCCGCTTTGAAGCTGGCAAGGCGTATCGTGTGAGCTTTGACTATGAAGCAGGTTCAAATGGTACCTATGCCTTTGCAATCGGTGAAGGTCGCTACAATGACGATGCTGGTAGCTTGACACTGAATCCATTGACTAATTCATGGGAAGACAGTACTAAGGCTAAGAAAGCAAGCTTCCTGGTAACAGGTGCAGAGTCGGGCAATACATGGGTTGGTATCTTCTCAACTCGTCGTGGTGGCGATACCAAGGGAGATACAAGTGGAAACGCAAACTTCCGTGGTTACAATGACTTTATGTTAGATAATCTGGTGATTGAAGAAGTTACCCTGACTGGTCACTTGTTGACAACGGATTACTATAACTTGAATACCCCAGTCTTGAATGAGAACTATACTCAAGCAAGTTTGGCTCCATACAAAGAAGCCTTGTTGGCGGTATCTGCTGCTCCTGAAACTATCAGTATTGAAGACGCTCGTACCTTGATTGCAGCTGCAAATACAGCCCGTCAAAATCTTCAAGTGAAGAAAACAGCAATCACAACTGAAGATATTGGTTTGGCTCAGGCCAATGCTCAAGAAGGTGAAGAATTGGCTAAAGCCTTCGATGGAAATCCGTCTACTATCTGGCACACACCATGGAATGGCCGCCATATCAATGAGCCAGCGACAGTGAACCTTCGTAGACCAGTGGATATTCAACGCTTTGAATACGTGCCAAGACAATCAGGTCGCAACGGTATCTTGAAAGCATTGACATTGGTGATTACGGATGATCAAAATGTGGAACATACCTTTACTGGTGCGGATTGGCCAGCAACAAGTGCTACTAAGACAATTGATTTTGGTAAGACAATCAAGGCTAAGAAGATTGTGATTACAGGTACCGCTTCATACGGTGACACTGCAGATCAATTTATGTCTGCTGGAGAATTCCGTTTCTTGACACCAGTTCAAGAAGAGGCAACTCTTGATAAAGCACCTTATGAAGCAGCACTTGCGGCTGCACGTTCAGCAGGTAAGACAGCTCTTGTCAAAGAAGTTGAAGACTTTATGGCTTCTGTTGAGGCAGCAAATCTTTTGACAGCCAATATCTTAAATGCCACAGTTGCTCGCTTGAATGCTAGTGAAACACCAGCTAATCCAGGGAATACAACAGGCACTACTACCGAAACGCCTGAAAATCCAGGCAACACAACCGAAACTCCGAAACCAGATACTGGAGAAAAACCAGTTGATAAGCCGACAGAGACAGCTGTTAATACAGCAAATCTTGAGGCAGCAATTGCTAAAGCAGAGGGTGTAGACCAAACTGCTTATTCAGCAGAGGATTTGGCAGTTCTAACTGAATTACTTGAAAATGCTCTGGCATCTCTTGATTCGACTAGTCAAGAATTGGTGGATGACGCTACTCAGATGTTGAATGACTGGCTAGCAAGCCACTCTTCTACTGCAGCTCCTGAGACACCGAAACCAGATACAGGCGAAAAACCAGTTGAAGAGCCAACAAAACCAGATACAGGTGAGAAACCAGTTGATGAACCAGTCAAACAAGATGAGGACATCGTAACTGCTAAAGGAGAAAGTACCAAAGCAGATCCTCTTCCATTGGGAGAATTACCACCTCTTGTAATTGCAAAAGGTGATAGTGTCAAAGCAGAACCATTGCCTGCTTTTGAAGGAGGTTTAGTTCCGAATACAGCTCCTACAGCAGAGGCTCTTCCAAGTATTGATCCAGCAAGCTTGGTAAAAGAAACTGCTACTCCAAAACCAGCAAAAGCTACTTCAGCTACTTTACCGCAAACAGGTGAAGAAACTGAACAAGGTCTGCTCCTAGCAGCTGGTTTAGTCGGTCTAATGGCTATGGCAGCTCGAAGAAGACGACCAGAATAGTCATTTCAGAATAGAATAACATTGCTTGTTCTCCAAATACATTAGAGGTAGGTCTCGGACCTGCCTCTTTTGTGTATTGAACCGTTTTTCAGTTAATACTCAATAAAAATCAAAAATAGCAAGTCTTGGCTACTTATAGCAAGAGAAACATTAATATGTATGTTTTAGTTATGAATCATAAGTTTAAAATAGGTGTATTCTTCTAGAAAATTTAATACAAAAACGCTCCACATCCACTTTGAGTAGTAAATAGCTATTTTTGATTTTAAATGAGTATAATGTTCTCTTTATGAAAAAAATGGCTAGATAGGCTATAATATGTCTAGAGGAAGCAGCAGAAAGGAGTAGTCATGTTAATTTTTCCGCTAATCAATGACTTATCTCGAAAAATTATTCATGTAGACATGGATGCTTTTTTTGCTGCCATTGAGGTCAGAGATAATCCTGATTTAAAAGGTAAACCTGTTATTATCGGGGCAGATCCGAGGTTGTCTGGCGGTCGGGGAGTCGTGTCTACCTGTAATTATGAGGCGCGTGCCTTTGGTATTCACTCAGCCATGTCCTCAAAAGAAGCCTATGAGCGTTGTCCTCAGGCGATTTTCATTTCTGGGAACTATGAAAAATACCAGGAAGTTGGGCGACAGGTTCGAGAAATTTTCCATCGCTATACGGATCTAGTGGAGCCCATGTCCATCGATGAGGCCTATCTGGATGTGACAGAAAATAAGCTGGGCATTACTTCGGCTATCAAGATTGCCAAACTCATCCAGTACGATATCTGGAAGGAGCTACACCTGACGGCATCAGCTGGCGTCTCCTATAATAAATTTATGGCTAAAATCGCCTCGGACATGGAAAAGCCGCATGGACTGACCCTGATTAAGCCGGAGGATGCGGTGCCGGTTTTGGCCAGTCTCCCTGTCGAGAAACTTCACGGAGTTGGTAAGAAGACCGTCGAAAAACTGCATCAGATGGGAGTCTATACTGGGGCAGATTTGTTAGATGTATCGGAGATGACTTTGATTGACACTTTCGGTCGTTTTGGTTTTGATCTCTACCGCAAGGCCAGAGGTATTTCCAATTCACCCGTAAAAACCAATCGCATCCGCAAGTCTATCGGTAAGGAGCGGACCTACCGCAAGTTGCTCTATCGTGAAGAGGATGCTCTGCAAGAGTTGGGTAAGCTCTGTCAGAAGGTGGCGGTTAGTCTGACCAAGCACCAGAAAAAAGGACGGACCATTGTCCTCAAAATCCGCTACGGAGATTTTTCGACCCTGACCAAGCGCCATAGTTTTTCGGAGGCGACTGACCAAGCCGATAGGATTGAGAAGGAAGTCCGCCAAATCTTTGAAGAAGTCGGCCAGCCAGAAAAGGGCATTCGTTTGCTGGGTGTGACCGTTACCAATTTCAAATAGGGAAATCAGAAAATTTCTGGTTTCTTTTTATTATTTTTTTCAACCATATATCAACATATCTGTTATAATAATCATAGAACATCACATCAAAAAAGGAGATTGCTATGATTCATCTTGTCTGTCCCAACCCTGCTCTTGACCGAACCCTCTTGGTTGAGGCTATTGAGAAAAATATTCCCCTACGTCCCTTTGAAGTCCGAGATTATCCAGGTGGCAAGAGTTTCAATGTGGCCCATGCCCTCAAGGAAAACGGCCAGACGGACTATGTTATCCATACTATTTTAGGTGGAGCGATTGGTCGCTACATCGAGGAACTCAATGCTGACAAGGGCAATGCCCTCAAGGTGGTTCAGTCTGGGCAAAACACCCGCACCTGCAATATCTACGTTGAAACATCGACAGGGGATGTGGTTCTCTTCTATGAAAAAGGCCTGGAATTGACTGCAGAACTCCTGGATCAATTTACTAAGCAAATCGAGGAAAGCCTGCAACCAGGTGATACCTTGGTCTTTTCAGGCAGTCTGATGAAGGGGATGCCGGATGATTATATCCAGCAGTTTATTGAAAAATTCCCTGCGGTTCGCACCATTGTGGATACCAGTGGTGCAGCCCTTCGTGCCGCTTACGAGGCTCGTCCAGCCCTGATTAAAATTAACAATGAGGAGCTCAAGGACATCTATCCAGAGTTGGATGAACATGACCCAGAAGATGTACTGCGCATCCTCAAAGAAGTGACTCCTCACGAAAATCTTATCGTGACCCTGGGCAGCAAGGGAAGTCTGGCCAAAATCGGTCAACGCTTTTTCCGTATCCAATCCCCTAAGAAAGAGGCTAAAAATCCAATTGCAGCTGGAGATTTCTATTTGGGTCTCCTTGTCAAGGGGATCAGCCAAAACCAAGAGCCAGAAATCTTCCTCAAGGAGGCTGCTGCCTATGCAACTGCCAACTGCCTCAATTATTTCCCAGAAGTTGCGCCAGAGCAATTCGCAGAAATCTTAGCAGAAGTTCAATTTGAAGAATTAGTCTAGTCATTCCTTATCGCATCCTCGGAAACGGGGATGTTTTGCTTTATGTTAAAAATTTTCAAAAAAAAATAAAATTTCTTATATCAGCTCTTTTCCAATGATAAATGCTTGTTTTGACCAAGTAAATCAGCTATACTAGTAGAGTTATGACAAGAGAGAATGAGCAAAGAAAATCTCGGCGACAGGTTTGGACCAAGTCTGCCAAGCGAAAATATCCCCGAAGAGTTCCATCTAAGAGAAATCGTGGTCAGATTCATCAGCGTTTTCCAAGAACGATTGCGCTAGATCAGTCTAGAGAGAAGCAGATTGTACCAGGAAGACTTGCAGAAAAGCGTCTTCTTCCAAACACAGACAGGATTAAGGGAGTTGTCAAACCGACTGTGGATAAATTTCTTTCATTTTGGAAATTGCCAAAAAGAAGAAAAAAACGTGGGTCGCGGCATGGTAAAAAGCAGGTTTGGACAGACTATATTCCTATCGCTCTAGGTTTACTAGTCCTCCTTACGCTTGGTATGGTTGCCCTTTTCAATCTGGATTCGACCAAGAAAGGGATAGGCAAAGCCGATTCTTCCAACCAAGCAGCGGCGAGTGGATCGAAGGAAACAGAAACCAAAAAAGAAGTGGTCAAGCCTGTCCATAAGTCTCAGGAGGCCAAAGACTTGGTCATGCAGGAAGATTTGGCTTACATGAACAGTCTCTATCTCTATTATGATTATCCTAATCTGAGTTTAGAAGATACGGTCAAGGCCTATCTCTTGGAGCAGGGATTGGACCCATCACAGGTGGCCTTTACCTATAAGAATCTCAAAACCAATGAAGTCTTCTCCATGAACGATACCCAGCCTATGACAGCTGGCTCCACCTATAAGTTACCCCTCAATATGTTGGTGGTAGATGCGGTGGAAAAAGGTGAAGTTTCAGCGACAGAGGCTTACGATATTACCGGCACAACTTATGAATACAAGCCTGAGCATGACGCCTATGTTGCCAATTATAATGGGATGATGACGATCGCAGATATGCAATACGGCTCCATTGTAGTGTCTGAAAATACTCCAGCCTATGCCTTGGCGGAGCGCATCGGTGGTATGGACAAGGCCTACACCATGTTTGGCCGCTATGGCAAATCGAAAAATCCTGACGTGCCAACTATTTCTGCTAATGGTAATCAGACGACAACGAGCTACTATTCGCAGGTCTTGGATTACCTTTATCAGCGTCAGGACAAATACGCAGACCTGATGAAGTACCTAGATGATGCCTTTCCGGGAACTTGGTTTGAAGAGTATGTTCACGGGGTGACCATCTACCAAAAACCCGGCTATGTCCGTGAAGCCCTCAATCTGGATGCCATTGTCATGGAGGAAACACCTTACAGCATTGCCCTTTATACAGCTCATTTTGGTGGCGCATCTGAGGACGATACCGAAATCAATCCTATGGGTTACAATCAAGTGGTTGCCCTCGCCTACGTCATCAACGAGTGGCACAGGGTCAATATGAATCCGGCCAAAGAAGTCCCGGCGCCAGAGGCAACAGAAACTTCCGAAGAAACAAGCAATGGAAACTAGGTTTAGGCCTAGTTTTTTTTTATAGAAAAAAGCCCGACGGTTATCGTCGAGCTTAGTTGGTAGGACTTATTGTTCCTTATTCAGGGTTGCCATTATTTGAGCAGGTGCTGTCAAATCAATAGTTGTTTGAGAGGCATCTATTGCAACACCTTGCATAATAACCTTGTATTGTCCATTTTCAAGAATGAAGCCTGGCAAGAGTTGACCTCCAGCACCACCAATGCCTGTTACACCAGGAAGTAAAGCTGCTCCGTCTCCTGTCGACTTGCGAACCAGGTAATGGTTTGGTTTAGGTGAAATCAAGTCTGTAATGACAGCAGTCCGGTGTTGGACATTCCAGTCGGTTACTTCCTCATCTTCGCTTTGACGGAAGTCCTGAGTAACAGTGAAAGTCCCATCAGCTGCGACGGTTACCTCGACCATACGTGCTTGTGGACTAGTGCCTGTCCAAGTACCGACAAGTTCTGTCGGAAGAGCCACTGATGGCAAGGCTAATAGCTGGTCTCCTGTCATAGTTGTTGAGCTAGGCTGGCTAGCAGTTTCTTCTTGCTTGGTCTGGCTTGAAGATGAGCTACTTTCTGTTTGAGACGAAGTAGTTGTTGCAGTACTAGATTCGGTTGCTTGGCTAGAGCTTGTATCAGTTTCTTTCTTAGTAGAATTGTCTGTAGCTTTTTTACTAGAGCTGGTTTGTTCTGTTTTCTCACTGGTCTTAGTGGATGTAGCTGGGGTAGTTTCTTTTCCACAGGCTGTTAATAAAATAGCTGCAGATAAGAGTAGAATACCGTTTGTTATTTTCTTTTTCATATAAAAATCCTCCTGTTTGATTTTAGTATAGCAAAACAGAAGGATAGTGTCAATACAATTTTGTAATATTTGTAATATTTTTGTAACAAAAGTCGGTTTATTTGAAAAATAGAGCAATATCTTCATCGGTCAGGCCAATCATGGGGTCGATGGTGAGGATATTCTTTTCGGTCAGAATGTAGCTAGTGGGCTGGATGGGGGTGTTTTCCACAGGTTCTTGGTCCAGTAGGGAAAGTTGGCTGGGTGCAGATACAGTTTTTTCCTCAGGCACTTTGGTTGGTGCGGGCTGTTCAGACGAGATAGACTGGTCAGATTTTGTAGGCAGATTTGGTGAAATCTGCTCTGGCCGCTCTGCCTTTTCTTCAAGATCCCCTTGGAAACGGGGAACCAGATAGGTTTTGCGCAGGGTACCGGCATTCTTGACCGCGTAGTCAAAGGCGGAGATTTCTCCCAGCAGGATGAGCTTGCTCTTAGAGCGGGTGATGGCCGTGTAGACCAGATTGCGCTGGAGCATCCGGTGGCTGGTACGGGTGATGGGCAGAATGACCACCTGAAACTCGCTCCCCTGAGATTTGTGGATGGACATGGCATAGGCCAGAGTGATTTTGTACCACTCATTGCGGGGGTAGGTCACTTCGCTACCGTCAAAGTTGATGGAAATCTCGTCCTGCTTGCTGTCGGTGTACTTGGCAGGCAGGAGGTCGGTGATGTAGCCCAAGTCGCCATTAAAGACATTGCTTTCAGCGTCGTTGACCAAGTGGATGACCCGGTCGCCCTGGCGGAAAATCTGGTCGTTATGAGCAAATTCCAATTGCCCCTCGCTTATTGGATTGAGCAGGTTTTGGGTCATAATGTTGAGCTGGTCAATGCCTGCTACTCCTCGGTACATGGGTGCCAAGATTTGCACTTCCTGACTTGGGATTCCCGACTTGATGGCGGCACCGACAATGCGTTCAATCAGGGCAGGGATTTGTTCGTTTTGCGCCTCGAAATAAGACCGGTCTGCCTTTTTTTCACGGAAATCAGCTGGAAGGCTGCCTTGCCGAATTTGACTGGCAAGAGTGACAATGGTCGAGTCGTCGGACTGGCGGTAGATTTTCTCCAGCGTTAGGCTGGGTAATTTTTTAATCTTGAGCAGGTCGGCCAGGACCTGACCGGGGCTGACCGATGGCAATTGCTCCGCATCTCCGACAATGAGGACCTGCGTCTGAGAGGAAATATTCTGGAAGAGCTGGTTGGCCAACCAAGTATCGACCATAGAAAATTCATCGACGATGATAAATTCCGCATCCAGATAATCATCGCGGTAGGATTCTTCTTGACCTTCAACCAAGCCCAGATGGCGGTGGATGGTCGCAGCTGGCAGGCCGGTCAATTCATTCATCCGACGGGCGGCTCGGCCGGTTGGAGCAGCTAAGAGGACAGGACATTCGTCACGGCTTTTCGTCAAATCAATCTTGTGCAAGATAGCGTAGACCGCGATGATACCGTTGATGACTGTGGTCTTGCCTGTGCCGGGTCCGCCAGTTAGGATAAAGAGCGGATTGGTAATAGCTCGGACAATAGCCTCTTTCTGAATAGCATCGTAGGTCAGTGATGACATGCTTTCCAGCTCTGCAATGGCAGTCTCGACGTCCTTGCGTGGGAAGGGCTTGAAACCATTTTTGCCCATGAGGCGGCTGAGGTTCTTGTGAATACCTTCCTCAGCAAAGTAGAGACTGTTGTCAAAAATTTTGGTGCCTGCTTGCTGGACCTTGCCGTCATTAATGAGACCGGTCAATTCCTGCGCTACGGCAGCCGGGTCCAACTCGACATGGCGGGATTTTTCCAGCACGTCAATGCTGGCCTCTAGCAAATCACGCGCCTCGACATAAGTGTCGCCCGTCTCCATAGAGCGCTGGAGCAGGCAATAGAGCATGCCGGCTCGGAAACGCTGAGGGGAGTCGCTCTCGATGCCCAGATTTTCAGCGATTTTATCGGCAATGGTAAAGCCCATTCCTTGAACATCTTCGACCAGCTGGTAGGGATTTTCCTCGATGATTTGCAGGGTTTTCTCCTTGTACTGGTCTTGGATTTGAAAGGCGAGTTTGTTGGGAATGCCGTATTCGGCTAGTTTGGACAAAATCATCTCTGTACCGTAGTTGAGGCGGAGTTTTTCCACAAAAGCCTGCTGATTTTTGTTGGACAATCCTGTAATCTGGGTCAATTTTTCAGGTTCGGCTAGGATTTTATCAATGGTATCCTCGCCGTAGAGCTGGACTATTTTCTCAGCCGTCTTGCGGCCGATACCCTTGAAATGGTCGCTGGAAAAATACTTGACCAGTCCAGAGGCAGTTGGTTTGCTGCGTTCGTAGCGGGAGATTTGCAGCTGCTGACCGTATTTGGGATGGGTAACCAAGTTGCCGTAAAAGCGGTAATCTTCGCCTTCAATAACGTCTGCGATGGTGCCGGTCACGATAATTTCGTAGTCGTCATAATCCGCATTGGTCTCCTCGATTTCCAAGAGCAGGATTTTATAAAAATTGCTGGGATTTTCAAAAATAATCCGGTCGATAGTTCCGGTGAAAGATACTTCTTGCATGATTTTTCCTTATCAAAAGGGAGTGGGACAGCTGTCTCACTCCTAATTAGTTTATTTTACGGTACCAATGCGGTTGAGGGGCCACATGCGGAAAACGACTTCTCCCTTGATATTGGCCTTGGTGAATGGACCAACATTACGGCTATCTAGAGAAACCAGGCGGTCGTCTCCCATTAGGAAGTAGTGTCCTTCGGGTACGACATAAGACAGGCTTGGGTAGCCATTGGCATCCAGTGTGAAGGCAGTAGCAGCTGCCGCACGGTTTTGGAAGCTCTTATTATAGGAGTAGGTGGACTGGAGTTTATCCTCTTTAAAGGCTGCCAGGTACTCTGCTAAATAAGGCTCATCCACCACCTCTTCATTGATATAGAGAACGTCATTCTCAAATCGGATGGAGTCACCAGGCATACCGATAACCCGCTTGACAATCAGCTTCTCCTTGCCTTGCGAGTCCACTTCGCTGGCCACGACAATGTCAAAACGGTCAATGGTCGTTGTGCGCGCCATGATCAAGCGCTCCTTGTCATGAAGGGTTGGATCCATAGAATGTCCATCGACAGAAACAGGCTGCCAGATAAAGAGCCGTGAGAGCAAGAATCCGATAATAATCAGAGAGAAGATGCCCCACTCAGCTAGGAAGCGAGCAAGGGAATTTTTTTTAGTTGAACGCATGTGATTTCCTCTTATTTCAATAATTTTTCTGCTTTTTGTGTGTTGGCAAAGTGGAGTTTGGCGGCCTGGCTGAGCCCCGCCATTCCGTATCTCTGCAAAATCTTGGCTGCGACCTGGTCGGACTTGCTGCCGGCACCGGATGGCAGATTCATGCCTAGTTGCTCCCCTAGTTGAGCCAAATTTTCCAAGAACATGGCGCGTGCGATAATGGATGATACCGCGACGGCCAGGTATTTGCCCTCAGCCTTTTCTTCCAAGGTGACAGGGTTGGCAAAGTGATTGGCCTCTTTTTTGAGATATTTCTGGTAATTTTGGATAGATGTAAAAGCGTCAATGACGATTTTCTCCGGCTGTACCCCTTTTTGGAGTAGCAGGTAGATGGCCTGATTGTGGAGTGCCACCTTGACTGATACGGCATTGTAGCCTTGCTCGATGACCTCGTTGTATTTTTTCGGGGACAATAGCAGAGCTTGGTGGGGGATTTTCTCTTTTAAGAGAGGGGCGATTTGGCAGATTTTTTGGTCTGTCATTTTTTTAGAGTCATCAACGCCCAGCAACTTGAGAAAGGCATGGTCAGCAGGTGTGACGTAGCTAGCCACGATAGCCAGACTGCCAAAATAAGACCCGTTACCCACCTCGTCCGTCCCAATCATGGGCAGGTTCTGCCCGGAGATGGTCTGATCAGTCTGAGCTTGCTCATAGCCCCAACGGCTGGCTTCCTGCTCTGCCATTTCCCCTTGGAAAACGACTTTTCCAGAAGTGTAGATGGAAAGGCTGGCGCCCGGAAGTTTGAAAAATGCTTCGATGTAAGGATTTTTACTGGCCTGCTGGTAGCGGGCGTAGTGGTGGAGCATCTGTGCCTTGTCTGAGGCAGTCACTTTAAGTACAGCGGTCGTCATGTTCTTATTGTATCATAAATGCGACTTGGAGTGTGCGGAAAAGAGTAGAATCTACTATAATAGTTTTAGAACCTGTATGCACAGTAAGAAACTTGACTGTGCATAGGAAAGTGAGGTTAAGATGGAAAAGCAAGTTCAATATAAGTGGGCAACTCTGGGAACGGGTGTTATCGCCAATGAATTGGCCCAAGCTCTACAAGCAATGGGAGGGAATATCTACTCCGTTGCCAATCGTACCTATGAAAAAGGGGTTGATTTTGCAAAAAAATATGGCATTGAGAAGGTCTATGAGGACATTGATCAGGTGTTTGAGGATCCTGAGGTGGACATTATCTATATTTCTACCCCCCACAACACCCATATCAATTACCTGCGTAAGGCCTTGGCTGGGGGTAAGCATGTTCTCTGTGAAAAGTCCATCACGCTAAATAAGGATGAGTTGGCAGAAGCGATTGCCCTTGCAGAGAAACACCATGTTATCCTAGCGGAGGCCATGACTATTTTCCACATGCCTATCTATCGTCAATTGAATGAAGTCATCGCATCTGGCAAGCTTGGGTCGCTCAAGATGATCCAGATGAATTTTGGTTCCTATAAAGAATACGACATGACCAACCGCTTTTTCAATAAGAACTTAGCTGGAGGTGCCCTTTTGGACATCGGTGTCTATGCCCTGTCCTTTGTTCGCTGGTTCATGACTGAAAAACCAAATCAAGTCGCTTCGCAGGTCAAATTGGCTCCAACGGGTGTCGATGAACAGGTCGGTATTCTCCTGTCCAATGATGCGGGTGAGATGGCTACGATTGCCCTCAGTCTCCATGCCAAACAGCCTAAGCGTGGGACCATTGCTTATGATAAGGGCTATATCGAACTCTATGAATACCCTCGCGGGCAGAAGGCGGTTATTACCTATACAGAGGATGGTCGGCAGGAAGTGATTGAGGCTGGTGACACTGCTAAAGCTCTTTCTTATGAAGTAGCCGACATGGAGCGCGCCGTCTCTGGTCTCGAAAATAAGATGTATCTGGCCTACACGATCGATGTCATGGACATCATGACTCAACTGCGAGAGGAGTGGGGCTTGGTGTATCCGGAGGAGATGTAGTTAGTCTAGGTTTTGAGAGGTTGGAGAAGTCCAACCTTTTTTCTTTATGGCAGGAGATAGTCAGTCTTGGTGCCACATATCAGGTCACTATGACAATCTTGTGACAAATATAATGCTCAAGTGACAATCAATTTGGTTTGTTTACAGCTTGTTTAAAAGCCTGGGAAAGGCTTGTTTTGCAAAAAAAATTCCGCTATCATAGGTCTATCTCAAAAGAAAGAAGGAATGTTTTGTGAAACGTAAACAGACAAACAAACCGGTTTATATGAAAAGAAAGCGAAAAAGATCTGTACTGAAAGAGAATAAGAAAATGTTCTACGCATCCTCTTTAGCCTTGTCACTCTTGGCAACTGGCCTGGCAGCTCCGACAATTTCCGCCTTGGAATGGACACCACGCAATGTCTCTGAGATTAGCACTGAATTGGTCAATCAAGGAGGCCAACTCACCTACACCATCAAGTATGGCGATACCTTGAGTGCCATTGCTGACGCCATGAATCTGGATATGGAAATCCTAGCCAAGGTCAATCAAATTACAGATGTCAACCTGATTTTCCCAGATACGGTATTGACCACGACAGTTGACCAAAATAACCAAGTGACCCAAATCGAAATTGAAGCACCTGCTCAGACAGCCAATCAAGAGCCTGTTCAAGCGACGGTGGATTTGCAGACAAACCAGGCGACCATCGACGATACAGTTGTTCATCTCGACGAGGTAGAAGTCCCAGCTCCAGCGACAGAACCGACTGCTCCAGTAGCTGAAACAGAAGTACCTGCCGATATTCCAGCCGAGGTAGCTACAGTAGAAGCGCCCCAAGTTTCTGTACCCGAAACAACAGAAGTGGTGGCAGCTCCAGCAGCAGAACAGGTTGCTCCAGTTGAAGCACCAGTAGCTGAAACTCCAGTAGTGGAGCCAGCAAGTGAGTCTGTTGTAGCAGCAGAGCCGGTGGTAGAGACTCCAGTGGTTGAAACACCAGCACCAGTTGCTACGGTAGTTTATGACAATAGTGGCCTCCAGCCCCAGGTTGCAGCATTTAAAGAAGAAGTTGCAACTACTTTCGGTATTACGTCTTTTTCAGGATACCGTCCTGGAGATCCCCAAGACCACGGCAAGGGATTGGCTATTGATTTCATGGTGCCAGTGAGCTCAGCCCTCGGTGACCAGGTTGCTGACTATGCCATTGCCAATATGGGTGCCCGCAACATTTCCTACATCATCTGGAAGCAACGTTTCTACTCACCATATCCAAGCATTTACGGACCAGCCTATACCTGGAATCCAATGCCAGACCGCGGAAGTGTAACAGAAAACCACTATGACCATGTCCACGTGTCTTTCAATCCATAAAAATACGGGAAATCGAATCAAAACAGGTTCGATTTTTCTGTTTTTGATTGCAAAAATAGGATATACTGTTTAAAAATAGGAGGAGGGCTGGTTGTGCCAAATTTTGTATCTGGCTTATGGAAGGAATATCTGGAAACCCGGACCAATGCAGGAAAGGATTTTCTCTATTGGTTACTTCAGCGTACGATGACCTAGGGACAGCGCTGGCTGGTGGTATTGGTTCTGACGTTTATGGTCCAACCCTTGGTTTGGAATCCCTATGTTCTGTACATCCTCTTTCTGATTGGCACAATCTTGCTTGTGATTTATGCTTTCGGTAGCCTTTTTATCAAAAGGTGATTACAATCAAAGAAACACTAAAAAACTCGGGAGAAACTTCCGAGTCTTGGTCTTTAATCGGCCCAAATGGCAAGGGATTGATAAGGTTTCAGTCGAATGTTTTTTCCGAGTTTGGTGTCGCTGTAGTTGTCAATGAGGATGCTGCCTTGTGCGTAATCGTCTGCCAACTCTAGTTGAACTTCTTCTGGGAAGAAGTTGTTGAGGACCAAGAGTTTTTGACCGTCGTGGAGGCGCTCAAAGGCGTAAACCTTATCGCTGTCCTTGTAGGCAGCCTTGTAATCCCCTTCAGACACGATTGGTAATTCCTTACGAAGTCGAATCAAGTCTTGGTAGAAGGTGAAGATTGGGCCTGTTTTTTCGGTCTCAACGTTTATGGTCTTGTACGATTTACCAGCTTTTAGCCAAGGAGTACCTGTTGAGAAGCCTGCATTGTCAGAAGCGTCCCATTGCATCGGAGTGCGGGAATTGTCACGGGACTTGGCCTGGATAATCTTTAAGGCCTGCTCAGGTGTGTGACCTTGATCCAAGAGCATCTGATAGGCATTGATAGACTCCACATCGACATAGTCGTCCATGCTGTTGTAGTCAGGGTCAATCATGCCGATTTCCTCGCCCATGTAGATGTAAGGCGTACCGCGTGACAGATGGATAGAGGCTGCTAGCATGGTCGCTCCTTTGTTGCGGAAATTCTCCACATCGACAAAGCGGTTGAGGGCACGAGGTTGGTCGTGGTTGTTGTAGAAAAGGGCGTTCCAGCCATTTCCGACGGACATTTCTTCACCCCAAGTGTGGAAGAGGCGCTTGAGTTCTTCAAAGTCAAAGTCCATAATGGTCCACTTTTGTCCGTCCTTGTAATCTACTTTCAAGTGGTGGAAGTTGAAGGCCATGGACAATTCTTCCCGCTCAGGAGCTGTGTAGAGAATGCAGTTTTCAATGGTGGTGGCAGACATTTCCCCGACGGTCATGAAGCCTTTTTCGCTACCAAAAGTAGCATTGTTCATCATCTTGAGGTAGTCGTGGGTGATCGGGCGGTCGGTGTAGGCTGGCTTACCGTCATTGATTGGGCAGTCTTCGAGGACTTCGTCCTTACCAATCAGGTTGATAACATCGAAGCGGAAGCCTTTGACACCCTTGTCTTTCCAGAAGTTGACCACTTTGAAGAGTTCGTCACGGACATAGGGGTTTCGCCAGTTGAGGTCGGCTTGGGTCACGTCAAAGAGATGGAGGTAGTATTTCCCAGTATCGCCAAAAGGTGCCCAGGCATTGCCGCCAAACTTAGACACCCAGTCAGTTGGCTGGTCACGCAGGATAAAGAAATCCTGGTAATATTTGTCTCCAGCCAGGGCTTTTTGGAACCATTCGTGGTCGGTTGAGCAGTGGTTGAGGACCATGTCTAGCATGAATTCGATACCCAGCTCTTTACCAACGGCCATCATTTCTTCAAAGTCAGCCATGGTGCCAAAATCAGGGTTTACGGCTGTATAGTCTGAAATGTCATAGCCGTTGTCCCGCTGCGGACTCGGATAGAAAGGGTTGAGCCAGATCATGTCAATTCCTAGCTCCTTCAGATAAGGGAGTTTTTCTATAATCCCACGTAGATCACCGACACCGTTTCCGGTTGTGTCTTTGTAAGATTTGGGGTAGATTTGATAGACGACTTTACGTTTGTCAATGGTCATGATGATAGTACCATTTCCTTTCTCAAAAATGATGTAATCAACGGCAAAGAGTTGGGGTCACCAACTCTCTACACTTATTTTGTTTTATGCTTTTGTTGCTTTCAAGATAGCTTGGCCACGTTCTACTGAACGAGGAAGGCTTCCAAGAACCTCTGTATTGAAATCCGTTTGGTTGGTCACGATAACTGGTGTTTCAGCGACGAGACCAGCAGCCTTGATGACATCGATGTCAAAGCTGATCAATTTATCACCAGCTTTTACCTTGTCACCTTGTTTGACATGGGCTGTGAAACCTTTGCCTTCCAATCCAACAGTATCCATACCGATGTGCATAAGGAGTTCAACTCCGTTTGTAGCAGTGATACCAACAGCGTGGTTAGTAGGGAAGAGGACAGATACTTCACCGTCAACAGGTGCAACTAAGATGCCTTCGCTAGGATCGATAAGGACACCTTGTCCCATGACCCCAGATGCGAATACAGGGTCAGTTGCCTGTGACAATTCTTTTGCTTGACCAGTTAGGGGGCTGATCAATTCGATAGCAGAACCAGTTTCAACGACAGTTTCAGTTACGACTACAACTTCTTCAACAGTTTCTTCTTTTTTTGAAAATGCACCTGTACGTTTGAAAACAGCTGTCAAAATCATTGGGACAACAATCGCAACAATCATTGTCATGAAGAATGCACCCCAGTATTCAGCCTTGATAGACAAGATACCTGGAAGACCACCGATACCGATAGAAGCAGCTTGGATGTTGAAGGTTACAGAAAGTAGGCCAGCGATACTTGAACCAATCATAGCAGCTACAAATGGGTAAACGTATTTCACGTTGACACCGAAGAGGGCTGGTTCAGTAACACCTAGGTAGGCAGAAATAGTTGCAGGAAGAGAAACTTGCGCTTCTTTTTCATTGTGACGGTTCATGAGGAAGTAGGCAAATACTGCTGAACCTTGAGCAATGTTAGAAAGAGCAATCATTGGCCAGAGACCAGTTCCACCAGCATCCGCAATCAATTGTGTATCGATGGCATTTGTCATGTGGTGAAGACCAGTGATTACGAACGGTGCATAAAGGGCACCGAATACCGCACCAAAGAGCCATTTCAATGGACCAGTCAAACCAGCTAATACAACTGTTGACAATCATTGCCCGATTGTCCAACCGATAGGACCAAGGACAGTGTGAGCCAAGATAATTGCTGGAAGAAGTGATAGGAATGGTACGAAGATCATTGAGACCACTTCTGGAACAACCTTACGCCAGAAGATTTCTAGGTAAGACAGTGCCAAACCGGCAAGGAGGGCAGGGATAACTTGCGCTTGATAACCGATACGAGCAACACTAAATGCACCGAAGTTCCAAGACCAGTCGCTGGCAATGGTTGCTGCATCTGTACCAGGTACAGCATAAGCGTTGAGCAACTGTGGAGAAACCAAACAGATACCAAGGACGATACCAAGGATTTGAGAAGTTCCCATTTTACGAGATACAGACCAAGTGATACCTACTGGTAGGAAGTGGAAGATGGCTTCACCTGGCAACCAGAGGAAGTGGTTGACACCATTCCAGAATGGTGATACTTGAACGATAGTGTTCCAGATTGGTTTACCACTTGCGTCAAAGAGGAGTTCTCCATCTTTCATAGCTTGACCAAGTGCTTCGATTTGTACGCCTTCCAAGACGTTACGGAAACCGAGGATCAAACCGCCGACGATAAGGGCAGGAATGATCGGTGTGAAGATTTCCGCCAGCATGGTCATGACACGTTGGATGGCATTTTGGTTACTTTTAGCGGCTGACTTAGCAGCTTCTTTTGATACGCCTTCGATACCAGACACAGCTGTAAAGTCATTGTAGAAGATTGGAACGTCGTTACCGATGATGACTTGGAACTGACCTGCGTTTGTAAAGGTTCCTTTTACAGCAGGAATGTCTTCGATGACTTTGACGTTTGCTTTTTTGTCATCCGCAAGAACAAAGCGCATACGTGTTGCACAGTGAGTAACTGCGTTAACATTTTCTTTTCCGCCAATAGCGTCCAAGAGCTGTTTGGCTTCTTTTTCAAATTTTCCCATATATTTTTCCTTCTAGACGGCTTATGGAATCCGTCACCTTATATTTTTTAGACATCTCCCAAAAGTATGTCTTTTTTAAAATTTGTACGAACAAATTTTGTTTACAAAGACCATTGTATCCGATTTCAAAAAATATTGCAAGCGTTTTTAACATTTTTTTATAAAATTTTATAAAATTTCTGTTATACTAGAGTAGTTGTATGATAAAGTGGCTACAAATTAAGGAGACATCATGAAGAAATACCAGGAAATTTACAATGACTTAAAGGAAAAAATCCGTACAAATACCTATCCTGCTGAAACCAGTCTGCCGACCGAGCAGCGCCTGCAAGAAATTTACGGTGTCAGTCGTGATACTGTCCGCAAGGCCCTGTCTATGTTGACAGAAAGAGGTATGATTCAGAAAGTTCAGGGCCGAGGTTCCCTAGTTCTCAAGCAAGAAATGCTGAATTTCCCTGTTTCTGGTCTGACTTCCTACCAGGAATTGGCTGAGTCTTTGCAGCTGGAGACCAAGACAGAAGTAGTCAGCCTGGATCAGATTGTTATCAGCAGCAACTTGGCGAATTTGACTGGGTTTGAACCCCATAGCAAGGTCTGGAAAGTTGTCCGTACACGTTCTATTGATGGCAAGGTGTCGGTTGTGGATACTGACTACCTGTCTGCGGATATTGTGCCGACCATTACCAAGGAAATTGCTGCATCTTCCATTTACAATTATCTGGAGAAGACCCTCAAGCTGGATATTGCCTATGCCCAAAAGGAAATTACTGTTGAGCCGACCAGCCGTGAGGAGCGAGAGCTCATGAAAAATGAAGATGACTATCTGGTCCTCATCAAATCCCGCGTCTATCTGGGAGATACCAAGCAATTCCAATACACTGAAAGCAAGCACAAAATCGACAAATTCCGCTTTGTAGACTTTGCGCGTAGAAAACACTCTATATAGTAGGAATTGGCGAAAATAGTCATTTTGAGGTATAATAGGAAGCGAGGTGTACTATGGCAAATCTGAATCGATATAAATTTACATTTGGTGAAAAACAATTAACCCTGACGACCGAGCATGACAATCGTTTTATGACGGAAGTGGAGAAGCTAGCCCAGGAAAAATACCAGGCCATCAAGGAGAAAATGCCCAAGGCAGACCCTGAAACCCTGGCCTTGTTGTTGGCTATCAATTCCCTCTCAGTCCAGCTGACCCGCGAGATGGCCTTTGAAAAGACAGAGGCAGAATTGGCGGCCATGAAAGAAAAGGTCTTAAAAAAGAACGTGACCCTGCTGGACCTAGATGAGCTTGAGGAGTAGACATGGTATCAATTGCAATTCTTATCCTCCTAGCCTGGAGTTTTTATATCGGCTATAGTCGAGGACTGGTCCTTCAAGGCTTTTACGGTGTGTCTAGCCTCTTTGCTATCTTGGTGGCGGCCTTGACCTATAAGAAGTTGTCAGGGATTCTCTATCTATGGGTACCCTTTGCCAATGCAACCCAGGGTAGCTTTAACTATTATTTTGATGAAAAATACCTGTTTGATTTGGACCAGGTCTTCTATGCAGGCTTGGCCTTTCTGACAGTCTATCTCCTGGTCTATGCCATCATGCGTTTTGTTGGAATCTTTGTCCACCTCTTGGAAGCCTACAATCCTGATACAATCCAATCAAACCTTATCAGTGGTGCCATTGCGGTAGTGGTGGCCTTGCTTTCTCTGCAAATGGTCTTGGTCCTGGTGGCGACTATTCCTGTGGACCTTGTACAGGAGCAACTCCAGAAAAGTTTCCTAGCAAATCTGCTAATCCAGTACATTCCGACGGCTCATTTTTTCAAGGCTGTCTGGCTAAGTAATATTACAGGGTAGGGCAACCTACTCTTTTTCTAAGTAGGAAAGTATGAATCATAAAATTATTGAAACCCTTGAATTTCACAAGGTAAGACGAAAAATTGAGCCCTATCTGCTGACAGACCAGGGCTTGGACGAATTACGGCAACTGGAGCCCATGGTGGACATCAACCGTATCCAGCAGGCCTTTGATGAATTGACAGACATGGGGCAGATTTTTGTGGAAAATCCCTATTTCAGCCTGTCTGCAACTACAGACATCAATCCAGCCATGCGTCGTTTGGAGTTGGATACGGACCTCAATATTACGGAGCTCTTAGCTGTCAAAAAAGTCCTGGAGGTGTCCAAATCCCTCTTGGATTTTTATGGCAATCTGGAAAATATCCAGCTGAGCCAGTTGGACAAACATTTTGAGAAAATCGAGCTCTTTCCGCATTTGCAAGGTTCCTTGCAGTCGGTCAACGACGCTGGCTTTATCGAGGATTTTGCCTCTGAAAAATTGGCCCGCGTCCGTAGGAAAATCCGCGAGGCAGAGGATCAGGTCCGCCAGGTCATGCAGGATATTTTGAAGAACAAGAGCGATATGCTGTCAGATACTATCCTGGCTAGTAGGAACGGTCGCAATGTTCTTCCTGTAAAAAATACCTATCGGAATAAGATTGCAGGGGTTGTCCACGATATTTCCGCTTCTGGCTCGACCGTTTATATTGAACCACGGGCTGTAGTGAGTTTAAATGAAGACATTAGTCACTTGCGTGCAGAAGAACGGCATGAAATTAGTCGGATCTTGCAGGAATTGTCGGATATGTTGCGACCACATAGCGGTATTATTCGGAATAATGCTTGGGTCATTGGGCATTTGGATTTCATCCGCGCTAAGCATCTCTTTGCGCGTGATTATCAAGCAGTTGTACCCAAACTATCTGAGAAGCAGGATATTGCCCTTCTCAATGTTCGACATCCGCTCATTGCTGAGCCTGTACCAAACGACCTTTATTTTAGTAGTCAGTTGACGGCCATCGTGATTACAGGTCCCAACACGGGTGGTAAGACTATCATGCTCAAGACCTTGGGTTTGACCCATCTTATGGCCCAGTCTGGCTTACCAATCTTGGCTGATAAGGGCAGTCGGGTCGCTGTTTTCAAGGAAATTTTTGCGGATATTGGTGATGAACAGTCCATCGAGCAGAGTTTATCGACCTTCTCTAGTCACATGACCCACACGGTAGCGATTTTGGCGGAGGCAGATCAGGATTCCCTCATTCTCTTTGACGAGTTGGGAGCTGGGACCGATCCCCAGGAGGGTGCGTCTTTGGCAATGGCTATTTTGGATGACCTTCGCCTGCGGGGGATCAAGACCATGGCAACCACCCACTATCCTGAGCTCAAAGCCTACGGGATAGAAACCTCTGGTATTGAAAATGCTAGCATGGAATTTGATGCCAATAGTCTACGTCCAACTTATAAATTTATGCAGGGAGTCCCTGGTCGCTCCAATGCCTTTGAAATTGCCCGGCGTTTGGGTTTATCAGATATTATCATCCAGTCAGCCCAATCTTGGACGGATACAGATAGCGATGTGAACCGCATTATCGAGAAATTGGAAAGTCAGACGGTTGAAAGTCGTCAGCGTCTGGATACGATTCGTGATGTGGAGCAAGAAAATTACAAGATGAACCGAGCCCTCCGCAAGCTCTATGACGAGCTCAATCGTGAGCGGGAAAATGAGCTCAACAAGGCACGCTTGGAAGCCAAGGAAATTGTAGATATGGCATTGGCAGAAAGCGAGGATATTCTCAAAAATCTCCATGCTGCAGCCAGTCTCAAGCCTCACCAGATCATCGAAGCCAAGGCAGAGCTGAAAAAGTTGGCGCCTGAAGTGGTGGATCTGTCTAAAAACAAGGTCCTGAAAAAAGCCAAAATCCAGCGTGCTGCCAAGGTGGGTGATGATATTATCGTTACTGCCTATGGTCAGCGGGGAACTCTGACCAATCAGCTCAAGGACGGCCGTTGGGAAGCTCAGGTTGGCTTGATTAAGATGACCTTGGGCAAAGATGAGTTTGAACTGGTCAAGGTGGAGAAGGCAGAGCAGCCTAAGAAGCGCCAGGTTCACACAGTCAAACGTGCCAATGTACGAGGACCAAAAGCCCGCTTAGACCTCCGTGGCAAACGCTACGAAGAGGCTATGATGGAGCTGGATGAATTTATCGACCAAGCCCTGCTCAACAACCTAGCCCAAGTCGATATTGTTCATGGTATCGGTACAGGGGTCATCCGAGAAGGGGTGACCAAGTACCTCCGTCGCAACAAACAGGTCAAGGAGTTCGGCTATGCCCCACAAAATGCAGGTGGATCAGGCTGTACTATTGTGACCTTTAAGTAAAAAAGTAAAGCACTTGCAAGTAGCAGGTGCTTTTGAATACAGTTGCAAAACTCAAAAAAATAGTAATATGAAATTAGGAGGTCTATATGATTATCAGAAAATATCAAACCAGTGATGAAAAAGGCTGGGTTTACTGTAAGGCACTCAGCTACCTCTTCTCTCCATTCTTTGATGATAGAGAAACAGAGAAGCCCGAACTAATGACAGACGTTTATGATCATCGTGTGGAATGGGTGGCTGAAGTAGACGGACAAATTGTTGGTCTAATCGACATCGATATTTACACAGAGGAGTGCAGCCGATCTTATGTTTACGCACCAAGTAAGCGAACAGCTTATTTTACTAACCTAGCAGTCCACCCTGATTTTCAAGGGAAGGGCATTGCCCAGGCACTTTATGAAAAAGCAGAGCAGGAGTTGAGAGAGCAAGGTGTAGAGAAACTAGCCATCTTTACTCGTGAGGATGACGCAGCCAACCATTTGTATCAAAAATGGGGGGGACAATTGGTCTGCACTGATTATCTAGTCGTTGGAGCACTCAAGGACGTTCCAACCTTCCGTTTCGGAATTGATTTAGAGCGAGGTAGATTGTCCTTTTCAGATATGGAAGGTCAGCCGGTTCCCTACTATTTGAGAGAAGGTGTTTATGTAGTCAGTGAAGAAGCTGGCTTGGATCTCTTTGACATAGAAGATGTCTATCAGGAACTGACCTATGTGGTGGATTTGACGGAAAAAAGTTGAAAAGGTTCAACTTTTTTCTTTTTTTGCTTGCTATGGAGTGGACTCCATAGTTTATAATCGTATTATCATCAGCTGGTGAAAGGAAGTGATATTTTGAAAACGATGAAAGAAGTGGCGGAGGAACTGGACTTGTCCAATGACACCATTCGCTATTATGAACGAATCGGGCTTTTACAGGTGCCGCGAGACAAAAACGGCTACCGGCAATTTGACCAGCAGTCGATTGACTGGCTCTTTTTGGTCAAAATGCTCCGTAAGTCTGGGATGTCCATTGAAAGCTTGGTGGATTATGTTGACCTTGTGCGACAGGGTGATTGTACTATTGCTGCTCGAAAGGCTATTTTACAGGAGCAGGAAGAGTGGTTGAAGGAGCAAATTGCTCAGCAAGAAGCCGTCTTGGAAATGTTGAGTCACAAGGTGGCGACCTATGATAGTCACTTGCTACGCTTTGAACAAGAACATTTAGATCAGGGAGAATAAATATGCAAACAGTTACATTACACAACGGAGTTGAGATGCCAACAGTCGGATTTGGAGTCTTCCAAATTCCAGACCCAGAAACCTGCCAACAGGTTGTTGAAGAAGCTATTCGGACAGGTTATCGCTTGATTGACACTGCTCAGGCTTATGGCAATGAAGAGGCGGTTGGTCGTGCTATTCGCAATGCGAGTGTGCCACGGGAGGAACTGTTTATTACGACCAAATTGTGGATTTCGGATATGAGCTATCATGGTGCCAAGGAAGCTTTTGCGGCCTCTATGGAAAAGCTGGGCTTGGATTATCTGGATCTCTACCTACTTCATCAGCCAGTAGGAGATACTTTTGGAGCTTGGCGAGCCGTAGAAGAACTCTATCAGGAAGGGAAAATCCGTGCCATTGGCGTATCTAATTTCAAACCAGACCAGATTGCCAACCTAGCTCTCTTTAATACAGTAAAGCCGATGGTCAATCAGATTGAACTCCATGTTTTCAACCAAAAACCAGAAGAACGGGCTTATCTAGCTAGCAAGGACATCCAAGTCCAAAGCTGGGGAGCCTTTGCAGAAGGGAAATTTGACGTCTTTACTAATCCTATCTTGACAGAGATCGCCAATAAATACGGCAAATCAACTGCCCAGGTCATGCTCCGCTTCCAACTCCAGTCAGGCATTGTTTCCTTATCGAAATCTGCCAATCCAGAGCGTGTCCGTCAGAATTTTGACATCTTTGACTTTACATTGGCAGAAGAAGATATGACCGCCATCCAAGGGCTCAATACAGATACAACAGTCTTTGCGGATCACCACCAAGCTCAAACCATTGAAGCTCTAGCAGGCTATGTAGGGAAGACCTTTTAAGAGTGAGCTTGTTTTTGGCTACATCTAGACTTGACAAGCAAAACAGTCTCCCATTTCCCCCTCGTCTCCCTGCGATTTAGTTTAGAATAACTAATATTCTTTCAAATCACAATTGTTTAAGCATGTCTATATCATTTCTCTTCCGTAGCAAATATTCGCATTCTCTTTTCATTTGGTGTAGAATGATAGTACCAAAAACAGAAACGGAGAAAATTATGGTTCAAGTTATTACAGATGCAAACTTTGAAGTTGAAACACAAGAAGGCGTAGTCCTTGTTGACTTTTGGGCACCTTGGTGTGGTCCATGCCGCATGCAAGCACCAATCTTAGAGCAATTAGCAGGCGAAGTGGATGAAGATGAACTGCGTATCTACAAGATGGATGTTGATGAGAATCCAAACACAGCTCGTCAATTTGGAATCATGTCTATCCCAACTCTATTGTTCAAAAAAGACGGACAGGTTGTGAAACAAGTAGCAGGTGTGCATACCAAAGACCAAATCAAAGCAATCTTGGCAGAAATTGCCTAGCTAGGAAGGACTGAGAAAAGTCCTTTTTATCTATCAAAAAATAGATTGTTATAATAAAGTCACCTAAAAAACTGAGAGTGGAGAATATGAAAAACAAGTATTTTACAACCATGGAATACCGTGATAAGCTCTTTGAAGAGTTGGATTTACAGACTCGTGATATAGTTATCCTAATGTGTGCGATTTTTATTGCTTCTGTTGGTTTAAATATGAATAGCACGGCAGTGATTATCGGTGCTATGCTGATTTCCCCCTTGATGACACCGATTGTTGGGCTTGGTCTGGGCTTGGCGATTTATGACCTTGCCTTGATGAAGAAGGCGTTGAAGTTGCTGGCTGTCGAAGTTGTTATTAGCCTGTTGGTATCCAGCATCTATTTCTATCTTTCGCCGATTACAGTAGCCAGTACAGAGTTGACTGCTAGAATTTCGCCGACAGTCTGGGATATTATTATTGCCATTGCTGGCGGAATTGCTGGAGTGATTGGCAGTCGGAAAAAAGAGGCCAATAATATTGTGCCCGGTGTTGCCATTGCGACAGCCCTCATGCCTCCTATTTGTACAGCAGGTTTTGGCTTGGCTCATGGTAATACCCAGTACTTCTTTGGAGCCCTCTACCTCTTTTTGATCAACTGTATCTTCATCATGTTGACCACCTTTTTCGGCTCCCGCTTTATGATGCGACGGACCAAGGCAGTTGAATTGAACAAATTGAACCCAAAATTGAGATATGGTATGACGGCTCTAGTCCTTGCCTTGACCATTCCGAGTCTGCTTTCAGCAGGAAATCTGGTCTTAGACTATGCCCGTAAGGATGCCATGAATCAATACATTAGTGAGAAATTTACCTCTCACACTATTCTTAGCCGGACTTATAATAAAACTAAAAATCAGTTGGAGATTACCATTGTCGGACAAGAACTGACCGAACAAGAATTGGAAAAATTAGTCAAGGAAAAGTCGAAATACGGATTAGAGAAATTGACGGTCAAGGTCAACCAGGTTGCCAGCTTGTCACAGGCAGATGCTAAGGAGGTTTACCAGTATATTGACCAGTATATTGAGCAAAAGTTGTCCAACACAGATACAAAAAATGAAGAAATTCAAGATGAGATAGAGTAGGCGGGAGGAGTATGCGTCCTACTTTTAAGAATAGATTAGATGATATAGGAGGAAACTCACATGAAAGAAATCTACCTAGCAGGCGGTTGTTTCTGGGGGATGGAAGGCTACTTTTCCCAGATCGATGGTATTCTTGACACTAGCGTTGGCTATGCCAATGGACAGGTGGAGACGACCAATTATCAACTCCTCAAACAAACAGACCACGCAGAGACACTCTATCTAGCCTATGATGAGACTCGTATCAATTTGCGGGAAATTCTCCTCTACTATTTCCGCGTCATTGACCCCTTCTCTGTCAATCAGCAGGGACCTGACAAAGGTCGTCAGTATCGGACTGGTATCTATTACACCGATGAAGCTGATTTACCGACCATCGAGCAGGTTATGACGGAGCAGTCCCAGCTCTTTGGCGGACGTCCCCTAGCCGTTGAAGTGGAGCCACTCGCGCATTACATCCCCGCCGAAGACTACCATCAGGATTATCTCAAGAAAAATCCCCAAGGGTACTGCCATATCGATCTTGGGCAGGCAAAAATCCCTCTGATTGATGTTGCAGACTACCAAAAGCCAGACCAACAAGTCTTAAAAGACAGCTTGACCGACCTCCAGTACCAAGTCACTCAAGAAGCTGCGACGGAAAGACCCTTCGAAAATGAGTTTTGGAATAGCGACCAGGCTGGTATCTACGTCGATATTACGACTGGCGAACCCTTGTTCTTATCCACAGACAAGTTCGACTCAGGTTGTGGCTGGCCGTCCTTCACCAAGCCTATTTCCAAGGAAGTAGCTAGCTACTATCAAGACTTATCTCACGGTATGAACCGAATTGAGGTCCGCAGTCGGGCTGGTCATGCTCATTTAGGTCATGTCTTTGATGACGGACCGCGTGACAAGGGTGGATTACGTTACTGTATAAACTCCGCAGCCCTTCGTTTCATACCGAGAGAGGAAATGGAAGCAGCAGGATATGGCCTGTTTTTGGACTTGTTGGGATAATTTTTTGAAAACATTCTTGATTTTTTCTGAAAAATAGTCTAAAATAGAGCGAGATAAAACTAAATAACCGGTTGATAGTGGGCAGAAAGGCAACTGACTGTCCAAAGGACGGAACTCTGGAGAGACCATAAGGCACCGAAGGGGCAAGGTAGTTCTGCTTGGAAAAGTAGGGCTGCTGAAACTCTCAGGTAAAAGGACAGAGCGCATTGAAGACAGGGGATTTTCTGTTGTCTTTCGCGTTGATTCTAGAGGTTGAAGTTATTCAACCTCTTTGTTTTTTTCCGGCAGCTTTATCGGATTAGGAATCATACTTAGGAGGAAGCTATGTTAGAATTGATGCAGCACATCAATGATTTTGTTTGGGGTCCACCCCTCTTGTTACTCTTGGTCGGAACGGGTGTATATTTTACGGTCCGTATGGGACTTTTTCAAATCAGTAAATTGCCAAAGGCGTTTGGTTTGATTTTCAAGAGTGATCAATCTGGGGATGGCGACGTTTCTAGTTTTGCGGCCCTTTGTACGGCCCTAGCGGCCACGGTTGGTACGGGAAATATTGTCGGGGTGGCAACAGCCATTACGACAGGTGGCCCAGGAGCTCTTTTCTGGATGTGGGTGGCAGCCTTCTTTGGTATGGCAACCAAGTATGCGGAAGGTTTCTTGGCTATCAAGTACCGGACCAAGGACGCCAACGGTCAAGCGGCTGGTGGGCCTATGCATTATATCACCTTGGGGATGGGTCCCAAATGGAAACCCTTGGCTATCTTTTTTGCGGTATCGGGTGTCTTGGTAGCCCTCTTTGGAATGGGAACCTTTTCTCAGGTCAATTCGATTGCATCTTCGGTGTCATCTAGCTTTGGACTGGCGCCACAGTTTGTCAGTGTTGTCACTGCGGTGACGGTGGCCTTTTTCATCTTTGGTGGGATTGAGAAAATCTCGGATATTTCGACCAAAATCGTGCCCTTTATGGCTATTCTCTATATTTTGGCAGCCGTGAGTATCTTGGTTCTTCATGCAGACCAGCTACTACCTACCCTAGGTCTGGTCCTGAAATCAGCCTTTAGTCCCGCAGCTGCCGTAGGTGGTTTTGTTGGAGCTACCGTCAAGGATGCCATTCAGCGCGGGATTGCACGCGGAGTGTTCTCAAATGAATCTGGTCTGGGTTCGGCTCCTATCGCAGCAGCAGCAGCCAAATCAGACAATCCAGTGGAGCAGGGCTTGATTTCCATGACAGGTACCTTTATCGATACCGTCATCATCTGTAACCTGACGGGTCTGACCATCTTGGTGACTGGCAAATGGACAGTCGAGGGACTTGCGGGAGCCCCTCTGACTCAATCAGCTTTTTCAACAGTCTTTGGTAATCCAGGTGCCCTGGCCCTGACGATCAGTCTTGTCCTCTTTGCCTATACGACTATTCTGGGCTGGTCTTATTACGGGGAGCGTTGTGTGGAATATCTGATGGGTACCAAGGCCATTACTCCTTACCGAATTCTCTTTGTTATCATGGTGGCTCTGGGCGGTTTCCTCAAGCTGGATTTGATTTGGATTATCGCAGATATTGTCAATGGTCTCATGGCTCTGCCGAACCTGATTGCCTTACTGGCCCTATCTCCAATCATTATCAAGGAAACGCGGGAATATTTTAAAGAGAAGAAATAGAGAAAAAGACAGTTTCGGCTGTCTTTTCTGCTATAATAGTGTCATGAATGATTTTATCAACAAATACTTATCCCAATTTAATCTAGAAGATCTATTGACCAAGGGGCTCAATAAGGTCCTGTCCCTGGTTCTACTTTTCCTGGCCTTCCTGGTCATCAAAAAGATTGCCAAGGGCTCAGTCAAGCGGATTTTGATTCCCTCACTCAAGGTTTCTACCCAGGATATTGGTCGTCAAAAGACCATTAGCCGCCTGGTTGAGAGTATGCTTAGCTATCTACTTTATTTTATCCTGATTTACTGTATTTTGAGTATTCTCGGTCTGCCAGTAACCAGCCTTCTAGCTGGAGCTGGGATTGCTGGTGTGGCTGTCGGTATGGGGGCGCAAGGCTTTCTATCGGACCTGGTCAATGGATTTTTTATTCTAGTGGAGCGTCAATTTGATGTGGGAGATGTGGTTAAGCTGACCAACGGACCGATTACCATTACTGGAACGGTTGTTAGTATGGGCATTCGGACCAGCCAGGTACGGGATGCGGACGGGACCCTGCATTTCATTCCCAACCGAAATATCCTAGTCGTCAGCAATCAGTCTCGTGGTGACATGCGGGCCCAGGTGGACATTCCGCTCAAGTTTAATACGGATTTGGACCGAGTTGCCCAGGTCATCGAAGAGGTCAATCGTCGGGAACTGGGAAAGAATGACCAGATTACAGGTATCACGGTTCTAGGACCGCAGAATACAGCTACTGGACAATTTGTCTACCGGATCAACCTCTTTGTGGCCAATGGTCAGCAGAGCAAGGTCTATCATCAATTTTTAGGATTTTATCAAGATGCCCTACGCCAAGCAGGCATCGACCTGCCTACAGCCAGCTTGAAATAAGGAGTTCCTATGCAGCAGAAAGATTTCGTCGTCGAAGACGGCTATATGTACTATCCTAAGAAAGCTCTCTACAAACAGCCCCTCTTTTGGACCACCATAATTGGCGCTGTAGCCAGTCTTGTGCTGGGTGTGACTTGCTTGTTACTCATCATTGGTCTTGGCTTTAGCGAGCTTTCTCTGGACCAGCCTTCTACGGAATTTGATAGCACCAGGACCTATAGAGAGCACGAGGTCGGAGAAAGTGTTGACTTTGCGGATGGCCTGCGCGTGACGGTGAAATCCATGGGACAAGACGACAGCGTGGATCTGGTGGATGATTATTACCCTTCGGCCTATGTGGTGGATTTGGAAGTGGAAAATCCTGGTCAGGAAGATATTTACTTTGACGAATATTATTTTAACCTGATTGACCTTTCAACGGACTTCCCTTTGACCCTGGACTTACGGACCTATGATGTCAATCTAGCTGAGAAAATAAAGGCCGGTGAGAAGATATCTGTCCGTCTTATCTATGGTTTGGACGGTGAGACCAATCTTGGTTTTGTCTATGATGATGTCATGTGGACGGAGCAGCTGATTGGCCAGGGGATTTGATACTCTTCGAAAATCATCTTATCCGTTGTCAAGAGCCTTGGTGAGTGAAAAGATCCGGGGGAGGTTTTCAGCCTGTCGCCTTGAAACGAGAGAGCGACAGAGTTCTACCTTCAGCGTTTTTGAAGAGGCAGGGCAGAAAGTCCAGCCTCGCTTCTCAGAGTTCGTGTCAACATCTCAGCGCAGTGGTTGATTGGTAGATTTGTTCGTGTTTCACACTCCAAATCTGACCTCTACGACTGATGCGAACAGAGTTCGCTTCATCTCCAACCTCAAACTATCACCCAGACAGTTTTATAGCGAAGCCTGTTCGCTCTATCTCCGACCTCCAAAGGTTCCCCGAACCTTTGGAGCTATGCGGGGGTGGGAGTGAAACAGTCTGGGGATAGACTGTTTCAGCTCAACAACTGGAAATAAGGACTTGTTGACGAACTCTTCTATGAATGGTCGAGTTCTTATACGAAAACTCAAAAGAATGCAAAAACTCCCTCCCTATGATATAATCAAAGCGAAAAAATTTTTTATGTTAGGCTACTAGCTCGTCCCTAGTAGTCTTTTTCTGTGCTAAAAATTCAGGATACGTTATCTGCTCTTTTAAAAGGATATAAGCTATTTTTAATAATTGATGTGCGAGTGCAATTGTTGCTTTTTGTGAACCACGCCGACTTTGAATCTGATAAAATCGGTCTGCTAGAGGACTTCCTTTTTGTTTTTTGACAGCGAAAGCGGCCTGGCATAAACATTTCTTCAAATAAGAATTTCCGTGTCGAATCTTGGTACTTCGTTTTTTACCAGCACTCTCATTATTACCTGGACAAAGTCCAGCCCAAGAAGCTAAATGTCCAGCAGTAGGAAACTGACTCATGTCAACACCAACCTCAGAAATAATAACGGAGGCTGTAATGACATCAATGCCTGGGATGGAATCCAATATTTCTACATGGTTTTCATATTGTGATAGATAGACATTCATTCGCTCTTCCAACAACTCAATCTGCTTCTGATAAAAATCATAAATCTCTAAGGACTGCTTTAACATGAAGCGGTGATGGTCAGAAAAATAGCCATCCAAGGCTTCCAGAAGCTGCGGCACTTTCTTCTTCAAGCTGGTGTAAACTGATTGATGGACAATACGAGGTGTAATAGGCGTCCCATCAACCAGTAGCTGAAGGAGATTGCGACCAGATAGCCCCATAATATCTTCGATATAGGTTGTTAGCTTGATGCCACCTGACTGAAGAATTTTATGGATACGGTTGGTTTCTCGATTGCGACTTTCCACATAATGTTTTCGTTGTCTGGTCAACTCCCTCAATTCTTGAATGGTTTCATCGGGAACGAAACTCCGAGGAAGCAGCCCAATCCGTGTTAATTTGGCTATCCAGTGAGCATCCTTCTTGTCGGTTTTCTGACCTGGAATAGCCTTCATGTGGGCTGGTTGAGCGAGTATCAACTTGAAGTCATCACATAGAGCATGCCAGACAGGTCGCCAATAAACACCTGTGCTTTCCATACCAACAGCTTCCACATGAAATTGACTGAGAAAATCGGGTTCTGTTGCAAAGTTTCCTCATAAGTCTATTTTAATGTAAAATGAAGGAAAAAGATAGCAGGAGGAATGACGATGAATCATTTTAAAGGAAAGCAATTTCAGCAGGATGTGATTATTGTAGCCGTGGGCTACTATCTTCGTTATAACCTTAGCTATCGTGAAGTTCAAGAAATCTTATATGATCGTGGAATAAATGTTTGTCATACGACGATTTATCGTTGGGTGCAAGAATATGGCAAACTACTCTATCAAATTTGGAAAAAGAAAAATAGACAATCCTTCTATTCATGGAAAATGGATGAAACGTACATCAAAATTAAAGGAAAATGGCATTATTTGTATCGAGCCATCGATGCAGATGGTTTAACCTTGGATATTTGGTTACGTAAAAAACGGGACACACAAGCAGCCTATGCTTTTCTTAAGCGGTTAGTGAAGCAGTTTGATGAACCGAAGGTTGTAGTCACAGATAAAGCCCCCTCTATTACAAGTGCCTTTAAGAAACTAAAAGAATACGGCTTTTATCAAGGGACAGAACATCGTACCATTAAATACCTGAATAATTTGATTGAACAAGACCATCGTCCAGTAAAGAGACGCAATAAATTCTATCGAAGTTTACGCACTGCCTCTACCACGATTAAAGGCATGGAAGCCATTCGAGGATTATATAAGAAAACCCGAAAAGAAGGCACTCTCTTCGGGTTTTCGGTCTGTACTGAAATCAAGGTATTATTGGGAATCCCAGCTTAAATCATAGATACCGTAAGGGATTTTATTCTTTATTTAAAACTTTGCAACAGAACCTCATTGAGTATGAGTAAAGCGGGTAACCAACATAAAATTATATGCAAGTTAAAAAGCTGAAACTTCAGCTTTTTTTCAGTTCTTTCTCAAAACTCCCCGACCTTGCTTCTACTCTAATTTCTTCGAGTGTCAGTGGGTGGGTCAGGCTGAGGCGGGCTGCGTGGAGCATGAGGCGGGGAGCGCTGACTTTGCTATAGAGTGGGTCGCCAATGAGGGCATGACCGTGGTGGGCTAGGTGGACGCGGATTTGGTGGGTGCGTCCAGTTTCTAAGCGGCAGGAAATCAGGCTGTTCTTGCCGACTTTTTCCAGTTGTTTGACATAAGTGACAGCCTCCTGACCCTTGCGGTGATCGACCAATCGTTTCCTGCGATCATGACGGTCGCGCCCGATTTTGTCTGTAATGGTCCAACTCTCCTGCTTGAGATGACCTTGGCAGAGGGCTAGATAATCGCGATAGATGACCTTATCCTCTAAGAGACGGTTGAGAATGGGCAGGATAAAGGGATTTTTGGCAAAAAGAATGGCTCCGCTGGTCTCCATATCCAGCCTGTGGACCACATAGCAGGTTTGACCGACATAAGCTGATACATGGTTGAGCAAGGCGATTTCCGTCGGCTCATTGCCGTGGGTCTTCATTCCTTCGGGCTTGTTAACGATAATCAGATGTTCATCTTGATAGAGCTCTTCGACCAAGTCTGCCTGTCCCATAGGAATCGTCTTTTCCGGATAATCTTCCTCATCAAAGGTCAATTCTAGCAGGTCACCGGGAGCAATGGAACTCTGCCAGTTAACGGTTTGCCCATTGATGGTGACGTGTTTTTTGGTGCGGAGGAAGTGGCGGATTTTTCTGGGAATGAGAAAATAATCTTCCAAGACTTCTTTGACAGTCAATTCTGGAAAGGCTTGGGGAATGCGAATGTCAATTTTCATCATAGGCTGGTTGAGTGTTTTGGTTGCACTTTTTCGTTTGGATTGATGTAGTTCATGGCATTGTTGACGGCAGTCGGAGCCTCGCCAAAGCCTGTAGCAATCAGGTCAACCTTGCCTTCGTAGTAGCAACAATCGCCGATAGCATAGACTCCGGCCTGCGAGGTTTCCTGTTTGCTGTTGACTAAAATGCGGTGACGATGCAGGTCTAATCCCCATTCTTTCAGGGTTCCGACCGATGATTTGAAACCGTAGTTGACAAAGAGGTGGTCGAAGTTCAGGGTGAGCTGGTCCTCGCTCTTGACCTTGTCGAAACGAATAGCAGCAGCTCTGCCATTTTCCCCAGAAAGTTCCTTAGGAACATAGGGAGTGTGGATGGCGACGCTAGACTTTTTCAGGTCCTCGACGCTGTGCTCTAGGGCACGGAAATTGTCGCGTCGGTGGACGATGCTGGTGGTTTTGGCGATTTTTTCAAAGGCCAGAGACCAGTCAACAGCGGAGTCGCCACCACCCAAGACAACGACATCCTTGTCTGCGTACTGCTGGATATTGGACACATGGTAATGGACGTTTTCATAGCTGTCAGCTCCGTCAATCTCCAGAGGACGGGGCTTGAAGGCGCCACCACCCATGGCGATGATGACCGACTTGGTCTGGTGGGTGTCCTTGTTGGTTGTCAAAGTGATGACTTCGCCCGGTTGGATAGCTGTCAGGGTTTCATTGAGGCAAATAGTGGTGTCAAATGGGGCTAATTGGGCTAGCAGGTTGTCCGTCAATTCTTGACCAGTCAGGCTTGGGAAGGCAGGAATGTCCAGGATGGATTTTTCAGGGTAGAGGATGGCGGGTTGTCCACCGAGTTGGGGTAGCGAATCAATCACTTTGACCTTGGCCTGGCGCAGATGGGCGTAGAAGGCAGCAAAGAGCCCAACAGGACCACCGCCGATAATGGTAATGTCGTAGATTTCAGTCATAGTCTTTTCCTTATCAATAGAGAATAGTCCTATTCTACCATATTTTCAGTCCTAAGACCGATTTTATGGGCTGTCACAGTTCAACCAAAGGATTGGTAGCTGAAAAATTCGGGCCGATATAGTATAATAGTCCAAAACTAGAGAAAGAGGAGGGGGCATGGACAAGGACGATTTGCAGTTTGAGCCCATTGAAGTGCCAGAGGATTTCGAGTCTCTGGACCAGACCAAGGCCTATACTAGCGACCAATTTACAAGCGCAGAGTCTGACATGGGAGAAACGAAAAACATAGACCTACCAGGTTTAGAAAGTGGGAAGAAAACCAGATTTAGCCGTCGCTCAGCCCGAGGCAGTCGTGACAGGTCCGATAAACCTAAAAAGGAAAGTCGGATTCCAGAGCCTGCTCGCAAATTTTGGCGCCGTTACCAGCTGACTAAAATTCTTCTGATTATCCTGGGTGTTTTGATACTGACGGTGGGAGGCTATCTCTTCTTCCTAGCCAAGACCGCAAATGTTGGCGATTTGCAGGAGGCCCTCAAGGCCAAGACGGTTATCTATGACAAGGACGGTGTGGAAGCTGGTACCCTGTCGGGGCAGAAAGGAACCTATGTGGAGCTGGATGCCATTTCGGATAATTTGGAAAATGCCGTCATCGCTACGGAAGACAGGACTTTTTATGAAAATTCTGGTATCAACTACAAGCGGACCCTGCTGGCCTTCCTCACCTTGGGCCGGTCTGGGGGTGGTTCGACCATTACCCAGCAGTTGGCCAAAAATGCCTTCCTGACTCAGGACCAGACCATTAGCCGGAAGGCGAGGGAGTATTTCCTGGCCCTTGAAATCAATAAAAAATATAGCAAGCAGGAAATCCTGACCATGTACCTCAACAATGCCTATTTTGGCAACGGGGTCTGGGGGATTCAGGATGCTAGTCTCAAGTATTTTGGGGTTAATGCTAGCGATTTGAGTCTGGAGCAATCGGCTGTTTTAGCCGGCATGCTCAAGGGGCCTGAGATTTACAATCCTTATTATTCCATTGAAAATGCGACCAATCGCCGTAATACTATTTTGCAGGTCATGGTGGATGCCCAGTTTATTGATCAGGCAACTGCTGATGCAGGAATGCAGGTGGACGTGGGCAGTCAGCTCTACGATGCTTATGCGGGCAAGGCTAGCAACTATGCCTATCCCTCTTATTTTGATGCGGTTATTGCAGAGGCTATTGACCGATATGGATTGAAAGAAAGTGACATTATCAACAACGGCTACCGGATTTATACGGAGATGGATCAGACCTCTCAGGCCAATCTCCAAGTGATTTTTAATGACGAGAGTCTCTTCCCGCAGTCTGCCTATGATAGTTCTTATGCTCAGGGGGCAAGCGTGGCCCTGGATCCGTCTACAGGTGGCGTTCGAGCGCTGGTTGGGCGGGTTAATTCATCCGAAGATTATGCCTTCCGTAACTTCAATTTCGCGACCCAGGCCAAGAGAAGTCCGGGTTCGACCATCAAGCCCTTGGTTGCCTATGCTCCGGCAGTGTCGGCAGGCTGGGAAATTGATAAAGAGCTGGACAACCACACGACGACCTACGGGACCTATACCTTGCAGAATAATGACCTGTCTACATCGGAATCTATTCCCATGTACCAATCCTTAGCCCTGTCTTACAATTTGCCTGTAGCATCCATTGTCGACACCTTGGGGATTGACACCGCCTTTGAATACGGGAAAAAATTTGGCCTGAACATGAATAAGGTTGAAAAGGTACTGGGAGTGGCTATAGGATCTGGAGTGGAGACCAATGCCCTGCAAATGGCCCAGGCCTATGGCGCCTTTGCCAACCATGGGACCATGAAGGATGCTCATCTGATTAGCCGTATTGAAACGGCCAATGGCAAGGTCATCGTGGACCACCGTTCTCAGTCGACCAAGGTGATCGATAAGTCAGTGGCAGACAAGATGACCTCTATGATGCTGGGAACTTTTACCAACGGTACAGGGGTCAATGCGGATGTCTACGGCTACAATCTAGCCGGAAAGACGGGGACGACCGAGACCAACTTTGATGTCTCTCTTATCAATGACCAGTGGATTATCGCCTATACACCTGACTTGGTTATCAGCCAGTGGGTTGGTTTTGAAAAGACTGACGAGACCCACTATATCGATGCCAATAATTCCTGGAAGGCGCCTGTGCTCTTCCAAACAGTTGCGGCCAATCTCTTGAGTCAGACCAGCGGGACACCATTTACAGTGGACAATGCTTACGCCATGAATGGCATTGTGCCTATCAATCAAGTGGAGACAGGACCGACAGAGCCGGTCATCAGCCCAGAGCAAATCCAGGAAATCAGTGACCGAGCAAGACAGCTTCTAGAAGAAACCAAGCAACAAATCATTGATGCCCAGCTACCTGAGCGAGCACGCACCCTCATAGACAATATAAGAAGTTGGTTTGAGTAGTTGTCAAATGAACTAAAACATGATAAAATAAGGTTTATTGGAGGGCTATATGGCACTAAAAAAAGCAAGCTTAGCCTGTACAGTTTGTGGATCTCGTAACTATTCTATTTCCCTATCGAGCAATCCCAAGCCAACACGGTTAGAAGTAAATAAATTTTGTAAACACTGTGGTCAGTACACGGTCCACAAGGAAACTAGATAGGAGTAGCAGGTGAAATTCGTCGCAGATATTTTCCGTATTTTAAAAGACACTGCCTGGCCAACGCGCAAGCAGAGTTGGAAAGATTTCTTCTCAGTCGTAGAATACACAGCCTTCTTCGTGGTACTTGTGTATCTATTTGACCTCATTTTGTCCAAGGGCTTGATGAGCTTGATCAATCTTTTCTAGTAAAATACTTGCCATTTGTAAAATGGAAGTGGTATAATAAAGAAAAGCGAAAGCCTTCGGGCTTTTTTTAGCGTCTTCAATACAGCTTTCAAAAGAAAGGAACGACTATGTACGATAGTTTTGATAAAGGCTGGTTTGTTCTACAAACCTATTCAGGATACGAGAACAAGGTAAAAGAAAACCTTCTTCAACGTGCACATACCTACAATATGTTGGAAAACATCTTGCGCGTGGAAATCCCAACCCAGACGGTTCAGGTAGAAAAGAACGGCGAAAAGAAAGAAGTGGAAGAAAACCGCTTCCCAGGTTATGTCTTGGTAGAGATGGTCATGACTGACGAGGCTTGGTTCGTGGTTCGTAATACGCCAAACGTTACAGGTTTCGTGGGTTCTCACGGTAACCGTTCCAAACCAACTCCACTCTTGGAAGAAGAAATCCGCCAAATCCTGGTATCTATGGGACAAACAGTCCAAGGAGATATCGATGTCAAGGTGGGCGACACAGTCCGCATCATTGACGGTGCCTTCACAGACTGCACTGGTAAAATCACTGAAATCGATAATAACAAGGTTAAGATGGTTATCTCCATGTTTGGTAATGATACCATTGCAGAAGTAAATTTGAGCCAGATTGCAGAATTATAATATCCATCAGACAGAACAGTCAACAACTGTTTTGTCTTTTTTATCAAAAAATACTTGACTGGTTAACTACTTTGTGTTATAGTTAACTGGTTAACTAAAAACAAGGAGAAATCTAATGAAGTGGATGAAATATCTCTTTTTATCACTCATGCTACTAGTCCTCCCGGCCTGTGGCCAGCAGAGCCAGTCTAGCCAAGTCCAATCTGGCCTGCGGATTGTGACTTCCTTTTACCCAATTTATTCACTGGTTAAGGAAATTTCTGGTGACTACAATGACATTCGTATGATTGGCTCCAGAAATGGGATTCATTCCTATGAGCCCTCGCCAGCAGATGTCAAGGGAATATACGACGCAGATGTCTTAATCTACCATTCTAAGATTTTGGAGTCCTGGGCCGGTCGCCTGGAGCCGAATGTGCAAGGTTCCAAGGTCAAGGTCCTGGAGGCCTCCAGTGGTTTAGAGCTACAGCGAGTTCCTGGTCTGGAGGATGTGGAGGTGACAGAGGGCATGGACGAGGCCAGTCTCTACGACCCCCATACCTGGTTGGACCCAGTTCTGGTGGGGCAGGAGGCGGTCTTGATTGGTAATTTACTGGCTGAGGCAGACCCTGAGCGGGCTAGTTACTACAACGAAAATGCCAGCAAGCTCCAGCAGCAATACCAGGATTTGGCAGACAAGTACAAGCCTATCTTTGAAAAAACAAAATCCAAGACCTTCGTCACCCAGCACACAGCCTTTTCCTATACGGCTAAGCGCTACGGCCTCCAGCAACTGGGCATAGCTGGTGTGTCAGAGGAAGAGCCTAATCCACGACAATTGGCAGAAATCAAGGAATTTGTCGATACCTACGATGTCAAAACCATTTTTGTGGAAAAGGGCAAGTCAGACAAGCTGGCCCAGACCTTGAAGAGCTCCACAGGTGTTGACCTGAAAATCTTGGACCCACTTGAGGCAGATCCAGAAAACAATCTAACCTATCTGGAAAATCTAGATGCCGTCTTAGACACCCTCGCCAAGGAATTACAGTAAAGGAGAAAACATGAAAAACAAGAAATTAGTTGGTTCAGTGGCCGCCCTGGTTCTGGGCATGAGCATTTGTAGCTACCAGTTGGGACGTTACCAAGCCACGGAAGACAGCAAGAACCGAGTAGCCTACATCGAAGACAGCCAGACAGAAAAGAGTATGCTGGCTGAACAGTTGACGCCAGAGGAAGTTTCTGCCAAGGAAAATATCGACGCCGAGCAGATTGTGGTCAAAATCACCGACCAGGGCTATGTGACTTCCCACGGTGACCATTTCCATTACTACAATGGCAAGGTGCCCTTCGACGCGATTTTCAGCGAAGAGCTGATTATGACCGACCCAGCCTATGTCCTCCAAGACAGCCACATTGTCAATGAAGTCCAGGATGGCTATGTGATTAAGGTGGATGGCCAGTATTACCTCTATCTCAAAGATAAAAAGCAGCAGAAAAATGTGCGAACCAAGGAGGAAGTTCAGAGACAGAAGGGTGTATCCTCTTCGGACAAGACCTATCAGGAGGCTGGTAGCGGCCGGACAGCAGATGGTCGCTATAAGACCGATGACGGCTATGTCTTCAACCCTACTGATGTGATTGAGGACACGGGAGACGGCTTCATCGTGCCTCACGGTAGCCACTTCCATTTTATTCCTAAGAAGGACTTGTCTCCGTCCGAGTTACAGGCAGCCCAGGCCCATATTGATGGCAAGTCCTCAAACAAGGGTCAGTCGACCAAGGCCACTTACCCGTCTCAGGGCCAGACTGGCTCGACCTCCCTTTCAAGCCACTCAGGTCAAGACTTGAACAGCCTCTTGGCCCAGCTGGATGCTACACCGCTCTCCCAGCGCCATGTAGAGGCCGACGGTCTGGTCTTTGACCCACGCATGATTAGCAAAAAGACCGCTGCCGGCGTCATCATCCCCCACGGCGACCACTATCATTTCATCCCTTACAGCCAGATGTCGCCACTGGAGGCTCAGATTGCTCGGATGATTGGGGAAAATAGCAGAGCAGGCTCAGGGCATACAGCTACCCATCCGACGCGGACTGACTATCCGACAGGCACAACCCAGCCAGCCACACCAGCCAAGCCCCCTCATCAAGCCCAGCTAAGTCCTGCACCAAAACCAGGTCCTACTGATTCCCAAGCCACTAACCAGCCATTTGTTACCTATCTAGGTCGCCGCATCCCTGCCTACGGCAAGGGTTTGGATGGCAAGGTCTATTTCACCAGCGACGGCTACACCTTCAGCAAGGCCAGCATCACATCTGTTGATGACCAGGGCTTGATTGGTAGCCACGGCGACCATTTCCACTATATCGGCTTTGGCGAATTAGAAGACTTTGAAATCAAGCAAGTCGAAGAATGGGTTCGGGAAAAGCAAGGCTTGACAGGAAATGCTAAGCCTGCTAATAAACCAGCCACTCCAAAACCAAGTCAGCCGACGGCGCCGACACTTCCAGTCCTGCCAAGCCAACCAGCTCTTCCTGAACAACCGACTCAACCAAGTCCAGTTGATACGAGCGTAAACAAACCAGTCTTTGATCCGCAAGCCGTGACTGGCAAGCAGCTTGAGGCAGGCAAGGTCTTCTACCAAGTTCAGCTGGACGGCAAAAGCTACCGTTACAGCCGAGATGAATTGGACTTGATGAAGATTTCCTTTGCAGAATTGCGCCTGATGGAACTGGACAAGGACTACCGCTTTGATACGGCTCCACAGGTTGCTGGAGATTTGGCACCAGCTATGCACGTCAGCATTGACAAGATTCCAATGAAGGGAGCCAACGCGACCTACGATACAGGCGAGTCCTTTGTCATTCCCCATATCGACCATATCCACATCCTGCCTTACAGCTGGCTGAGCAAGGAGCAGATTGCGACCATTCGCTACATTATGCAGCACCCAGAGGTTCGTCCTGCAGCTTGGACCACAGCAGGTCATGGCGATGATATTATGGATCCAAATGCCCTGACACCGATTGCCAATGCGACCGACCAGGCTCAGCGTACCGGCCTGAAAAACTGGCAGATTATCCACACGGCTGAGGAAGTGGCAGCAGCACGCGCCCAGGGCCGCTTTGCTACCAACGACGGCTATATCTTTACCCCAGAGGACGTCCTGGATCCGGCCAGCTTTATCTTCAGCGACGCCTTCAGCCTGCCACGGGCGACCGGTGGTTCCCTCCGATCTATCACCAAAAAAGAGCTGTCAGACAAGGAGTTGGCGGCAGTCCAGGCTCTCTTGGACCAGCGTGATGCAGAAATACTGGCTAAAAATGTTACACCGATTGAAAAACGTGAAGGGTTGAAAAACTGGCAGATTGTTCACTCTGCAACAGAACTGGCTGAAGCTAAGTCTGCAGGGAAATACACAACAAAAGATGGCTATATTTTTGATCCAGCAGACCTATTAGATCCCAAAGTGAAAATAGGTACGGATAACTATCGCATCCCACGTGTAATTACAGATGGTTACCGTCGGATTAACAAGAGTGATTTGAATTACTTAAGCGAGCTAATCCCAGCAGAGGCTATGGTGGCTCAACGTGAGAAATCTAATTCTAGTTCACCGTCAACACCTGTACCAACTGAAACAGAAGCAAGTGCAGGCGAGACAACAAGGCCAGAACAGCCGCAAGTTGCCAAAGAAACAGCAGAGGAAATTTACAACCGAGTTGAAGCGAAGAAAGTCGTTCCTTTCGAAGCACTGACCTACAATGCTGGCTATGCGACCGAAGTACGCAACGGGACTCTGGTAATTCCGCATCAAGATCACTATCACTATGTATCCTTTAAATGGTTTGACCAAGGTAGTGCAAGAAGTCCTGAAGGGTATAGTCTAGAAGATTTCCTAGCAACGGTTAAATACTACATGACTAATCCACAAGAACGCCCAGTTTCAGACGATGGCTGGGGAGTATTTACACCAAATACACCATCTGAATCGACAGAAGAAATAGAGACGGAAGAAAGTGATGAAGAAATTATTTCTGAGGAAACTGAGGAAATTGACGAGTTTACAGAAGAATTAAAACGAAGAGCAGAAGAGTTTGGCATGGACTTCAAAACCTTTGAACAAAGTCTGGTCACACTCTCAGACCGTTACAGAGTTTCTTTTGAAGCTTTCGAATATGATGCAGCAAGCAAAGTTGTTCGACTTGTAGATAAGGATGGGGTCAAACGGACCATCTCCCTTCCAAGTTTAGAAGAACAAGTATAGTAAACAAAATACCTGTAGCGCTGAGCTCTGCAGGTATTTTTTACAGAAAAACGATAAAGATTATCTTTGACTATTTGCTTTTTTTAGCGTAAAATAGAAAGGAAAGACAAAAAAGGAGAAAAGCCTTGGAACTTAACGTATTTGCAGGACAAGAAAAAAGCGAACTTTCCATGATTGAAGTAGCTCGTGCTATTTTGGAAGAACGTGGACGTGACAATGAAATGTACTTCAATGACTTGGTCAATGAAATTCAGAATTATTTAGAAAAATCAAACAGTGAGATTCGTGTAGCCTTGCCAACTTTCTATTCTGACTTGAATGTGGACGGTAGTTTCATTCCGCTAGGTGAAAACAAATGGGGTCTTCGTTCATGGTATGCCATCGATGAGATTGATGAGGAAGTTATTACTCTCGAAGAAGATGATGAAGATGCGCCAAAGCGTAAGAAAAAACGTGTCAATGCCTTCATGGATGGTGATGAGGATGCTATCGATTATGGCAACGATGATCCAGAAGATGAAGATAGTTACGAAGACAAGCCTGGTTCAGAATACGATGATGAAAATCCAGATGATGAGAAGGATGAAGTAGAATCATACGACTCAGAAATCAATGAAATTATCCTCGATGATGAATTGACGGATGATGAAGAAGTTGATGTCGGTGAAGAAGATGACGACTATTCTGACGACGAGTCGACAGAAGACTAAGTTCAAGATTGACAAACGCATCGAATTGAGTTAGTATATTATCGGGCACCTCTTTTGAGGTCAGGGCTCCCTAGTTGATAGGGAGCTATTTTTGTTTTTTCTTCATGTTGCTTACCCCCTCCATGCGACATGAGCAGAGGAAAGGAGTTTGCATGACAAAATATATTTTTGTAACTGGTGGTGTGGTTTCGTCGATTGGTAAGGGAATTGTGGCGGCAAGTCTGGGTCGTTTGTTGAAAAATCGTGGTCTCAAGGTGACCATTCAGAAATTTGACCCCTATATCAATATTGACCCAGGGACGATGAGCCCTTACCAACATGGGGAAGTGTTTGTAACAGATGATGGTGCAGAAACAGACTTGGATTTGGGACATTATGAGCGGTTTATTGACATCAATCTTAATAAATATTCCAACGTGACAACAGGGAAAATTTACAGCGAAGTCCTTCGGAAAGAACGCAAGGGAGAGTACCTAGGAGCAACCGTTCAGGTTATTCCACATATTACGGATGCTTTGAAAGATAAAATTAAACGTGCTGCGCGTACTACAGATGCCGATGTGATTATTACAGAAGTCGGTGGAACTGTCGGTGATATTGAAAGTCTGCCTTTCCTTGAGGCTCTGCGTCAGATGAAAGCAGACGTGGGCGCGGACAATGTCATGTATATTCACACGACACTCTTGCCCTATCTCAAGGCGGCTGGGGAAATGAAAACCAAGCCGACCCAACATTCGGTCAAAGAATTGCGCGGATTGGGCATTCAGCCCAACATGTTGGTCATTCGTACAGAAGCGCCAGCCGGCCAAGGGATTAAAAATAAATTGGCCCAGTTCTGCGATGTGGCACCGGAGGCGGTTATTGAGTCACTCGATGTGGAGCATCTTTATCAAATTCCGCTCAATTTACAGGCCCAGAATATGGACCAGATTGTCTGCGACCATTTGAAATTGGATACACCGCCAGCAGACATGACAGACTGGTCTGCCATGGTTGACAAGGTATTGAACCTCAAGAAAACAGTTAAGATTGCCCTTGTTGGAAAATACGTCGAGCTCCAAGATGCCTACATTTCAGTTGTAGAAGCCTTGAAACACTCTGGCTATGCCAACGATGCTGCGATTGAGTTGGATTGGGTCAATGCCAACGACCTGACAGCAGAAAATGTAGCTGACCGACTTGGACAAGCCCAGGGAATCATCGTACCTGGTGGCTTTGGTCAACGCGGTACCGAAGGAAAAATTCAAGCCATTCGCTATGCGCGTGAGAATGATGTGCCTATGTTAGGCGTCTGCTTGGGCATGCAGTTGACCTGTGTGGAATTTGCTCGCCACGTTCTTGGATTAGATGGAGCCAATAGTTTTGAGCTGGATCCTGAAACTAAGTATCCGATTATCGATATCATGCGTGATCAAATTGGTGTTGAAGACTTAGGCGGAACGCTCCGTCTGGGACTCTATCCAAGCAAACTCAAACGTGGCTCAAAGGCTGCTGCAGCCTATGACAACCAAGAAGTTGTCCAGCGTCGCCACCGCCACCGCTACGAGTTTAACAATGACTTCCGTCAGCAATTTGAAGAAGCTGGTTTTGTCTTCTCTGGTGTATCGCCAGATAACCGCTTGGTTGAGATTGTTGAAATTCCTGAGAACAAGTTCTTTGTGGCCTGTCAGTATCACCCAGAACTCCAATCTCGTCCAAATCGTCCTGAAGGACTCTATACTGCCTTTGTCACAGCTGCAGTTGAGAATGAAAGCAAATAAGTATTGACAAGCGCATTTGAGTTGAGCATCCTTTTAGGGTGCTCGTTTTTTATGGGCAAGGCTTGACTAATTGGTGGATTCTGTTAAGCTTTTTAATATGTGTAATGGTGATCTAGGAAAAGGAGGGAGAAGAAGTGAGGAACCTTCATTTTATCGCGACATTGGTGGCGATTAGCTTGGTAGCAGGATTAAACGTGCTCTTTAACTACCAGATAGCAGGAATAACCGATAGTTTAACTAGTGGGGATAGGGCTGGTTTTATGGTACAGATTTGGCAGTTGCTTGCGATTTTATGCTTGATGCTGCTAGCAGAGTTTGTTCGTCAAGTCTGTAATCAGCAGTTTTTGAATAGGGTTGGCTACAAGATTCAGGCTACTCTAGTCAATCGTTTTTTGCAGGGGCACAGCTTGCTCAAGCAATCAGAAGTAGCGGAACGGGTTTCAGCTATTCATAATGATAGCGAGATGGTCAAGGAACTCTACTATGATACCCTGTTTTCCCTCTATCAAGGAGTGGTGTCCTTCTTGTTTGCCTGTCTGGCTCTCTTTGGTTTGGATAGCCAGGTATCCATAGCAATCCTGCTTTTGACCTTGGTACCGATTGGGCTACCCTATCTTTTTCAAAAGAGTCGGAAAAGGGTTCAGGAAGCCATCTCGCGGGAGAAGGCTGTCTATCAGATTCTGCTCAATGACCTCCTTTCAGGTCTAGCCATTATCAAAAATGCCAATCGTAACCAGTATTTTTCTGACAAGACAAATCATCAATACAAACGAATCTATCAACTGGAGGACCGAAAGGCTTTTTTGTCAGCCTTGTTGAATGTCCTATCTGGTTTGTTCTTCTATCTATTGACGGTTCTGATTCTCTTTCTGGGAGGTCAAAGGATTTTGGCAGGGCAAATGACAGTAGGAGCCTTGGTGGCAATTTATAGTATTTCTTTAGAATTGACCATGCCGATTAGCTTGATTGCATCGTCTATCGCGGATATGGCTTCTGTTCGCAATCTACGTGAGCAGCTCTTAAAACAGGAACCAGCTCTGCCTTTTTCCAAAAAAACCAAAGACTCATTCACCTCTCTTCAGGTGTGCAATCTTTCTTTTTCTATAGAAGGAACTCCCCTGTTTTCGGGGTTGAGTCTAAACTTTGAGCCTGGGAAGAAGTATCTGATTCAGGGAGAGAGTGGCATAGGCAAATCGTCCTTAGCCTACCTCCTGATGGGACAAATGGGGCAAGGGAATGAAGGGGTCTATCTGAATGGGCGGTCTTTGAAGGAAGTGGGAGAAGAGGTGGTTCAATCCTATCTTGCCTTTCTGCCACAAAAAGTGAAACTCTTCCATGCCAGCATCTGGGAGAATATTAGTTTGGGAAGGGATATTGACGAGTTGGAGGTTCTTACTTGGTTGCAGTTGGTAGGCTTGGGACAACGTTTTGCAAGTCGTCAGCAGTTGGAAAGTGAGCTATTTGATGCAGAATCAACTCTTTCAGGTGGGCAACAACAACGCTTGGCCTTGGTGCGGACTCTCTTGCTCCACAAACCTGTCTTGCTCCTAGATGAATCCCTTTCAGGTTTAGATGATCGGACCTTTGCCATGGTGGAACAAGCCCTGCTTGACTTGGAGAGGACAACGGTCATTCATATTAGTCATCGTTCATATCATGAGGCAGACTATGATCAGATAGTGGTACTGGAGAGAAGAAAGTAATAAATATGAACTTTTTTTCAAAAAAGTGTTGACAAGGGTATTACCCCGTGATATACTTATCTAGTGTTCAGCGGGGATGGCGGAATTGGCAGACGCGCAGGATTAAGGATCCTGTGACCGCTTTAGGTCGTGAGGGTTCAAGTCCCTCTCTCCGCATAGAACTTTCAGACTGGTTTAACCAGTCTTTTTTTGTGCCTGAAAGTTATGTGAAAATTTTCTCATACGGATACAGTTTCAGCTAGCATTTTTTTGAGAATCGTGTTAAAATAAGAGGGTATGGGGGACGACTCCCAAAAAATATTAGGAGGCTCTTAGAATGCCATTAGTTTCAGCAGAAAAATTTGTCCAAGCAGCGCGTGACAACGGTTATGCAGTTGGTGGATTTAACACAAACAACCTTGAGTGGACTCAAGCTATCTTGCGCGCAGCAGAAGCAAAACAAGCTCCAGTTCTTATCCAAACTTCTATGGGTGCAGCTAAGTACATGGGTGGTTACAAAGTAGCTCGCAACTTGATCGCAAACTTGATCGAGTCAATGAACATCACAGTTCCAGTTGCTATTCACCTTGACCACGGTCACTACGAAGATGCACTTGAGTGTATCGAAGTTGGTTACACTTCTATCATGTTTGACGGCTCACACCTTCCAGTAGAAGAAAACCTTGCAAAAGCAAAAGAAGTTGTAGAATTGGCACACGCTAAAGGAATCTCAGTTGAAGCTGAAGTTGGTACTATCGGTGGTGAAGAAGACGGTATCGTTGGTACTGGTGAATTGGCTCCAATCGAAGATGCAGTAGCAATGGTTGCAACTGGTATTGACTTCTTGGCAGCTGGTATCGGTAACATCCACGGACCATACCCAGAAAACTGGGAAGGTCTTGACCTTGACCACTTGCGTAAATTGACAGAAGCTGTACCAGGTTTCCCAATCGTATTGCACGGTGGTTCAGGTATTCCAGATGCACAAATCCAAGAAGCAATCAAATTGGGTGTTGCTAAAGTTAACGTTAACACTGAGTGCCAAATCGCATTTGCAAACGCAACTCGTAAGTTTGCAGCAGCTTATGAAGCAAACGAAGCAGAATACGACAAGAAAAAACTCTTTGACCCACGTAAATTCTTGGCTGACGGCGTAAAAGCTATCCAAGCATCTGTTGAAGAGCGAATCGACGTATTTGGTTCAGCAAACAAAGCTTAATGTTATATAAGTAATGCTATCTAAACCAACCGCAAGGTTGGTTTTTTGAGTTTTATCTAATCTACTGTTTCAAACAGTCCTATTCTGTGAAGCAATCTCTGATTGCGAACAAGGAAATCCGTTTTTTCAATGGCTTGTCCTTAGAAGATTTGAAACAAGCTTGGTCAAATGTCAATTCTGTCTGATAGACAGGCTTCAATATTCTTGGAGAACTGTCGAAAGAAAAAAATAAAAATATTCCTTGCCAACTTCATTCTTTTCTGTTAGAATAGTATGGTATGTGGTGCTAGCACATCCGATATATTTGATCAAATGAGGAGGAAGATACAATGGCTAAAGTATGTTATTTCACTGGTCGTAAGACTGTATCAGGTAACAACCGTTCACACGCAATGAACCAAACTAAACGCGCAGTTAAACCAAACCTTCAAAAAGTTACTGTTTTGATTGACGGTAAACCTAAAAAAGTTTGGGCTTCAGCTCGTGCCCTTAAATCAGGTAAAGTAGAACGCGTTTAAGAAATGACCCTTTTGGGTTATTTTTTTTGCCAAAGAAACCTAGTCTTCCGTCTGCTGTCACAAGCTTGTTTTTTACAGAATGGCTAAAGTATGGTAAAATGGAGTGATAAAACTATTTGAGGTAAAGTAATATGACTGTTAAAATCAATACAAAAGACGGCCAAATTGAATTGACTGACGACGTGATTGCCACAGTTGTCGGTGGAGCTACGACCGAGATTTTTGGTGTGGTCGGCATGGCTAGCAAATCTGCCATCAAAGACAATTTCCAGGCTCTTTTGAGAAAGGAAAACTATGCCAAGGGTGTTGTCATCAAGACCTTGGAAGATGGTCGTATTGCAGTTGATGTCTACACTGTTATGAGCTACGGTGTAAAAATCAGTGAAGTATCTCGCAATATCCAAGAACGTGTCAAGTTCAACTTGGAAAATCAACTGGGTATCTCTGTGGATGCCGTTAATGTTTTCATCCAAAATATTAAAGTCGTAGGAGAATAATTGTGTCTAAAATTACTACTAGTTTATTTCAAGAAATGGTGCAGGCAGCATCTACTCGATTGAATAAACAAGCTGAATATGTAAACTCATTAAACGTATTTCCAGTACCAGATGGCGATACTGGAACCAACATGGGAATGACCATCACCAATGGTGCCAAAGAAGTGGCAGACAAGCCAGCAAACACAGTTGGTGAAGTCGCTCAAATCTTGTCAAAAGGTTTGCTTATGGGTGCTCGCGGGAACTCTGGTGTGATTACGTCACAATTGTTCCGTGGTTTCGGTCAGTCTGTCAAGGGCAAGGATGAATTGGACGGTAAAGACTTGGCACAGGCCTTTCAACATGGTGTAGAAGTGGCTTATAAGGCCGTTATGAAGCCGGTTGAGGGGACCATCTTGACTGTTTCTCGTGGAGCTGCAACAGCGGCCCTTAAAAAAGCAGAAGAAACAGATGATGCCATTGAAGTCATGCGTGCAACCCTTGAAGGTGCCAACCGTGCCCTCAAGAAAACACCTGATATGCTTCCAGTCTTGAAAGAAGTTGGGGTTGTTGACTCTGGTGGTCAAGGTCTTGTTTATATCTACGAAGGTTTCTTGTCAGCTTTGACGGGTGAATACATTGCTTCTGAGGATTTTGAAGCAACTCCAGCAGTCATGACAGAAATGATTAATGCAGAACACCACAAGTCAGTTGCTGGTCATGTAGCGACTGAGGACATTACCTTTGGTTACTGTACGGAAATCATGGTTGCCCTTCGCCAAGGTCCTACTTATGTGAAAGACTTTGATTATGAAGAATTCCGTAACTACCTTAATGACCTTGGGGATTCTCTCCTAGTTGTCAACGATGATGAAATTGTAAAAGTTCACGTCCATACAGAAGATCCAGGCTTGGTTATGCAAGCAGGTCTCCAATATGGTAGCTTGGTCAAGGTAAAAGTGGACAATATGCGTGAGCAACATGAAGCGCAGGTTGAAAAAGAAGAAGCTTTCCAAAAACCGGCTGAACAAAAAGAATACGGCATTATTGCCGTTGCAGCTGGAGAAGGATTGACAGAAATCTTCAAATCACAAGGAGTTGACTATGTGATTTCAGGTGGTCAGACCATGAACCCTTCAACAGAGGATTTTGTCAATGCTATTGAATTGGTCAATGCTCGCAATGTCATCTTGTTGCCAAACAACAAGAACATCTTGATGGCGGCTCAGACTGCAGCAGAAGTTGCTGAAGTGGCGGTTAAGGTTGTAGAAACCAAGACTCTACCACAAGGCTTCACTAGCTTGCTTGCCTTTGATCCAAGTCGTGATTTGGAAAGCAACTTTGAAGCCATGACAGCATCGCTTGCAGAAGTGAAAAGTGGTAGCGTGACAACTGCGGTCCGTGATACAACCATTGATGGTCTTGAAATCCATGAGAATGATAACCTTGGTATGGTTGATGGCAAGATTGTGGTTTCTAATCCAGATATGATGGAGACGCTTGTTGCTACCTTTGATAAAATGTTGGATGAAGATAGTGAAATCGTGACTATTTATATTGGTGAGGATGGTGACGAGGATACAGCACAAGCCCTTGCTGACCAATTGGAAGAGAAATTTGAAGATGTCGAGGTTGAAATCCATCAAGGAAACCAACCAGTCTATCCATATCTATTTAGTGTAGAATAATCCATGAGAAGAGCAGTCTGACTGTTCTTTTCTTGTGTATTTTGTGGATGTTTTTCTTGCTATTTGGTCCAAATATGATATAATAGTTTCTTGTGAGTATCCCTCACTTCCCACAGGCTAGGACCTGGGGGCATTAGACCAAAAGGAGGAACATATCAATGGCTAAATACGAAATTCTTTATATTATTCGTCCAAACATTGAAGAAGAAGCTAAAAACGCTTTGGTAGCACGCTTTGACTCTATTTTGACTGACAACGGTGCAACAATCGTTGAATCAAAAGCATGGGAAAAACGTCGCCTTGCCTACGAAATCCAAGATTTCCGTGAAGGTTTGTACCACATCGTTAACGTTGAAGCGACTAACGACGAAGCTCTTAAAGAGTTTGACCGTTTGTCAAAAATCAACGGCGACATTCTTCGTCACATGATTGTGAAACTTGACGCGTAAGAAGGTTTTATATGATAAATAATGTAGTATTGGTTGGTCGCATGACCCGCGATGCAGAACTTCGTTACACTCCGTCAAACCAAGCTGTTGCGACTTTTACACTTGCGGTTAACCGTAATTTTAAAAATCAAAATGGCGAGCGTGAAGCGGACTTTATCAACGTAGTCATTTGGCGCCAACAAGCTGAAAACTTAGCAAATTGGGCTAAAAAAGGTGCTCTGATTGGGGTTACAGGTCGAATTCAGACTCGTAGCTATGATAACCAACAAGGGCAACGTGTCTATGTGACTGAGGTGGTTGCAGAAAGTTTCCAACTCTTGGAAAGCCGTACTGCCCGTGAAGGACAAGGTGGAGCTTATCAATCAAACCCAGGCAACTCGTTTGCTGGTGGAAATGATTTTGGTTCATCCTACCAAGCACCTGCACAATCTACACCGAACTTCGCTCGAGAAGAAAGTCCATTTGGTGCATCAAACCCAATGGATATTTCAGACGATGACCTACCATTTTAGGTCGATACTAAATATATAAAGGAGAAAAACACATGGCTCAACAACGTCGTGGCGGTTTCAAACGCCGTAAAAAAGTTGACTATATCGCAGCTAACAAAATTGAATATGTTGATTACAAAGATACTGAGCTTCTTAGCCGTTTCATTTCAGAACGTGGAAAAATCCTTCCACGTCGTGTAACTGGAACTTCAGCTAAAAACCAACGTAAAGTAACAACAGCTATCAAACGTGCTCGCGTTATGGCATTGCTACCATTCGTAAACGAAGATTAAAAAAATGACCCCAACGGGTCATTTTTTCTTGCGCTCTAGAAACTGGAAAGGCGCAATCGCCCGGTGTGGCGATTTTTTCATGAGCTTGAAAATATGAGAGCGAATTAGGAACTTCAAAGCCCTATTTAGCTAGCCCCCTAGAAACTAGATAGGTTCAACACTGATAGGTCGTTTTTACTTGTGCTCGTTAAACTTGAGAAGCACAATTGCGCAGTGAGGAGATTGAACGCCTCTTTGGGACAGCCAACGAGTACCACAATCTTCGTTATACAAGAGAGAAAGGCAAGTCCAAAATGGAAGATAAGGTTGGACTGACTTTGGCGTGTTTAAATCTCAAGAAATTGGTAAAAATGAGGGCAGGGAAGCCTTTTTATATTGTACAAATAGCCACGATTCTGGCAAAAAGACCGACTATCAGACCAATAAACAGAAAAAGACAAACATCAATCGAGATGTTTGTCTTCATTCTGTGGCTAGCTGTCGCTAGCTTTTATCTCCAACTTGAGCAAGTCTATCCGTAGACTTGTTAATGACAGCCGACTCTGGTCGCCTCTATCTCCAACTTGACGGAGCCTCTTCCCAGGCTCCGTCAACCACCAACACTCGTAAACTTAGTCATGCCATATTTGAAGAGTTTGTAGTTGATAGTAAAGATAAGGGTGACGACGAGTGGGAGTGCGAGGCCCCACATGGAGAGGTCCAGGAAATAGAGGGCTGGGAAGTAGGCGGTAAAGGCATAGGGGAAGACAAAAATCAGCAGGAATTGAATGACTTTTGGATAGATATTAAGGGGGTATTGGGCCATTTGGTTGAGGGCGAATATTCCCATGGTGAGCGGGAAAGATTCCACAATCCAAAAGGCAAGAGCTGTTGGTCCCAGCTGAATAGCCGCATAGAGCAGACCGATGCAAATAGTAATAAAAACCAACAGGAGAATCTTCCAGACAGACCATTCCAAGCCCAAAATCTGCGAAGACTGCCAGAGAGCCACGCCACCAATCATCGTCGTACCGATGCCCTGAGGCTGAATTCGTTCGCAGACCAGCTGAAAGAGCGGATTGACCGGCAAGAGCAAGAGGCGTTCAAACTCCCCCCGACGAATGTAGCGGCTACCGAACATCCACAGATTATCAAAGAAAATCAAGTGGACCGACCGCCCCACCGTTGCCATTCCATAGATAAACAGCATCTGCCCGTAGTTAAAGCCTGCAATCTCCTTGATATTACTAAAAAGGACATTGAGGAAAATCAAATAGACCACCTGCTCCACCAAAGATGAGACCAGACCGATGAAAAAATCTACCCGAAAAGACATCTGGGCCATCATGAAGACCTTGACATTGTACAAATAAAGACCTATATACTTTTTCATCCTAGCCTCCAAAAATGACAATTTTTCGCTTGGCTTGGGACCATAGAGCCGCGATAAAGCCAGCAAGGACAGGCAACCAGAGCAACTGCAAGCCCAGCAAGGACAGGTCAGTTTCTCTGCCTAAGAGAATAGAAATAGGCACATTGATTGCATAGTTATAGGGCATGAAACTCAAGACTTTTTCGACTTTTTCAGGGTAAAAGCTTAGCGGTAAGAGGGCTCCGGATGACAGGTTGAAGAGTCCCATGCGTAGCAGCATGACTCCCCAAGCATTGACCGTAAAGAAAGTCGCAAAACCAAAAGCCAAGTCTAAGAATTGCACAATAAACATTCCCAAGATAGCAGATAGGAGAAAGACTAATATAGTCTTTCCATCTGGTAGGTAAAAATCACTCTGCACCAAGAGGATGATGAAAAAGACCACCAAAAACTTGAAGAGTTCAATCAATTTTGTCCCTAAATCCTTGAAGAAGAGGGAGAGGATAAAAGAGTAGGGCCGCAAAAATTCCCCAGCAATCTGCCCTTGCAAAATCGAGTGGGACAGGTCTTCACCGATTGAAAAGGAGTTGAGACTTGCCAAGAGGCTAGCGAAGATGATATAGGTGGTAAAGGTCTGGAGGTTGTAACCATTGACCTCAGGCTGTGTGAAGAAAATGGTCTTCCAGACAAAGAGAGACACCAAAATGCGTGCCAGCACAGACACGAAGGAAGCCAGGAAAAAGGCCTTGTACTGCAGGGCTGTCATCATAGTCAGCCGCGTCATGTAGAGGTACTTACGCATGGATGCCCTCCTCGTAAATCTGACGGACAATGGACTCAATTTCCAGCTCCTTCATGGTCACATCATCGACCTCAATCTGCTCAAAGACCAAGGTAATGACCTGGGCACTGGTCCATTGGTTAGCCTGATAGTGAATGTCGAAGTGGTAATCATCCTTGCGGTCAAATTCCAGACCAGCCGCCTGAATATCTTTGGTCAGTGGATGCTCGGTAGAAAAACTAATGGTTTTGATTTGAGAAAACCGCTCTTTGAGCTGACTGAGTGAGCCGTCATAGACCTTTTTCCCCTTATCGATGATGAAAATCCGCTCGCAGAGGGTTTCAATGTCCTTCATATCGTGGGAAGTAATCAAGAAAGTCGTGCCGTGCTCTTCATTCATGTAGCGAATAAAAGAACGAATGGTCTCCTTGACACTAGCGTCCAGGCCGATGGTTGGCTCGTCCAGAAAGACCACAGAAGGCTGGTGGAGAAAAATAGCCGCAAATTCACAGCGGACCCGCTGTCCCAGAGACAGATTGCGGATGGACTGCTTCATAATGTCTGCCAAATCCAGCAAGTCAATCAAGCGTGCCAGTCGTTCCTGAAAAACCGCCTCAGGTACATCATAGATTTTGGCATGGAGAATAAAGGACTCCTGCACAGGCAGGTTCCAATCCAGATGTGATTTCTGCCCAAAAAGGACACCAATCTGCTTGTTGACCGCCTTGCGATTGTCCTTGGGAACCAGGCCGTTAATGGTGACCGTGCCTTCATCGGCGTGTAGCACCCCTGTCAACATTTTAATCGTAGTCGACTTGCCGGACCCGTTGGATCCGATATAACCGACAATCTCCCCCTTCTGAATGGACAGGGAGATATCCTGCACCGCCTGAATGTTTTTTTTATTGGGCTTGAAGAAGGCCTTAATTGAGCCTTTTAGCCCCACCTCCTTATCGACCACGTAGTAGGTTTTGGATAAATGCTGCGCTTCTATCATAATGATCTCCTTAAGAAAACGTTTGCGTAATCATTATATCACGATTTATTCGCCTGTGATGATGAAAATATAAGAAAATAGCGAAGGATTTTCTGAAAATAGCAGAGCAGGCTTCCTGCTCTGTTATTTTTATGCATTTTTTTCAATGCATTCTTTACAGAACACTAAAAAAGGAGTAGAATAAAAACAAGAAATTTTTAGGAGGTTGAGATGTTAGAAGTTCGTCACTTATGTAAAAGTTACGGGACCAAGGAAGTCTTGAAGGACATTTCTTTTATTATTCCATCAGGAACCATTTGTGGTTTGGTAGGGAAAAATGGTGCAGGAAAAACTACTTTCTTCCATTCCTTACTAGGATTTGTCAGCTACGAGGGAGAGATTGCCCTCGACCAGCAGGCTGTCACGCCAGACTTGTTTTCAAAAATCGGCTATCTACCAGAAGAGCGGAGCCTCATGCCCAAGCTTTCTGTTTTTGAACAGGTCCGGTATTTGGCAAGTTTAAAGGGATTGACCAAGAAAGAAGTGGCTGAAAAACTACCGTTTTGGATGGAAAAGTTGGAAGTCAAGGGCAAGGTGACAGACAAGATTAAAAGCCTATCCAAAGGAAACCAGCAAAAGATTCAGTTGATTGTAACTTTGCTCCATGAACCAGACCTGATTATTTTGGATGAGCCCTTTTCTGGGTTGGACCCTGTCAACACCGCCCTCCTAAAACGTGTGATTTTAGAGGAAAAGGAGCGCGGGGCAACCATCATCTTTTCAGATCATGTTATGACCAATGTGGAGGAACTCTGTGACCAACTCTTGATGATCCAAGATGGGCAGCTGGTCTTGAATGGAGGCATTCAGGATATTCGTCGGCAGTTTGGTCGGACCCGCCTCTTTGTTTCCTCGGATATTCCGAGAGAGCAGCTAGAAGGCCTGCCCCATGTCCTCTCTGTTCAAATGACCAATCACGATAAATGGCGCCTTGTCCTAGACGATGAAGCAGCAGGTCCAGAGCTCTTCCAGTTGATCAGTGGTGGTCACTATCTGGCAACCTTTGACCAGCAGGCGCCAACCATTGATGAAATCTTTAAAATCAAATCGGGGGTGGCAGAATGAAATCTTTTATCCTAGTCGCAAAAGAGACCTACCTACGGCAGGTCAAATCCTGGTCCTTTGTTTTTATGGTCCTATCCCCTTTCCTCTTTCTCGGCATATCTTTGGGAACAGGCTATCTAACAAGCTCTAGCATGGATGCTGGGTCGGAAAAAATTGGTCTCGTAAGTGAGGACTTTATGGCCCAAATGGCCTTTGCGACACTTGACTTAGACTTGGTTCTTGTGACAGAAGAAGAGGCCAAGCAGCAGCTTTCAGAAGAAGAGTTGGAAGGCTATATCAAGGTCGCAGTAGTGGACCAGCAGTACCAGGCGACCTATCATGGAAATGAGGTCCCTTCTCAATCCGTTCAGCAAACCTTCCAGTCTATTCTAGAGAGCTTGCAGCAGCAGCTCAATGAAGCAAATGCTCAATTGACACCAACTCAGCTTGAATTTCTAGCCATCCAGCCTTCCTATGTGGAGGAAGTTGGTGACCAAGAGGGGCTGGAAAAAATTGGACAGATGATTACCTTCTTTGGCTTGATTTTCCTCATGTACATCATGACTATTGTTTATGCTTCTACAACTGCCCAGGAGGTAGCCAGTGAAAAGGGAACGAAAATCATGGAAGTGATTTTCTCTAGTGTTCCAGCCTGGACCTATTTCTATGGTCGCATCTTTGGCATCTTCCTCGTCATTGCGACCCATTTGGGTGTCTATCTTGTAGGTGGCATCTTGGCCTATCACCTAGCAGGACAATTGGAATTGACCAAGGAAATCTTTGAGTCAAACCAGGTCTTGGTGCAAGCTGTTTTAGACAACTTGGACTGGACCATGATTCTCTTTGCTATTTTCGGACTGCTCCTAGGAGTAACCCTGGCTTCCTTGTGTGGCTCTCTTGTGGTGAGGCCAGAAGATGTCAACAAGGCTGTTCAACCGGTTATGTATCCTATTATCATCGGCTTTTTAGGGGCCATGACCTTTGGGCAACAAGCGCAAGAACATATGGTGGTGAAAATCGGATCTTTTATCCCATTTTTATCCTCCTTCTTTATGCCGATTCGCCAGATAAATGGCTGGGCAAGTAGCTGGGAAATCTGGCTATCCTTCTTCATTCTTGCAGCGACCACGATTGGCGCAATCGTCTTCATTGGCAAATCCTATGCAGGCTTGATTTTACAGACCGATGATATCGGCTTTTGGAGAAGCTTGAAGAAAGGCTTAACGAGCAAGTAAGTCTGCCTACAATAGAACGAAAAGACCAACTTAGGCTTCCTAAGTTGGTCTTTGTTAGCTGTTCGGTCATTTATTTTGGATCACGGAGGTTGATAGTCGCGTTGGTTGCTTCAACGGTTAATTTGTTTTTGCTTTCTTTTTTCTCAACAGTCAGACTAAAACCATCTCCTGTTTCCTTGACATCTAGTTTTTCATACTGGTCTCTTGTAAAAATACCAATGTCATTCAACTGACTTTCGTCAATCAGAGTTGATTCGCTTTGGGCAGTTTCCCACTCTTCATCTGACTCGTAGTGGTAGCCCATAAATTCGCCTAGACTTCTCAAGTCAAGCTTATTTTGAATCTGGAGGTTGATGTCTGCTAATGATTGGTCAGTCAGATCGATATTGGTCACGGTATAAGCTCGGTCTTCGTGTGGGAGGAATTTGTTGTCTCCTAGGAGAGTTCCTTCAATCAAATCCAGTTGGCCATAGTTTTCAACAGAAACATTTTCGAGCTGGGTCTGATAGAAATGGATATTGTCACCTTGTGCAGAGATAGTGGTATTTTTAATCGTTGATTTACTGATATTTGTATAGTAACTACTTACAGTACCTGATTCCAATTGGACATTGTTGAGATAGAGCATCCCGCCTTGCTCGACGGTCATTTCCTTGATATAGACATTTTCAATGTAGAGACTATCGTAGTAGCGATTATAGGTATTGTTACTGATGAGTCTGTCCAGTTGCTTACCTGTTGGAACTTCAATGGTAACAGAGTAGATGTCAATAGTGTCATCGGCTAATCTTTCCCCGAGAAACTGCATGATACCTTGAATGGACAGTTGGGGATTTTTTGAGCTGAGAGCCAGGATGCCATTTTTCTCAGTGACTTCAACTGTGTTGTGGGTGTTATTTTTTGAGTTGGCATAGGACACATGGAAGAGTCCATCAGTTGATTCCTTGATTGTAACTGAATGCGGAAGATCTTTAATCTGGATTTCTGATAGGGAAGTATAGGATGTTTGAACCTGATTTGGCTTTGCGATTTCTTCCAGGTGGTTGAGACCCCCAGAGAAAAATCCAATTCCAACCAGAATCAAGCCAGAAATCAAGCTGACAAAGCCCGTGATGAGGGCGATCGTAAGTTTCTTTTTCATGCTCGTTTACCTCGTTTCAAGATCCATTGGAAGAAGGTTTTGACCAAGCGCCATGCCCAATAGGTGAAAAATCCGGTCAAAAGGTAGAGTAGGATTGCCGCACCAAACAAGGATATGCCAGCACCAAAACCCATGATGAAGACATTGAATCCTTTTGATAGCAAGGTAAATCCTTCCCAAATCAAGGAACCACCAGTAACCATCAAGCCGACTCCTAAACCAAATGCACCAATGATGAAGGCGATAATTAATAATACCAAGCCCAACAAGGCCCCGGTCAGCAAGAGAAGAAGAGGGATGGTAATCGGAAGGGTAATCAGAGCAAGACTGGCCAACCAAACTGTTTTCCGTGTATGCTTCAATTGCTCTAAGTTTTTACCGATGTAAAAAGCTGCGCTGATAGTGACCAGGAAGATTCCCATGATTCCAAGCAGTGGTTCAACAAAGAGGAAGAAGGTAGAAATGAGAAGGGCAGCGCTCAAAAAAGCTAGGGTAAGCAAGAAGCGCTTGTCTTGTGGACTGGTCTCATCTTGTGTTGGAGCTGTATCTTCTAATTGACGGTTGAGCATGTTGTTGATCAGTTCATTGGCTGCTTCCTTAGGAGATCCCAGCTCTTCCATGATATCGGCTTCACGTTCAGGACCTGCCTCGTCAAAGTATTCTTCAAAAAAGTTTTTGGCTTCCAAGTATTCCTTGTGGGGCAACTTTTTCAAATGTTTTTCAAGTTGCTCCATGTACTCAGTTCTTGTCATGGCGGACACTCCCTTCTATGATGCCGTTGATAGTAGTCGTATAGATATCCCAATCTTCTTTGAGTTGGACCAATTCTTCATGGCCTAGCTGGGTTAAACTATAATATTTCCTCATCCGTCCTTGAAATTCCTGAGAATAGGTGGTCAAGAGATCCTGTTGTTCCAGGCGTTTCAGAATGGGATAGAGGGCAGATTCCTTTATGTTGGAAATCAGCTTGATGGTCTGACAGATCTCATAGCCGTAGGAATCATTGGATTCTAAAATGGCCATAATGAGAAATTCCGTCAGTACTGCAGGTACGGGAAAATGCATAGGACACTCCTTTCTTTGGTAGTTGGGTGATTAGGTTTGGATTTGGTATATATTTGTTATTTGTTATATATCAAATCTTGGTATATAACAAATATACACCTAAACAAATATTTTGTCAAGAATATTTGTGCAAAAATTACAAAAAAAATACGGCTGGAAGTCCAACCGTATTCATTCGGATTAGTCGATGTAAAGTTTTGATTTGTTGCTGAGCCAGCTATAGAGCAGACCGATTAGAAGTCCTCCACCGACAAAGTTTCCAAGACCTGAGAAGAGGAAGTTGCTCAATACGCTCATCACCGTCATCCCCTCAACAGCTCCGCCATTTGCAAAGAAAGCAAGAGAGAAGGTAGAGAAGTTAGCGATCACGTGCTCGAAGTCAAGGAAGGCAAAGATGAAGATGATGAAAATCAAGGAAATGACACGTCCAGTATCATCCTTCATACGCATAGAGATGAAGACTGCGATGTTTACAACGATGTTAGCGAAGATCCCTTCGACAAACTGGGTTAATGGAGTCTTCATCAGCTTGGCAGTCGTTGCTTGGAGCAGGTAGCTATGCTCGTCTAGGTGGCCAACCTTCGTGTTACAAAAAATGATTGAACAGAAGCTACATCCCAGCTTTGGAGGCCAACAGCTGGGATGTATAAATTATATTTCGTATCACACCGAAACGGAGTGTAGATTATATCGTAGGTGGATCGGATAACCCGAGCACTTTCTATGACGGCTACAACGCGTCGCTTGCAAGTTTGTAACAGTTGAAATGGAATTGAATGATCATTGCACAGGCTGCATGGCATTGCGGATATTGTATTTTCGCTTGAGCCAGTATCGAAGACCGAAAGCAGCAGCTGCGAGAAGCAAGGTTGCAAGTGGCGGTAGAGCGGGATTGATACTGTTTGGGATGAGTGAAGCCAGGATGAAGACAACCGACCAGGCAAGAGTAGCCAAACCTAGATACAAGATAGCTTTGACTAGTTTTGGTCGTTGGCCAGTTTTGATTTGTTCACGATAGACAAAATGGTACATCATATACATTCCCGCGCCGATACCAAAACCAATGACCAGGAGAGTGATGAGGCCGTATTGGCTTCCTTGGCCCAATAGGTTCATGATACCGTTGATGGCACCAATCAATGCCAACATCAATAGGCTAGAATCTAACCACATTAACCAAGGGTTTTCGTTATAGACTACTGTTTCAGCTTCTTCTTGAGCTTGTTTGGTTTTGCTGGCAGCCCATTCACTTGGGGGGCCAAATAAGTTGCGGGCGGTAGTGCCAGATTTTTGGTGTTCGATAATTGTTGGTAAAATTTCTTCCAAGAGTGACTTGATTTCTTGGTCGGATTTTCCATCCTTAATCAATTGATTGGTGGCAATATGGATGAATTCCTGGTTTTTCTTCGTTAAGGAAGGAAGGTTTGAAAGTGTCATAATAATCTCCTATGTTAAAACCATCTCTTGCGAATGAAGTAGAAGGTGAGTGATAAACTGATAGCAAAGGCAAACAAGATAATCCACCAGAAGGCATGGGGAATATCATTGAAGGGAATAATATTGTCCTTGAAGTTCATGCCGTAAGCCGAGAAGACCATGGTCGGTATGGACATGACGATGGTCATGAGGGCCAGGGTTTTCATAATGGTATTCTGGTTGTTAGAAATGATTGAGGCAAAGGCATGGGTCATGGAGTTCAGGATAGAACCATAGATGTCCGCCATCTCAATAGCCTGTTGGGTTTCGACCAGGGTATCTTCCAGCAAGTCCTCATCCTCCTCGTATTTGCGGAGGAGGCGGGTGGAGCTGGCCAGTTTTTTGACCAGGCGTTCATTGGTTTTGAGAGAGGCCTTGAAGTAGACGATAGTTTTTTCCAATTCCATGAGGACAATCAGTTCTTCATTTCGAGTGGCTTCGTGGAGCTGTTTCTCGATTTCCTCGCTCTTTCGGTCAATGGTCCGCAGGGCAGACAGGTAGAGCTGGGCATTTCGATAGAGAATTTGGAAAACGAAGCGTGACTTCATAAAGGTAAAGAAGTTGCGCAGGCGTCTGTGGATAAATTGATCAAAGAGCGGCAGTGGCTCTAAACAGGTCGTGATAATGGCGTCATCTGTCAGGATAATACCAAGCGGAATGGTGATATAGTAGGTCTTGTTATTCCGCTCTTCCAAGATGGGAACGTCGACGACAATCAAGGTGTAGTCATCTTCGACCGTGATACGAGAAGTTTCTTCTGCATCGAGAGGTGCCCTCAGGTCGGCGATATCAATCTTGTAATGCTCGGACACTTCCATGGACTCACTCTGGGAGGGGTTGACCAAGTTGATCCAAGCGCCTGGTTCAAAGGTTTGGATTTCTTCTAAATCAGTCATAGTTGATAGAAAAATCTGTTTCATATCAGTGCCCTCCTTTTCATTCTTGCATGTAAACGTACCCTTTATTATACCAAAAAATGCAGGAATACGGAATGATTTTTTTGAAGTGTGATATAATGGGGTATATTTTATGCTGGATAGGATGCTTGCCTATTTATAGCTGATTTTGAAAGGAACTGAACACGCCCTATACGCTGTTTGAAAAATTGCTGGTTTCTTCATGTTTAAGCATGTGGAACTGGCTTCTGCGTCGTAGACATCTGTGCCTTTTTCGGTTTTCAACCTGTGAAAGCACTAGTTGTCTTGACGAGGGTGTGTCTTCGAAATCACAGATTTCGGACTTACCGCCTATTTTGACTGTGCGTTTTACGGTCTTTGTATCTTTAGAAAGGATTTGAATGCGTGCTAAAAGCGTCGAGTTTTATACGGTTTCTTGACGTGAGATTTTCAAAACGATATTTTTTGAAAATCGAGCTAATACAAGATATAGAAATTGCCCATAGGCAGTTTCGTCTGGTGACGCGGAGCTAGTTGACCGTCACCAGTTATCTCGTAAACGCACTTATATCATGTTATGCAAGAAAATATTGTGATTCATGGGGCTCGTGCCCATAATTTAAAAAATATTGATGTGACAATTCCGCGTGAGAAGTTGGTGGTGGTGACTGGTTTGTCAGGCTCTGGTAAGTCGAGTTTGGCTTTTGATACCTTGTATGCCGAAGGCCAACGTCGCTATGTGGAGTCCTTGTCTGCCTATGCTCGTCAGTTCTTGGGCAATATGGACAAGCCTGATGTGGATTCCATAGAGGGTCTCAGCCCTGCTATTTCCATTGACCAAAAAACGACGTCGCGGAATCCGCGTTCGACGGTTGGAACGGCAACAGAAATCAATGACTATCTCCGCTTGCTTTATGCTCGGGTAGGGGTGCCTTACTGTATCAATGGGCACGGGGCCATTGCGGCTTCTTCGGTGGAGCAGATTGTCGATGAGGTTTTGGAATTGCCAGAACGCCAACGTTTGCAGATTCTAGCACCGATTGTTCGCAAGAAAAAGGGTCAACACAAGACCATTTTTGAGAAGGTGCAGAAGGATGGCTATGTGCGGGTCCGTGTCAATGGGGATGTCTATGATGTGTCTGAAGTGCCTGAATTGTCCAAGAGCAAGGCTCATAATATTGAGGTCGTGGTCGATCGAATTGTCATCAAGGAGGGCATTCGTTCTCGCTTGTTTGATTCGATTGAGGCTGCTCTTCGAATTGCGGACGGTTATGTCATCATTGACACCATGGATGAGAAGGAAATGCTTTTCTCTGAGTACTATGCCTGCCCAGTTTGTGGTTTTACAGTGCCCGAGTTGGAGCCTCGTCTTTTCTCTTTCAATGCTCCTTTTGGATCTTGTAGCGATTGTGACGGTTTGGGCATGAAGCTGGAAGTGGATACGGATTTGATTGTCCCAGATGCCAGCAAGACCTTGCGTGACGGTGCCTTGGCTCCGTGGAATCCAATCTCATCCAACTACTATCCTCAGATGTTGGAGCAGGCCATGAATCACTTTGGTGTGGACATGGACAAGCCTTTCGAGGAATTGACGGAAGAGGAGAAGAACCTGATTTTCAATGGATCGGATGGTAAAGAATTCCATTTCCATTATGAAAATGAATTCGGTGGGGTGCGTGATATCGATATTCCCTTTGAAGGCTTGATTACCAATATCAATCGCCGCTACCGTGAAACTAACAGTGACTATACTCGGACGGTTATGAAGGCCTACATGAATGAGCTGACCTGTGGAACCTGCCATGGCTATCGCCTCAATGACCAAGCCCTTTCTGTTAAAGTTGGTGGCGAGCAGGGACTTCATATCGGGCAGTTGTCTGATTTGTCCGTGGCGGATCATCTGGAAGTGATTGAAAATCTGACCTTGTCTGAAAATGAAGCGACGATTGCGACGCCCATTGTCAAGGAAATCAAGGATCGCCTTTCCTTCCTTAACAACGTTGGTCTAAATTACCTAACGCTTTCACGAGCAGCAGGTACGCTTTCGGGTGGTGAGAGCCAGCGGATTCGTTTGGCGACCCAGATTGGGTCCAACCTGTCAGGTGTCCTCTATATTCTGGATGAGCCGTCGATCGGTCTGCACCAGCGGGACAACGACCGCCTGATTGCCAGTCTTAAGAAAATGCGTGATTTGGGCAATACCTTGATTGTGGTGGAGCATGATGAGGACACCATGCGTGAGGCGGACTGGTTGATTGACATCGGTCCAGGTGCGGGTGTCTTTGGCGGAGAAATCGTGGCCTCTGGCACACCAGCCCAAGTAGCTAAAAACAAGAAATCCATTACAGGCCAATACCTGTCTGGTAAACGTGAAATTCCAGTTCCTTTGGAACGCCGTGTTGGCAATGGTCGTTTCTTAGAGGTGACCGGTGCCAAGGAAAACAACCTGCAAGATGTGACTGTTCGGTTCCCACTTGGGAAATTTGTAGCGGTGACAGGGGTGTCTGGTTCAGGTAAGTCAACCCTGGTTAATTCCATTTTGAAAAAAGCTATCGCCCAGAAGCTCAATCGCAATTCGGACAAGCCAGGCAAGTTCAAGTCCATTTCAGGAATTGAACACTTGGATCGCTTGATTGATATTGACCAAAGTCCGATTGGACGGACACCGCGTTCCAACCCAGCTACCTACACAGGTGTCTTCGATGATATTCGGGATTTGTTTGCCCAGACCAATGAAGCCAAAATTCGTGGTTACAAGAAGGGACGGTTCTCCTTTAACGTCAAAGGTGGTCGTTGTGAAGCCTGCTCTGGTGACGGGATTATCAAGATTGAAATGCATTTCTTGCCAGATGTCTTTGTTCCTTGCGAAGTCTGTCATGGACACCGTTACAATTCTGAAACCTTGGAAGTACACTACAAGGAGAAAAATATCGCCCAGGTCCTTGATATGACGGTCAATGATGCGGTCGAGTTCTTCAAACACATTCCGAAGATTGAGCGCAAACTCCGTACCATTCAAGATGTGGGCTTGGGCTACGTTACTCTAGGTCAGCCAGCAACCACCCTATCTGGTGGGGAAGCCCAGCGGATGAAATTGGCATCTGAGCTTCACAAGCGATCAACTGGTAAATCTCTCTATATTCTGGATGAGCCAACGACTGGCTTGCATACCGAGGATATTGCTCAATTGTTAAAGGTTTTAGCTCGTTTTGTTGATGATGGCAATACCGTGCTGGTCATCGAACACAATCTGGATGTTATCAAGACAGCTGACCACATTATCGACATGGGGCCAGAAGGCGGTGTCGGCGGTGGTACCGTTGTTGCGACAGGGACACCAGAAGAAGTAGCAGCTAACCCAGCCAGCTTTACAGGCCAGTATTTGAAGAGTAAGTTGAGATAATACATAGAAAAAAGAGCTGATTGGCTCTTTTTTACTCTTCTTTATCCATGTTTTGCAGGGCATAGTTACAGGCCTGAATGACAAAACTGGAAAAACTAACTTCTTTTTTGACAATAGCCTCCTCAATTTTATCAACTAACTCGGATGGAAATCGAATTGTTTTGATTTCAGTCTCTTTTTTATCAGATTTTAATTTAAAAGCCATATCACCCTCCATACTATTAGTGTATAGAGAAAACGAAGGATAATAAATGTTACAAATTGTATTACAAAATGTATTGTAAAGTTGGTATTTATATAGTAAAATATGGATAAGAAAAAGCAAAGGAGTTTATTATGTTGAAGAAAATGCTATTTTTGTTGACAACACTTTTAGCAAGTTTTATGTTGACTGCCTGTGGAGAAAGCAGTGAAAATGTTGATACCAATAAGATTGCTATTCCTGTGAGTGCGAATCCAGAAGATACGGATTTCCAGTCTGTGAAAAAGCAGTTAGAGGATGCTGGTTTTGAAAATGTAACCACTCAGAAAATTGATGATCTAACATTTGGTATTTTTACAAAAGATGGTGAGATTGAAAAAATTACTGTCAAGGGTGAGGAGGTTTTTTCAAAGGGAGATTTATTCGAGAAAGATGTTCCTATTACCATCCACTATCATACATTTAAAGAATATGATAACGAAACTGAGGAAAGTAGCAGTGAACCTGTAGAGACCAGTGAAAGTTCATCCAATGCTAGTACAACCCCAAGTTCCTCTGTGGAAGAAGTAACTGAGCCTGTTAAGGAAGAAGTTATTACGGTTGATAATCCAGATTTTGCTTATGTCACCTCGAATTACGACGAGAATAAGGCTAAAGAATTTGTAGAAAAGTATAAGGGACAAATTGTCGAATTTGATGGTCATGTTGCCTATACCGCACCCTATGGAAATTATGATACACGCTTTGATTTCTTGTTGGAGACTGGCGATTGGATAGACGAAAATACATCAAATTATACGGGGATTCCGATGAAGTTTGAGAATGTGAACTTCTATGATTTGAATTTTACAGATGATACGGACAGTGTTCCTTTAGGTACAAATTTACATATCAAAGCTAGAATTGTTGGTGCTGCAAAGTTAGGTCAATTGATTTTCTTAGAACCAGTTGAATTACGTTCGCGTTAAGTGATGGCTACTGTCTTTTTGACGGTAGTTTTTCTTATCTGCATTTTTCTGCTATAATAATCCTATATAATTTTCGGAGGTGGATCATGCAAGCGCGTGTTGAAAAATTTGAAGCAAAATTAGCTCAATCAGCTGTTGAGGGAATCTTGGTGACTGGTCAAAACAATATTTACTACTTGACAGGTTTTTGGGGGACAGAGGCGACTGTCTTCATCAGTGGCAAGCGTCGCTTGTTTGTGACTGATTCGCGTTATACCTTGATAGCTAAGGCATCAGTTAAAGGTTTTGATATTATCGAGAGCCGTTTTGCCCTTGAAGAGATTGCAAAGGTGATTAAGGAAGATGGGCTTGAAACCATTGGTTTTGATAGCCAGGTGACCTATGGTTTCTATCAAAGTCTGACCAGCATTTTTGAGGGGTGTCAGTTGGTTGCTATGTCAAACTTTATCGAAGACTTGCGTATGATTAAGGATGCGAAGGAAATTGCGACTATTCGCCGTGCATGTCAGATTTCAGACCAGGCCTTTATTGATGTTCTTGACTTTATCAAACCAGGTCAGACGACTGAGATGGACGTCAATCATTTCCTTGACCACCGCATGCGTCAACTCGGTGCTGAAGGGGCATCATTTGAGTTTATCGTGGCATCTGGCTACCGCTCTGCTATGCCCCATGGAAGAGCCTCAGAGAAAGTTATCCAAACTGGTGAAACGCTGACACTGGATTTTGGCTGCTACTACCAACATTATGTTAGCGATATGACGCGTACCATCCATATCGGTCATGTGACAGACCAAGAGCGTGAGATTTATGATGTGGTCTTGCGTGCCAATAAGGCTTTGATTGAGCAGGCCAAGGAAGGTGTCACCTACCGCGAGTTTGACGCTATTCCTCGTGAGATTATCAATGCGGCTGGTTATGGAGCCAACTTCACGCACGGGATTGGGCACGGGATTGGTTTGGACATTCACGAATATCCTTACTTTGGAAAATCTGACGAGACTATCAAGGCTGGTATGGTCTTGACGGATGAGCCTGGAATCTATTTGGATGACAAATACGGTGTTCGTATTGAGGATGACTTGTTAATTACGGAGACAGGTTGCGAAGTCTTGACCTTAGCTCCAAAAGAATTGATTGTCATTTGAGAAATCTGTCAGTTTGTGGTAAAATAAAACGAATAAATAAAATTTTAAGAGGTAGTCATTACAATGATTGAAGCAAGTAAACTTAGAGCAGGTATGACCTTCGAAGCGGAAGGTAAGTTGATTAAGGTTTTGGATGCAAGTCACCACAAACCAGGTAAGGGGAACACGATCATGCGTATGAAATTGCGTGATGTGCGTACAGGTTCAACTTTTGACACGACCTACCGTCCAGATGAGAAATTTGAACAAGCTATCATCGAAACCGTCCCAGCTCAATACCTTTACCAAATGGATGACACAGCTTACTTCATGAATACGGAAACCTACGACCAGTATGAAATTCCAGTCGCAACTATTCAAGAAGAATTGCTCTACATCTTGGAAAATTCTGACGTGAAAATCCAATTCTACGGAACGGAAGTAATTGGTGTTACTGTTCCAACTACTGTTGAGTTGGTGGTTGCAGAAACCCAGCCATCTATCAAAGGAGCGACTGTAACAGGTTCAGGTAAGCCAGCAACCATGGAAACCGGTTTGGTTGTAAACGTGCCAGACTTCATCGAAGCAGGTCAAAAACTCGTTATCAACACAGCAGAGGGAACTTACGTATCACGCGCTTAATTGCCCCTCTTAGAAAAGGAGAGCCTATGACAACAGAATACCAAGGCGAAATCGTTATTGCGCCACGCGTTCTTGAAGTAATTACAGGCATTGCAGCAGCAAAAGTTGAGGGGGTCCATTCTCTTCAAAACAAGCGGGTTGCAGATAGCCTGTCAAAATCATCTCTCAACAAGGGTGTCTACCTTCATACAGATGAGGAAGGGCAAGTGACGGCTGATATTTACGTTTACCTGGAGTATGGCGTCAATGTCCCTGCTGTATCAATGGATATCCAGCGAGCTGTCAAGACTGCTGTCTTTAACTATGCAGAGGTGGAGTTGGCTGCGGTTAATATCCACGTCAACGGCATCGTTCCAGATAAGACACCAAAACCAGCCCTGAAAGACTTGTTCGGAGAGGATTTCCTCGATGAAGAATAATAGACATGCCCTGCGGAAGTGCGCTTTGCAGGCGATTGTATCCCTAGAATTTGGCCAAGAGCCTGTCCAGGCTGCTCAATTTTCTTACCTCTATGACCGTGAGGAAGAGACAGAAGGTGTGGAAATTCCTCTCTTTCTCCTCAACTTGGTCAATGGTGTGGCAGCCTATCGAGAAGAATTGGACAAGGAATTGTCTAGCAAGCTCAAGTCTGGCTGGACCCTGGACCGTTTGACCCTGATTGATAAAAATATCATGCGCCTGGGCCTCTTTGAAATCAAACATTTCGAGGAAACACCAGACCGTGTAGCTGTCAATGAGGCCATCGAGCTAGCCAAGGAATTTTCAGACGAGTCATCCGCTAAATTCGTAAACGGCGTATTAAGCCAATTTATCCAAGAAGAAGCCTAATCAGGTTTCTTTTTTTCGTTTCTTTTTGAGTTGGGAAAGGGAGATTACTCTCAGAAAGAATTTAGCCCACCTGACTTAATAAACGCTCAGTTTCGGAAGGATGCCATGAAATGTTCAGAGTTGACTAGTTTGGCTGTCTATGGGATGATACAGGAGAAGTAGAATTTGACAAAAAAGACAAGCATTACACAATACTTGTCTTATATACTAGCTCCGGCGGATAGGCTGACTGGCAAAACGTAGTTCCGTTTATCCAGTTCCTTGCCTTCGATTTTATCAATCAACAAATCCACCATCAATTTGGCGATGTCAGCCAATGGCTGCTTAATGGTTGTCAGCTGCGGGTAATAATTTTCAATGAAATAAGTCCCATCATAGCCAATCAATTTGAGGTCTTGCGGAATAGTCAAATTGAGCGATTGGGCAACGTTCCAGACCAGTATAGCTGTCAAATCGTCTGACACAAAGATGCCGTCGGGGGCGTGCTTTTCCAGAATGGACTTGATTTCCATTTCCTTGCGAATGGGTGTAAAGTCGCTGGCAACGTGATAGACGGTTTCATCTGGTAAGACGGAGAGGAAACCAGACCGTCGCAGACCAGTAGGGGAGTCGGAATTATCATTCCCCGAAATCATGATAGGTCGTTTGCAGCCTGCCTTTTTCAGGGTTTGGGCCGCCAAGACTCCTCCTCCGTGGTTATCAGAAGAGACAACGGGAATAGTAGGAGAGAGATTGCGGTCAAAGGCAATAATTGGGGCGGACACCCGGTCATAGTCCTTGATACCCAGGTTGTGACTGCCCGAGATGATGCCGTCAACCTGATTGGCCGCTAACATCTCTAGATACTCTCTTTCCTTGTCCGATTCATGCTGGCTGTTGCAAATAATGGTCTTATAACCTCGGTTGAAGAGTTGGCTTTCCAGGTGTCCAATCAACTCGGCATAGAAAATATTATTGATAGTAGGGAAGATGAGTCCGACCAACTTGGCCGATTTTCCCTGCAAGCTCCTCGCCAAATTGTTGGGCTTGTAGCCCAATTCCCGCATGGCATCCTGGACTTTTTTGACAGTTTTTTCTGACAAGTAGCCTTTTTTATTGATGACGCGGGACACGGTTGTGGGACTGACGCCAGCTAGGGCAGCAACATCAGTTAGTTTTGCGACCATAATCTAAATGGTAGTAAGTTCCGGTTGGATTGCCACTGGTAATGGCAATGCCATTTTGATCAGCATCAGGGAAGACGCGACCAGAAAATACTTTTTCTCCTTTATTGATGAAAATTTCAAAGACAGACTTGTCTATGAAAATATTGGCAGTAAGCGCTCCAGGCTGAATATCACAAGCGCGACTTGTGCCAAATTCAAGAGCAAATGGCTGACCACAATGTTCGCGGTCCAAGCTAATCTGTCCCTTTTCTGTATCAACTGTCAGCACCAAGCCTTTTTGGTCTGCATTGGCAAAGAGGACGATTTCATGCTTACCATTGGCAGCAAAGTCCAGCTCCAATTCGTAGACATTGTTGGTTTCTTTTTTTGCTGAAAATGGCAGAGCTTCTTGGCGGAGGCTAGTAATGGCTTCGACCGGGTACTGGTAGAGCTTGCCGTCCTTGATAGTCAATTCCTTGACCAGGGACAAGCAGCCCTGGTAATCATAAGTATCCGTAGGATATTCCACATCTGGCAGGGCCAACCAGCTGACAGATAAGGTGCGACCTTCTGGTGCGTTAAATGCCTGTGTTGCATAGCACTCAAAACCGTAGTCAAGGTTGATTAACTCACTCGGTTCTACAATTTTTCCTGTTTCAGGGTCAAATGCCTGGCCAATCTTGTACATATTTGGATAGATGTTGCCGTAGTCCAGAATAGACTTGTCCAGACCCTGTGGGCAGTAGAGCAGGACGGGCTGGTCACCGACGAAGGCAATGTTTGGACATTCCATCATGTAGGCCGTCAGGTCATTTTCAAAATCCAAATCCGCCACATAGGTCCAATTGAGGTAGTCGTTGTTTTTAGCCTTGTAGAGCTTAACAATCCCCTTCAAATCCAGATTTTGTCCACCGACGATGGCGTAATATTGTCCCTTGTAGTTGAAAATCTGTGGGTCACGGAAATGGTCAGTCGTATCCTCTGGCTGCTCAATCAAGACCTTGTCAATCTTCTCGATCTTGCCATCCTTGTCCATGAGGGCGCCAATCTGATAGGTGTGACGTTGCCAATTTTCATCGCGGACATTTCCTGTGTAAAAGAGGAAGAGTTTGTCACCAAACTCCATGGCAGAGCCAGAGTAGGCACCGTGGCTATCGAGTGGCGTATCAGGATACATAATGGTACCTGTTTCTTCAAAGTGCACTAAGTCCGTAGATTCGGTATGAACCCAAGATTTCAAGCCGTGGGCAGCACCGAATGGGAAGTACTGGTAGAAGAGGGTCCATTTTCCATTAAAGTAAGAAAAACCATTAGGGTCATTGAGCAAACCGTGAGGTGTTTCGATGTGGAAGTTAGTTCTCCAAGGTGAGCTTGCAGTATTTTGTTTAATTTTTCCAATGTATTCTGGCGTCCAGTCAGCATAGGCTCTGTAACGCTCTTCAGTTGTAAAGGCCATATTTTCTCCAAAAATCTATACTATTTCATCCTATATAGTAAACGTTTCCTGCTTAAAAATCAAGTTTTTACCGTTATTTTGGATGAATTTATAAAAAAATATGACAAACGTTTGACATATTTCTCAAAAGTGTTATAATAAAAACACTGAAAGGTTTGAAAACACTTTCAAAAAATAAAAAATAAGGAGATTTTGCAAGATGAATAACACACAAATTGCAAAAGAAGTCATCGAAGCCCTCGGTGGACGTGAAAACGTACGTAGCGTAGCTCACTGTGCGACACGCCTCCGTGTTATGGTCGTTGACGAAGGAAAAATTGATAAGGATAAGGCTGAGAACATTGAAAAAGTTCAAGGTGCCTTCTTTAACTCAGGTCAATACCAAATCATCTTTGGTACTGGTACTGTAAATAAAATCTACGATGAAGTCGTAGCACTTGGCTTGCCAACAGCAACAACTGGTGAGCAAAAGGCAGAAGCAGCGAAACAAGGAAATGGTTTCCAACGTGCTATCCGTACTTTCGGTGACGTATTCGTTCCAATCATCCCTGCTATCGTAGCGACTGGTCTCTTCATGGGTCTCCGTGGATTGTTGGCTGCATTTGGCTACACTTTGCCAGAAGATTTGAACGTTTACTCACAAATCTTGACAGATACAGCCTTCATCGTATTGCCAGCCTTGGTAGTATGGTCTACCTTCCGCGTATTCGGTGGTAACCAAACCATCGGTATCGTTCTTGGTATGATGCTGATCGCTGGACAATTGCCAAACGCTTGGGTGGTTGCTAACGGTGGTGATGTTGTACCTCTGAAATTCTTCGGCTTTATCCCAGTCGTTGGTTTGCAAGGTTCCGTTTTGCCAGCCTTCATCATCGGTTTGGTCGGTGCTAAATTTGAAAAAGCAGTCCGTAAGGTTGTTCCAGACGTTCTTGACCTCTTGGTAACGCCATTCATTACACTCTTTGTAATGTCAATCCTCGGTTTGTTTGTCATTGGTCCAGTCTTCCACGTAGTTGAAAACTACATCTTGGCTGGTACTCAAGCAATCTTGCACTTGCCATTTGGTCTTGGTGGTCTCCTTATCGGTGGTGTTCACCAAGTTATCGTCGTATCTGGTGTTCACCATATCTTCAACTTCTTGGAAGCTCAATTGGTAGCCAACACTGGTGCTAACCCATTCAACGCGATTATCACAGCAGCTATGACAGCACAAGGTGCTGCAACAGTAGCGGTTGGTGTGAAAACAAAAAATCCTAAATTGAAAGCTCTTGCTTTCCCAGCAGCTCTTTCTGCCTTCCTTGGTATTACTGAGCCAGCTATCTTCGGTGTTAACTTGCGTTACCGCAAACCATTCCTTCTTTCATTGATTGCAGGTGCAATCGGTGGTGCCTTTGCCTCAATCCTTGGACTTGCTGGTAACGGTATGGGTGTAACCATCATTCCTGGTGCGACACTTTATGTTGGTAACGGCCAATTGTTCCAATACATCCTCATGGTAGCCGTATCATTTGCTCTTGGTTTTGCCTTGACTTACCTCTTCGGATTCGAGGATGAGACTCCAGCACAAGCTGTTGAGACTTCTACTTTGAAAAACGAAGCATCAACAGGTGCAGTTGCTCCAGCAGCGGACCTTGCTGAAGAAACTCTTGTTTCTCCATTGTCAGGTGACGTTGTAGCTCTTGAAAATGTGAACGACCCAGTATTCTCATCAGGTGCTATGGGTAAAGGTTTGGCAGTTAAGCCAACTGAAGGTGTTGTCTATGCTCCGGCGGATGCTGAAGTAACCATCGCTTTTGAAACAGGCCATGCCTACGGTTTGAAAACAGTGACTGGTGCTGAAATCTTGATTCACATCGGTATCGATACAGTTTCTATGAACGGTAACGGATTTGAGAAATTGGTTGCTGCTGGTGACAAGGTAAAAGCTGGTACACCACTTGCTAAATTTGATGCAGCGAAAATCGCTGAAGCAGGTCTTGATGATACAACCATGATCATCGTGACAAACACTGCAGACTTCACAGAAGTAGCTCCACTTGCTGAGGGTACAATCGCTCATGGTGCGGACTTCTTGAAAGTTGTTAAATAATCCGTAAAATAGGCACAGAAAAAGGCGATAAGCCTTTTTCTTCTATTTCTTTCTATGGTATAATAGATTGATAAAAATAATGGAGAAAATCAGATGACAAAATTATACGGTAGCTTGGAAGCTGGTGGTACAAAGTTTGTTTGTGCGGTCGGTGATGAAGATTTCCAAGTCATTGAAAAGACACAGTTTCCGACAACAACGCCCTATGAAACCATTGAGCGTACGGTAGAATTTTTCAAACGCTACGAAGATCGTTTGGCTGGGATTGCTATTGGTTCGTTTGGTCCGATTGATATTGACCAAAACTCACAAACCTATGGCTATATCACTTCAACACCAAAACCTCATTGGTCAAATATTGACTTGCTGGGCTTGATTGCAAAAGAATTTAACATTCCTTTCTACTTTACGACAGATGTAAACTCTTCTGCTTTTGGTGAGACCTTGGTGCGCAAGGGTGTGAAGAGTCTGGTTTATTATACGATTGGTACAGGTATCGGTGCTGGGGCTATTCAAAATGGTGAGTTTGTCGGTGGTCTCGGCCATACCGAAGCAGGCCATACTTACGTTGCACTCCACCCTTACGATGTAAAAAATGAATTCAACGGCGTTTGTCCTTTCCACAATGGCTGTTTGGAAGGTCTGGCAGCTGGTCCTTCCTTGGAAGGTCGTACAGGCATCCGCGGTGAGTTGATTGAGCTAAACTCTGATGTCTGGGATGTACAGGCTTACTATATTGCTCAGGCCGCAGTGCAGGCAACACTTTTGTATCGTCCGCAAGTCATCGTTTTCGGTGGTGGTGTGATGGCGCAGGAGCACATGCTTAACCGTGTCCGTGAGAAATTTACAGGCCTCATGAATGACTATCTGCCAACACCAGATGTCAAGGACTACATCGTGACACCTGCTGTTGCGGAAAATGGTTCTGCGACACTCGGAAACTTTGCTTTAGCCAAAAAAGTAGCTGAAAAATAAGTCTGACATAAGTGAGAAGCTTGGCTCTGCCAGGCTTTTCTGTGGCTCTTCATTGGTATTTATTGGGAAATTTGATAAGATAGGGCTAGAAGAATTGAGAAGGAGACTATTATGGCACAACCATTATTTTTAAACTCCGTCATGCAGGAAAAAATCTGGGGTGGGAATCGTTTAGAGACTGAATTCGGTTATGAAATTCCCAGCCAGACGACCGGTGAATTTTGGGCCATTTCGGCTCATCCCAACGGCGTTTCCGTCGTAGCCAATGGCGATTACAAGGGTACTCCCTTGGACAAGTTATATGCTGAGCGTCGTGATTTATTTGGCGACAGTGACAGCCCCTTTTTTCCGCTTTTGACCAAAATTCTGGATGCCAATGATTGGTTGTCTGTTCAGGTTCATCCGGACGATAGCTATGCCTTAGAGCATGAGGGCGAATTGGGAAAGACTGAGTGCTGGTATGTGATTGCGGCGGATGAGGGGGCTGAGATTATCTACGGTCACGAGGCCAAGAGCCGTCAAGAATTGGCCCAGATGATTGAGGACAAGGAGTGGGATAGATTGTTGACCCATGTGCCGGTCAAGACAGGTGACTTTTTCTATGTGCCAAGCGGGACCATGCACGCTATCGGCAAGGGAATTATGATTTTGGAAACCCAGCAGTCCAGCGACACGACCTATCGGGTCTATGATTTTGACCGTAAGGATGATGTTGGCAACCTCCGTGACCTCCATATCCAGCAGTCTATTGATGTTCTGACCATTGGTGAGCCAGCAAACAGCCACCCCGATACTATTGAAGCTGGGGCGTTGAGGGCCACAACTTATGTCAGCAATGAATTTTTCACGGTTTACAAGTGGGAAATCGAGGATGCGGTCATTTTCAAAAAACAAGCTCCCTACTATCTAGTCAGCGTCCTTGATGGTGTAGGCGAATTGCAGGTTGATGGTCAAGTCTACGAGATTGAAAAAGGAAGCCACTTTATTTTGCCAAGCAATGTGCTGGAATGGGAATTTTCAGGGCAATTGGAAATGATAGTTAGTCATCCATAGAATCTGGAAGGCAGTCCTGCTAAGGGGCTGTTTTCTTTGTGAAAAGCGTGTTTGAGAGTTGTTCCAACCTTGAAAAAAACCAAATCTTGTGCTAGAATATATTATTGAACTATGTCATCTGGCCTGGAATTTTTAGGTTCTTGTCAAATGGTTGTCAGCTATTGATGGATGTAGCTTACCCAAAGACGGAAGGGTATCCTTGTGACAGGTCAGACAAGCAAAATCAAGTTAAGTAGGAAGTACAGAATGGTTAGAAATATGCTCCGCTCCATTATTGAAAATGATAAGGGTGAGCAAAGAAAATTAGAAAAAATGGCGGACAAGGTTTTCTCTTATGCAGATGCCATGGAAGCCTTGACGGATGAGCAGTTGCAGGCCAAGACGCAGGAGTTTAGGGACCGCCTTGCCAAAGGTGAAACCTTGGATGAACTCCTCTATGAAGCCTTTGCCGTTGTTCGTGAGGGTGCGCGTCGTGTCCTGGGTCTCTATCCTTACAAGGTTCAGGTCATGGGTGGTATCGTTCTCCACAATGGTGACGTTCCAGAGATGCGTACTGGTGAAGGGAAGACCTTGACGGCGACTATGCCGGTTTACCTCAACGCCCTGACAGGTGAAGGGGTACATGTAGTAACGGTCAATGAGTACCTTTCTACTCGTGATGCGACTGAGATGGGTGAGCTTTATTCATGGTTGGGTCTGTCGGTTGGGATCAACTTGGCAGCCAAATCACCTTTTGAAAAGCGTGAAGCCTATAACTGCGATATCACTTACTCCACCAACTCGGAGATTGGTTTCGACTACCTTCGTGATAACATGGTGGTGCGTGCAGAAGATATGGTACAGCGCCCGCTCAACTATGCCTTGGTCGATGAAGTTGACTCAATCCTGATCGACGAGGCCCGTACACCTTTGATCGTTTCAGGTCCTCAAGGCTCAGAAACAAACCAGCTCTATTTCTTGGCGGATAAGTTGGTCAAATCTTTGGATCGCGACGACTATATCATCGATGTACCGTCTAAAACCATTGGTTTGGCGGATTCAGGGATTGACAAGGCTGAGAAATTCTTCAAGCTGGACAACCTCTATGATATTGAGAACGTGGCTATTACCCACTTCTTGGACAATGCCCTCCGTGCCAACTATATCATGACCTACGATGTTGACTATCTGGTCAATGAAGAGCAGGAAGTCATGATCATCGATCCATTTACAGGTCGTACCATGGAAGGACGTCGCTATTCTGACGGTCTGCACCAGGCTATTGAAGCCAAAGAAGGTGTACCTGTCCAGAATGAATCCAAGACGTCTGCCTCTATCACCTATCAGAACCTCTTCCGTATGTATAAGAAATTGTCTGGTATGACGGGTACTGGTAAGACAGAAGAGGAAGAATTCCGAGAAATTTACAATATCCGCATCATTCCTATCCCAACCAACCGTCCAATTCAACGTATCGACCATGAAGACTTACTCTATCCAAACTTGGAATACAAGTTTAATGCTGTAGTGCGTGATGTCAAAGAACGTTACCAAAAAGGTCAACCAGTTCTTGTCGGTACTGTTGCGGTTGAGACCTCTGACTTGATTTCTCAAAAATTGGTGGCTGCAGGGGTTCCGCACGAGGTTCTTAATGCTAAGAACCACTACCGTGAAGCCCAAATTATCATGAACGCTGGTCAGCGTGGTGCTGTTACTATTGCCACCAACATGGCCGGTCGTGGTACGGATATCAAGTTGGGTCCTGGTGTGCGTGAACTTGGCGGTCTTTGCGTTATCGGTACGGAGCGCCATGAGAGCCGCCGTATCGATAATCAGCTCCGCGGACGTTCCGGTCGTCAAGGGGATCCAGGTGAATCACAATTCTACTTATCCTTGGAAGATGATTTGATGAAACGCTTTGGTTCAGAGCGAATCAAGGCCTTCATGGAGCGGATGAACTTGTCTGAAGAAGAGTCTGTCATCAAGTCTGGCATGTTGACTCGTCAGGTTGAGGCGGCGCAGAAGCGTGTCGAAGGAAACAACTACGATTCTCGTAAACAGGTCCTTCAGTATGATGATGTTATGCGTGAACAGCGCGAGATTATCTACAGCCAACGCCATGATGTGATTACTGCTGAACGCGATTTGGGTCCTGAAATTCGCTCTATGATTCAGCGGACAATTGAGCGCCTGATTGACTCCCATAAGAGCTTCAGTCGTGAAGAGGCCTTGGATTCAATTCTCAAATTTGCTCATGCCAATTTGGTTGACGAGGAGAGTTTGCGCCTATCTGATTTGGAAGACCTCAGCTATGGGGAAATTGCAGATGAATTGTACGACAGAGCCATTGCGGTTTATGATTCACAGCTTGCCAAATTAAAAGATGAGGACCGTATTCGCGAGTTCCAAAAAGTCTTGATTTTGCGTGTAGTGGATAATAAATGGACAGATCATATCGATGCTCTGGATCAATTGCGAAATGCAGTTAGTCTGCGTGGTTATGCTCAGAACAATCCGATTGTCGAGTACCAGTCAGAAGCCTTTACCATGTTCAATGACATGATTGGTTCGATTGAGTTTGATGTGACGCGTTTGATGATGAAGGCTCAGATTCACGACAATATTGAACGTGAACGTGCAGCCCATGAGGCACATACAACAGCAGTTAAGAATATCATCCCACCGACTCGTGCAGTTCCGAAAGAGGCCTTTGAGGGTGTCGATCGCAATGCACCATGTCCATGTGCTTCAGGGAAGAAATTTAAAAACTGTCACGGAAGACAGTAACAGCTTTTCGAATAGATAAAGAATAAACAGAACAGGAGCGTGGTGGGGCAGGAATGAGTAGCCTCCCCGCTCTATTTTTTAGGTGAAAATGATTATTGGTCACGGTATAGATTTACAGGAAATCGCAGCGATTGCGGCAGCAATGGAGGGCAAGCCCCGTTTTGTAGAAAAGGTGCTGACTGAATCAGAGAGAGAACGGTTTTCGAGCCTGTCTGGGCGCAGACAAGTTGAATTTTTGGCTGGTCGTTGGGCGGCAAAAGAAGCCTTTGTCAAGGCCATGGGAACGGGGATTGGAAAAATCGGTTTTCAGGATTTGGAGATTTTGCCGGATGAGAAGGGGCGTCCAGTGGTCACAAAATCGCCTGCAGCCTGTAAAGTTTGGCTGAGTATCAGTCATTCAGGGAATTTTGTCCAGGCCAGTGTCATTTTGGAGGAAGAGGATGAAAGCTAGCATACATCGGCCCACAGTAGCTAAGGTGAAGGTGGGCAATATTGGTCACAACTTTGATAGGCTGACAGAGAATCTGCCAGCTCGAACGAAGAAGTTTGCGGTTGTTAAGGCCGGTGCCTATGGCCATGGGGCTGTGGAAGTGGCGCGTGAATTGTCATCCAAGGCAGATGGCTTCTGTGTTTCCAATATGGACGAGGCCTTGGAGCTCCGCCAGGCCGGTCTGGAACATCCAATTTTGATTCTTGGTGTGGTCCCAATCGACTGCATTCCTCTGGCCCGCCAGACAAATATTAGTCTGACAGTGTCTAGTCTGGATTGGTGGCACTTGGTGCAGGAGGCAGGATTGGAACTGGACGGCCTGTCTGTCCATATCAAGGTGGATACAGGTATGGGGCGTCTGGGTTTTCGGAATGTTGAGGAAATCACTGAACTGATTGAAGAATTGGCAGCTGCTGATGTAGATTTTGAAGGTATCTTTACCCATTTTGCGGCTGCAGACCAGGCAGACGATTGCTATTATCAGGAACAGTTGCAAAATTTCCGGAGCATTCTGGACCAATTGACAAGCCTGCCGGATTTGATTCATGCTAGTAATTCTGCGGCCAGTATCTGGCATCCAGATGCTGTTTTCAATATGATTCGCCTGGGGGATGCTCTCTATGGCCTCAACCCAAGCGGTCGGGAGTTAGAACTGCCCTATGCTCTTCTGCCGGCCCTGAGCTTGGAGTCCCAATTGGTACAGACGAAGCTCTTGGACGCGGGCCAAAAGATAGGTTATGGTATGACCTACGAGAGCCAGGGGGACGAGTATATCGGGACGGTGCCAATTGGCTATGCAGATGGCCTGTTGCGGGCTATGCAGGGATTCTCAGTTCTTGTTGATGGGGAGCCTTGTCCGATTGTTGGTCGTGTCTCCATGGATCAGATTACCATTCGTCTACCAAAACCTTATCCCCTGGGGACCAAGGTAACCTTGATTGGTCAGGATGGGGACCGAGAAATCACCGTCCAAGACTGGGCAGATTATGTGGGGACTATCAATTATGAGGTGGTTTGTCTGCTGTCTTCACGCATTTATCGACAATATATAGAATAGTTAGATGGGCTGGGAATATTCTCAGCTCTTTTTGCTTGTTGTAAAATTTGGGAAAGAGGTAAATTCTCAAAGTAAGTTCTAGTTCCCGTCCTTCCAGAAGTTACTTTGAGAAAACTGCATAACATCAACAGAATTTAGTCTCAGACTAAGTTCTTTTTTGACTAAAAATGTTGATAATAGTGAGTTTTAGGGTTGAAAAAGTTGAAAAAAAGAGTACACTAAAGTTACTGGCTCTGAGACGTCTCAAAGTAAGTTCTAGCTATCTGGAATTTTGGATGGGACAAGTTCCTTTCTATTTTTGAAATTATTTTTTAATAAAAACTAGCGATTATTTATCCAATAATCGAGGTGATTGAATGACGTTCTCAGGGTCAATTTTAGAGATTCCCAAAAGTGTTGCCAATTCCTCACCGTAGGTAAATGTAAAGAGTTCATAGGCGGATTTTCCGTTGAAAGAAGCTCGTTTGATGCTGTTGACATGCGAACAAACCAGGTTGATGTCCTCCTGTGTCAAGTTGTCAAACGAACTTCCTTTAGGAAGAATATCTCTGATAAGTGTGTGATTCTTCTCAATTCTCCCTTTCTGGTCAGAACGATTGGGGTCACAGAAGAATAGCTTAGATTCTCCACGCACATCCATTTCGATGTCGTCCACTCTGGCGAATTCACCGCCATTATCAGTCAGAATGACAGGAAATATTTCGCAGAAGTCCATCTCTTTCTGATGTAGGTCATTCTTGATAGCGTAGAGATGTTTAGCGACCTCATTAGCTGTTTTATTATCAAGTAATCGAGCGAAGATAAAGTTACAGAAGGAGAGGTTAAAGGTGAGAAGTACCTTTCCGCCGATCCGTCCAGTAACGGTGTCCATTTCCAGCCAATAGCTGATTCCTTTCTCTGTGAGAAAGCGTTGGAAGTCCTCGTAAGACCGTCCTTCTTTGGCAATTTTAGGAATGGGTTGTAGGTTTCTGGTTCTCCGCTTTCTGAATTTCACGACACGGGGGAAATCAATGGGCTTTGTGGACAGATAGCCTTTTTCAAGGTATCTGTAGATAGAAGCTCTGGATGCCGAAAGTTCGTTTGAGGCGATGATATGGTTGAGGTGTTGTCCCTTTTGGATGGCTGCAGAGACAATCTCGTCCATACGATAGAATTCTTCCTTGTTTAGGGCAACACCTGTTCTCGAGTCTGAGAGCTTAGCTTCGTAATCAAGCTGAGCTCTTTTTGCGTAGTAGAATTGTTTCTGGTATCCGCAATTGATTCTCTTTTTCGGACAGGCATTACAAACGTAGGGAGCCTTTTTGAGTAGAGGGCAAGAATCACAATTAGATGTCACAGAATTTTCTTTAACCACTCGATTTCTCCGAACTTCTTTTGAGATTGTAGAAGGATCTTTACCTAACTTAGCTGCTATAGCTGAGAAGGGCTTAAGTTGTTCAATTCCTATTTGAATATCGTTGCGATCAGAGAGAGTTAAGTGTTTGTTTTTCATTGTCGATTGCCAACTTGTCCCATAGTAAGTTCTACCTTATTTCCTTGTCTCAGTCTAATTTCCAGTTTTTAAGACAGACTAGAACTTACTTTGAGAATTTAGCAATTTGGGAAAGAATGACCGATTTTTCGGTTTCTACTTGACAAGTGAAGCATTATACAATATAATAACAAGTGGATATAACCAGTTTAATAGGAGGAATACCATGCCAACCTATATTAAAGCAAAATCAATTATTCTTGCTGAACAAGAGATAGAAAACGCTTACTTAGAAATTACAGAAAACGGTCAGTTCGGTCAAATCTTGACAGAAGAGCCGACGGGCGGTCAAATCATTGACCATTCAGCTTATCACCTTGCACCGGGATTGGTCGATACGCATATTCACGGCTACGCTTCTCACGATGTCATGGACAATGACTTTGAGGGGATTAAGACTATTTCAGAAGGTCTGTTAGCTTGCGGTGTGACCTCGTGGCTGCCAACGACCTTGACAGATTCCACAGAAAATCTGGATGCGGTCTGTGAAACCATTGGGCAACATGCTGGTGAGGAGACCGGTGCGAAAATTCAAGGAATCTTCCTCGAAGGACCATTTTTCACTGAAAAATACAAGGGTGCCCAAAATCCAAAATACATGAGTGACCCTTCGATAGAGAAATTGGACAAGTGGTACAGTCTTTCCAATGGCTTGGTCAATAAGATTGCCATTGCTCCAGAGCGCGAGGGCGTTAAGGAATTTATCGAATTTGCCAACAGCAAGCAAATCCATACAGCGCTAGCGCATTCGGATGCGACTTTTGCACAAGCGCAGGCAGCAGTTGATGCAGGTGCCAATATCTTTGTCCATGTCTACAACGGGATGAGCGGTCTCCATCATCGTGAACCGGGTATGGTGGGCGCTGCGCTTAGTCTCAAAGATGTCTACGCAGAAATGATCTGTGACGGCCATCATGTCCACCCTGCAGCAGCTGAAATTGTTGTCAAAGCCAGAGGAGCGCAGGAAACGGTCTTGATTACGGACTGCATGCGGGCTGGTGGTATGGGCGAGGGCGAGTCTCGTCTGGGTGAATTTGAAGTCGTGGTCAAAGACGGCACAGCTCGCCTCAAAGACAGCGGTAGCTTGGCTGGTTCTATCTTGGAGCTTATCCAAGCGGTGCAAAATGTGGTCGAGTGGGACTTGGTCAGCCTGCCTGATGCCTTGAGAATGGCCTCTCTTGCACCAGCACGGTCTGTCAACATTGACCATGTCTGCGGTCAAATCGCTCCAGGTCGCGCAGCAGATTTCATTGTCGTGGATGATCAAGGTCAGCTCAAAGCGACCTATCTGGACGGTGTGAAGCGCTTCGGATAAATTTCGTCATTTCGTTTATCTTTTATTGCTTTGTTATTAATTTGTTAGGCACTAGGCTAGCCTACTTAACTTTGTTTATCTCATTTTCCTAAGGAGGATTCTAATGACAAAACTACAACTTTCGCAAGCTAAGTTTGATCACATGACACGTTTGTCAAACAGTGATCAAGTCATTGCGGCTCTTGCTATTGACCAACGCGGTGCTTTGAAACGCCTTTTGGCGGCAGCTGCTGGTGGTGGTGAATTCGGCGACGATATTTTGATTGATTTCAAAAAAGTGATTTCAAGTGACCTGACACCTTATGCCAGCTCTATCCTTTTGGATGCAGAATATGGTGTACCTGCGTCAGAATTGCGCCATGCGGACTGTGGCTTTATCGCTGCCTATGAAAAAACTGGTTATGATGCTTCAACTCCGGGTCGTTTGCCAGATTTATTGCCAAACTGGTCAGCAAAACGGATCAAGGAATTGGGCGCAGATGCCGTGAAAATCTTGCTCTACTATGATGTGGATGACAAGCCAGAAATCAACGACATCAAACACGCTTGGGTTGAACGCATCGGTAGCGAGTGTTTGGCAGAAGATATTCCTTACTTCGTGGAAATCTTGACTTACGATGCAAGCGATATGGACGTGACTTCTCGTGAATACGCAGCCCTCAAACCACACAAGGTCAATGGCGCTATGCGTGAATTTAGCAAGCCACGCTACAATGCAGATGTGCTTAAGGTAGAAGTACCGGTTAACATGAACTTTGTAGAAGGCTACACAGATGAAGAGCCAGTCTACACTGCAGAAGAAGCAAAAGCCTACTTCAAAGAGCAGTCTGAAAGCACGCATTTGCCATATATCTACCTCAGTGCGGGTGTATCTGCAAAACTCTTCCAAGAAACTCTTGTTTTTGCCAAAGAGGCAGGCTCAGACTTCAACGGTGTTCTCTGCGGACGTGCAACTTGGAAAGATGCTGTGGCAATCTTTGCCAAAGAAGGTGAAGAGGCTGCTAAGGCATGGTTGGCAGACCAAGGTCGTCGTAACGTGGAAGAACTCAATGGAGTTCTAGCTACAACAGCCCGTCCTTGGACAGAAAAAGTAGAAGTGAAATAATCGTGAATTGCTAAGAGCCTGGGGTTTAATCCTAGGCTCGCTTTCTTTAGTTCGTGTTAACATCTTAGCGCAGGGTTGATTGGCTTTCACAGTTTGGGGAACTGTGAAAGGTGGGAAATTGGGATTGTGAAACAATCCTCAGCACTTCGCGTTTAACGCTCCAAACCTGTCCTAATGAATGATACGAACTCTGTTCGTTCAATTTCCAACCTCCAAAGGTTTCCCAAACCTTTCTGATGCGAACAATGTTCGCCTTATCTCCAGCCTCCAACAGTCACTACTCCGACTGTTGGAGCTGTGCGGGGTGGGCTAAAACGGTCTGGGGATAGACCGTTTTAGGTCAACAACAAGAAATAAAGACTTGCTGACGAACTCTTCTTAGCTTTGTCGAGTTGAGCCCACTCCCTTTTTAAGTGGTTGAAAGCTCTAAAATCTCGATATGATCACTAAGTTAGGCTTAACAATAAATCTGTTTTTTGCTATAATCAAGGTATAGAATCCGTTTTCAAGAGGTGTCATCATGGAACTAAAAGAAGTCATGCAATTATTGGAAGAGATGAAGTTGGGGGTTTTTGCGAGCTTGGATCAAGATGGAAATCCGCATGCCCGTCACATTCATATCACAGCGGCCACTGAGGATGGGATTTTCTTCATGACCAGTCCCGAAACTCATTTTTATAAGCAATTAATGGGGGATCCGCGTATCGCTTTGACAGCCATGTCAGAAGATGGTTATCTGCTTCAGGTCGTGCGGATTGAAGGCTTGGTTCGTCCGGTGGAAAATGATTATTTGAAGACCATTTTTGCGGACAATCCTTATTACCAGCATGTTTACAAGGATGAGGATAGCAATGACATGCAGGTCTTTCAATTGTATGAGGGGAAAGGCTTTTACCATAGTTTGACCCAGGGACATAAGTATGTCTTTTCAATCGGTAAGGGTGCATCTGGCACCATTCGGACCTTGTAAACTAAACTAGCCAAGAGGTGTAGATTTCTTAAAATTGTGGTAGAATAACAATTATACTATCTAAACAATGGGAGAAGACTTGTGAGAGAGGATATTAAACTCAACGAGAGAGCCGAGGTGCTGTCTGAGCAGCTAATTGCTGTTTTGGAAACCATTTATGATCCGGAAATTGAATTGGACATCTACAATCTTGGTTTGGTCTATGAAATCACTGTGGATGAGGCTGGTCTATGCAAGGTCATCATGACCTTCACGGATGCAGGTTGCTCCTGTGCAGATACCATGCCGGGTGAATTGATTGCAGCCCTAAAAACCATTGACGGAATCGAAGATGCCCAGGTGGAAATCGTTTGGTCACCGGCCTGGAAAATGACCCGTATCAGCCGTTTGGGACGCATTACACTGGGAATTAGCCCGAGATAAAGGAAAAAAGTTGAAGATGGAGTGTCTTCAACTTTTCTTTATACGACGGGCATGTCGTACATCTGAGGTGAAAGTCCTCTGCGGGCACCCGCTACCGGTGAACCCAATAGCGACTCCCAAGCCTGACTATCGTGAGGTAGTGGATTAAAACGGTCTGAGGAGAGACCGTTTTAAGTCTGACGCTAGAAACCAAGACCATCAGAGGAAGGGATGGTGAAATCGTTGCACTACGAACAGAAACGTGATACAAAGGCGTATATAGCGGATAAGGTGGCAAAGAACACCAAAGTCCAAAAAGGTAGTCGTATCAAATAGTGGCTCAGAGGTTGGTACTGAAACGTGCCATATCAAAACCAGTCCTCGCTAAACGTGGACTGGTTTCTTGCTAGATTATTATCTAAAACGACATGCGTTAAAAGTTAGTTGAACCGCTGTGTACCGAACGGCACGCACGGTGGTGTGAGAGGGAGTGGGAAAGACATCCATGATGGCTTCGCCCTCACCCACAGAATAATGAAAACGAACATAAAGCCCTCACTAGGTGTATAATCTTAGTGAGGGCTTTGTGGTTGACGAGTTAATGATGTTAGTCATCGCGGGAAAAACTAACCCACTCTACTGACGAGCACCCCAAAATATGCGATAGGCATGAGTATAAAAATACGACTAAAAATCAGTAGATAAGCTCTCTAATTTTTAGAAGGAGGGAATTGTCATGGATGTTCTCTATCAATCTTGTGCAGGTATTGATATCCATCAAGCCAATATCGTTGTCTGTATCCTACATGGACCACTCACCTCAACTCGTCCAAAGCGTGAGACGGCTACGTTTGATACAACGACTAAAGGCCTACGTGCTTGCCACGATTTTCTCAGTCAATTTCATGTGGAAGCTGTTGGTATGGAAAGTACAGGTGTTTATTGGCGACCTGTCTGGCATGCTCTATGTGATGACTTCAAGTTGATACTCGCTCAACCAGCCCACATGAAGGCTATTCCAGGTCAGAAAACCGACAAGAAGGATGCTCACTGGATAGCCAAATTAACACGGATTGGGCTGCTTCCTCGGAGTTTCGTTCCCGATGAAACCATTCAAGAATTGAGGGAGTTGACCAGACAACGAAAACATTATGTGGAAAGTCGCAATCGAGAAACCAACCGTATCCATAAAATTCTTCAGTCAGGTGGCATCAAGCTAACAACCTATATCGAAGATATTATGGGGCTATCTGGTCGCAATCTCCTTCAGCTACTGGTTGATGGGACGCCTATTACACCTCGTATTGTCCATCAATCAGTTTACACCAGCTTGAAGAAGAAAGTGCCGCAGCTTCTGGAAGCCTTGGATGGCTATTTTTCTGACCATCACCGCTTCATGTTAAAGCAGTCCTTAGAGATTTATGATTTTTATCAGAAGCAGATTGAGTTGTTGGAAGAGCGAATGAATGTCTATCTATCACAATATGAAAACCATGTAGAAATATTGGATTCCATCCCAGGCATTGATGTCATTACAGCCTCCGTTATTATTTCTGAGGTTGGTGTTGACATGAGTCAGTTTCCTACTGCTGGACATTTAGCTTCTTGGGCTGGACTTTGTCCAGGTAATAATGAGAGTGCTGGTAAAAAACGAAGTACCAAGATTCGACACGGAAATTCTTATTTGAAGAAATGTTTATGCCAGGCCGCTTTCGCTGTCAAAAAACAAAAAGGAAGTCCTCTAGCAGACCGATTTTATCAGATTCAAAGTCGGCGTGGTTCACAAAAAGCAACAATTGCACTCGCACATCAATTATTAAAAATAGCTTATATCCTTTTAAAAGAGCAGATAACGTATCCTGAATTTTTAGCACAGAAAAAGACTACTAGGGACGAGCTAGTAGCCTAACATAAAAAATTTTTTCGCTTTGATTATATCATAGGGAGGGAGTTTTTGCATTCTTTTGAGTTTTCGTATAAAATTTTTTCGCTTTGATTATATCATAGGGAGGGAGTTTTTGCATTCTTTTGAGTTTTCGTATAAGAACTCGACTAGTTAAAAAAGAGTTCGTCTTCCCACCCCCGCATAGTTGATTAGGTCAGATTTGGAGTGTAGAACACGAACAAATCTGCCAATCAACCACTGCGCTGAGATGTTGACACGAACTCTGAAAAGTGGTGCTAGGCTTTTTTGCCCAGCCCCTACTCGATTACCATCCACCGCGACCTCCAGGTGCGCCCCCCATTGCGCCGGGGCCGGTTTGGACAATTTCAGTTTGTATCTGGCCATTGACTGTGACATCTCCACCTGTAAAGGAGACGGAACCGTCAAAGTCAAAGGCTGAAGTAGGTGCAGTTATGTCAATGGTGCCACCAGAAATGATCAAATCACCATTGGAATCAAAGGCATCCGTATCGCCATTTCCGACAGCAACGGTCAAATCACCCCCGGTGACCTTGATGAAGATATCGCTGGCTGTATCGCTTGCAGCATTGATGGCATCATCAGAACCATAAACATCCAAGTTTCCACCATTGATAGTGATATTGGTTCCTTCCAAGGCCTCGGTTGACTCAGTTACTTTAATCGAACCATCTTCAATGGTCAAGGCAGATTCAGCTTTGATACCGTCGTCACCTGCTGTGACAGTGATGGTTCCGCCCGTGATAGTGGTATTTCCTTTCGTAGTATCCTCGTCGTTTGTCGCCTTGATACCATCGCCACCTGCCATCACGTCAATCCTACCACCTGTGATGGTCAATGAATCCTTACCGCGAATACCGTCATCCTGAGCTGTTACCGTAATATTTCCAGCCTCGATGGTCAAGTCATCGGTAGAGACAATCCCGTCTTGGAAATTGCCTTCAACGGTCAGTTTACCATTGCCAGTGATAACTAAATCCGACTCCGAATGAATAGCCCCTTCAATATCTGTATCGGAATGAGTGCTAGTGTCTGAGACAGTATTTTCGGTGCCATCTTGCAAGTTAATTTCAAGATTATCAGCAGATAGGATATTGATAGCTGCGGTATCTGTGCTAGAAATGGTAGCTCCGGCCAAAATCAAACGCACATTTTCCTGAGTGTCAATGGTTACACCTTTTGTAGTCGAACCGCTTAGAATATAGGTTCCGCCTTCAGTGATGGTCAAGCCCTCGTCAGACAAGGTAACTTCTTGACTAGGGAGTGACGACCAATCAATGCTAGAAGTGCTTGCGGTGTTGCTCGTGCTTGAATTGGTCGTCATTACTTGGCTGCTGGTAATCGTCTTGCTGGTTTGGGTCTGTCCTTGGGCAGAAGAACAAGCAGCTAACGTAGCGATAGTGAGGAGGGCAATGCCAGAGGCGAGTAGTTTTTTCGTCTTAGTTTTCATCATAATGATTTCCGTCTTTCTTTATAAATATTTCTTTTTAGGTGTCTGTTTATTGACAATGAAATTGAGTGGATTGGCTTCGACAATGGATTTTGTCAAGGCTTGGTCTGAGATGCTTGATTCCAAAACCAGAGAATATTCGAGGACCAGTGCCTGCTTTTTCTTTTTGTAGCTAATGGATAGGATTTCTTCCTCCTTACAAGCTGCTTTGAAGACCTTCTTGAAAAAATGTTGGTAATCAAAATCCAAGGGAACAGTTAGGAGAATGTGTCGTCTCCTGTGATCGGTTTGACCATAATTCACAGTTTCAAAGAGGAGCATGGCGCCGCAGATGACGAGCGTCAGGAGGCTGGCCAGTCCCAGATAACCGGTTCCTGTTGCTAATCCGATGGCCATAGCCAGTAGGACTGCCAGCATTTCTTTGGAAGAGCCAGAGGCAGAGCGGAAACGAATGAGACTAAAGGTCCCAGCGACGGCTAAGCTAGTCCCTAGACTGCCGTTGACCAAGAAGATGATAAAGGCAATCAGGGTTGGCATCAGGGTCAAAGTTATGACAAATTCCTTGCTGTAGCTGGATTTGTGCTTGTAGGTCATTGCCAGTAGATAACCCAGCACCAAGCTGATCCCCATAATTAAACTGATTTGCAGGGCGATGGAGCTGGTGGTAGATAAGATACTATCGAATAGGTGCATAGGCTATCAACTCCTTTTCTGGGCTAGTCGCGAGGCGGTAAGCCGTTCCGTATTTGGAGAAGGATTTTCTCTCAATAGCGTGCTTTTCAAGGAGCGCGGATAGCCAATCTGGAATCGTCTCAGCTGCTTTGATTTCCATAATCATTAGGTCAGGGTCCAGCAGGACCTTTTCTTTTGCAGCTGATTTAAGCGCCGGATGTTTGTCTGAATAGGTAACGTTTTGGTCAATGGTCAAGCGGAGTTTTGGATCCTCTAGCCCCTTGAAGGACTGGCGTTCATAGCGAATGAGAATTTTCGGATAGAGATTGCCATACCGTTTCCGAAGCGATTGAATTTCTTGGCAGACAGGTTGGTCTGTCAGGCTGCTGTCGCGCAAACCTGTACGGAGGAAATATTGAATAATGTGCGGTGTTGATTCTAGTCGGTACTTGTAACCAATGCCATCGATTTTTTTCTTGATTTCCAAAAAGGCGGTGCTGTTGGCATGAGGCTGAGCATCGTAGAGCCGAATCCGAACCTTTTCACGCTGATGCTTTTTGGCTAAGGCATCCTGCACCATGTCAAAATCCTCATTATCAAAATAAATGCTGGTAATGGTTGAATGAGCATAGTCATCTGCAAGGAGATGGGGCTGGGCATCGCGGAGGAAGAGTCTCCAGGTCGCTTTGCTGAGGATGTATTTAGTTTCCCTACGTTTGAATTGTTTTTGGCTGATAGTGGTTTTCATATAAGACCTCTCCAATCTATTGTGCTGATGCTTGTTAGTATAAAGGTCAAATATTAAACAAAACTGAAAGAAATATTAAAGAAAGCTTAAAATTCAATTTTGGGCGAAAAAAATCCCCCATCACGAGGATAGGGAAAAATGGAGTAAATAGGTTATTTTCCTGAACGGTCGACATTCCAGAAATCTGTGACAGCGCCTTTGGATGCGGACGATACGGTATGGGCATATTTTCCGAGCACACCGCGGCTGTAGAGAGGTGGAATGACAGTTGTTTTCTTGCGGTCTTCGATTTCTTGGTCAGAAACGTGCATGGTGATTTCTTTGGTATCTTGGTCCACCGTTACCAAATCGCCTGTACGCAGGTAGGCAATTGGACCACCATCCTGAGCCTCAGGAGCGATGTGGCCGACAACCAGACCATAAGTACCACCAGAGAAGCGACCGTCTGTCAGAAGGGCTACCTTGTCGCCTTGGCCTTTTCCGACAATCATAGATGAAAGCGACAGCATTTCCGGCATACCAGGACCACCTTTTGGTCCAACATAGCGGACAACGACTACATCGCCATCTACAATTTCGTCAGTCAAGACTGCTTCGATAGCTTCTTCTTCAGAATCAAAGACCTTGGCTGGACCTGTATGGTTGCGGACTTTCACACCAGAAACCTTGGCAACGGCACCTTCAGGAGCCAAATTACCCTTGAGGATAATCAACGGACCGTCGGCACGTTTTGGATTTTCAAGTGGCATGATGACATCTTGACCAGGTGTCAAATCAGCGAAATCTTCCAAGTTTTCTGCGATGGTTTTACCAGTACAAGTGATACGGTCGCCATGCAGGAAACCATTTTTTAGCAAGTATTTCATAACTGCTGGTACACCGCCGACATTGTAGAGGTCTTGGAAAACATACTTACCAGAAGGCTTGAGGTCAGCCAAGTGAGGTACTTTCTCTTGGAAATCATTGAAATCTTCCAAGGTCAAGTCAACGTTTGCAGCGTGAGCAATGGCTAGCAAGTGAAGAGTAGCGTTGGTGGAGCCGCCCAGTGCCATGGTAACAGTGATAGCATCTTCAAAGGCTTCGCGAGTCATTATGTCAGACGGCTTGATGCCCAGTTCTAACATGCGGACAACCGCACGTCCGGCTTCTTCAATGTCAGCCTTCTTCTCAGGAGATTCGGCAGGATGTGAAGATGAGCCTGGGATAGACATACCCAAGACTTCAATGGCAGAGGCCATGGTATTGGCTGTGTACATACCACCACATCCACCAGGTCCAGGGCAGGCATTACACTCCAAGCGACGGACATCTTCTTCGGTCATATCGCCGTTGTTCCATTTTCCGATTCCTTCAAACACTGAAACCAGGTCGATGTCTTTGCCGTCCAGATTTCCTGGAGCAATGGTGCCGCCATAGGCAAAAACAGCTGGAATGTCCATGTTGGCGATGGCAATCATGGAACCAGGCATGTTTTTATCACAGCCACCGATTGCGACAAAGGCATCGACGTTGTGCCCTCCCATAGCTGCCTCAATAGAGTCAGCAATGATATCACGTGAAGTCAAGGAGAACCGCATACCAGGAGTTCCCATAGCGATTCCGTCTGCAACGGTGATGGTACCGAATTGAACTGGCCAAGCGCCAGCATCTTTGACCCCTTCTTTGGCTAATTTTCCGAAGTCGTGCAAGTGAATATTACAAGGCGTATTTTCAGCCCAGGTCGAAATCACACCGACAATCGGCTTTTCAAAACTATCATCGGTCATGCCTGTGGCACGCAACATAGCGCGGTTGGGCGATTTGACCATCGAATCGTAAACAGAGCTGCGATGACGGAGGCTTTTCAGTGTATCTTTATCAGTCATTTCTCTTCTCCCTATCTTTCTGGTGATTAGTTCCCTTATTATACCATAGTTATGAGGGAAATGAAAAAGGATTTGTCAAATGATGTGAAATTTCTGAATTTTGCAAAAATAAACATAACAGCCTTGGATGTTCCAAAGGCTGTTCTAGTTTGTTTTTGTTACTGAGTAGTTGATTGGGGCTGTGCTTTCCTGTTTCCGGTAAAGAAGAGGCTAATCAAGGCAAGAACTAAGAATCCTGCGCCGATAAACCAATAGGGTTGGTCCAAGGTGGTTGAACGACCAGACAGGTTGATGATACCACGGAGGAGAAAACCTGCTGTAATGGTTGCAACACCTGAATTCCAGAGATTATAGGTCAGGCGAGAGAGTGTGCGATGGATGGTCATCAAGCCAAGTAGAAGACTTCCACCGATTAGGGTTACGCAGAACAGATAGTGCATATGGAAAGCTGTTTCTCCATAACTGAGGCTTTCATAGACCCGACTGAAGATGAAGAGGAAGGATGTTAGTGCTAAATAAGTGATAAATGTGCGAATAGTGCGTTTGTTTTCTGTATTAGTAGCCGATGTAGACAATGTCGCTCACCGCCCTTTCTGAGATAGTATTTCCGTTTGTTGTTGGGTTGTTAATCACTTGACCGTTGAAGTAGAGGGTTGATGAACCACCGCCGTCTAGGTTGTAGGCAGTTGTTGCTCCGTATTGTTTCATAACTTCTGCCAGTTGATAGAGGGATAGACCTTCACTTTCAGAAGTACGACCGTCTGCCACAACGATGATATAGTGGTTTTCATCGATGATACCAATGGCTGAACGAGGGTTGGAAGACATGGCCCGTCCAACTTCTGTTGATGTATCCACCACGATTTCACCATTTTCTACCAAGGTTGGCCCGAAGGCGAGCAAGTTGACAACGCCATTGTCAATTAACTCTTGAGCTGTTATTTCATTTTCATAGATAATTTCAAATGAGCCGTCAGCATAAATTGCCAAGTCACCATAAGAAGCATTGTCACGGACGGTATCACGGTAGAGGACACCATTCTTGATGACGTAACCTGTTGAGTTGGCACCGTAGTAGTCGCCGTTGACCGCCAAGATGGCATTGTTGGCTGCAGCGGTTTCAGATGTTTTGGCTGTGACGTTGGTACCATAAGTATTTTGAGCTAAGGCTGTTTTCAAGTACTCAGGTGAGCTGACTTGGATATCCGCTACATTGACAGTTGTGTTGTTGGTTGTAATAGTTTCGAGTGTGATTTGGATGTTGTCATCAGCGTAAGAGGTATCAGTTGTTGTCACATTGGTTGAGGTTGTTGCAGCGGTGCTACTTGCTGCTGTACTGGAATTTGTCGTCGCTGCAGCGGTTGTCGTTGCGGATTCTACGGTTGTAATAGCTTCAGAGAGGACAAAGGTTTTGAGCATGGAGTAGGTGAAACCACCAGTGAGTAATGTACCGAATAGTGATGCGTATATGAAGGGTTTTTTAAGCAATTTCATGGGCAAGTGCCTTCCTTTCATTGAAAATAATATGTTTTTGAATATACCAAGAGAAGAAAAAGAGGGAGAGGCCAACTGTGATTTTCACCAAATAAAGATTCAATCCAAACAGTTGGTGGAAAATATAAATCAGAGAGGTGTCGCAGATGAAGAGGGCCAAAGCTAGGGTCAAATAACCGAGGCCAGTAGTTTGGACGCTCTGCTCGTTTTGAAAGACCAGCTTTTTATTGAGGTAATAATTGGACAGAGAGCTGGTAACACGAGCCAAGCCATTGGCAATGAGGATATGAATACCCGAGGGCAGAGCAGTCAAACTTGCGATAAGCAGAGCATAGGCACCGTAGTCTACCAGAAAACCGCCCAGTGAGGCCAGGGCAAATTTGAAGAGGTTTTTGTAGATGAGTAAGCCGTCCTTGATAGGACGGAAATGCGAGCTAGCATTATCATCTATATAAATGGTCTGAATGGGAACCTCGGTAATGGGAAACTCTTGGCTAGCTTGGGTCAGCATATTCATTTCGTACTCATAACGGTGGCCTTTGATTTTCAGCATAAAGGGCAGGAGCTTGGAATGAAAGGCGCGTAGACCAGTCTGGGTATCGCTAACCTTGACACCAGTTTGAAGGCGGAAGAGTAGACGGGTCAGCTTATTACCAAAACGACTGCGGAAAGGCACATCATTGCTAAATTGACGGACTCCCAGAACTAAGTGATTGGGCAAATTCATAGCAGCCCGCGCCACTCTATCCATATCGTTGACGGAGTGCTGGCCGTCCGCATCAGCTGTTACGATGACAGAATTGGAGTCACGTTCTTGAATATATTGAAAAGCAGTTTTCAAGGCCTGGCCTTTTCCTAAATTACGCTCGTGGTGAAGAACGGTTGCGTAAGAACTAGCTTGCTCGATGATGGCTTTCGAAGCTTCAGTGCTTCCGTCGTTAACTACAATAATCTTGCAATTGAGCCGATGCTTCAAAGCGTTCAATAGCTCCAGTAATTTCTGATCTGGCTGATAGGCGGGGATGATGACATAATACATGGGAATACCTCGTTTCGTTTTTTGCTATACACCCACTATAGAGGAGTTTTCTGAAAGAAATCTGAAAACAACCTACATATTGATTTGACTTAAGTTTGGTTTAAGATTTCGGCTTGAAATAAGGAAAACGAACAAATGTAGGAATTTTCAGAATATTCCTTGACATTTAAGTTCCATGTGTTATGATAGTAGATACAACATTGCAGAGAGGAGGAATACATGTGCAAGAAATCCAATTAGATCAACCGCGTTCAGGTTCCTATTTAATCTTAGATAGCTTGCATCAATTGGGTGTGGACCTGGTCTTTGGCTATCCAGGCGGGGCAGTCCTCCCCTTATATGATGCTATCTATCAATACGAGGGGATTCAGCACGTCTTGGCTCGTCACGAACAAGGAGCGGTCCACGAGGCGGAAGGTTATGCCAAATCATCAGGAAAGGTGGGCGTAGCCATCGTCACATCTGGACCAGGGGCAACTAATGCCATTACAGGGATAGCGGATGCCATGGGCGACAGCGTGCCTCTTCTGGTTTTCACAGGACAGGTTGCGACGCGCGGTATCGGTAAGGATGCCTTCCAGGAGGCCGATGTCATTGGTATGACCATGCCAATCACCAAATACAATTACCAGATTCGGGACACAGCAGATATTCCTCGAGTGATTACAGAAGCCTATCATATTGCGACCACAGGCCGTCCAGGTCCAGTAGTCATCGATGTGCCAAAGGATATCCAGGAAAGAATTGTTGAAGCCTATCACGATCCGACGGTTCATTTGCCAAGCTACCAACCAACGGTAGAGCCAAATGGTTTGCAGGTCAAGAAAATTCTCCAGCAGCTCAGTCGGGCCAAAAAGCCAGTGATTTTGGCTGGTGGTGGGGTCAACTATGCAGAAGCCCAGGAAGAATTGATTGCTTTTGCAGAGAAATACCGCTTGCCTGTTGTTTCAACCCTGCTTGGGTTAGGAGCCATGCCGATTGAACACGAATTAGCCCTAGCGATGGGTGGCATGCACGGAACTTACTCAGCCAATATGGCCATGAATGATGCAGATTATATTATCAACATCGGTGCCCGCTTTGATGATCGCCTGACGGGAAATCCGACAACCTATGCGCCTAATGCGACTATTGCGCACGTGGACATTGACCCAGCAGAGATTGGCAAGGTCATGAAGACGGCAATTCCAGTAGTCGGAGATGCCAAAGCGACCTTACAAGCCCTGTTGAAATGCGAAACCGTTGAGACAGACTATGCTGACTGGACGGAGCAGGTATTGGACAACAAGCGTCGAGCACCTTTCTGGTATGAGGAAGATGCCAACTTTATCAAGCCACAAGCAGCTATCGAGCTGATTGGTCAATTGACAAATGGCGATGCTATCATCGTGACAGATGTGGGACAACACCAGATGTGGGCGGCTCAATTCTATCCTTACAAGCACCAGCGCCAGCTGATTACTTCGGGCGGCATGGGGACTATGGGATTCGGAATTCCAGCAGCAATCGGCGCTAAACTAGCCAATCCAGACAAGGAAGTTGTAGTCTTTGTCGGTGACGGTGGTTTCCAGATGACCAACCAGGAATTGGCTATCCTCAATGGCTATGGTGTGCCCATCAAGGTTGTCTTGATTAATAACCATTCCCTGGGTATGGTTCGTCAGTGGCAAGAATCCTTCTATGAAGAACGTCGCAGTCAGTCAGTATTTGATGCAGAGCCAAACTTCCAGCTCCTAGCGGAAGCCTATGGTATCAGCCATTACAGTTTTGACAATTCGGCGACCTTGGCAGAAGATATGAAGGTCATCTTGGAAAACAAACCAATGCTGATTGAGGTCCATATCTCCAAGGCCGAACATGTGGTGCCAATGGTACCAGCCGGCAAGAGCAATGCGGAAATGTTGGGGGTGAAGTTCAATGCGTAGAATGTTAACAGCAAAATTACGAAATTCTTCAGGTGTCCTCAACCGCTTTACAGGTGTCCTATCCCGGCGCCAAATCAATATTGAATCCATTTCAGTCGGCCCGACCGAAGTTGCAGGTATTTCTCGGGTAACGGTCATCGTTGATGTTGCGACCATGGACGAAGTGGAACAAATTATCAAGCAACTCAATCGCTTGATTGATGTGGTCCGTGTCCGCGATTTGACAGACATTCCGCACTTGGAACGGGAAGTGATTCTGATTAAAATCGTTGCTCCGCCAGCTAAGCGGGCAGAAATTTTAGCCATTATCCAACCCTTCCGTGCCAGCGTTGTCGATGTGGCACCTCACTCCATTACCATTCAGATGACTGGTGACGGAGACAAGATTGACGCCCTCCTGCGTGTGATTCAGCCTTATGGCATTAAGAACATTGCTAGGACAGGGGCAACTGGTTTCAGTCGTGACTAACCTAGTCACTCACTTGTCTTTTGCTTCGTCGTTAGCTCGGCTTGGCATACCTCAGTATAGCCTTCGCCTCACTGCCTAGAATTAAAAGAAAGTTGAGCAACTAGGGATGCACATGATAGACAAAATTACAGAATGTTCATTTTCTTTGAACATCCGAATTTATAAGTAAAAAAATAGAAAAGAGATTAACAAATGGCAGTAGCAATGCAATATGAAAAAGATGTAACAGTTCCAGCACTTGACGGCAAACGTATCGCCGTTATCGGTTATGGTTCACAGGGCCATGCCCATGCCCAAAACTTGCGTGACACAGGACACGATGTTATCATCGGCGTGCGTGCTGGTAAGTCATTTGACAAGGCTAAAGAAGACGGTTTTGAGACCTTTGAAGTAGCTGAAGCAGCAAAACAAGCGGATGTTATCATGATTTTGGCTCCAGACGAAATCCAAGCGGACCTTTACAATGAAGAAATTGCTCCAAACTTGGAAGCGGGGAATGCTCTTGGTTTCGCCCACGGTTTCAACGTTCATTTTGAATTTATCAAGGTACCAGCAGATGTGGATGTCTTCATGTGTGCGCCGAAAGGACCAGGTCACTTGGTTCGCCGTACCTTTGAAGAAGGTTTCGGTGTGCCAGCTCTTTACGCTGTCTATCAAGACGCTACTGGCAATGCCAAGCACATCGCTATGGACTGGGCAAAAGGTGTTGGCTCAGGCCGCGTAGGTCTCTTGGAAACAACCTTCAAGGAAGAAACAGAAGAAGATTTATTTGGTGAGCAAGCCGTTCTCTGTGGTGGTTTGACAGCTCTGATGCAAGCTGGTTTTGAAGTCTTGACTGAAGCTGGCTATGCACCAGAATTGGCTTACTTTGAAGTATTGCACGAAATGAAACTCATCGTTGACCTTGTTTACGAGGGTGGTTTCAAGAAAATGCGTCAGTCTATCTCAAACACTGCTGAATACGGTGACTACGTATCAGGTCCACGCGTGATTACTGACCAAGTTAAAGAAAACATGAAAGCTGTATTGGCAGACATCCAGTCTGGGAAATTTGCTAATGACTTCGTCAACGACTACAAGGCTGGTCGCCCACAAATGGAAGCCTTCCGTAAAGAAGCTGAAAACCTTGAAATCGAAAAAGTCGGTGCAGAACTCCGCAAAGCAATGCCATTCGTAGGCCGCAACGACGACGATGCCTTTAAGATTTATAACTAAAACAGTCCAGTGGACTGTTTTAGCCCTCGCCCAAAAACGAGAAAGCGAGGTAAGTCCGGGGGAGTGAAAGAGTCTGGGGATAGATTCTTTCAGCTGGTCGCCTAGAAATGTGAGAGCGACCATACGCCCTCGCTTGACAACAAGAGAGCGAGGCAGCCTGCGGATAGGCTATTCTAGCCCTTGCCCAGAAATTCGATAGCGAGGCCAGGGGAAGTTTGTCTACCGACAAACCCTATCTCCAACCTTCAACAGTTCCCCAAACTGTTGAAGTCCAATCTCGAAATCGTAGAGTTAGGTAGCTCTACTTGAATTAGAAGTCTCGGGGTTCTGGTCAAAGAATAGTAAAGAGCTGGCTTGCCAGCTCTTTTGACCATTCTGAGAAAATAAAAAATATTTGTGAATTTTGATTATAAATCCTATGTTTATTTCAGGATTTTTGGTACAATATTTATAATAGAAAGAAATAAGTGCAATATGATTTCAGCAAAGAACATTGAGCAGGCCTATTCTGTTCTCAAAAATGTGGTGGTTAAGACACCGCTAGATTATAATCGTTACCTGTCAGAGCGTTATGGAGCCGATATTTATATCAAACGGGAAAACGAGCAGCGGGTCCGTTCCTTCAAGATTCGAGGGGCTTATTACGCTATTTCCCAATTGACGGATGCGGAAAAAGAGCGAGGGGTTGTCTGTGCTTCAGCGGGCAACCATGCCCAGGGAGTAGCCTATACCTGCCAGGAAATGCAGATTCCTGCTACAATTTTCATGCCCATTACAACGCCGCAGCAGAAGATCGGTCAGGTCAAGTTCTTTGGTGGGGAATTTGTGGACATTCGCTTGGTGGGTGATACTTTTGATGAATCGGCTCAGGCTGCTCAAGACTATACCCAGGAAAGTGGAAAAACCTTCATCGATCCCTTTAATGATGATAATGTTCAGGCAGGTCAGGGGACTGTTGCCTACGAAATCTTGGACGAGGCCCAGGAACAATCGATTGATTTTGATCAGATTTTGGTTCCCGTTGGTGGTGGTGGTCTGATTGCAGGTGTTTCGGCTTATTTGAAGGAACAGGCACCAGGCATCAAGATTGTAGGTGTTGAGGCTAGCGGAGCACGTTCGATGAAAGCTGCTTTTGATAAGGGAAGACCTGTTAAGCTGGCTGAAATTGACAAGTTTGCGGACGGAATTGCTGTTCAAAAAGTCGGTGCAAGCACCTACGAAGTTGCTCGTAAACATGTAGACAAGCTGATTGGTGTTGATGAAGGTTGGATTTCAGAAACCATTTTGGACCTTTATTCTAAATTGGGAATTGTCGCTGAACCGGCTGGTGCTGCGACTATTGCTGCACTTGAGGTTGTCAAGGACCAAATCAAGGGGCAGACCATCTGTTGTATCATTTCAGGTGGTAACAACGACATCAACCGCATGCCAGAAATGGAAGAGCGAGCTCTGATTTACGAGGGAATCAAGCATTATTTCGTCGTCAATTTCCCCCAACGGCCGGGTGCCCTGCGCGAATTTGTAAACCATATTCTCGGACCGAATGATGATATTACACGGTTTGAGTATATCAAGCGGGCCAATAAGGGAACAGGTCCAGTTCTCATCGGGATTGCTTTGGGCGATAAGAATGACTATGCGGACTTTATTCAGCGCTTGGAAGATTTTGACCCACAATATATCAATTTGCACGAAAATGACTCACTCTATAAAATGTTGGTGTAAGATGTTAGCTTAGGAGGTTATTATGGCACCTATATTGTTTATGTTTACTCTCTTATTCGTCCTGCTTCTGGCCTTGATTTTGATTATTTCTGGCCTCTATGTGGTCAAGCAGCAGACGGTGGCTATTGTCGAGCGGTTTGGTAAGTACCAAAAAACGTCTACCTCAGGGATTAACTTTAAAATTCCTTTCGGTGTGGATGTCATTGCGGCTCGTATTCAGCTTCGGATGTTGCAAAGTGAAATCGTGGTTGAGACAAAGACCCAGGATAACGTATTTGTGACCATGAATGTGGCGACCCAATACCGGGTCAATGAAAATAACGTCACAGATGCCTACTACAAGCTCATGCACCCAGAGGCTCAAATCAAGTCCTATATTGAGGATGCCCTGCGCTCATCTGTGCCTAAATTGACTCTGGATGAATTGTTTGAGAAAAAAGATGAGATCGCCCTGGAAGTGCAGAAGCAGGTGGCAGAAGAGATGTCCACCTACGGCTACGTCATTGTCAAGACCCTGATTACCAAGGTTGAGCCAGATGCAGAGGTTAAGCAATCCATGAACGAAATCAACGCAGCCCAGCGGAAACGGGTTGCGGCCCAAGAATTGGCAGAGGCAGACAAGATAAAAATTGTCACTGCTGCAGAGGCAGAAGCTGAAAAAGACCGCCTGCACGGTGTGGGTATTGCCCAACAGCGTAAGGCTATTGTTGACGGCTTGGCAGATTCTATCCGTGAATTGAAAGATTCCAACGTCAGTATGTCAGAAGAGCAGATTATGTCTATCTTGTTGACCAACCAATACTTGGATACCTTAAATAATTTTGCACAAGGAGGTAATAATACAATCTTCTTACCGGGCAATCCGGAGGGTGTTGAAGACATTCGCACTCAAATATTGTCAGCTCTTTCTGTCAAATAATTGGTAAAAACCGAATACTTTACTTGACAAAATGAGCATAGCTGTATTATACTTAATTGCACGAATAAAAAGGAAAGGGGTTTCTCATGACTAGTTACGAAAAAGTTGCCGCAGTTGTAAACTGGGTACGTGAAAAGAAAATCACTGGTTACCGTATCAGTAAAGAGACCAACGCTCGTGAAATGTCAGTTATCGCTCTTGCACAAGGACGTGCAAAAATCGACAACATCTCATTCGCGACAGCTTTGGGCTTGATTGATTTTTACGACAAAAACCACAAAAAATTTGAAAACTAATCTAGGTAAACTTACCTAGAAAAACAAGAAAGAGAGGTCTATGTGAACTGCACCCCAAAAGTTAGACACAAAATCTAACGATTGGGGTGTTTTTCTTATGAAATTAAGTTATGAAGATAAACTAGAAATATATGAGCTTAGAAAGAGTGGCGTGTCGTGGGTCAACCTTAGCCAGATATACAAAGTCACTATTGCCAATCTCACATACATGATAAAACTCATGGATCGATATGGCGTGGAAATCGTTGAAAAAGGTAAAAATAGGTACTATTCACCTGAATTAAAGCAAGAAATAATGGATAAGGTCTTGATTCATGGGTGTTCTCAACTCTCGGTTTCCCTTGATTATGCCTTGCCAAATCGAGGAATGCTTCCCAATTGGATAGCACAATACAAGAAAAACGGGTATACTATTCTTGAAAAAACAAGAGGGAGACCGAGCAAGATGGGACGTAAACGCAAGAAAACCTGGGAAGAAATGACGGAATTAGAGCGCCTTCAAGAGGAAAATGAACGTCTTAGAACTGAGGTGGCCTTCCTAAAAAAGTTGAGAGAACTTCGCTTGAGGGACGAAGCACTAGTGCGCGAACAGCAGAAACAATTAGAGATATGGTCCAAGGAGGATTCCGACTAGACCTCCTACTTGCGACAGCTAAAATGCCTCGCTCAACTTATTATTATCAAGTCAAACAACTGGATAAACCCGAAAAGAACAAAGCAATTAAGGCTGAAATTCAAGCCATATATGATGACCATAAAGGTAATTACGGCTATCGTCGGATATATTTAGAACTCAGAAATCGAGGTTTCTTCATCAACCACAAAAAGGTGCAGCGCTTGATGACAGTAATGGGCTTAGCGGCTCGTATTCGTCGTAAGCGCAAGTATGCTTCTTACAAAGGTGAGGTGGGTAAGAAGGCTGATAATCTGATTAAACGTCAGTTTGAGGGATCTAAGCCTTATGAAAAATGTTATACCGATGTGACGGAGTTTGCTTTGCCTGAAGGGAAACTCTACTTATCGCCTGTTCTTGACGGCTATAATAGTGAGATTATTGATTTTACCCTGTCTCGGTCACCTGACTTGAAACAGGTTCAAACCATGCTTGCGAAGGCTTTTCCAGCAGATTTATACAGTGGGACTATTCTCCACAGCGATCAAGGTTGGCAATACCAGCACCAGTCTTACCATTACTTTTTGGAAACCAAAGGCATTCGCCCATCCATGTCTCGCAAAGGGAATAGCCCAGATAATGGGATGATGGAGTCTTTCTTTGGCATTCTCAAATCTGAAATGTTTTATGGACTCGAGACATCTTATCAATCACTTGACGAGCTTGAAGAAGCTATTACAGATTATATTTTTTACTACAACAACAAACGAATCAAAGCAAAATTAAAAGGACTTAGTCCTGTCCAATACAGAACTAAATCCTTTCAATAATTATTTGTCCAACTTTTTGGGGTCAGTACATATGCCTCTCTTTTTTATTTGAAAAATAGTAAAAAAGCGCAAAAAATCACTACCTGTACTATACTGTAATTGAAATTTTTAAAGTTTAGGTGCTAGAACTGTTGCCTCAGTCCTAGCGCCTTTTCTTTTTGATTTTAGTTGAGTATAATACCGCAATCGGGGGAATAGAGTAGGATGGAAAAAGGGGGCCAACAAGATGTGTCCTGAAGGCAGTGACTCCCAGGCTTCATACTGTGGCAACAGGGACCTGGTTTGCTTTTGAAGTGTATTGGAGCCCAAAAAAATACCAGCTAGAGCTGGTATCAAGGCTTAACCGAGGAAACGTTTCAAGAATTCTTTGGTTCGCTCTTCTTTTGGATTTTCGAAGATTTGTTGAGGTGTGCCTTCTTCGGCGATGACGCCCTTGTCCATGAAGATGACACGGTCTGAAACGTCGCGGGCAAATTCCATTTCGTGGGTCACGATGACCATGGTCAAGCCAGACTCGGCCAATTCTTTCATGGTTTTGAGAACTTCACCCACCATTTCTGGGTCAAGGGCAGAAGTTGGTTCGTCGAAGAGAATAACTTCTGGATCGACTGATAGGGCGCGTGCAATGGCTACCCGTTGCTTTTGTCCACCAGAGAGCTGGCTTGGTTTAGCGGCCCAGTATTGCTCGGTCATGCCGACCTTGTTGAGGTTGGCTTTGGCAATTTTCTCTGCTTCAGCGCGGTCACGTTTGAGAACGGTCGTTTGGGCCACGATAGCATTTTCCAAAACATTGAGGTTGTTGAAGAGATTAAAGGATTGGAAAACCATGCCTAATTTCTCACGGTAGGTGGTCAGGTCATAGCCCTTGGCCAAAACGTCTTGACCGTGGTATAGGATGGTGCCTTCCGTCGGTGTTTCCAAAAGGTTGATAGAACGGAGGAAGGTTGATTTTCCAGAACCGGAAGAGCCGATAATGGAGATAACCTCGCCTTTTTCAACGGTTACTGAAATGTCCTTGAGGACTTGGTTTTGACCGTAGGATTTTTTCAGATTCTTGATTTCCAGGATGGTATTAGACATGTGGAACCTCCTCGATTTGCATTTGGTTGGCACCTGTCGTGTAATTGTCCATATCGAAACGTTTTTCGACAGAACGCAGGATGCGGGTTACAGTGAAGGTCAAGATGAAGTAGATAATGGCAATCACAGTGAAGGTTTGGAAATATTGGTAAGTCTGGGTCGCGACAGTATTTCCTGAGAAATAAAGCTCAACCACAGAGATAACGTTGAGGACAGATGTATCCTTGATATTTATGACAAATTCGTTACCAGTTGCTGGAAGAATGTTGCGGATAACCTGTGGCAAGACAATCTTACGCATGGTTTGATTGTGGGTAAATCCAAGCGCAGTTGCTGCTTCAAATTGCCCCTTGTCAACAGCGAAGATACCACCGCGGACAATTTCACTCATGTAGGCACCAGTGTTGATAGAAACGATGAAAATAGCTGCCAGAGTGCGGTCTAGGTTAAGCCCAAAGGCCTGGGCGGTACCGTAGTAGATAACCATAGATTGTACAATCATTGGGGTACCACGGAATACCTCAATGTAGATATTAATCAGCCAACCGAGAACTTTTTGTCCCATAGCAGCGACCTTGTTTTCAGCTTTTGGAGCAGTGCGGAAGACACCAATCAAAAGACCAATTAGCGTACCGATGATGGTACCCAAGATGGAAATCAAGAGGGTCATACCAGTTCCGCGTAGGAGTTGTTGCCAGTTGTTGACGATGATATTCCAGACCTGTGTAAAGAAGCTTGGTTGCGCGTCGGTTGCTTCTTCGACCGGCTGATTTTCAATCATATTGTCCATCAATGCAACTTGGTCGTCTTCAGAAATGGTCGCAAGGACTTGGTTGACCTGTGCAAGTCGTGCATCATCCTTACGCATACCGACTGCAATGGTCACGTCCTCGGCATTGGTTTCAAAACCTTCTGAAAGCTCGACCATCTTGAAAGCCTTATTAGCAGCCTCAGCGGTACGGCCTTCCGGACGCTCAGACACGTAGGCATCAATAATACCAGCCTCCAGGGCCTGACGAATTTGCGAGAAATCCCCCATGGCTGTCTGCTTGTTTGCGCCTTCGATCTGGTCAATCAGGTCGTAGAGGTAGACACCTTGTTGCGCAGTGATTTTTGCACCTGCAAAGTCAGCCAGTTTGCTGGCTGTTGCATATTGACTATCTGCACGAACTACCAATGTCGGAATGGAAGTGTAGTAGCTGTCAGAAAAGGCGATTTCTTTCTTGCGCTCTTCTGTTGGGCTCATCCCGGCGATGATCATGTCAATCTTACCAGAAGTCAATGCTGGAACCAGACCTTCCCACTTGGTTTTGACCACCAAGAGTTCCTTGTCCATGGATTCTGCAATTTTTTTGGCGATTTGCACGTCGTATCCGTTAGCGTATTGGTTGGTCCCTTCGATAGGGGCAGCACCATTACTGTCGTCTTCCTGGGTCCAGTTGAAAGGTGCATAGGCAGCTTCCATCCCGACACGCAGGTATTCATCTGCACGAACGCCTGTAGTGACTGAGAAAACAGTCAGCAGGGTCAGCAGGAAAATACTGAGTTTATGTTTCATAATATCTCCTAATAAAATGTATTGTACCATTGTATAAAAAATTCTGAAAAATTTCAATACGATTGCTTTTTTATTCACAATTATTGTATAAATGTTCTTTGAGCGATAGCATCAAACTATATTTGGCTCTTTGTTTCTCTCATCTTTCGTGGTATAATGTCTAAAGTATCTAGAGCATGATTGGTTTTAAAGAATTAAAAGTATCTTTTATAAAAAAGTCCCTGGTGAGCAAGTTATCTCTTTCCTATGGTATCGCTCGCTGGTCAATGCAGGTTCTTAAAAGGAGTATCCTATGTTTATCGAATTATTGAAAGCCATTTTCTTAGGCATTGTTGAAGGAATTACGGAATGGTTGCCAGTTTCCTCTACTGGTCATTTGATTTTGGTCCAGGAATTTATTCAGTTCAACCAGTCGAATAGCTTTGTGGAGATGTTCAACATTGTTATCCAGTTGGGGGCGATTTTGGCTGTTATGACCATCTATTTCAATCGCCTTAATCCTTTTCAGCCTGGCAAAAGCAAGCGTGAGATTCAGTTAACCTGGCAGCTATGGGCCAAGGTTGTCATTGCTTGTATTCCATCCATCTTGGTGGCCCTGCCCTTTGATAGCTGGTTTGAGGCCCACTTCAACTTTATGGTGCCCATCGCCATTGCCTTGATTGTCTATGGTATTGCCTTTATCTGGATTGAAGAGCGCAATAAGAGAGTCCAGCCTACAGTGACGGACTTGGCGTCCATGCCTTATAAGACGGCTCTGTTTATCGGTCTCTTCCAGGTTTTGGCCATTATTCCAGGGACTAGCCGTTCTGGGGCGACGATTTTGGGGGCCATTATTCTTGGGACCAGTCGTTCGGTGGCGGCCGACTTTACCTTCTTCTTGGCTATTCCTACCATGTTTGGCTATAGCGGGCTCAAGGCGGTCAAGTATTTTATCGACGGCAATACGCTCAACTTTGAACAGGTCCTGATTCTCTTGGTCGCATCGGTAACGGCCTATCTTGTTTCTGTCGTTGTCATTCGGATGCTGACAGATTATGTGAAGAAACATGATTTTACAGTGTTTGGTTACTATCGGATTATCCTGGGGGCCATTCTATTGGTTTATTCTTTCTTGAAGTTTATTTCCTAAAAGCAGGCTGTCCTGCTTTTCTTTTGTTTTTCCGACGGCAATTTAGTATAATGGTGAGAGATTTGTATGAGAATGTGGCCTATTTGTTGGAAAATCTAGGCAGATGTATGAGGTAAGTATGAAAGTAAAACAAATTAGTGATTCGACCTTGAAAATCACTATTCTATTAGATGATTTGGAAGAAAGAGGCATGGAGATTGCGGATTTTCTTATGCCCCATGAGAAGACGGAGGAATTCTTTTATTCTGTTTTAGATGAATTGGAGTTGCCCCTGACATTTCGAGAAAGTGGCATGCTCAGTTTTCGCGTAACGCCCAAGCCTGACAAGGTCGATATTTTTGTAACCAAGTCAGAGATTGATAAGCACATCAACTTTGAGGACTTGGCTGACTTTGATAATCTCGATGAGGTCAGTCAGATGACGCCGGCGGATTTTCTTCAGTCTTTGGAGAAAACCCTGAAAGATAAGAGCGCCTATGACAAGGATGCGGTACAGCGTCTGGCAGATATAGAGGCTGAAGAAGAGGCAGAGCCCTATATCTACTACGTTCTGCACTTTGATCATTTGCACGAAGTGGTTCAATTCGCCCAGGCCATCGATGTGGATTTTGAAGAATCAGAGCTCTACAAGATGAACGATGACTACTTTATGACTGTCCTCTTGGATGTGAGTGACCGTTCCGCAGATTATCCAGATTACCTCCTGTCTAGAATGTTGGAATACACGGACGACTCTACCGTGACCCGTCCTGTTCTGCAGGAACATGGCCAAGTCTTGTTGCCTCTAGCCGCTGTTGAGGAATTGAAGAAGGTAAGTCTTGCATGATGCCTTTTGCTTTGAAATATGTCCTCATCCTGATTGGAACCTTGATTACCTCGGTCATTCTGACGCCTCTGATCCGTTTTCTGGCTTTTAAAATTGGGGCGGTGGACCATCCAAATGCCCGCAGAATTAATAAGGTACCCATGCCAACGGCTGGTGGCCTAGCTATTTTTATCACCTTTTCGGCTGCGGTTCTCTTCTTTCTACCGCAAATCGTTACCTATGTGAGCCATAAGGGAACCTATTTTGACTACGTTCTTCCCTTGGTTCTGGCGAGTGGTATGGTGGTGGTGACAGGCTTGGTGGATGATATCAAGGAGCTCAGTCCTTTGCCCAAATTCCTTGGGATAACAGCTGCGGCCCTAGTCATTTGGTTCTTCACGGATTTCCATTTTGATGCCTTTAAACTGCCTTTTGGTGGCCCCTATATTGAGTTTCCGACCTGGTTGTCCTTTTTCCTCACCATGCTCTGGATTGTAGCCATTACCAATGCGGTTAATTTGATTGACGGCTTGGACGGGCTGGTTTCAGGGGTATCGATTATTTCGCTGACCACCATGGGCCTGGTTTCCTATTTCTTCCTGGTGGAGAGCGAGATTTATTTGACCTTGACCTTATTTGTCTTGGTTGTTGCGATTGTTGGGTTTCTGCCCTATAATTACAATCCGGCCATTATTTATCTTGGTGATACGGGAGCCCTCTTTATTGGCTTCATGATTGGTGTTTTGTCCCTCCAAGGTCTGAAAAATTCGACCGCTGTAGCTGTTGTGACGCCTATGATTATTCTTGGAGTACCGATTACAGATACGGTTGTGGCCATTATTCGTCGAACCCTGTCGGGCAAGAAAATTTATGAAGCAGACCGGATGCATCTCCACCATCGCCTCCTGTCCCTGGGTTTGACCCATCGGGGAACAGTCTTGGTTATCTATGGGATTTCCTTTTTATTCTCATTGATTTCCCTCTTGTTCAATGTGTCCAGTCGTGTCGGCGGTGTATTGTTGATCTTATCTGCAGGATTCGGCCTGGTTCTCTTTTGTGAACTCATCGGTATTTTCGGTGAAAATCGAACGCCCCTCCTCAATCTTCTACGCTTTATTGGCAACAGCGGCTATCGACAAGAACGGATAGCAGACTGGAAAGAAAGACGAATTATTCGGAGAAATCAGAAGAAAGATTAAGTCTAGAAACATGGAAAGAGCCGATTGGCTCTTTTTTTGATATACTATGATAGATACTGTTCATTAAAATTTCCAGACAATGAGATTTTATGTGCGTCAAGGGGGGAGCTGCCTGGGCAGTTTTTCCCAGCATGTATAAGGGACAGGACAGAAAAATAAAGGAGCATACCATGTCAGTATTAGAAATCAAAGACCTTCATGTGGAAATTGAAGGCAAGGAAATCCTCAAGGGTGTCAATTTGACCCTCAAAACAGGTGAAATTGCAGCCATCATGGGACCAAACGGTACCGGTAAATCAACCCTTTCAGCAGCCATCATGGGCAATCCAAGCTACGAAGTGACGCAAGGGGAAGTCCTCTTTGACGGTGTCAATATCTTGGAATTGGAAGTGGATGAGCGCGCTCGTATGGGTCTTTTCTTGGCCATGCAGTACCCATCTGAAATTCCGGGTATTACCAATGCAGAATTCCTCCGTGCAGCTATGAATGCTGGCAAGGAAGACGAGGACAAAATCAACGTCCGCGACTTCATCACCAAGTTGGACGAGAAAATGGAACTCCTCAATATGAAAGAGGAAATGGCTGAGCGTTACCTCAACGAAGGTTTCTCTGGTGGTGAGAAAAAACGCAACGAAATCCTGCAATTGCTCATGTTGGAGCCAACTTTTGCCCTTCTGGACGAAATTGACTCAGGTTTGGACATTGACGCCCTCAAGGTCGTATCAAAAGGCATCAACGCTATGCGTGGCGAAGGTTTTGGTGCCATGATTATCACCCACTACCAACGCCTGCTTAACTACATCACGCCTGATGTGGTCCATGTCATGATGGAAGGTCGTGTCGTCCTGTCAGGCGGCCCTGAATTGGCGCAACGCTTGGAAAAAGAAGGCTATGTTAAGGTAGCTGCTGAGCTTGGCATCGACTACAAAGAAGATGACATTTAAGTCTTTGGAGGAACCTATGACCAAAGAATTGATACAAGAATTTTCACTCCAACAGGCCGAGCCAACATGGTTGACAGACCTACGTTTGGCGGCTTTTGGGAAAATAGCAGAGCTGGACTTGCCAGTTATCGAGCGGGTAAAATTTCACCGTTGGAATTTGGGTGACGGCAGTTTAGCCATCAACGATGCAGTAGGAAACGTACCGGATTTCACAGCTCTAGGTGACAATCCTATGCTGGTGCAAGTCGGTAGCCAGACGCTTTTGGAACAATTACCAGCAGACCTTGTCGAAAAAGGAGTAGTCTTTTCAGACTTCACTTCGGCTTTGGAAGTCATTCCGGATGTCATCGAGGAATACTTGGGCTCAGCAGTAGCCTACGACGAGCACAAATTGGCTGCCTACAATACAGCCTATTTCAACTCGACAGCCGTTCTTTACATTCCGGATAATGTTGAAATTGACCAGCCTGTCGAAGGTATTTTCTACCAAGACGCGACAAGTGGCGTGGCTTTTAACAAGCGCGTACTGATTATCGCAGGCAAGAACACCAAGCTCAATTATTTAGAACGATTTGAGAGCCTTGGTGACGACGCGGTGAAAACCTCTGCCAACATTGTGGTCGAAGTGATTGCCCAGGCAGGAAGCCAGATTAAGTTCTCAGCCATTGACCGCTTGGGGCAGCACCTGGATACCTATTTGACTCGCCGTGCGACCATTGGCAACGATGCCAGCGTGGACTGGGCCATTGGCCTCCTTAACAAAGGAAATGTCGTCGCTGACTTGGATGCAGACCTCAAGGGAAATGGTAGCCATGCTAATCTCAAGGTGGTCGGCCTGTCAGCTGGTCGTCAGGTTCAGGGTGTCGATACCCGCGTGACTAACTACGGCAATAATTCGGTCGGTCATATCCTGCAACACGGGGTTATTTTGGAAAGTGGTACTCTTACCTTCAACGGCATTGGACACATTATTCGTGGTGCCAAGGGAGCAGATGCCCAGCAGGAAAGCCGCGTCCTTATGCTGTCTGACAAGGCGCGTTCCGACGCTAACCCAATCCTTCTCATTGATGAGAATGAAGTCACGGCCGGTCACGCAGCTTCTATCGGTCAGGTGGACCCAGAGGATATGTATTATCTCATGAGCCGTGGTTTGGATCGCGCGACAGCCGAGCGTCTGGTCATCCGTGGGTTCTTGGGAGCTGTTATCACAGAAATCCCAGTCAAGGAAGTCCGCGACCAGATGATTGATGTGATTGAAGATAGCTTGTCAAAACGCTAAGATGAAACAAGGAGAGATTCAAGTTACATTAGAATCCCTTGCCAAGTCGGATTGGGATGCGTTTATCCTGGCAAATCAAGTATCGTTTAACTTCGGAGCTTTGGAAGAATTAGGAGAACGCCATACCTTCTTTGAGGAGGAAGGCCAGGTCATAGCGCGTGAAACGGTTCTCATGTCTTTGGAACATGGACAAGCCTACTGGATAGTACTGGAAAATCAGCGAGTAGGCGGCCTTGTTCTCGTCTTAGATGGTGAACAGGGAGAACTAGAAACCCTGTTTACTTCACCAGAAGTCCATGGCCGAGGCATTGGATTTGCGACCTGGCAAGTGGTGGAAGCGACCTTTCCACAGGTCAAGGTTTGGCAAACCATCACACCTTACTATGACCAACGCAATATCCATTTCTATGTCAATCGATGCGGTTTTCGCATTGTTGAATACTTCAATGCCTTCCATAAAGTAATGTTTTTGGAAGGGAAAGAGGAACAGGATATGCTGGAACAATTTCCGCAGGGAGTTTTCCGCTTTGAAAAAAGGATAAAGAAGTGAGGGATAGTCATGTTAGAAGAGTGTAAATCAGATTTTCCCATTTTAGACCAAATTGTTAATGATGAGCCGCTGGTTTATCTGGATAATGCCGCAACGACGCAAAAGCCGCAGCAGGTATTGGATGTCTTGGCAGACTATTACCAGAAGGACAATGCCAATGTCCACCGTGGAGTGCATACCTTGTCTGAGCGCTCAACGGCCCGTTATGAGGCGGCGCGCCAGACGGTAGCTGATTTTATCCGTGCTAAGTCTAGCAAGGAAATCCTCTTTACCCGAGGAACGACGACGGGACTCAATTGGGTGGCTCAGTTTGCTAGAGATTTTCTCCAAGCAGACGACGAGGTCATCATTTCGGTTCAGGAGCACCATTCCAATATCATTCCTTGGCAGCAGGCCTGCCAGAAAACAGGGGCCAAGCTCCGCTATGTTACCTTGAAAAATGGCGAGATCGACATGGACGTCCTGAAGGAAGTCCTGTCTGAAAAGACCAAGTTTGTCTCTCTAGCCCATATTTCCAATGTTTTGGGCTCAGTTGCGCCCATTAAGGAAATAGCAGAGCTGGTGCACGCGGTCGGTGCCTACTTGGTAGTGGACGGTGCCCAATCAACTCCGCATATAGCTATTGATGTGCAGGATTTGGACGTAGATTTCTTTGCCTTCTCAGGACACAAGATGTTGGGACCAACTGGTATTGGTGTCCTCTATGGCAAACAAGAACTGCTAGAACAAATGTCTCCTGTCGAATTCGGGGGTGAAATGATTGAATTTGTCTATGAACAATACGCAACTTGGAAGGAACTACCTTGGAAATTCGAAGCGGGGACACCTAATATTGCGGGTGCTATCGGACTTGCAGCTGCCATTGATTACCTAAATGACATCGGCATGGAGCATGTCCAGCAGCACGAGGAAGAATTGATTGCTTACATCTGGCCAAAATTGCAGGCCATTCCCGGCTTGACCATTTACGGTAGCCAGGACGTCAGTAAGCGGACAGGTTTGATTGCCTTTAATCTGGATGATTTGCACCCACACGATGTGGCGACTGCCTTGGATTATGAAGGCGTTGCTGTTCGAGCAGGTCATCATTGTGCCCAACCGCTTCTCAGTTATCTGCAGGTGCCGGCGACTGTTCGGGCAAGTTTCTATATTTACAATACCAAGGCTGACTGCGACAAGCTGGTCGATGCCTTGCTCAAAACAAAGGAGTTTTTCAATGGCCCTATCTAGGTTAGACTCGCTCTATATGGCCGTTGTGTCAGAGCATTCCAAATCTCCTCGCCATCATGGTAGCCTCTCAGGGGTCGAAAAGCTTGAATTGCATAATCCCACCTGCGGCGATGTCATTGAATTGTCTGTCAAAATCGAGGATAATGTCATCACAGACATTGCCTTTGATGGTGTCGGCTGTACCATTTCCACAGCCTCGGCCTCTATGATGACAGAGGCCGTTCTCGGAAAGAGTCTGGACCAAGCCCAAGAACTGGCGGAAGTCTTTTCTCAAATGGTCCAAGGTCAGCAAGACGACAAGCAAAAAGAATTGGGAGATGCCGCGCTTCTAGCGGGTGTTGCCAAATTTCCACAGCGAATTAAATGTGCGACCCTATCCTGGAATGCCCTCAAAAAGGCAATGGACAGCCATGTCAGCTAAGAATAAACAAATAATACAGAAAGGATTGTTTGGTTTAGTTAAGTAAACTGAACTGAACAGGCCCAAGATTTATAGGGCTTAGTATCTTATATTATGTCAGAAGAAAGAATTGAACCAACCCCGATTGATCTTGGGGAATATAAATTCGGTTTCCATGATGAAAACGTGGAACTGGTAGCTTCGACTGGTAAGGGGTTGAACGAAGAAGTTATTCGTGAAATGTCCCGTATCAAAGGCGAGCCTGAATGGATGCTGGAATTCCGTCTCAAGTCCTATGAGACCTTCAAGAAAATGCCTATGCAGACTTGGGGTGCAGACCTATCTGAACTGGATTTTGATGATATTGTTTACTATCAAAAACCATCGGATAAACCGGCACGTAGCTGGGATGATGTACCAGACAAAATCAAGGAAACCTTTGAACGCATCGGTATCCCAGAAGCTGAGCGTGCTTACCTGGCAGGTGCTTCTGCCCAGTACGAATCAGAAGTGGTTTACCACAACATGAAGGAAGAGTACGACAAGCACGGCATTATCTTTACAGATACTGACACGGCTCTCAAGGAACATCCAGAGCTCTTCAAAAAATACTTTGGAAAACTCGTTCCGCCATCAGACAATAAACTGGCCGCCCTCAACTCAGCCGTTTGGTCAGGTGGTACCTTTATCTACGTGCCAAAAGGCGTCAAGTTAGATATTCCATTGCAGACTTATTTTCGTATCAACAACGAAGGAACAGGTCAGTTTGAGCGGACGCTGATTATTGTGGATGAGGGAGCAAGTGTTCACTACGTCGAAGGCTGTACAGCGCCGACCTATTCGACTGCTAGCCTGCACGCTGCCATCGTGGAAATCATTGCCCACGAAGGTGCCTACATGCGCTACACGACCATCCAGAACTGGTCTGACAATGTCTATAACCTCGTAACCAAGCGTGCTCGCGCAGAGAAAAATGCTACGGTCGAGTGGATTGACGGAAACCTCGGTGCCAAGACGACCATGAAATACCCGGCCGTTTATCTGGAAGGAGAAGGCGCGCGTGGAACCATGTTGTCCATTGCCTTTGCTAACAAGGGTCAGGTACAGGATACCGGTGCCAAGATGATTCACAATGCACCACGGACCTCCTCGTCTATCGTATCCAAATCTATTGCCCGTGGCGGTGGAGAAGTTAACTACCGTGGTCAAGTAACTTTTGCCAAAAACTCGGCAAAATCAATCAGCCACATCGAGTGTGATACCATCATCATGGACGACATTTCCAAGTCGGACACTATCCCGTTCAACGAAATCCACAACTCACAAGTGGCCCTGGAACACGAAGCCAAAGTATCAAAAATCTCAGAGGAACAACTCTATTACCTCATGAGCCGCGGCCTATCTGAATCTGAAGCCACAGAGATGATTGTCATGGGCTTTGTCGAACCATTCACCAAAGAACTCCCAATGGAATACGCAGTCGAACTCAACAGACTGATTGCCTATGAGATGGAGGGGAGTGTTGGCTAATTTGTGTAGCTCCACATAGCTAAGAAGCTATTTGGAGCACACAAATGCCAACGCTCGTTGGAAATAGAGAGCGACGGCAGTCGCTCTTCTTTGTAATCTTATAATAATTCCGTGCCTTCCACGTTCGTCGTTTTCTGTAAGAAAACGATATGTAGCTAGGAGTTCCGCAGGAACTCTCACCAACTGAAGTTGGAGATAAGGACTTGCGGTAGCGAGTTAAAATTATAATAAAGTATACAACACATCCAAAGTAGCTTTAGGGCTACTTTTTGCATTGGTACTCCCACCAAGGATTCTTAAAATAGGGAATCCTATCTAGCAACCATTAAAATTCAAAAAGCGAACAAGTTAGTATTCTGATAGTCAGAAAATCTAATCTTGATCGCTTTTTATTCTATATATGATTGAGACAGGCTTTTTCTCAGCCGAGGTTTGCCAATAATTATAAATTTATAATCTCTTCTTCTGGAATTCCGTAGTCTTCTAGCATCTGCAACATCTTCTCGAAGCCCAGTTGAAAATGTTCCAAGACATGTCCGTCGGAGCCCAGAGAATAGCGGTGGCAACCTAGTTCTTTGACCAATTGAAGAGCGTAACGGTACAGTTCTTCGTGGTGATAGAGGTAGATGCTCTTGGCATTGAGTTCAAAGGCTAAATCATGCGCTATCATTTTCTTGAAAATGCGGATGAGCTGGGGCTCAAAAGTCTCTAGTTCTTGAACAGTCACATCAAAGAGGCGGAAACCGTAGTCAAAATGCGCCAAGACGTCAGCTGGAACCCGTCCGACGGCATATTCCAAGCGGTCCAAATAATCGGTCATGACCGCCATCTTGTCCATATCTGCCACTTCTTCGTCTAGATAATCGTTAACTCCGTTGTGATGGACGGATAATAATTTGAGGTCGAAGTCTTTGTCTGCTAAGTAGGCTAGAATATCGGTTTCCCGCGGTTGGAAATAGCCGATTTCAATGCCTTTCTTGATGCGCTTACCATAGTCTTCATTAAGCACAGCAATTTCTTGGGAATAGGCCTCATAATCAGGAATATCATCCTGCTTGCTATAGGGATTGGACAAATCAAAATGCTCCGTCGTCACGATTTCGCCGCTGTAATGCTCAAGATAATCTTGAAATCGCACCTTGGAATCGTAGGAGTGGTGGGTATGCAGGTGGTTGTCTCTCATGGTAATTCTCCTTTCTTTCTATTGTAACAAAATCGCTTTTGAGCGACAAGTTCGGAAATCAAGGGAAATGGAATAAAAAAAATCTGATAATTCTTGCAATTTATCAAAAATTTGGTAAAATAGTACAAAATAAAAAGCGATGAGAGAAACAATCCCAGACCATTCTTCAGAGAGTATCTAGTTGCTGAAAGGATACATCGGTTTGGGCACACATTCTTGAGTGCAATTGCCAACGGTGTTGAACCTAGTAGTGATTGACGTCTGTCTACGTTACGGACTGAAGTCTTTGACTTCCTGAGGGATATACGGCGACGTATGTCTGAATGAAGGTGGAACCACGTGTAAGCGTCCTGAAACAAGGACCTTGCGCGTGGTTTTTATCGTTTGAGAGGTAATGACATGAAAATAAAAGGGCTTAGAAAGATTACGCCTTATGTGGCTGGAGCGCAACCACAGGTGGCCAATATGATTAAACTTAATACCAACGAGAATGCCTATGGACCAAGTCCAGCGGTAGTTGCAGCTTTGGCTGATTTTGATGCGACAAACCTACGTCGCTATTCGAGTCTGGATCAGGCGGAACTTCGTCAGGCCTTGGCGGAGCAACATGGTTTGGAGGCAGACCAATTTGTCATTGGCAATGGTTCGGATGACGTCTTGTCTATGGCTTTTCTGTCCTTCTTTCAAACGGAGCAACCGATTTTGTTTCCAGATTTGACCTACGGCTTTTACAAGGTCTGGGCTAATTTGTATCAGGTACCTTTTAAAGAGATACCGCTGGCGGAGGATTTTAGCTGGCGAGTGGCAGATTATCAGAGAGAATGTGGGGGAGTGATTTTGACCAATCCCAACGCTCCGACGGGATGCTTCCAGTCTCTGGGCGATATTGAGGAGGTTCTGAAGGCTAATCCGCAGGTCGTTGTCATCGTTGATGAGGCTTATGTCAATTTCGGCGGGCAGACAGCTATTCCGCTTTTGGACAAATACCCCAATCTCTTCATTACGCGGACCTTCTCCAAGGATGCATCACTAGCGGGTTTGCGTGTCGGATACGGCATAGGTTCCAAGGAGCTGATAGGTGTTATTCAAGCGGTGCGCAATGCCATCAATCCTTACAATGTGGATGCCATTTCGGAAGCTTTGGCTTTGGCTGCGGTCAAGGATTGGGCCAATTACGAAGAGACCTGCCGGAAGATTATGGCAACGCGCGATTGGTTTGCGGAAGAATTGACCAGACTTGGCTTTGACGTTTTGCCGTCAGCAACCAATTTCCTCCTAGTGCGACCATCTCGTGTTAGTGCGGGAGAACTGTTCAAGCACTTGGAAGAGGAGCAGATTTATGTCCGGTATTTTCCAAACCAAGAACGCATAAAAGATAGACTACGCATCTCCATCGGCACACAAGAGGAGATGGAGCAGGTCTTAGCAAGGATAAAGGAAGGGTGCCTATGAACAATCGAACATTGCCACAAGGACTGCACGACAAGCTTTTCAAACGCGCTCGTACCACCTATGAAATTGAGCGGACGGTCAGCGACCTATTGATAGAGCGCGGTTTTCATCGGATTGAAACGCCGACCTTGGAGCATTTTGAAGTCTTTTCAGATACTGTCGATACCAATAATTATCACCTTTTTGACAAGAGAGGCCATCTTCTGAGCTTGCGGCCGGATATTACTAGCCAAGTAGCCCGTGTCATTGCTTCAACTCGGGTGCAGACGCCTATTAAATTTTCTTATTCGGGCAAGGTCTTTCGCAGTCAAGAAGCCATGCGGGGCTTGGAAAATGAACGCACTCAAGCCGGGATTGAAATCATTGGCTACCCTGTACAGGAGGCCTATGCTGAAGCCATTTCTAGTGCCAAACAAGCCTTGGAACGTTCGGGGTTGAAAGACTACAAATTTGAGTTTTCGCATGCAGCCATCCTCAAGACGATTTTTCAGCAATTGGAACTAACTTATGAGGTGGCGGATGATTTGTCCCTCCATATTCGGGATAAAAATATTACCAAGCTCCACGAATTTACCAAGCAGCATCCGAGTGAATTTGATGGTTTCATCAGTCGTTTGCCTTACTTGTTTGGAGAGGCAGAGGCGGTCTTGGCAGAAGCCCGGCAGGTGTCGCAGAACGCGCAATTATTGCAGGCTTTTGACCAATTAGAAGCATTTATCGCCATGGCAGAAATTGATTTGGGGCCTGTCACAGTGGATTTGGCCCAACTTCCGACGGTTCCATACTATACAGGTATGATGTTCAAGGTTTTTGACCAGCAATTGCCAGACGCCTTTTTATCAGGTGGGCGGTATGACAAGCTCTTTGAGCAGTTTGGAGCCAAGGAGCTGACGGCTATCGGTTGGGCCTTGGAAATTGATGCCATTTACCAAGCCATTCGACAGGATTTAGACTATCAAGGAGGGAAGTAAATGGGTGATCAGATTACCATTGCCTTGACCAAGGGGCGGATTGAGAAGGAAACCTTGGCTCTTCTGGAAAAGGCGGGTTTTGATATGTCTTTCATGGCCGATAAGGGGCGGAATTTGATTTTTGAAAGCCCTGATGGGCAGTTTCGCTTTTTACTGGTCAAGGCTCCGGATGTAACGACCTATGTTCGCCACGGAGTGGCAGATATGGGCGTTGTCGGCAAGGATGTCTTGATTGAGCATTCTGCAGGATTTTTGGAAATGTTGGATTTGAACTTTGGCTTGTGTAAATTCTCGGTTGCCTCTGTTCCAACTTACAATCCCAGTGATCACAAGCGGAAGCGGATTGCGACCAAGTATCCAACAGTTGCCCTGGAACATTTTAAGCAAAAGGGCGAGGATGTCGAGATTATTTCTATTCAAGGTAGTGTGGAAATTGCTCCTGTTCTGGGACTGGCCGATGCCATCGTCGATATTGTGGAGACGGGCAATACCTTGGTGGCCAATGGTTTAGTGGTCTTTGAAGATATTTGTCGGATTTCCTCGCGTTTGATTGTCAATAAAGCCAGCATCAAGAATAAGCCTCAAGTGCTATCATTTATCAAGAAATTAGAAGACATTGTCGGAAATGAGGAGGTACCTTTTAGATGAAACGCTTAAGTGGAACAAGTCAAGACATTGCGGCCTTGCTCTATCAAGAACAAGTGGCGCTGAATGCAGAAACGGTCTCCGTAGAAGAGACCGTCAAGGAAATCATGGAACGGGTCGCTCGTGAAGGAGATGCAGCTCTGAAAGCCTACAATCTCCAGTTTGACGGGATCGAGCTCGATGACTTAGAAGTCAGTCAAGCGCAAATAGATGCAGCTTTTGAGCAGATTGAACCAGACATTCTCTCAGCCTTAGAAGGTGCCAAAGCCAATATCGCTTCCTACCACCAGCAACAGGTGGAAGTAGGTTTTGAGGACCAACCGTCTGAAGGCGTCCTTCGTGGGCAACTCATTCGTCCCCTAGAGCGAGTGGGTGTCTATGTTCCGGGAGGAACAGCCGCCTATCCTTCTTCGGTCTTGATGAATGTCATCCCTGCAAAAATTGCTGGTGTGGAGGAAATCATCATGATTACCCCGCCACAAGAGACCTACAATCCAGCGATTTTGGTGGCAGCAAGATTGGCTGGAGTGGATAAGATTTATCAGGTTGGCGGAGCCCACGGGATAGCCGCGCTAGCTTATGGAACGCAGTCCATTCCCAAGGTGGATAAAATTACCGGGCCAGGCAATATCTATGTTGCAACGGCCAAGAAATTGGTCTATGGCTTGGTTGGAATTGATATGATTGCTGGTCCATCTGAGATTGGTATTATCGCAGACGAGACGGCAAATCCTGTTTTTGTAGCGGCGGATTTGTTGTCACAGGCGGAGCACGATCGCTTGGCGCGTGCGATTTTGGTGACCAATTCGGAAGTCTTGGCTGAGCAAGTCGAGCTAGAAATCGAGCGGCAATTGCAGACCTTGCCGCGTGAGGAAATTGCGCGGGCATCCATTGAGCAGAACGGACGCATTATCGTGACAGACACAGTAGAAGCCATGTTTGACTTGATGAATTTGGTGGCGCCTGAACATTTGGAAATTGCTATGGAAGATGCCTATGAGTATCTCTCCTTGGTCAAGCATGCGGGGTCCATTTTCTTGGGTCATTATACCAGTGAGCCGATTGGGGATTATTATGCAGGGACCAATCATGTTCTGCCAACTTCAGGCACCAGCCGTTTCTATTCAGCGTTGGGTGTCTATGATTTTATCAAACGAATACAATACACACAATATAGTAAAAAAGCCGTGCAAGAGGCTGGTCAGGCCATTACAAATTTGGCCTATTCAGAAGGATTGGCTGCTCATGCACGGGCCATTGAGGTGAGAAATGAAGAAAGTTAAGGGATTATTGGTCATGGATGTGGACAGCACCCTGATCATGGAAGAAGGTATTGACCTGCTGGGCGAAGAAGCTGGTCTCGGTCAGCGAGTCGCGGACATTACCGAGCGCGCCATGCGAGGGGAATTGGATTTTGAAGAAGCCTTGCGTGAACGCGTTGGTTTGCTGGCGGGCTTGTCCGAAACGGTTTTGGACCGCATTTTAGGGCGCATTCATTTCACACCGGGAGCAGAAGAACTGGTAGCAGAGCTCCACAAGCGGGGTTACAAGGTAGCCGTCGTGTCAGGTGGTTTTCATCAGACGGTCAATGTGTTGGCGGAACGGCTCAATTTGGACTATGTTAAGGCTAATACGCTAGAAATTGTCAACGGAGTTTTGACAGGACGCGTGACCGGCGACATTGTGACCAAGGATGTTAAGGAAACCATGCTCAGAACTTGGGCGGCAGAAAATGGTCTCGACATGCAAGATACGATTGCAGTGGGCGATGGTGCCAACGATCTGCCCATGATTCAGGCAGCTGGTATCGGCATCGCCTTCTGCGCCAAACCCATTGTGCAGGAACAGGCTCCTTATCAAATCAATGAGAAAAATTTGTATCAGGTGATTGAGATTTTGGATAGAGTGAAGAAATAAGAGACAGTATTCACACGTCAGGTACCGATCTGCGAATACAGCTTCTAATATAGTAAAGAAAGAAGAACATCATGAGAACAGCAAGCATTGAACGCAATACCTTTGAAACAAAAATTAAGTTGACGGTTAATTTGGATGTGCAGGAACCGGTTGAGATTGTGACGGGTGTGGGCTTTTTTGACCACATGTTGACCCTTTTTGCCCGCCACAGCCGCATGTCTCTAGTTGTCCATGTAGACGGCGATACGTGGGTGGACAGCCATCATACGGTTGAGGATGTCGGGATTGTTCTTGGACAAGCCATCAAGGAAGCTCTGGGCGACAAGGTCGGTATCAATCGTTACGGGACTTCTTTTGTGCCTATGGATGAGACGCTGGGAATGTCTAGTCTAGACTTGTCTGGACGCTCTTATTTGGTCTTCGATGCGACTTTTGACAATCCAAAATTAGGCGATTTTGATACGGAATTGGTCGAAGAATTCTTCCAAGCCTTGGCTTTCAACCTGCAGATGAATCTGCATTTGAAGATTTTGCACGGGCAAAATAGTCACCATAAGGCTGAAAGTCTCTTCAAGGCAACAGGTCGAGCTCTTCGCGAAGCCATTACCATCAACCCTGATATTAAGGGTGTCAATTCAACAAAAGGACTCTTGTAATATGATACGAGTGATTGATTACGATGCTGGAAATACAGCCAATGTCCTGCGGGCCTTGGAAAAAATCGGTGTAGCTGCGGAATTGACGGCGGATCCTGAGAAAATTTTGTCGGCTACAGGTTTGATTTTACCGGGAGTCGGTGCCTTTCCGTCGGCTATGGCTGAATTAGAAAAACGCCAACTGCTCCCAGCTATTCAGACAGCTGTGGCGGCTGGCAAGCCTTTTTTGGGCATTTGTTTAGGCATGCAGTTGCTCTTAGACCAAGGTTTGGAACACCAGCCGACCAAGGGTTTGGGCCTCATTCCCGGTGTTTGTCGTCCTATTCCAGCTAAAGAGGGCTATCCTGTGCCCCACATGGGCTGGAATCAGTTGGAAGTCAAGCAGAAAAATCCACTGACAGATGGGCTTGATGACCAGTCGGTTTACTTTGTTCACAGTTATTTTACCGATGTAGCGCCTGAATATATCGACGCAACAGCGGATTATAGCAGGGAAATTCCAGCAATGATTTCAAAAGGAAATGTCTTTGGGGCGCAGTTTCACCCTGAAAAATCAGGTCAGGTTGGGCTTGGCATTTTGACAAAGTTTGCGGCATTATGTCAGAAATAGTGAGGGAAGATATGCAGATTTATCCAGCGATTGATATTCGAAATGGGAAGGCAGTGCGTCTCTTTAAAGGAGACTTTAATCAGGAGACCGTTGTTAACCCAGATGTATTAGACCAAGCCAAAACATTTGCGGCTGCGGGGATTGACTTTATTCACGTGGTAGATTTGGACGGTGCTTTAGAGGGACATGCGACCAATAGGGATTTGATTGCCAGTTTGAAAAGCGAGACCGGTCTCCGCATTCAAGTTGGAGGTGGCGTTCGCACCTTGGACCAGATTGCGGACTATCTGGATGCGGGCATTGACCGTGTCATTATTGGGTCTATGGCTGTTAAAAACCCAGATTTTGTCAAGCAAGCCTTGAAGCGTTTTGGGAGTCAGGCCATTGTCGTGGGCATCGATGCCAAAAATGGCTTTGTCGCAACAGAAGGTTGGCTAGAAACCAGTCAAGTAGATTATATGAGCTTGGCCAAGGAGATGGAAAAGATTGGTGTGCGGCTTTTTGTCTACACCGATGTGGACCGCGACGGTACCTTGACAGGTCCTAATTTTGACCATTACAGAAAATTGAAGGCGACCTTGACAGAGGCAGATGTCATTGCTTCTGGTGGTATCCATTCCATGAGCGACTTGGTGGAGCTGGCGCAAATCGGTGTTTCTGGAACCATTGTCGGCAAGGCCTATTACAGCGGCAAGGTTAGCTTGGACGACTTGCAGCAATTTGGAGGTTAATCATGTTAGCAAAACGCATTATCCCCTGTCTGGACGTCAAGAACGGTCGGGTAGTCAAGGGGGTCAATTTTGTCAACTTGACGGATGTGGGAGACCCTGTGGACACAGCAAAAGCCTACTACGAGGCAGGCTGTGATGAATTGGTTTTTCTTGATATTACTGCGACGCATGAAGAACGCGAAACGACTGTGGACATGGTGCGGCGCGTGGCAGACCAAGTCTTTATTCCTTTTACCGTTGGCGGTGGCATTCGTTCCGTCGATGATATGAACAAGATGCTCAAGGCAGGGGCTGACAAGGTATCGGTCAATTCATCGGCGGTGGCCAATCCATCCTTGATCAAAGAATGTGCTGAAAAATTCGGCAGCCAATGTGTTGTGGTCGCTATTGATGCGCGCAAGGAGGTAGATGGAACTTGGCATGTCTACGTGGCTGGTGGTCGCAAGGATACCGGTCTAGATTTACTATATTGGGCCAAAAAGGTCGTCGAGCTCGGAGCTGGCGAAATCCTTTTGACCAGCATGGACAAAGACGGGACCAAGTCAGGCTTTGATGTGGACATGCTCAATGCTGTGGCGAGCGTGGTGACGGTTCCCATCATTGCATCGGGTGGCGCTGGTAATACGAACCATATCCTTGAGGTATTTGAACAGACACCGGCGACTGGAGCACTGGCAGCATCCATCTTTCATTATGGCCAAGTCAGTATTGCTGAAACCAAATCAGCTATGCGCCAGAATGGAATTGAGGTGCGATTAAATGATTAGTATTGATTTTGCCAAGCAAGACGGACTGGTGCCTGTGATTGTCACTGACCATGAGACAGGTCTGGTCTTGATGCTGGCTTATATGAATGAAGAATCCTATCAAAAGACCTTGGAAACCAAACAGATGCATTACTGGAGCCGGTCGCGTCAGGAATTGTGGCACAAGGGTGCAACCAGTGGGCATTTTCAGACGGTTAAATCCATCAAAACAGATTGTGACCGCGACACCCTGCTCATTTCCGTCGAGCAAGTAGGGGCTGCCTGCCATACGGGTGCCTATAGTTGCTTTTTTGAAAACATACTCTAAGAAAGGAGCAGATATGCTAGAAACCTTGTACCATGAAGCCCTGAACCGTAAGCGTAATCCAAAAGAAGGGTCCTATACTAACTACTTGTACGGCAAAGGCTTGGATAAAATTCTCAAGAAAGTTGGGGAAGAGGCGACAGAAGTTGTGATTGCCGCCAAAAACGCCGACAAGGAAGAAATTGCCAATGAAACAGCTGATTTGCTCTATCATATGGCTGTTCTGCTGGTGGAAACTGGCGTGAGCTTGGAAGAAATCGAAGCTGTTTTGCAAGTTCGTCAAGGAAAAGTCAGTAAAACCAGCGACCGCCGAGAAATTAGTGACTACTAAAAAAAGCTCATCACGAGCTTTTTAGTTTGTGAAAAAATCCGAAAAAAGTATCTACCCCAACAAATCTTCCAGTTCTTCCACCGTTTGGACAATGTGGCTGGCACCAGCAGTTGTCAATTCCTCTCGGTCACCATAGCCATACAGGACACCGATACTGTCGAGCTGGTGTTGCTTGGCACCGCTGACATCATGTTTACGGTCACCAATCATGACAGCTTTGCCATTGATTTTTTCCAGTTGGTCCAGCGCATAGGCAATAATCTGCCCCTTATTGGTGCGCGTGTCATCCAAACTTGCGCCTGCAATGACTGTAAAATAGCGGTCCAATTCAAAATGGGCCAATATTTGTTTGGCAAAGATTTCTGGTTTTGAAGTGGCGATGAGGAGTGTTTTTCCTTGCTCTTGCAATTTGCCCAACAATTCCGGAATACCGGGATAGGGATGGTTTTCAAACATTCCCTTGCTGGTAAAATATTCCCGAAAATAATCGACTGCCTGCTGGGTTTCTGTCGCATTCAGTCCATAAAACTGGGCAAATGATTCGTAAAGAGGTGGTCCGATAAAGCGAGACAAGTGACTGGAATTGTCATCAGCAATGCCCATTTTTTCCAAGGCATAGGCAGCCGAATGGATAATGCCGGGACCAGAATCGGTCAATGTTCCGTCTAAGTCGAAGAGAAGCGTTTGGTACATAGGAACCTCCATTTTTATTGGTCCGTAAGACAAGTGTTATCCCTGTATATAGTCAGTCAATTCCTGATCCTTCAGACCTGCATTTAAGGCAATCAAGAGCTTGATTCTGGCTTTTTGAGCATTCAGCTCCTTGACAAAGAGGATACCTTCTTGCTCTAGTTGGATACCGCCTCCCTGGTAGGCGTAGACAGGCTCGGCAATACCGTTAAAGCAACGAGAAACCAGCACAATCGGAATTCCTGCTGCCAGCAAGCGGTGGATTGCTGGCAAGATAGATGGAGGCAGATTTCCAGCTCCAAGGGCCTCAATCACAAGGCCGGAAAGTTTACCAGGGTCTAGAGAATCAAGGAGAATGGTCTCCATATCTGCAAAAGCTTTGATGATAGGAATGGTTCCTGCAATTTCTGACAAATCAAAGCGAACACGTGGCTCAGCAGTTTTGAAAAAGAGGATTTCCCGTTTGGTTACAAGCCCCAGAGGACCGTGGGTCGGAGTCTGGAAAGTAGAAACATTTGTCGTATGGGTCTTGGTCACATATTTTGCGGCATGGATTTCATCGTTCATGACCAGCAGAACCCCCTTATCTGCCGCCTTTTCATCTGCGGCGACACGCAGGGCTGTCAGATAATTATAGACACCATCACTACCCAAATCATTGGAAGAGCGCATGGCTCCTGTGATAACAATTGGCTTTTGAGGAATGGCCATGGTATCCAAGAAATAGGCTGTCTCTTCCAAGGTATCGGTGCCATGAGTGATGACAAAGCCGTCAAATTCATCCGCCTGTCGCTTGATTTCTTGGTAGAGCGCCATCATGTGTTCCAATCGAATATGGGGACTTGGCAGGTTCAAAAAATCAACAGACACTACCTGAATAGTGTCCAAGGGAGTAGAAAGACTGGCCATAGGATTGTGGGAACTAGAAGAGACGCTCCCCTGATTGTCGGTCTGCATAGAAATGGTTCCTCCAGTGTGGAGGGCCAGAATTTTTTTCATAAGTTTTCAGTTTCTTTCAAATCTGTGATATACTAATTGTAACATAATTCCAGGGAAGTAGGTGAGCTAGATGGCGGTAAAGGCAGTGTTTTTTGATATTGACGGAACCCTTCTGACCGATAATCGAACAGTCAGCAAATCCACCATCCAGGCTATCAATGCCCTCAAGAAAAATGGCGTTCTCGTGGGCTTGGCAACAGGCAGAGACCCCAACTTTGTCCTGAAATACATGGCCGGCCTATCGCTGGATCTGGCCATCACCTACAATGGCCAATATATTTTTTCAAGAGACCAAGTCCACTTTGCCCAAGCCTTGGATAGGGGAATATTGGAGATCTTTCTTGATTTGGTGGAGAGCAATCAGTGGGACTACTCACTTGGGCTGGGGACAGGAGTTGTAGGCAGTGGTATTATGAACGTAGGCACTGGTCACCTGGTCTACAGATTGACACGCATGATACCGAGCGCCTGGGCTGGTGGCATCAACTTCCTGATTAACCGCCTGGTTCGCAAATTCCGTCCTAAGGACACAGACAAGATTCGTTCCTATCTGGATCAACCGGTTTATCAAGTCTTATTGTTGGCTACTGAGTCAGTGACCCAGCGCCTGGCCCTTCAATTCCCAACTCTTGGTTTTACCAGGTCCAGTGCCTATGCGGCAGATGTCATCAGCAAGGGCAATTCCAAACTGCAAGGCATCCAAAAATTGGGAGAAATCTATGGCTTTAATACGGAAGAAGTGATGGTTTTTGGGGATTCAAACAATGATTTGGAAATGTTAGCCGGTGTTCAGTATGCCATTGCCATGGGAAATGCTACCCAACAGGCCAAAGGGACGGCGACCTATGTGACAGATACCAATAATAAGGATGGTATTTATAAGGCCTTGGTGCACTTTGGTCTCGTGGAGGAGAAGAATGTTGACTAGTAAGGATGCCAATGTTAATGCTGTTCGTGACTTTCACAAGGCTATGGATGGCACACTTCAGGAAATTCCCCAGGCATTTGATGGGAATACGGCCTTTTACAGGGCTAGTTTCAAGTTGGAGGAGCTAGTCGAATTTTTACAGGCAGCCTCATCGGACCAGGCAGATTTTGACCGTAAGGTCCAGGGCCTGCACCAGCAACTCGACAAGGCAGTGGCAAAAGTTACCAGTAAAGGCAGTCCAGGTCTCTCCTTGGTTGGTCAGGTCGATGCCCTGATGGACTTGCTCTATTTTACTTACGGTTCCTTTGTTTTGGTAGGAGTTGACCCCAAACCCATTTTCGATATTGTCCACCAGGCTAATATGGGTAAGCTTTTTCCGGATGGTAAGGCCCATTACGACCCTGTTTCCCACAAAATATTGAAGCCAGAGGGCTGGGAGGAGCGTTTTGCACCAGAAGGGAAAATTCAAGACGAACTAGACAGACAAAAAGGCAGAAAATCCTAATGCGATTCTCTGCCTTTCAATTTATCTAGATGTTTATAGACTTTTTTCTGGATTGCGCACAATCAAGATGTCAATGTCTGTGTGGCGCATGATGTATTCAGAAGAAGAGCCGATGAGCAGTCGCTCGAAGGTGTTGAGACCAGTCGCTCCCAGTAGCATCAAATCGGCACCAGCCTCTTGTGGAATGTCTGTGGAGAGTAAGGTCTTGGGATTGCCAAACTCAACGATAGTGGCAATGTCTGTCAAGCCTGCATCGGTAGCCCACTTTTTATAATTTCCTAAAAGAGTTTCGGCCTCTTTTTCAAGAGATTCGTAGATGGATGCGTCAAAAGCCACGACATTATGTAGGGCTCTGGTGTCGATGACATGGGCAATGGTCAATTTTGCCTGATTGCGTTTAGCAACTTGAATGGCTTTTTGCAAAGCAACTTCGGCATTTGTTGAACCATCAACAGCAACTAAAATAGATTGATAGGTTTGTAACATGATTCTTACCTCCTTTTAGACGATTTTTGTAAGGGAATATTATACATTTATATTATAAGGTATTTTGCAAAAAATGTAAAGTATTTATTGATAGATGGAGAAAAATAATATAAGCAACCGTAATGATAGTCAGATTGCAGTGTCCAGAGACAGATAGAGTGTTCATGTCATTCTAGTAGTATCATTTCCCTACATTTCCTGCGATTTATAACATTTAGTGATAGATTTACTATGAAAATGATTGCTAAAATGACCAAATTCCATTATGATAGTAGTATTCATAGACTCAAGAAAGTTGAGGAGGTATAGTTATGAGACAATTTGAAAAGTCAACAAAGCTCGAACATGTTGCATACGATATCCGTGGTCCAGTCTTGGAGGAAGCTATGCGCATGCGGGCAAATGGTGAGAAGATTCTCCGCTTGAACACAGGAAATCCAGCTGAATTTGGTTTTACGGCGCCAGATGAGGTTATTCACGACTTGATTCACAATGCCCGTAAATCAGAAGGCTATTCCGACAGTAAGGGGATTTTTTCTGCCCGTAAGGCCATCATGCAGTATTGCCAGGTCAAGAAGTTTCCAAATGTTGACATCGATGACATTTACATCGGAAATGGAGTTAGTGAACTGATTACCATGTCTATGCAGGGCTTGCTAGATAATGGAGACCAGGTCCTGGTGCCAATGCCCGACTATCCACTTTGGACAGCGGCAGTTAGCCTGGCAGGTGGCGATGCGGTCCATTATCTCTGTGACGAGGGGGCAGATTGGTATCCAGATTTGGACGATATTCGTTCAAAAATCACCAGCCGCACCAAGGCGATTGTCCTGATTAACCCCAATAACCCAACAGGTGCTCTTTATCCTAAAGAATTATTGTTGGAGATTGTAGAGATTGCCCGCCAGCATGAGCTCATCATTTTCTCGGATGAAATCTATGACCGCATGGTTTTTGACGGCGCAGTCCATATCCCAATTGCTTCATTGGCCCCAGATGTTTTTGTCGTGACTATGAATGGTCTGTCCAAATCCCATCGTATCTGTGGCTTCCGTGTGGGCTGGATGGTCCTATCAGGTCCTAAAAAGCATGTGAAAGGCTATATCGAGGGTCTCAATATGTTGTCCAACATGCGGCTCTGTTCCAATGTCCTGGCCCAGCAAGTTGTCCAAACTTCGCTTGGAGGCTACCAATCAGTCGATGAATTGTTGGTACCTGGTGGCCGACTTTATGAGCAGAGAGAATTCATCACCAAGGCTATCCAAGATATTCCAGGGCTTTCAGCTGTCAAGCCTAAGGCAGGTCTCTATATCTTCCCGAAAATTGACCGTGAAATGTACCGGATTGATGATGACGAGCAGTTTGTATTGGACTTCCTCAAGCAAGAAAAGGTTCTCTTGGTCCATGGTCGTGGATTTAACTGGAAGGACCCAGACCACTTCCGTATTGTCTACCTTCCACGTGTAGACGAGCTAGCAGAAATCCAAGAAAAAATGACCCGCTTCTTGGCCCAATATCGTAGATAAAAAATAAGCTCAAACCGTTTAGGTGAGAGCTTATTTTTGTGGGATGATGTGAGAGGGATTAGGTAGAATCCTTGCGGCGACTAAAATAAATTTGATTTATACACTACCTGTTTCATTTGTATGTCCAGTATGGAACTGAAAAAATTCTTATTTACCCTCAAAAAATGCTGTGTAAAGTGCCTGTAGGGCCTGCTCTTTTTGTTCCGTTTTGACAACAAACATGACAGAAACTTCGCTGGCACCTTGTGAAATCATGGCCAGGTTGACATTCTGGTTAGATAGGGCAGTCGTTGCCGTGGCTGTTACACCGACATGGCTCTTCATGTTCTCACCAACGATCATGATGGTGGATAGGCCACGCTCGATTTCAGCCTTATCAACCTCCAGCTGCGTTTTGAGCTGGCGAAGGATTTCAGCTTCCTTGATAGGGGTCAATTCGCGGCCACGGAGTACGATGGACAGGTCGTCGATACCAGTCGGCATGTGCTCGAAACGAATATTCAAGTCTTCTAAAATTTGTAGGACCTTGCGACCAAAACCAACTTCACGGTTCATCAGGTACTTGGAAATGTTGATACTTGTGAAATCATCATCTGCTGCAATTCCGACAACAGGCAGGGTCTGGTCAGTATGCTCCAGGACGATTTGGGTGCCTGGGTGGCTAGGGTTATTCGTGTTTTTGATAACCAAAGGAATGCGTCCACGGTAGGCAGGTAGGAGGGCTTCGTCATGAAGGACGGAGAAGCCTGCATAGGCCAATTCACGCATCTCACGGTAAGTTAATTCCTTGATAGAATGTGGATTTTTGATGATACCAGGATGGGCAGCAAAAATGCCGTCAACATCGGTAAAGTTCTCGTAGAGGTCAGCTTTGACACCGGCCGCTACGATAGAGCCTGTAATATCCGAACCACCACGGGAGAAGGTACAGATTTGATTGTCGATGGTCACACCGAAAAAGCCAGGGATAATCAAGACCTCATCCGCATCGCGCAATTCTTCAATCTTATCATAGCTAGACGGTAGGATACGGGCATTTCCAGGTTCTGAGCTGACAATGATACCAGTTTTCTTAGGGTGAACATAGCGGGCAGGCAGTCCTTTTTGGGTAAAATATTCTGCAATCAGCTTGGCATTGTTGTCCTCGCCGGCCGCTAGGAATGCGTCGTAAAGAAATTCATTATTTTCAATCGGCAGGGTCGCCAGGGCCTTGATGCTGTCAGCAATCTTCGCCATGCTTTTAGCTATAAAACCAAGCTCGTCAACCATAGCCTGGTAACGATTGATAATCCATTCTTGGCTGGCTGTCACATCCTTGCCGCTTGTATATTCCTTGTAGTATTTAATCAGAGCGTCTGTCACTTTCGTATCTTCGGCATTACGTTTACCTGGTGCTGATACGACAACAAAACGGCGCTCAGGGTCCGATTGAACGATGCTAAATACTTTTTCTAATTGGCTGGCAGACGCGAGCGAGCTACCTCCAAATTTGGTTACTTTCATAAGAATCTCCTCAGATATTTTTTACTATTATAGCAGAAGATGGGGGCTTTGTCAGTATTTTCTGGGAAATTTTCAGAATTTATTGAAAATTACATTCATGAAACTTTCTGGGAATTGTGGTAAACTAGTGGAAAGAGGAGAAAGCATGGTAAAAGCAATTATTTTTGATATGGATGGAGTCCTGTTTGATACAGAGACCTTTTATTTCCAGAGACGCATCGATTTTTTAGCGACCAAGGGACTGTCGGTCGATCACCTGGACCCAAGTATTTTTGTGGGTGGCAGGGCCAGTCAAATGTGGCGTCGGATTTTGGCGAATGACTTTGACAAGTGGGATGTGCCTGCCTTGGAAAAGGAGTACCGTATATATAAGGAAAACCGGCCGACACCCTATGGTCAGCGGCTTTTTCCTGATGTCAAACAAGTCTTGCAGGCTTTGACAGACAAGAGCGTACCTCTGGTATTGGCCTCCAATACGGACAGGGAAGAAATCGAACGTGCCTTGGAAGAAGCTGGAATTAGACCTTATTTTAAACAGGTCTTTTCAGCCATGGAATGCGGAGCGCCCAAGCCAGCTCCGGATGTCTACAATCTCGCAGCCCAGGCGACTGGGGTGGACAAATCAGAGATTGTGGTCTTTGAAGACAGCGCAAAAGGCATCGCGGCAGCAAAAGCAGCAGGCTTGATGGTCTGGGCCATCCGAGACCAGCATTATGGCATTGACCAGAGTCAAGCAGATCACTTGGTGGACAATTTGAGCCAAGGATTGAGAGAATTGGACAAGATGTAAGAGGGTTGGCGAGAGCCAGCCTTTTTCCGATGTCACACTTCTTTTCTGGTAAGGACGTGACAAAATGATTTTCTGTGCTAGAATGGATAACAAGAAAGATGTGGTTTGCTTTTCAAACTATTTCATCTTCAAATGAAGTGGAGCAGGCGATGACCTATCAAACAATTACCTATGATGTTCGGGACGGAATAGCGCTTCTGACCCTCAATCGTCCAAATGTGGCCAATGGCTTTAACATTCTCATGTGTGAGGAAATTTTGGCAGCGATTGACGCAGTTGATCGAGATGCTACTGTGAAAATCCTGCAAATTCAGGCCCAGGGCTCTGTTTTCTCGGTCGGTGGCGACTTGGTCGAGATGAAGCGGGCAGTGGATGAGGATGATATTCCTTCTCTTGTAAAAATAGCAGAGCTGGTCAATGATATCTCATTCGCTATCAAGAAATTGCCAAAGATTGTCATCATGGTGACCGATGGAGCTGTCGCTGGTGCGGCGGCCAACATGTCAGTAGCAGCAGATTTCGTGATTGCCTCTACTAAAACAAAATTTATCCAGGCCTTTGTCGGAGTGGGTCTGGCACCTGATGCCGGCGGGCTCTTTCTCCTCAGTCGGGCAATTGGTGCCAATCGGGCTAGCCAATTAGCCATGACAGGCCAAGGCTTGTCTGCTGATAAGGCCCTGGACTATGGCATCGTTTACAAATTGTCCGAACCTGAAAAGCTGGAAAAAACAGTCGCTCAGGTCATCAAAAAACTGTTACGAGGCTCTGTTAACTCTTACGCCGCCATCAAGCAGCTGGTCTGGGAAAGCCAGTTCAAGGACTGGGAGACCTATCGCAAGTTAGAATTGCAGTTGCAGGAGGAATTGGCCTTCAAGGAAGATTTCAAGGAAGGTGTCCGAGCCCATGCCGAACGCCGAAGACCAGTATTTACCGGTCAATGAGCTAAAATTTATTACCGAGTACGTCTATTTGTTTTCTTTTAGTACTAGGCAACGAGCCGAAGGCAGAACTTAAGTTAGGCGAGGTGTGTTCAAATAATATTGATTGTCTGATGTTCGAAATTCAGAAACGAGGTTTCCTCGGTCGTCGAAGCAATAAAAGAAAAACAAAATGACAAAAAATATTTGACAATCAAAGTTTTTTGCTCTATACTTTGACTATCAAAGTTAAGGAGGCCTGTTTTGGAAGATCAAAAAGTAAATGATTACCTAACAGCTATATTTAATAATGTACTGGTGATTGAAGAAACAAGTCTACGGGGGAGCCGATTTAAGGATATTTCTATCAAGGAGATGCACACCATTGATGTGATTGGAAGTAAACCGGATGCGACACCCACAGATGTCTCCCGCGCTTTGATGGTGACCTTGGGAACTGTCACAACCAGTCTGAATAATCTGGAGCGAAAGGGCTACGTGGAGCGTGTGCGTTCGACCAGAGACAGGCGGATCATTCATCTCTACTTAACCAAAAAGGGACGCTTGGTCTATCGGCTGCATCAGCGTTTCCACAATGAAATGGTCAAGCAGATTACGGATGGCATGGATGAGACGGAATACCAGGTCATGAAGAAAGGGCTCATGAAACTCTATCACTTTTTGGAGGATTTGAAATGAGAACCCATGCTAAAATAAGTCAGGTGGCCCACTATCTTCCAGAAAAGATTGTGACCAATGACGATTTGGCTCAGATAATGGATACCAGTGATGATTGGGTCCGCAGTCGGACAGGAATTGGTCAACGACATGTTGTCACAGACCAGACGACAAGTGATTTGGCCACTGCCGTGGCGCAGGACTTGCTGGAGAAGGCGCAGATTGGTGCGGAGGAGATTGATTTTATCATCCTGGCCACCATGACACCCGATTCGGTGATGCCATCCACAGCAGCTTTGGTTCAAGCTAAAATCGGAGCGACCAAGGCTTTTGCCTACGACTTGGTGGCGGCCTGTTCGGGCTTTGTCTATGCCTTGTCGACAGCAGAAAAGTTGATTGCATCGGGCCGTTACCAGAAAGGGATGGTCATCGGTGCGGAGACCTTGTCGCGCGTGGTCGATTGGTCGGATCGCTCGACAGCAGTGCTCTTTGGAGACGGTGCCGGCGGCGTCTTACTTGAAGCTTGCGTTCAGCCTAGCTTTCTGGGGGAAATTCTCCGGACTGATGGCAGTCGTGGAGCGAGTTTGACTGCAGGTATTGACCAGAAATGCACCCCATTTTCTGATACTACTTGTTCCCAACCCTACATCCAGATGGAGGGGCGCGCGATTTTTGAATTTGCGACTCGGGATGTGACGGGAACCATAGCAGAGCTGCTCAGTCAGCAAGGTCTGCTAGCAGACCGGATTGATTTCTACCTGCTTCACCAAGCCAATAGTCGAATCTTGGATAAGATGGCTAGAAAGATGGGTGTGGCATCGGAAAAGTTCCCAGCCAATATGGACAAATATGGCAATACCAGTGCAGCCAGTCTGCCCATTCTCCTATCAGAATGCGTGGCGGACGGCCGGATAAAGCTGGACGGTAGCCAGACAGTCGTTCTGGCAGGCTTTGGTGGCGGGCTGACTTGGGGTACGCTACTACTGAAACTTTAGTTAATTCCTTGCCTCTGGCAAGATTAAAATATTTTTTTATAAAAAGGAGCACTATCATGGCAGTATTTGAAAAAGTACAAGAAATCATCGTTGAAGAATTGGGTAAGGATGCTGAAGAAGTAACCCTTACAACAACTTTTGAAGATTTGGACGCAGATTCATTGGATCTTTTCCAAGTAATCTCTGAAATCGAAGATGCATTCGACATCCAAATCGACACAGAAGAAGGATTGACAACTGTAGGTGAATTGGTTGCTTACGTTGAAGAAAAAACTAAATAAGACGTTTAAAGAAAAGTGCTAGTGAGCATTTTTCTTTAGGTTAATAGTTTGATATTCAAAACATTGAAGATTCAAATTAAATTTCAAGTGAGGGCTTGCCCCTCTCTTGTTTAGCTAATTGTTTGATGTTCAAATGATTAGCTAAGCAAATAAAGATTGAGGGAACTATGAAAACAAAGATTACAGAATTATTGAACATTAATTATCCGATTTTCCAAGGTGGAATGGCTTGGGTGGCTGACGGTGACTTGGCTGGTGCGGTTTCAAATGCTGGTGGTTTAGGCATTATCGGCGGAGGCAATGCTCCAAAAGAAGTCGTTAAGGCGAATATTGACAAGGTGAAGTCTATCACAGACAAGCCTTTCGGTGTCAATATCATGCTCCTGTCGCCTTTTGCAGATGACATTGTTGACCTAGTTATCGAAGAAGGTGTCAAGGTGGTGACAACGGGAGCTGGGAACCCTGGAAAATACATGGAACGCTTGCACGCAGCTGGTATTACGGTTATTCCAGTGGTTCCAAGTGTCGCTTTGGCCAAACGCATGGAAAAATTGGGTGTGGATGCCGTCATTGCAGAAGGTATGGAAGCAGGTGGTCACATCGGTAAATTGACAACCATGACCTTGGTTCGTCAGGTTGTTGAAGCTGTATCCATTCCTGTTATCGCAGCAGGTGGTATCGCAGACGGTGCTGGTGCAGCTGCGGCCTTTATGTTGGGGGCAGAGGCGATTCAGGTAGGAACGCGTTTTGTCGTTGCCAAAGAGTCAAATGCCCACCCAGCTTACAAGGAAAAGGTCCTCAAGGCTAAGGATATTGACACGACTGTTTCTGCCTCAGTGGTAGGACACTCGGTGCGTGCGATTAAGAACAAGCTTTCGACAGCCTATGCGGCTGCGGAAAAAGACTTCCTTGCTGGGAAAATTTCAGCAGAATCCATTGAGGAACTGGGTGCAGGTGCCCTTCGCAATGCCGTTGTTGATGGTGATGTGATCAATGGTTCGGTCATGGCGGGCCAGATTGCTGGCTTGGTGACTAAAGAAGAAACCTGTGAAGAAATTTTGAAAGATTTATATTTTGGAGCTGCTAAGGTGATTCGTGAGGAAGCGAAGCGCTGGGCTTCTGTTGGAGAATAAGATGACAAAAACAGCCTTTCTATTTGCAGGTCAAGGGGCTCAGACACTTGGTATGGCCCGTGACCTCTATGACACCTATCCCATTGTCAAGGAAACTTACGACCAGGCTAGTCAAATTCTGGGCTATGATGTGCGGGACTTGATTGACCATCAGGAAGATAAGCTCAACCAGACCCGCTATACCCAGCCTGCGATTTTGACAACCTCACTTGCCATTTATCGTTTGTTGGCTGAAAAAGGGATTAAACCCGACATGGTGGCTGGTTTGTCCTTGGGAGAATACGCAGCCTTAGTGGCTTCAGGTGCTCTGGCCTTTGAAGATGCCATTGCCTTGATTGCCAAACGAGGTGAGTTTATGGAAACGGCTGCACCAGCAGGGACTGGTAAGATGGTCGCAGTCCTCAATGCAGATGTCAGCTTGATCGAAGAGGTCTGTTCATCAGTTACCTCTGGGATTGTTTCCCCTGCCAACTACAACACACCAGCCCAAATCGTTATCGGTGGCGAGGTGGCAGCTGTGGATGAGGCGGTGGAAGCCTTGAAGGTGGCGGGTGTCAAACGCATGATTCCCCTCAATGTGTCGGGGCCTTTTCACACGGCTCTTCTGCGGCCAGCGTCGGAGCAATTAGCTCAGGCTCTGGAAGAGGTGGAGTTTTCGGATTTCCAAGTAGACTTGGTTGGGAATACGGAAGCCAAGGTCATGAACCAAGAGGATATCAAGTCCCTCTTGACCCGTCAGGTCATGGAGCCTGTTCGTTTTTACGAGTCCATTGCGACCATGCAGGCGGCTGGTGTGACCAAGTTTATCGAAATCGGTCCAGGCAAAGTCTTGGCAAGCTTTATCAAGAAAATTGATAAGACAGCTGAGGTTGTGACAGTAGAAGATGTGGCAAGTCTAGAAGGCTTATTGACTAGCCAATAAGGAGAAAACATGGAACTTACCAATAAAAATGTGTTTGTGACAGGTTCAAGTCGTGGAATCGGCTTGGCCATTGCCCATAAGTTTGCCAGTCTTGGTGCCAATGTGGTGCTGAATGGTCGTGGTCAGCTGGGGCAGGACTTGCTAGATAGTTTTTCAAGCTATGGTGTCAAAGTAGTGGCGATCTCAGGCGATATTTCCAGCTCGGTAGATGCCAAACGGATGGTGGCTGAGGCAGTTGAGGCACTCGGTAGCGTCGATATCTTGGTCAATAATGCAGGAATTACCAAGGATGGTATGACCTTGCGAATGACGGAAGAAGATTTCGAGAGCGTTTTGAGTATCAATCTAACAGGGACCTTCAACATGACCCAGGCTGTCTTGAAGCCGATGACCAAGGCACGTGAAGGGGCTATTATCAACCTTTCCAGTGTGGTCGGTTTGACAGGGAATGCTGGTCAGGCCAACTATGCCGCTTCTAAGGCAGGTGTTATCGGCTTTACAAAATCCATTGCTCGTGAAGTCGCTGGTCGAAATGTCCGTGTCAATGCCATCGCACCAGGCTTTATCCAGTCAGATATGACAGATGTCTTGTCTGATAAAATCAAGGATGCCATGTTGGGGCAAATTCCTATGAAACGCTTTGGCTTGACGGAAGAAGTAGCGGATGTCGCTGTCTTCTTGGCTAAGCAAGAATATCTAACTGGACAAGTGATCGCCATTGATGGCGGTTTGACCATGCAATAAGAGAGGTTTGAAAATGACAAAATTAAATCGTGTAGTAGTGACAGGCTACGGTCTGACATCTCCAATTGGAAATACACCAGAAGAATTCTGGGATAGCTTGGTCAATGGCAAGATTGGTATCGGAAAGATTACCAAATTTGACACTAGCCAATACACTGTCCATAATGCAGCGGAAATCAAGGATTTTCCATTTGACAAATACTTCGTTAAGAAAGATACCAACCGCTACGACAACTACTCCCTCTATGCTCTTTATGCGGCTCAAGAGGCAGTAGCCAATGCCAATCTTGATACAGAAGCAGTTGACAGCGATCGTTTCGGTGTTATCTTGTCAACAGGGATCGGTGGGATTTTGGAAATCGAAGAGCAGGTTGCTCGTATGAACGAAAAAGGCCCAAAACGGATTCGTCCTATGGCACTTCCGAAGGCTTTGCCAAACATGGCGGCTGGAAATATTGCCATGCAGGTCGGTGCCAATGGTGTCTGCAAGTGTGTCATCACAGCCTGTGCTTCGTCTAACGATGCCTTGGGTGAAGCCTTCCGTGAAATCAAGTTTGGTTTCCAAGATGTTATGTTGGCAGGTGGTTCAGAAGCGGCTATTACACCTTTTGCAATTGGTGGCTTCCAGGCCTTGACAGCTATGTCGACGACTGAGGACCCAGAACGTGCGTCTATTCCCTTTGACAAGGACCGCAATGGTTTTGTCATGGGAGAGGGTGCTGCGGTCTTGGTCTTGGAAAGTTTGGAGCATGCAGAGGCGCGTGGGGCAACCATCTTGGCTGAAATCGTCGGCTATGGAAATACCTGTGATGCCCACCACATGACCTCTCCGCACCCAGAAGGTTTGGGTGCTATCAAGGCCATGAAGTTGGCCATTTCAGAAGCAGGTCTGGAGCCAGCTGATATTGACTACATCAATGCCCATGGGACTTCGACACCGGCTAATGAAAAAGGAGAAAGTCAAGCTATCGTATCCGTCTTCGGCAAGAACACGCCAGTTTCTTCCACTAAGTCCTTCACAGGTCATTTGTTGGGGGCAGCGGGTGCCGTTGAAGCGGCGGCTGTTATTGAGGCCATGCGTCATTCTCATGCACCTAAGACAGCAGGTACGACGGAGTTGTCTGACTACATCGAGGCAGATGTCATCTATGGTCAAGGTCGTGACATGGAAATCCGTCATGCCATTTCAAATACATTTGGCTTTGGTGGGCATAATTCAGTCATCGCTTTCAAACGTTGGGAGGCCTAAGTGAATATTACAGAAATTAAGGACCTGATGAGTCAGTTTGACCAGTCAAGTTTGCGAGAATTTTCATATAGCAATGCTGGGGAAACCTTGCATTTCAGTAAAAACCAGCAGGCGACAGTGGCTCCAAGTCCAATCGTAGAAGCTCCGCTTGCTCCAGTAGCTCCTGCAAGCCCAGCCCCTGTGCCAGCAGTTGAAACCAGTGAGCCAGCTCCAGTAGAAGCCAGCTCAGCCCTTGCGGCAGAGGGGGCGGTAGTGGAAAGTCCACTTGTTGGTGTGGCCTATTTGTCACCAGCCCCAGACAAGCCAGCCTTTGTAGCAGTTGGTGATACGGTCAAAAAGGGGCAGACCCTCATGATTATCGAAGCCATGAAGGTCATGAATGAAGTGCCTGCTGATCGTGATGGTGTGGTCACAGAGATTTTGGTGGCCAACCAGGATGTTGTAGAATTTGGACAAGGATTGGTACGCATCAAATGATTGATATTTTGAAAATTAAAGAGGCTCTTCCTCATCGCTACCCTATGCTCCTGGTCGATCGTGTCCTTGAAGTATCAGAAGATGAGATTGTCGCCCTTAAAAATGTGACCATTAACGAGCCCTTCTTCAACGGGCATTTTCCAGACTATCCTGTTATGCCAGGAGTTCTCATCATGGAGGCTTTGGCTCAAACCGCAGGTGTCTTGGAGTTATCCAAGGAAGAAAACAAGGGCAAGCTGGTCTTTTATGCCGGCATGGATAAGGTTAAATTTAAGAAGCAAGTTGTACCTGGTGACCAGTTGATCATGACAGCTAAATTTGTCAAACGCCGTGGAACCATTGCGGTTGTTGAAGCAAAGGCAGAGGTGGACGGAAAACTGGCTGCGTCGGGGGTATTAACCTTTGCCATTGGGAAATAGTATCTAAAGGAGATAGGATTCATCATGTTTGAGAAGATTTTGATTGCCAATCGTGGTGAGATTGCGGTGCGGCTCATTCGTGCGGCCAGAGAGCTAGGAATTGTGACGGTGGCTGTCTATTCAGAAGCGGACAAGGAAGCTCTCCATACCATGTTGGCAGATGAGGCTGTCTGTATCGGCCCGGCCCGTTCGACAGACTCCTATCTCAATATGCAGGCGGTCATCTCGGCGGCTGTTGTGACAGGTGCCCAGGCCATTCATCCTGGCTTTGGATTTTTGAGTGAAAACTCTAAATTCGCCACCCTATGTGAAGAGGTTGGTATCAAATTTATCGGCCCTTCTGGGACAGTTATGGATACCATGGGCGATAAAATCAATGCACGGGCAGAGATGATTAAGGCTCAAGTGCCTGTCATTCCAGGCTCAGACGGCGAGGTCTTGACCAGCCAAGAAGCCCTTGAAATCGCTGAAAAGATTGGCTATCCTGTCATGCTCAAGGCATCGGCAGGTGGTGGCGGTAAGGGGATTCGTAAGGTTGAAAAAGCCGAAGACTTAGTACCAGCCTTCGAATCAGCTTCCAGCGAAGCCAAGGCAGCTTTTGGCAACGGTGCCATGTATATGGAGCGTGTCGTCTATCCAGCCCGCCACATTGAAGTACAGATTTTGGCAGACCAAAATGGTCATATCATCCATCTGGGAGAACGGGACTGTTCCCTTCAACGCAACAAGCAGAAAGTCTTGGAAGAAGCTCCGTCGATTGCTATCGGCCAGACCATGCGGGATCGTATCGGTCAAGCAGCAGTGCGGGCTGCCCAGTCAGTTGGCTATGAAAATGCAGGAACCATTGAATTCCTATTGGATGAAGCCAAGGGCGAATTTTACTTCATGGAAATGAACACACGGGTGCAGGTGGAACATCCAGTAACTGAATTTGTAACTGGTGTGGATATTGTCAAGGAGCAAATCAAGATTGCGGCTGGTCAGGAACTCAGTGTCCGCCAAGAAGATGTGAAGATTACAGGTCATGCCATTGAATGCCGGATCAATGCTGAAAATCCAGCCTTTAACTTTGCCCCAAGTCCAGGTAAGATTTCCAACCTCTACCTGCCAAGCGGAGGCGTTGGTTTGCGTGTGGATTCGGCAGTTTATCCAGGCTACATGATTCCACCCTACTATGATTCTATGATTGCTAAGGTTATTGTGCATGGAGAAAACCGATTCGAAGCTCTGATGAAAATGCAACGTGCGCTTTATGAATTGGAAATTGACGGAGTGGTGACCAATACAGACTTCCAGCTGGACTTGATTTCCGACAATCGAGTCGTGGCAGGTGACTATGATACTGCTTATCTTATGGAAGAATTTTTACCTCGCTATCAGGATGAATTAAAAAAGTAAACTAGGAGAATGCTATGGCTTTGTTTCGCAAAAAGGACAAATATATCCGCATCAATCCCAATCGTTCGCGGATAGAGTCGGCACCTCAAGCAAAGCCAGAGGTGCCAGATGAACTCTTTTCCAAATGTCCTGCTTGTAAGGTCATCCTTTACAAGAAGGATTTGGGACCAGAGAAAACCTGTCAACACTGTTCCTATAATTTTCGGATTACAGCCCAGGAACGCCTGACATTGACAGTCGATGACAGTTCGTTTGAGGAATTGTTTACGGGGATTGAAACAACTAATCCGCTGGACTTCCCCAATTATCTAGAGAAATTGGCAGCCACCCGTCAAAAAACGGGCTTGGACGAGGCTGTTTTGACAGGCAAGGCGACCATCGGCGGTCAGCCAGTTGCCCTTGGCATCATGGATTCGCACTTTATCATGGCTTCTATGGGAACGGTAGTTGGTGAGAAAATTACCCGCCTCTTTGAGTTGGCTACTGAAGAGAAACTGCCAGTCGTCCTCTTTACCGCATCTGGTGGTGCTCGCATGCAGGAAGGCATTATGAGCCTGATGCAAATGGCTAAGATTTCGGCAGCTGTGAAACGCCATTCCAATGCTGGCCTCTTTTACCTGACGGTCTTGACAGACCCGACAACAGGAGGTGTGACGGCTAGTTTTGCCATGGAAGGGGATATTATCCTGGCTGAGCCACAGACTTTAGTTGGCTTTGCAGGTCGCAGGGTTATTGAGTCAACTGTGCGTGAAAATCTGCCAGACGATTTCCAGAAGGCTGAATTTTTACAAGAACACGGCTTTGTCGATGCCATTGTGAAGCGTCAGGACTTGCCAGCGACCATTAGTCGCTTGTTGAGAATGCATGGAGGTGTCAGATGACCAGTGATGTAGCACGTATGATTCGTTTGGCGCGTGACCAGGCTCGCCTGACGACCTTGGACTATGCCACACAGCTCTTTGATGACTTTATCGAATTGCACGGCGATCGAAATTTCCGTGATGACGGAGCAGTTGTGGGTGGTATCGGCTTTCTGGCAGGTCAACCGGTGACAGTTATTGGAATCCAAAAAGGCAAGAACCTCCAGGACAACCTCAAACGCAACTTTGGTCAGCCCCATCCTGAAGGTTACCGCAAGGCCCTTCGCCTCATGAAGCAGGCGGAAAAGTTTGGTCGTCCCGTTGTCACCTTCATCAATACTGCTGGAGCCTATCCAGGTGTCGGTGCCGAGGAGCGTGGGCAGGGCGAGGCCATTGCCCGCAACCTCATGGAGATGAGCGATCTCAAGGTACCCATTATCGCTATTATCATCGGCGAGGGGGGCTCTGGTGGAGCACTTGCCCTGGCAGTCGCAGACCAGGTCTGGATGCTGGAAAACTCCATGTACGCCGTCCTCAGCCCTGAAGGTTTCGCCTCTATCCTCTGGAAAGACGGCAGTCGGGCCATGGAAGCGGCAGAACTCATGAAGATCACTTCTTATGAGTTGGAGAAACTTCAAGTGGTCGATAGGGTGGTTTTGGAAAATAGCAGAGCGACCAAGGAAGTTTTGGTTGACATCAAGGAAAACCTAGTCAGCCAGTTGGCTTACTTACAAGCCTTGCCACTTGACCAACTACTCGAAAACCGCTATCAACGCTTTAGAAAATACTAGGAAGACCTAGTATTTTTTTGTGACATTTGATACAATAGATAAAATAGTTTCCAGGAGGTTTTCCATGCTGGTAAAAGCAGATTTATCAAACGCAGAAGAATTACTGCCCATTCAACACCGAGCCTTTGCATCCCTCTATGAAATCTATCAGGACCAGTACAATCCTGCTATTGAAACCATGGACTATTTCCAATCACGCTTTGCACGACCAAATTGTAGCTATTACAAGATTATCGAGGAAGAGCACACAGTCGGACTAGTACGAACAACAGTTGCTGAAGATGCTGACCAGGGCTGGCTAGGTCTGATTGGCATTGATCCAGACCACAGAGGAAAAGGCTATGGTCACAAGGCCATCAAAACAGAGCTTGAACAGGAAGGTATGGACATGGTCTATATGGAGAAGTGGAAAGGAGATTCAGATGCTTGAACAGTGTCGCAGATACCTGGATTATCAAGGGGTTCATTATTGCAAGCCTGAAAAAGCAGGAGCTTTGGCAGGCGATATGATAGCCTTAAGAAATGTAGCACAGGCAGCACGCAAGGAGTTTCAGACATTAAGTTTAGTCTTAGCTGAGCACGTCAGTCCCTTTGTGTCTGAGAGGGTCAGTCAATGGATGAATCAAGCCCAAATTTGCAGACCACATTTTTGGACCTATTACCGTTTGCCCACTGCCAGTCTAACGGACTCAGCTCTAGCTATTCGTCTGTATGGTAAGGGAGTTGAGGCAGGGATTTCAGTAGAAGTCAGTTTTATTGAGCGAAAGAAAGTGGAGACCTCTCTGCTTCAGCAAAATCGCGTTCTGAACTGCTCGATTGCGGCACCGCTTTATTATTGGGTGCAAGAGGGACAGGTATTTTATCGCCTGGATGGAACGGAGGAGAATAGACAGAGCCTATTACAAGCCGTTGAAGCAGGACGGATTCGTAAAGTATTGGTCAAGTATGATGTACCGTTTAGAACCGTTGCCTCCGAGGAGGAACTGCTGGAACGCTTGATTCAGGGTTTTTCTCTACTAGAACCCTACTTGAAGATGACACACCCCGCTGGATAATCAGTGGGGTGATGGCAACAAACATCGTAAGGGTATTTGTTTTTTTAGTGTATATTGACAAATTCATTGAATTTTTGTAAAATTGCATTACAACAACAGAACAGATTGATTGACATTGCGTGAAATCCTATAATAGATTGAAGGCACTCTATATGATGGAGCGGAAGAGGAGAAGAGTATGGAGAAACTGAGTCAAGGTTTGGAATGGATTGGTCGGAAGATTTGGGTTTTGCTGCGAGTTTTTATATTTTTGGTATTTTGTGTGATTCCAGATATGATTTTGGAAGAGTCCAAGTCACAAACTGCCTTGGTAATGGCTGGACTGGTGACACTGGGTCTTCTGGTCTTCTTCTGGTGGCGGGCTGAGAAAAATAATCTACCTATCTGGGACAAAAACGTTCTTTCTTGGGACGGTCTGGCAATAGTCATACTAGCCTTTGCTACCATGCAACTGACAGACATGCTTGGTTTCTATTTGTTGGAATTGCAGGGGGCTACGACGACAGCTAACGACGCCTTCATTATCGAATCTTTGAAGGGAGTTCCTTTTGGGCTGGCACTCTTGACAACAGCATTTTTGCCAGCAATTGCAGAAGAGGTTATATTGCGGGGTTATTTCTTTAAGAAATTGTTTGGGTCGCAAGCAGTTGTTGGAATCATTGTTTCAAGCTTGCTTTTCGGAGCCCTTCATGGACCGACCGATCTTGCCTCTTGGCTGATTTATGGGGGAGGTGGCCTCATCTTTTGTATCCTCTATCATAAGACAGGCTACTTGATTTATCCTATTGCTGTTCATTTTATCAACAATGCTTGGTCGGTAGTGGCACTCTACTATTTTCAATAAGCAACAGAAAAGACGATTCCAAGTGGAGTCGTCTTTTGCAATGACCAGTACAAGCCTTGTCACGATAGAGATAGGAATGTCAACAAAGTCCTGACAGTGACCGCATAATTAAATCAACATCTTGGTTTTCTAATTCACGAATGATATGAAGATAGGTTTTCTGGGTCGTTGTTATGCTTGCATGACCAAGTCGTCTAGCAACACTTGCGATAGAAACCCCGGCAAATAATAAAATAGATGCATGGGTGTGTCGCAGGGCATGAATGGTGATGACAGGAAGGTTTGCACTTAGGCAACGCTTTTCAAGAATGGCATTGATGGTAGAGTTGTATATCCGCTCTTTCTTCACGAAAAGTAGGTCATCAGGTTGGGTGTGCTTCAATAAGTTGGCGAATTGGGTGCTGGTTTGCCAGTCGAGTTGGATTTTTCGAATTGAAGATTTATTTTTTGTAGGTAAAAATCCGCCATCTCCTTTATAATTCCATGTTTTATCAATGGTCAATAGCTGTCGGTGAAAATCAAAATCTTGAGTAGTGAGAGCAAGGGCTTCGGAGAATCGAATACCTGTTTTAGCAATCAATAAGATGAGCCAATCCCAATTCAGCTCCTCTCCGAGACGTAATTCTTGTATCAACTGATGAAGTTCAAATTGGTTGAGGTATTTTGTCTTTTTCTTTCGAGGAAGTCTTCCTTTGATAATCACCTTACGTGTCGGATCTCGTTCAATAATTCCTTCATCTACAGCATCTAAAATAGCTCCTTTCAACTGGTGATGAAAATCCATGGTTGTCTGTCGTTCATGTGTTTTAGCATAGCTGTTAATCAATTCTTGGTAACGAACCCGATTCAAATCTTCCAACAACAGACTAGGAGCTAGCCTGATAAGCCACTGCAATGTCATTCTATATTTCTTGAGAGTGACTTCTCGAATGGCTCCTTCCTTGTAAATTCGTAGCCAATTTGCATAATAGTGATGGAAAAGCTGTTTTTCTTTTGATAAGTTCATGGCAGAAGCTCCTTTTTTAATTTTTTTAAATTACATAATTTATTGACATATTCCTGAGAAGATGCTATATTAAGTTTAACAAAAAATGTAATTATGAAAAATTTCAAAGAAAGGAAAATTATGAAATTAGAAGAACTGGCTCACTTTACGGGAGGTAGTTTACAGGTTCGCTTGGATACTACCAGCTGGGAAGATGCTAGAGACTATATCCTCTACAATCAGCAACATCATCAATTGGATGGTTATGAGGTGATAGAAGAAGTGATAGATAGTCGGACTGTGAGGACAGATAGAGAAGTGACTGTGCTAGAAGAAGGTGATTTGCTCTTTAGTTTACTTTCAGGGAAGGCTGTTTTAGTGAGAGCGGAGCACACAGGCTTACTCTATACACAAAACTATATCAAAATTGAGCCCAATGCAAAGCTGGATAAGGTCTTCTTGCTGTATCTGATCAATGAATCCTCGTCTATTAGACGGCAGTTTTACCAAAGCTTACAGGGGAGTGAGGTAATGAAATATACAGTCAAGCAACTGAAAAGTTTACAGCTAGGCGCCTTGCCTCCTTTAGATAGTCAGCAGAAACTAGGAAAGATTTATTTAGATGGATTAGCCTTACGGCAGAAGCGTCAAGCTTATGCGCAAGGAGATTTTTTACGACTAACATATTTGTTAAAGGAGGTTTACGCACATGAATGAATTAGCATTTGAAACAGAATTGATTCAATATATTACGACAGGGACCATTACACAGCCGGAGCACCTAGAAGGTTTAGAATGGTCTGTTAGTGATTCTTCGACCCTTTATGCAGTCAAATCTAAACTGTGGACTTATGAGCCGGGTATCAAGACAACGGAGCAATTATGGGAAAATTTTCGTAATATTCTCTGGCAACACAACCAACATCGACTGGACAAACCCTTGAGCAATACCGAGTTTGCTCAGGTCAAGCAGATTATTTCAGATCTGAAGACACCTTATGAGGCTGGCCAGTTTTTATATGGAATTAGCGGTGTTTCCGAATTGGAAATTACACTTGATGATGGACGACATACATTTTTGACAGTATTCGACCAACGTAAGATAGGCGGTGGGGACACTGTCTACCAAGTGGTGAACCAAATTCGTAGGGCTCCTAAAATCCCTGGACGACGAGAATGTATATTCGATACAACCTTGCTGATTAATGGCTTACCTATTATTCAGATTGAAGAGAAAAAGGATACGGTAGATGTGGACAAGGCATTGAACCAAATGCACCAATATATCCAGGAACGGCAATATACGGATATTTTTTCTACCTTGCAGATTCTAGTCGCTATCGCCCCCAACAATGTTCGCTATATGGCCAATACCACTGCGGAGAAATTTAATAAGGACTTTGCTTTCCACTGGCAGCGTAAATCTGACGGTAGTAAGGTTCGGAATTGGAAAGAATTTGCGGATTCCATGCTCAGTATTCCTATGGCTCATCAGATGGCGACCAACTACATGATCTTAGATGGGACACCGCAGAAACAAATGCTGAAAGTCATGCGTCCCTATCAAGTTTACGCCACTCAGGCGGTCATTGAGGGGATAAAAAAAGTCGATTTTGAACTAGGCTGTAACAAGGTTGGCTACATCTGGCATACAACAGGCTCAGGGAAAACAATCACTAGTTTTAAAACAGCTTGGCTGGCAAGTCGAATGCCCAAGGTAGACAAGGTTGTCTTTCTAGTGGATCGTATCGCTTTGACCAATCAGACTAAGGATGATTATCTGGCTTATGATCCAGAAGCTGGGGAGAATAGTTTTGGCAGTATTCGAGAAACTCAAAATACCACAGCCTTGGCACGGCAGTTGACTAGTAAGGATAGTGGGATTATCGTTACTTCTGTGCAAAAATTGGATACACTGGTGAAGAGAAAATCTTTCAAATCACCAGATAAGCATATCGTGTTTATCGTTGATGAAGCTCACCGCTCAACTGGTGGAGATAGTTTTGCAGGGATTCAAAAGGCTTTTAAGAAAGCGGCTTGGATTGGCTATACAGGAACACCCAACTTAGATGATACAGGTGCTAGTCTGCGGACGCAAGATATTTTTGGCCCTCTGCTTCATGCCTACACTATTAAAAATGCCATTAGTGACCGCAATGTGCTAGGGTTTAAGGTGGATTTTGAGACAACCATCGATCAGGAAAAACTAAAAACAACTTACTTACCAGATTTTTATCGGCAAAAATACCCGAAGTGGACAAGTGCACAGATTGAAGAAAAGATTGCCAATCTAAGTCCAGATGATATGGATGATGCGGTGACTTCTAGCGTCTATGATGAAAATCCAGAGCATGTTCGATTGGTAGTCGAAGATGTCTTCAAACACTGGGCAAATCGCTCCGGCAATGGCCGTTACAATGCCTTGTTCACCACCCACGTAGGTGGAGGCAGGGCCTCCACACCCATGGCTATGATGTATTTCCGAGAGTTTCAACGAATCAATCAACTGCATCGAGAGCAAGGAGGTCTGGTCTTGAAGGTGGGAGTGACCTTTGCCTTGAATACTCAAAATAATGATAGCATGGTCGTGTCAAATACTGGTTTGCTTGAAGCTATTACGATCTATAACACAGAATTTGGGACGTCATTTGGCTTGTCAGATGTTGCTTCTTATACAGAGGACCTGGTTAGTCGCCTCAATAGAACAGCCAAGGACAAGAACTACTTAGATTTGGTGATTGTCGTGGATCAGTTATTGACAGGTTTCAATGCTCCTGAGCTCAATACTCTTTATGTTGACCGAACCTTAAAAGGAGCTAGTCTTATCCAGGCCTATTCTCGTACCAATCGTGTGGAGGATATGGATAATAAACCTTTTGGACGGGTGGTCAATTACCGCTGGCCAGCTCATAATGAGAAATTGATGAATCAGGCCTTGGCCATCTATGCAGATGATAGTGCTGCCAATTTATCAGATGCGGAACAAAAAAACAACAATGAAAAAAATGGATTGGTGGCTAAGCCTTTCAAGGAAGTATTTGCTGAAGTCAAACAAACGGTCGACCAATTGAGAGAGTTGACGGGTGATTTCAATGATATTCCGAAGTCTGAGAAAAAGCGTGAGGCTATGTTGGAATTGCTCCGTGCTTACAATCAAGGTCTGTCTAAGCTCAAACAGTATCAGCCGGAGGAGGTTGATGGGGTGATTGAAGGATTTGATTACAATCAGCCGGACCGCTTTATTGAAAGTTTGGGAATGTCTGTAGAGGAAGAAAAACTTTTGACGACGGTCTTAGCCAACGAATTGAAACGAACCTTGGCGAAAGAGCAAAAAGTTAGCATTCACCAAATTGAACTCAAGATGACTCACATCAAGGAAGTGACAATTGACTACGATAAATTGACCGAACTGGTTGAGCTCTTGCTGAATCAGGTTTACGAAGAGAAGATGGTAGAAGCCGCAGCTACCAGGGATGAATTGGATAGATTTGCAAGCGGTTTGGAAGACCTCAACTATGCTGACCAGATTCGTCAAACAGGGGATGCAATCTATCGAGGTGATTTTCCGACACAAGATATGAACTTTGCTTATCCAGTCAAGGGGATTGATAGTCAGAAGATTATCCAAGAAGCCTCGCATGTTTACATTGACAAGAAGCTCTTTGCTTTCCGAATCCAATGGGGCTTGACGGAACATATCCGCAACCAAGAACTACGAGAGTTGTTGGCGAGACATCGATATGGTCAGAATGACTTGGATGATACCGGACACTTACGTACCTTGATAAAAGAAGCTAGTCGCGATTACCAGACCTGGGCAGAAGGTGATGCTGTTAAAGGCTTGAGCAAGATTCAGTACCGTAATCAGTTGAGACAAGCACTATATGATTTGGCCGACGACTTGGTTGGGCAATAGGTTGCGATTTTGTTGGATGATAGCGTATAATAGAATGGAAATCGTCCGAAAAATTGCAAAAATAACTTTCAAAAATGAAACAAAAAGAAAGTAGAAAAGGAGGGACTATGACAAAAGAAAAATCAACCGTACCACGATTGCGCTTCCCCGGATTCACGGACGCTTGGAAACAGCGTAAGTTGGGGGAGGTTGCGATTTCGTTTGACTATGGTTTAAATTCGGCAGCAACTGAGTATGATGGTGAAAATAAATATTTAAGAATTACTGATATAGATGATGACAGCAGAGAGTTCAATATTAGTAACTTAACTTCTCCCGAAATAAACCTATTTGGTCTTGATGAATACAGATTAAGTATTGGAGATATTCTATTTGCACGAACAGGGGCCAGTGTCGGCAAAAGCTATATTTATAGAAGTGTAGATGGAAAAGTTTATTTTGCAGGGTTCTTGATTAGAGTAAAAATCAAAGATACTTTTAATCCTGATTTTGTTTTTCAAAATACCCTTACTTCAAATTATGAGAGATTTATAAGTATCACGTCTATGCGTTCAGGACAACCTGGGGTCAATGCGCAGGAATACTCAAATTATGAAATCATGTTCCCTACCCTTCCCGAACAAGAAGCCATCGGCAGCTTCTTCTCCGACCTAGATCAGCTTATTACTCTTCATCAGCGTAAATTAGATGATGTTAAAGAATTGAAGAAGGCTTTGTTACAGAAAATGTTTCCGAAAGGGAATGGAAACGATTTTCCTGAGCTAAGATTCCCAGAATTTACGGACGCTTGGAAACAGCGTAAGTTGGGGGAGGTAGGAAGTACCTATACTGGATTATCTGGTAAAACTAAAGATGATTTTGGTCATGGAGATGGGCGCTTTGTCACCTATATGAATGTGTTTTCAAACTCTGTTAGTTCGGAAGATATGCTAGGATTAATAGAAATAGATGAAAAACAGAATCGAGTGCTTTGGGGAGATGTATTTTTTACGACTTCTTCTGAAACCCCTGAAGATGTTGGGTTATCATCCGTATGGTTGGGTCAGGCAGATAATATATACTTAAATAGTTTCTGTTTTGGATTTCGACCGAAGATAAAAATTAATCCATATTACCTTGCTTATATGCTCCGTTCTCCTATTGTGAGAAGGAAAATTGTATTTTTAGCTCAGGGTATCTCTAGGTATAATATTTCAAAAAATAAGCTAATGGAACTTGAAATTTCCCTCCCCGCCCTCCCCGAACAAGAAGTCATTGGTTCCTTCTTCTCCGACCTAGATCAGCTTATTACTCTTCATCAGCGTCAGTTGGATCATCTGAAACTGTTGAAAAAGGCGCTGTTACAGCAGATGTTTATATAGAAAGAGGTCAGTATGACATATTCGCAGGATTATTTAGATGACCTTCTGGTACGAATGGCCTATCATTCCAGCGGGATTGAGGGGAATACCATTTCTCTGCCTGAGACGGTTTCGATTATTTTGGAAAGTACGCTACCTGGCAAGCACAAGAGTATCCGTGAATTTTACGAGATTGAAAATCACAAACAAGCCTTCCAAGCTCTGCTATTTGCCTTAGATAATGGGGAAGAGCTGAGTTTGGGACTGGTTAAGGATATTCATGCCTTGTTGATGGACCGCCTCCAGCATGATCGGGGGCAGTTTAAGTCGGTGCAAAACGCTATTATTGGTGCGACTTTCAAGACTGCATCGCCAGAGGAAACACCTTTTCTCATGCAACAGTGGGTGGATAATGCCAACTATCGCTTGGGGTTGCCTTTGGAAATAGCTGAGCTGTTAGAGGTGCTGGCAGATGTGCATATTCAGTTCGAGCGTATTCACCCATTCAGTGATGGGAACGGCCGGACAGGACGGCTGATTTTGATGTTTCAAAGTATGCTCAAATTGGGAGCACCCGTACTGATTAGTAAGGAAGATCGAGCTCTTTATATGGAGTTGCTAGCGGAACAAGATGTGACTGGATTATCCCAATTGCTCAAACGCTCCTTGGAGTTTGAGCAGGAACGAAAAAACCAGTTTTAAGTCGAGTTTTCAGAAAGCGACTTTCAATCGGAACTATTATTTTTGCCTGAAAATACAATGAAAGCCCTACTTTCACAACTACTTGGAAACAGCGTAAGTTGGGGGAGGTTGCGGACTTTTCCATAAAAACAAACTCACTTTCTAGAGATAAGTTATCATCGTATTTTTATGAAGTTCAGAACATTCATTATGGGGATATTTTAACAAAATATGATGCTATTTTAGATGTATGTAACAAAGAACTTCCATCAATTATTGGAAGTACGATTTCAGACTTTGCAGATGCTTTACTTATTGAAGGAGATATTGTTTTCGCGGATGCGGCAGAAGACTCGACTGTTGGGAAAGCTATTGAAGTTCGAAATTTTAAGGGTAAGTATGTTGTTTCTGGTTTACATACGATAGTTGCTAGGCCGAAAGTTTCTTATGCCCCCTACTATTTAGGTTATCTAATTAATTCAACTGCATACCATAATCAAATTTTACCTTTGATGCAGGGGACAAAAGTGAGCTCAATTAGTAAGGCTAATTTAAAATCCACGACAGTAGTGTTCCCCACACTCCCCGAACAAGAAGCCATCGGTAGCTTCTTCTCCGACCTAGATCAGCTTATTACTCTTCATCAGCGAAAATGAGATTTTGAGTAAAAAATGAAACAACATGAAAGGATTACAAAAACATGTCAAAAACTATTCAAGCCATTACCAATCAGATTTGGTCTATGGCCAATGAATTGCGAGGAAACATGGATGCTTCGGAATATAAGAACTATATCCTGGCCTTCATGTTCTATCGCTATCTATCTGAACATCAAGAGCGTTTCTTGGTGGAAGATGAAATTATCAGTCCTGCTCCAGGGGAAACTGTTCAGGATGCCTATGCACGAGAAGCAGTTGGAAATGACTTGGTGGAGTATTTGGAAAATACAGCTTCTCACCTTGGATACGCGATTGCACCAGAAGATACCTGGGCAAGACTGGTAGCCAAAATTGATAACAGTGAGATTGTAGCGAGTGACTACCAGACGATTTTTGATCATTTTAACGCCAATGTAGAACTCAATCAGGATGCTATGGAAGATTTCAGAGGCGTCTTTAATGACATCAATCTAGGGGACTCTCGTTTGGGCAATTCAACGGTTGCGCGTGCAAAATCCTTGAACAGTATTGTGAAATTGATTGATAGCATTGAGTATAAAAATGACGAAGGAAAAGATATTCTGGGAGAAATCTACGAGTATCTTATTGGGCAGTTTGCTGCTTCGGCAGGTAAAAAAGGTGGAGAATTTTATACCCCGCATCAAGTGAGTAAGATTTTAGCCAAGATTGTTACTTTAGGTTTGGAAAAATCAGATACTAGCTTCTCTGTTTACGATCCAACCATGGGTTCAGGGTCTTTACTACTAACAGTGCGTAATGAACTACCTCAGGGTCAGCATATCAAATTCTATGGCCAAGAAATGAACACAACTACTTATAACTTGGCACGGATGAACCTGATGATGCATCAGGTCGGCTACAGCAATATGATTTTGAATAATGCTGATACCTTAGAAAGTGACTGGCCGGACGGGGTGAATGAATTTGGAATCGATCAGCCACGTAGTTTTGATGCGGTTGTTGCAAACCCACCCTACTCTGCTAAATGGGACAATCGTGAGTCCAAATTGAAGGATCCACGGTTTATGGAATACGGTAAGTTAGCACCAGCCTCTAAAGCGGACTTTGCCTTTATCTTACACAGTCTTTATCATCTGAATAATACAGGGACCATGGCCATTGTTTTACCACACGGAGTGCTCTTTAGGGGAGCAGCAGAAGGTCATATTCGCAAACTGATTATTGAGAAAAATTACCTGGATGCAGTTATTGGCTTGCCAGCTAACCTGTTTTATGGCACAGGTATTCCAACCACTATTCTAGTCTTCAAAAAAAATCGTCAGACCAAGGATGTCTTCTTTATCGATGCGAGCAAGGAGTTTGAAAAAGGGAAGAACCAGAATCACCTTTCCGATGATATGGTAGAAAAAATTGTAGAGACCTATCATAATCGTCAGTCTGTTGACAAATATGCTCATTTGGCATCAATAGAAGAAATTGTAGAAAACGACTACAATCTAAATATTCCTCGTTATGTTGATACTTTTGAGGAAGAGGAAGAGATTGATATCGGGCAAGTAACGCAGCAACTAGAACAAGATAGACTAGAGATTCGGGCTCTAGAAGATAAGATTCGTCAACAATTAAAGACTTTGGGAGTAGATTTTTAGATAAATGAAAAGAGCGAGTAGGAATTCTACTTGCTTTTTGAATATCCACAATTGCAATACAAATCAGAAATTCGCTTACCATTCTGCTGTCGGTTTTTATATAGTCGAATGAATTAGCTTTCAGACAAGGAACTGAGGTGCAGGCAGTACTAGAGTAGAGCAATTCGAAAGTTGCAATGTTTCAAAGCTAATTCAAATGTCTATAGTTTTTTCCGAAACAAAAAAACGCATAAAATTATGTAGTTAAAACTTGCTTTTATGCGTTTTGTTATATCCATCTGTTCTTTGTTAGCTTTAGTTAAGTTCAGATTTATCTGGTAAAAGTATGGCTAGAATGATATAGGCAGTTAAAAAAGGTAAATTAGTGATAATGGCCAAGAAGATGACTACCAATCGAACGTTTTCTAATTTCCAACCGTAGTTTTCGTATAGATTGAAGTAATCATACAGGCCAGCGATGACACCAGCAAGCTCCTTGCGGTTTTTATCTTTGTATAACGTCTTTTTCATACTCTTGTCCTCCTAAGGCTAAGGTTTGATTACTTCCGCCCCACCCATATACGGACGGAGAACTTCTGGAATGGTGACAGAACCGTCTTCATTTTGGTAGTTTTCAAGGATGGCAGCCACGGTACGACCAACTGCTAAACCAGACCCATTGAGGGTGTGGAGCAATTTAACCTTGCCGTCAGCAGCGTCGCGGTAGCGGATTTGGGCACGGCGAGCTTGGAAATCTTCTGTGTTGGAACAGCTTGAGATTTCACGGTAGGTATTTTGGGCTGGAATCCAGACTTCCAAGTCGTAGGTCTTAGCAGCTGAGAAGCCCATATCGCCTGTGCAGAGGGCTAAAACGCGGTATGGCAAGCCTAATTTTTGAAGGATATTTTCTGCATTTGCGGTCATTTTTTCCAATTCATCATAAGATTGCTCCGGTGTGGCAAATTTGACCATTTCAACCTTGTGGAATTGGTGAAGGCGGATAAGACCACGGGTGTCACGACCAGCAGAACCAGCTTCAGAACGGAAAGAAGGGCTCATAGCAGTGAAGTAAATAGGTAGATCTTTTTCTTCCAAAATCTCGTTGCGGTAGTAGTTGGTCAATGGCACTTCAGCAGTTGGGATGAGGACGAAGTTAGTGTCTGCCAACTCAAAGGTATCTTCCTTGAACTTAGGATATTGACCAGTACCGAACATAGAGTCATGGTTGACCATGTAAGGCGTGATGATTTCTTGGTAGCCTTCTGCGATATGCTCGTCCAACATGAAGTTGTAGAGGGCACGCTCCAAGCGGGCACCCAAGTTTTTGTAGAAGAGGAAGCGTGCGCCAGTTACTTTTGCACCACGTTCCCAGTCCAGAATATCGAGGTCTTCGCCCAAATCCCAGTGAGCTTTTGGCTCGAAAGTGAATTCACGCGGTGTCCCCCAACGGCGAACTTCCACGTTTTCTTCTTCATCTGCACCAACAGGGACAGAATCGTGCGGCGTATTTGGAAGAACTGCAAGGATGGCATTTAGTTTTTCATCAATTTCCAAGAGTTGAGCATCCAAGTTTTTTACATCAGAAGACAATTTTTGCATAGCCGCAATCTTGTCATCAGCATTTTCCTTGTTGCGTTTTGCTTGGGCAATCTCCGCAGAAACGGTGTTGCGCTCTGCTTTCAATTCCTCTACAGTAACCAAGATTTCACGGCGTTTTGCATCCAATTCCTTGATGTTTGCCAAGGTTTCAGCAGCCACACCACGAGTAGCTAATTTGGTAGCCACTCCGTCAAAATCTGTACGAATACGTTTGATATCTAACATAGATGTCTCCTTTAGAATAAAAAAACACAGAATGAGAGATGCTGGAGCGATATTTACCGCGGTCCCATCCAGCTTCACATTCTGTGCACTTTAAGTATGTCATTTTTAGCCAACGGTAGAATTTCCAAACCTTAACCTATCTGCTCGCAGCGACCGCAGACTTTCTGAAAAGCTCCAGCATGTACTTATCCGTTTGGTTTATTATACTTGATTTTTTATTTTTTGGCAAATAAATTTGAAAATTTTTGACCAATTGTCTGTAGAAGAGTTGGTAATTTCACAACTTTTTCGTTGCCAATATGGTCACGAGCAATTTTCAAAATTTTTCCAGAGTCCTTAGAGGCAAAGAGAAATTTGCCACTATCTGTAAAGATTTCAAAGTGGCGGCTGATTTTCTTGCCGGATACGTTAGCTCCAATGGTTTCAATGTTTTTCCAAGGAATTTGAATATAATCTTCAACGTTTCTATCGGAATAAAATTCAATCGCCTGATCACCGAGGAGAAATTTTCCCACTGTTCCACCGGCAATGTTCAAATAGGAAACGCCTGTTGTCGAAAATTCGACTGATTTGTTTAAGGATTGTGCCATAGCTACCTCGCTTTCCTACCTATTATATCAAAAACCCCGCGATTGCGGGGTTACATTTCATTACATGATACCAGCCAAACGAGCTAGGATACCAACAGCGAAGAGTGCCACGATGATGGTGATTGGAGAAACTTTTTTCTTGAGCAACCACATGCAGAGGAAGGTCAAGAGCAAGCCAGCCAAGCCAGGTATGAGTGAGTTCAACTGAGCTTGAAGGGTGTTGGTTTTTTCAGCAGTTAAGCTCAGTCCACCTAAGGCTTGTCCCAAGATGCCTTGCAATTCAGGGCCTGCTACATTGCCTTCAGGGAATACAATGTAAGCACCTTCTGACAATTTTGTCGATGGCAAGTCGATGGTGAAGTTGATGGATACCCAACGTTGAACCAAGACAGCCAAGATGAACATACCAAGGATAGAAGCACCTTTTGTGATGTCTTGAAGGATACCGCCTGATAAGTCTTTAGTAATTTCTTTACCAGATTTGTAACCAAATTCTTGTGTGTACCAGAGGAAGCTCATACGGATAGCATTCCACAATACGAAGAAGAGGAATGGGCCCGTTATGTTACCGGATTGGGCAAGTGATGCACCAAGGGCACCAAGGATAGGACGCACTGTAAACCAGAAAACGGGGTCACCGATACCGGCAAGAGGTCCCATCATACCGATTTTCACACCTTGGATAGCAGTGTTGTCGATTTCAGTACCGTTTGCTTTTTCTTCTTCAAGGGCAAGGGTTACACCGATGATTGGAGCAGCAACGTATGGGTGTGTGTTGAAGAATTCCATGTGGCGCTCAAGAGCAGCGGCACGGTCTTCTTTTGTTGTGTAGAGTTTTTTCAATGCTGGGATAAGTGAGTATGCCCAACCCATGTTTTGCATCCGTTCGTAGTTCCAAGAACCTTGAAGGAAGGTTGAACGCCACCAAACTTTTTGACGGTCAGATTTTGTTAATTTTAATTGTTCAGTCATTTGTCCTACCCCTCTCTAATAGTCTTCTAAAATATCACCGATTGGGTCACCTGATGCAGCCACAGCGCCACCATTTCCACCTTTTTTAGAAAGGTTGAGGTAGATAAAGGCGATAGCTACACCAATAACCCCCATGGCAATAAGTGTTAGTTCAGAAATAGCAGCCAGAGCAAAACCGAGGGCAAAGAATGGCCATACTTCACGAGTTGCCATCATGTTGATAACCATTGCGTAACCTACAGCAACGACCATCGCACCACCGACTTGCATACCACCGCTGAGCCATTCAGGCATTTTTTCAAGTATACTTTGAACAGCTTCAGATGGGATAGCAAGAAGGAGACCAGCAGGAATAGCAATACGCAAACCTTGCATGGCAAGGGCAATCAAGTGGTAACGTTCTATTGCAGCGAAATCACCTTCTTTAGCTGCTTTGTCACCAGCGTGAACAAGGGCAGTTGACAAGGTGCGTACAATCATTGTCAAGAAGAGACCAGCCACCGCAAGTGGAATAGCTGATGAGTAAGCGAAGGTGATCCCTTTCATCGTGAAATCGCCACCTTTAACCATGATGATGGCAGCCGCAACAGAGGCCAAGGCTGCGTCTGGAGCTACGGCAGCACCGATGTTTGCCCAACCAAGAGCCAACATTTGAAGAGTACCACCAAGGATAATACCTGCTTCAAGATGGCCAGTTACAAGACCGATGAGGGTACAAGCCATCAGTGGTTGGTGGAATTGGAATTGGTCAAGGATACCTTCAAGACCAGCAAGGAAGGCAACGAAAACGACCAAAATCATAGAAATCAATGAAATATCCATAATTAATCATAATCCTTTCATGTTAGATCCCTGTTACCCTGTGGGGACAGAGACAGTTCGTATCAATTGATGCTTATTTGACGTTGGCTTTCTTAATCAACTCAAACAAGTCTTTCTTAGAATCATTTGGAACTTTACGTACGTCGAATGCAACACCCAAGTCACGCAAACGTTCGAATGTTGCAACATCGTCCTTGTCCATTGACAATACGTTATTGACCATGGTTTTCCCAGTTGAGTGAGCCATAGAACCGACGTTGAGTTCCTTGATTTCCACACCACCTTCGATAGCTTCAAGAGCTTCTTGTGGTGTTTCAAAGAGAATCAAGGCATGTGTGTTACCGAAGCGAGGATCTTTTGCAGCCTCAATCAATTTCTTGATTGGCACAACGTTGGCCTTGACATTACCTGGTGCAGCTTGCTTGATCAATTGTTTGCGAAGGTCATCTTGTGCAACAGTGTCAGACGCAACGATAATACGGTCTGCTTTGGAAGCAGGTGTCCATGCAGTAGCAACTTGTCCATGCAAGAGACGGGTATCGATACGGGCCAGGTTGATTTTCAACTTGCCGTCACCGATAACTGTACCTGGTGGGATAGCACCTTGAGGAGCAGCAGGAGCGGGAGCGGTAAGAGGTGCAACTTCAGCAGGTTGCAATTCCTCAGGAAGGACTTTCACGCCATCCTTGGCTTCCTTGATGATATTTGCGGCAACTTCTTCAACACCTGCACCAGCGTTAATCAAACGCTCTGTGTAGGCTTGAATCAGCATTGGCAAATTGAGACCGGTGATGATGGCTACTTTGCGCTCTGGATGTTCCCCAGCTAAGCGGCTCGCTTGGTTAAAAGGCGAACCACTCCAAAGGTCAGCCAGCACCAAGACTTCATCATCTGCGTCAAACGCGTCAAGGGCGTTATTGAGCTTGGCATAGAGATCATCTGGACCTTCACTTGGCATAAAAGTAACAACTTGTACTTTTTCTTGTTCGCCAAAGATCATGGAGCCAGACTGATGAATGCCAGCGGCAAATTCGCCATGACTTGCAATAATGATTCCAATACTCATTATTGTACCCCCTAAAATTTTTCTTGTTCTATGGTAGCGATTGGAAAGGGCTTTCATAGAACCAACTTACTTATTATAAATTGCTTTCATTGCTTTGTCAAGCAATCTTGTGATAATTTTTGCAATCTTTCTGAAAAGTTACACGTTATTTCTTGTATATTATAATGATATAAAATTGATAAAACTTGCTTCATACAAGGAATAAAAGAAAAAGGATTAGAAATATAGACTTTTCAAACCTTTTTATCCTTATAAAAATAATTTTTCCAATTCTCTGGCAACCCCATCTTCAAAATTAGCGAATTCGGTCAATCGATCGGCATAGGGGCGTAGTGTGTCGCTGGCATTTTTCATGGCGTAGGCCGTTCCGGCCAACTCCAGCATCTCTATGTCATTGTGTTCATCACCAAAGGCAACCAAATCTTTTGGACTGGCCTGCATCTGGTCGAGCAGATAGGTTAGGGCAGTGGCCTTGTTTACTCCCTTGGCACAGGTTTCTAGGATATTGAGCGGACCGCCCCAGGTATTGATTTCTAGTTCGTTATTGAAGTGGGCTTTCATTTCCTTGGCCAGTTGATACTTGTCAGCTGCTCTGGTCTGCATGAGGATAGAGTGGGGGTCGCTGGTAATCAATTCTGGCCTAATCAGGGTTTCAGGGGTGATTTGCTCAACTCCCATTAAAGCTGGGTCAATCTTGTCCAGATGATCCTGGGTAATAAAGAATTTATTCTTGTATTCGCCTGCGATGAAGTCCGCCTCAAAGGTAGACTCTTCCTTTAAAAATTCCAATAGGTATTTTTTATCAATCAGAATATTCTTTTCCCAAGCCCATTTTTTCTCCGGAATATGGATGAGGGAACCATTGAAGTTAATCATGGGTGTATCCAGCTTGAGCTGATGGTAAAATTGGTCAGCCATACGGTAAGGGCGACCTGTTGCGATGATGACGGTATGGCCAGCTTGGCGTACTTTTTGGATGGTCGCAATGGTGTAGTCAGATAGCTGACTTTCCTTGTTTAAGAGCGTTCCATCCAAGTCCAGAGCGATGATTTTTTTGGTCATACCGGTCACTTCCTTCTAGCATAAAATAAGTACTGTTCAGTATAACAGAATCAGGAACTATTTGCAAAAATACTTATCTTTTTGATGAGACAGGCTTATATCACTTAGAATGTTCGTTATTTACGAATGAATAACTGTGATTTTACAAAAAATAACGCTTTCAGCATTAAAATTCTTGAATTGTGAATATTTTTTGTTTATAATTCAAGTATCGTTCGTAAATTAAAAGGAGAGAAACGAAAAAATGGATAAATTTTTCAAACTTAAAGATCATGGGACGACTGTTTCAACTGAAATCATGGCAGGTCTTACGACATTCTTCGCTATGTCTTATATCTTGTTTGTGAACCCTAGCATCCTCAGTGTTGCAGGTATGCCTTCTCAGGCAGTTTTCTTGGCAACCATTATCGCTAGTGCGGTTTCAACTTTGGTTATGGGTCTCTTTGCCAATGTACCTTATGCCTTGGCGCCAGGTATGGGTCTCAACGCCTTCTTTACTTATACTGTTGTTATTGGACTTGGTTTCACCTGGCAGGAAGCTTTGGCAATGGTATTCCTTTGCGGTCTCTTCAACGTCTTTATCACAGTGACCAAGGTTCGTAAGAGCATCATCAAGGCTATTCCAGTTAGCTTGCAGCATGCTATCGGTGGTGGTATCGGGGTTTTCGTAGCCTACCTTGGCTTCAAAAATTCAAACCTAATTACCTTCCTAACGTCATCTTCGGATATCATCACAGTTAATGGTGTTGCTCCTGCTGATGCGACAGCTGAAACCTTCTCAAACGGTGTCTTCTCCGTGTTTGCAGGTGGTGGCGTTGTTCCAGCCATCTCAACCTTTACAGATCCAAGCGTTCTCTTGACTGTTTTTGGTCTTCTCTTGACAGCTGTCTTGGTCATTAAAAATGTTCGCGGTGCGATTTTGATTGGTATCATTGCTACGACTCTTGCGGGGATTCCAGCTGGTGTGGTTGATATTTCTGCTATTGATTTTGCCAACAATAATATCGGTTCTGCTTTTGCTGAGCTTGGCACAACCTTCCTAGCAGCCTTTGATGGCATGGCTTCACTCTTTGCGGACTCTAGCCGTTTGCCACTAGTGTTGATGACCATTTTTGCCTTTAGCTTGTCAGATACTTTTGATACCTTGGGAACCTTCATCGGTACTGGCCGTAAGACAGGCATTTTCTCTGAGGAAGATGAGAAGGCGCTTGAAAATAGTACAGGCTTTAACTCTAAAATGGACCGTGCTCTCTTTGCAGATGCTATCGGTACGTCAATTGGTGCGATTTTTGGTACGTCAAATACGACAACTTACGTAGAGTCTGCGGCTGGTATTTCTGCAGGCGGACGTACTGGTTTGACAGCTGTGACAACTGCAGTTCTCTTCCTATTATCTATCCTCATTTTGCCATTCGTTGGTATCGTGCCAGCAGCGGCAACTTCACCAGCTTTGATTATCGTCGGTGTGATGATGGTATCCAGCTTCCTTGATGTGGATTGGCAAAACTTTGAAGATGCGCTTCCTGCTTTCTTCGCTGCCTTCTTCATGGCCCTTTGCTTCTCTATCTCTTACGGTATTGCGGCAGCCTTTATCTTCTATTGCTTGGTAAAAGTTTCGACTGGTAAGGCAAATGAGATTCACCCAATCCTCTGGGGTTCAACAGCACTCTTTATCTTGAACTTCATTATCTTAGCGATTATCTAAAGCAACTTTGAAACTGGGGAGACCCAGTTTTTTTGTTAGGTAGGACCATGACAAACTAGGGGAAGCTATGCTATAATGCTAGATATGTATAGTCAAAATGAACAAGAATTACAAGCTATTGGAAGAAAACTAGGAGAATTGCTTAGGGCAGGGGATGTCCTTGTTTTATCAGGTCAGCTAGGTGTTGGGAAAACGACCTTGACCAAGGGAATTGCCCAGGGACTGAATATTGAGCAAATGATAAAAAGCCCAACCTATACCATTGTAAGAGAGTATGAGGGTCGTCTGCCACTCTATCATTTAGATGTCTATCGGATTGGTGATGATCCGGATTCCATTGACCTAGATGATTTTTTGTATGGCGATGGGGTGACCGTGATTGAATGGGGAGAGTTGTTAGATGCCGACCTCTTGGACGATGTCTTGACAGTTCGTATTGCCATCGAAAAGGACGGTCGGAGGTTGGAGTTTAATGCGTCAGGACCGCGTAGTGCCCAATTGAAAGAGTTGTTAGATGATTGTTGAGAAGGAAATTTATTTTCAGGAAGCAGAACCAGCTGATGCCCAATCCTTTATTGACTTTATGAACCAGGTCGCAGGTGAAACCGATTTTCTTGTCATGGATGAGACGGGGTTTAGGCTTGGAGTCCAAGATATCGAAGATATTTTTACGGCTTGCATAGAAAATCCTCAGGAGCTGCAGTTGCTGGCCAAGTTAGACAATGAAGTCATCGGAGTAGTGTCGGTCAAGTCCTCCAGTCAGTTTCGTATTAGCCATATCGGAACTATTTTTATTGCAGTTAAAAAAGCCTACTGGGGACAGGGACTGGGTTCCATCTTGCTGGAGGAAGTGATTCATTGGGCTGAGGAAATGGATTTGCTCAAGCGTTTAGAATTGACGGTTCAGGTCCGCAACCAAAGAGCAGTGGCTTTGTATGAAAAATTGGGCTTCAATATTGAAGGGACTCTGTCAAGGGGAGCTAGAACAGATGAGGGAGATTGGCTAGATTTGTATTCTATGGCCAAGTTAATAGGTGAATAATGAAAATAGGAACTAAAATTTTATTGATGTTCTTGTCCATTCTAGCATTGACAATCGGGACAGGAGCAATCTATACCGCGACTTTTTTGAATTACTCGACCGGGGAGATTGCAAAGACTTTTCGCTCTATCGGTAACCGAGAAGATGAAGGGATTATCGAGGCTACCGAGCCCTTGACCATTCTTTTGATGGGGGTGGATACCGACCAGGCAACTCGGGGTCTGGACTGGGAAGAAGGACGGAGTGACTCCATGATTTTGGTGACGGTCAATCCTCTAACTAAGAAAACAACCATGATGAGCTTGACGCGTGACATCATGGTAGAGATAGCCAATAAGAATGGTCATTCTAGTGATAAAATTGAGAAGTTGAATCACTCCTATGCCTATGGTCAGGCGGCCATGTCCATTGCGACCATTGAGAAGATGATGGATATTACCATCAATCGCTATGTCGAAATCAATATGGATGGCCTGGTGGAGCTGGTTGATGCCATTGGTGGTATCAAGGTCAACAATACCTTGGGCTTCCCGATTACTATCGATGAGTATGAACCTGCCTACACAGCTGTCGTTCCACCTGGGGAGCAATTGGTCAATGGAGACCAGGCCTTGGTCTATGCCCGGATGCGTTACGATGATCCGGAGGGAGATATTGGTCGGCAGAAGCGGCAGCGTGAGGTTATCCAGGCCCTGGTGACCAAGCTCTTGCAATTGGATGGATTTACGCAGTATAAAAAGATTTTGAAAGCTGTCTCTAAGCACATGCGGACGGATTTTGTGATTTCAAATTCAACCATTCCTAGTCTTCTGGGCTATAAGGATGCTCTGAACCAGGTTGAATCCTACCAATTGGGTGGTGAAGGTCACACAATTGACGAGTTGTCTTACCAGATACCGACGGCGGCCCATGTTTTGGAAATGCAAAATGTCCTCAAGGAATCCTTGGGCTTACCAAAAGTTTCTAAAATCAAGACCAACATCAAGGTTTTGGAATATCTCTTTGGACAATCCAGTCCAATCGAGGTCATCAATGCCTATACTAATGATATCGAAGTTGAAGCCAACGGTGAAACCTACGAACCGGAAACAGCGCCAACCTACGATATTGACTATAGCCAAACAGAGACCTCTAAGTCAAGAGATTCGGAGTCCAGTCAGGTCGAAACCTCTTCTAGCTCAGCAGAAGGTGGCCAGTGATAGACAATCTCGAGTTTGTATATAGAAATAAGCCTAGGCAAAAGTCTAGGCTTGCTTTCTTTCGTTCGTGTCAACATATCAGCGCAGTTGTTGAATGGCTTTCACAGTTTAGGGAACTGTGAAAGGTTGGAAATAAGGGTTGTGTAGCAAGTCTCATCTCGTTCGCGTCCTACGCTCCGAACCAGTCCACCACTAATGATGCGAACAAGTTCGCTTTATTTCCAACTTCCAACAGTCTCTCCCCAGACTGTTTTTTGATACGAACAGAGTTCGCTCAATTTCCAACCTCCAAAGGATCCCCGAACCTTTGAAGCTATGCGGGGTGGAGTTAAAGGCTCCTGTGGAGGTTTTAAGCCCGAGCCAAGAAATAGGAACGCGAGGCGGTCTGAGCATAGACCGTTTTAGGTCAACAACAAGAAATAGAGACTTGTTGACGAACTCTTCTTAGCTTTGACGAGTTCATTCCCGCTCCCAATGTTGAGAATCTTCTGTTTTGTATTTATCAGTAAATTTTTGGATTTCAGTCAGGTTGCCTGCGATACTCTGCTGGTAAACCTTTAGTTGGTACTGTAAATCCTTGCTGAGCTCCTGGACAGGCGCCTTGAATGAATTGAGCAGGGCTAACTGGTCTGTTATTTTCTGCTTATCTGCCTGGATACGTTGGACCAGTTCTTTGGTTTCTTTAGCCTCTGCAGCGATTTCCTTGCGGTGTTTTACAGCCTGGTAGGCCAAATGAGCAGCTCCGACGGCTAGCAGTAGGTGGCGAAGTTTCATGATTATTCTCCTATGTAGAGGTCTTGGGCTAGTTGGGCTAGGGCTGGGAAATCAGGTTCATTTGTTGCAAATCGGATATCCAGGCCATCTTGTCCCTCAAATCGAGGCAGTAGGTGGATATGGGTATGAAAGACCGTTTGACCAGCAACTTCCTCATTATTATTGACAATATTGAGTCCGCTTGCTCCCAGTTTGTCTTTCAAGTGACTAGCGATAGCTGGAATGGCTGAAAATAGTTGGCTGGCTGTTTCCTGGTCCAAGTCCAAGACATTACGAAAATGTTTTTTAGGGATGACCAAGGTATGGCCTTTAGTTACCTGGGTAATGTCCAAAAAGGCAAGAATATGTTGGTCTTCATAGACCTTGGAAGAAGGGATTTCTCCTGAGACAATTTTACAAAAAATACAATCTGACATAATGCAACCTCTTTCTAGGATTTTTGGTATAATAATTATATCAAATAATAGGACGAAATGTATGTTAGAAGTAAAAAATATAACAGGTGGCTATGCCAATATTCCTGTTTTACATGATGTAGATTTTAAGGTGAGGGATGGGGAGCTAGTCGGCTTGATTGGCTTGAATGGTGCCGGGAAATCGACCACTATTAAAGAAATCATCGGTCTCCTAAGCCCTTACAAGGGAGAAATTCTAATTGATGGGCAGGGGATCAACGAAGACATGGCTACCTATCGAAAAAAAATTGGTTTTATACCTGAAACGCCTAGTCTCTATGAGGAACTGACCCTGAAAGAGCATATCGAGTTAGTGATGATGGCCTATGATTTGGAAGCTGAATCTGCCTGGGCGCGTGTTCAAGAACTATTGGCTATTTTTAGGCTGGAAGACCGTTTGGACTGGTTCCCTGTGAATTTTTCAAAAGGCATGAAACAAAAGGTCATGATTATTTGCGCCCTTATGGTTGAACCGAGTTTGCTGATTGTCGATGAACCTTTCTTGGGTCTGGATCCGATTGCGATTGCGGATTTAATTAACTTGCTCAATCAAGCAAAGGCTCAGGGAAGCTCCATTTTGATGTCCACCCATGTTCTCGATTCCGCTGAAAAAATGTGTGATCGGTTCGTTATCCTACATAAGGGTCGGGTCAAGGCTACGGGCAATCTGACTGACCTACGCCAGGAATTTGCCATGCAGGATGCTAGCCTTAACGAGATTTATCTTAGTTTGACCCAAGAAGGAGGGCAGGGATGAAGACGCTCTTTGGTCAACGAAAAAATCTATTTTTAAGGCAGTGTGCAACCTATCTTCGTTATGTGCTGAATGACCACTTTGTTTTGGTTGTTTTGGTACTTTTTGGCTTTCTGGCGTTACAGTATCGGCAGTTGCTAGAAAACCTGCCCAGTCAGTCCTGGTTGCTGTACGTTATTTTGGCCCTGGTCAGCTTGCTGCTATTCTTGGCAGGCAATGTTGCCACCTACGTAGAGGAGGCTGATAAGATATTCCTACTATCAAAAGAAGCTGAAATGCCTGAAATCTTTTTTGCTGCCAATCGCAGGGCCTTTTTGGTCTGGGCTAGCCTCCAACTTGTTGGTCAATTGATTCTACTCCCGCTCTACCTCAAATTAAAACTCCCTATTCTACTTTTTATTCCATTGATTTTCATGCTAACCATTGCCAAATATTTCTATTTTCGATGGAAACTCCTGGCCTTTATGGAAGAAGAAAAGGTGGACTGGGTCCGGGCTCTTCAATATGAGAGCAAGAGAAAAACGTCGATATTGAAATTTTTCTCCCTCTTTACCAATGTTAAGGGGCTGACTAGCTTTGTCAAACGTCGTTCCTATTTGGATGGGCTACTGGGTCATATCAAAAAAGAAACTGGCTTTACCTGGGACTATCTCTTCATGAGAGCCTTTTTGCGCAGTGGGGACTACCTTTCACTGGCTCTTAGACTGGTAATCTTATCCATTGTATTTTTTGTTACGGTGAGGGAATCCTGGCTCTCAGTAGGATTAGCCAGTTTATTTCATTATTTGCTCTTGTTCCAATTGCTCCCGCTCTATCACGCCTATGATTATCAACTGATGGCCGAGCTTTTGCCAGTCGGTCCAGACAAACGACTGATTAGCTTTAAACGAGTCCTGCGACAGATTTTGTATCTTTCCTTGATTTTGCAGTCTGTGCTAGGCCTATTGCTGCTGGAGGAAAAGCAGTATTTGCTGGTCTTTATTGGAATCGGAATTCTTTTAAATCAGCTCTACCTGGATAGTAAAGCGAAAAAATTGATTGACTAAATGGCCTAAAACTAGTAAAATAGTAAGGAATTTTTAAAGGAGGAATGGCATGCAGATTGATACCAGCGGGCTACAGTTGCAGTCTATTGCAGGAAACAGCGGAAAAGCATACAAAGGCTTGCGACCAGATGGTACGCCTGTTTTTGTCAAGTATGAAATGCCACCGATTGTCAATGCTCTGGCTCGGGAACAAATCACTCCACCCATCTTAAGTAGCGATAGGGATTTGGGTGTGGGAGACCGAGCTGTTCAGGAATGGTTGAATGGTCGGACTCTTAATCGTCACGATATGTCTGGGAAACAGGTCCAGCAAATTTTGGTCAGAATGCACTTTTCACGCATTCTGCTCAATCAGGCTCTCCAACTAAGTTATACCTATTTGGAGCCAGCGGAGTTGGTAAAGAAGTGGCAAAAAGAAACGCCCAAGCAATTAGCTGGTAATTCCTACCTGCAATCTATCTGCAGAGAATTGTTGCAGACCACACCGCGTTTCAGACAGGATTTGGCAACCTTTGTCCATGGAGATCTCCACCATAAAAACTGGGTGGAAACGACAAGTGGACTGATTTATTTGACGGACTGGGAAACAGCCTGTGTGACCGATCGGATGTTAGATGTCGCCTTTATATTGACCCATTACATTCCTAGACAGGAATGGGAAGAGTGGCTCAAGGGCTATGGCTACAAGTACAACAGTACGGTTATCAGTAAGATTTATTGGTATGGCCAACTAGGTTTCCTTAACCAAATTTCTAAACAACTTGAAAGTAACAATACCGAGGCGGCGAATCTAGAAATCTATGCCCTGCGGTTATTTAGACAGAATTTTTATAAGTATCAATGAGAGTAAGAAATCGTAAAGGTGCTAGTGAGCTCCTAGCCAATAATCCCCAGTATGTTATCTCCAATCCGGAAGAGTGCAAGGGGAAGTGGGCTGAAATTTTTGGAAACAGCAACCCTATCCACATTGAAGTTGGTTCAGGGAAAGGGCGTTTCGTAACAGGCATGGCCGCTCAAAATCCGGATATCAACTATATTGGGATTGACATTCAGATGACGGTCTTGAGCTACGCCTTGGACCGTGTTATTGAGGCTGGTTTGCCCAATATTAAATTGCTCCAGGTAGATGGATCTAGTTTGACTAACTATTTTGCACCAGCAGAAATTGACCAATTGTATCTGAATTTCTCAGATCCATGGCCTAAAAAGCGTCATGAAAAACGTCGCTTGACCTACAAGTCCTTCTTAGATACCTATAAGGAAATACTGCCTGAAGAGGGAGAGATTCATTTTAAAACGGACAATCGTGGTTTATTTGAATATAGCTTGGCCAGCTTTTCTCAATATGGCATGACACTCAAACAGGTCTGGTTGGACCTCCATGCGGATGGTTTAGAAGGCAATGTCATGACCGAGTATGAAGAGAAATTCTCGAACAAAGGACAAGTTATCTACCGCGTAGAAGCACAGTTTTAAACAATCAAAGAGGAGGCGGTTCGTACAGGCTGCCTTTTCGCATCGTTTTTCTTGCTATTTTCTCTGGCATGTGCTAGAATGATAGGAGTAAATAAGAAGTAAAGGGGGTTGGCGCAAGTCAACCCTTTACCTGTACCTTAATATAACGAAGGAGGTGTCTATGTCATCGGTTGTTGATTTAGTCACAGAGGCGATTGCTCCCACCATCCAGCCCCCTTATGAGCTGGTGGATGTGGAATATGGCAAGATGGGTGGAGAGTATGTCCTGTCCATTTTTGTGGATAAGGAGGGTGGCATTTCCCTGCAAGATACGGCAGACTTATCAGAAGTCATCAGCCCGCTCCTGGATGGGATTAAACCAGACCCATTTCCAGACCAATACATGTTGGAAGTGACTAGTCCTGGTTTGGAGCGTCCTTTGAAAACGGCGGCAGCTGTTGAGCAGGCGGTTGGAAAATACATCAATGTCAAGCTCTATCAGGCTATTGACAAGGTAAAAGTTTTTGAGGGGACCCTCTTGTCTTTTGATGGGACTGATTTGGTTCTAGAATATATGGACAAGACCCGTAAAAAAGAAGTAACCATTCCTTATCAGACTGTTGCCAAAGCCCGTTTGGCTGTTAAGATTTAATAGATTGATTTTTTAAGAAAGGACCTTTTGAAGTCAAAAGGAAAACAAGATGAGTAAAGAAATGCTAGAAGCCTTCCGAATTTTAGAGGAAGACATGGGGATTAACAAGGTTGATATTATCGAAGCAGTGACAGAGTCGCTTCGCTCAGCCTACAAGCGTCGCTATGGCCAATCAGAGTCAGCTGTTATTGAGTTTGACGAGAAGAAGGGCGATTTCCACGTATTTACGGTTCGTGAAGTCGTAGATGAAGTCTTTGATAGCCGTTTGGAAATCAGCCTCAAGGATGCCTTGGCGATTTCATCTGCCTACGAAATGGGCGATAAAATCAAATTCCCAGAAGATCCTGCTGAATTCGGTCGTGTGGCGGCCCAGTCAGCCAAACAAACCATCATGGAAAAAATGCGCAAGCAAAAGCGTGCTATTACCTACAATACCTACAAGGAACATGAAAATGAAATCATGTCTGGTACGGTGGAACGGTTCGACAACCGCTTCATCTATGTTAACTTGGGAACTATTGAGGCACAATTGTCCAAGCAGGACCAGATTCCTGGTGAGGTTTTCCAATCCCACGACCGCATTGAAGTTTATGTTTATAAGGTCGAGGACAATGGTCGCGGTGTCAACGTTTTTGTGAGCCGTAGTCATCCAGAAATGATCAAACGCCTGATGGAGCAGGAGATTCCTGAAGTCTACGATGGTACCGTTGAAATCATGAGCGTGTCTCGTGAGGCAGGTGACCGGACCAAGGTTGCTGTTCGTAGCCACAATCCAAACGTGGACGCTATCGGTACAATCGTTGGTCGTGGTGGTTCAAATATCAAGAAAATTACGAGCAAGTTCCACCCAGCTCGCTACGATGCTAAGAACGACCGTATGGTGCCTGTTGAGGAAAACATCGACGTTATCGAGTGGGTGCCAGATGAGGCAGAATTCATCTACAATGCTCTCGCGCCTGCTGAAGTAGACCAAGTTCTCTTTGACACAGAAGATGGTAAGCACGCGACAGTCGTTGTACCAGATGATAAATTGTCACTTGCAATCGGTCGTCGTGGTCAAAACGTCCGCCTGGCGGCTCACCTGACTGGTTTCCGTATTGATATCAAGTCAGCTTCAGAGTATGAAGCTATTGAAGCAGCCCAATATGCAGCGGCAGAAATTGTCGAAGAAACGTCCGAAGAAGTAGAATAAGATTCAAGGAGCAACCATGGCAAAAGCTAGAAAAATACCCTTACGCAAGTCTGTGGTGTCCGGTGAAATCATCGACAAACGGGATTTGCTCCGCATTGTAAAAAATAAAGAGGGCCAGGTTTTCATTGACCCGACTGGTAAGGCAAATGGCCGTGGTGCCTACATCAAGCTGGATAATGATGAGGCGGCCCAGGCTAAGAAACGTCAGGTTTTCAACCGTTCCTTCAGCATGGAAGTGTCAGAAGAATTTTATGATGAATTGATTGCCTATGTCGACCACAAGGTCAAGAGGAGAGAGCTTGGACTCGAATAAGAAGCAAAAAATCTTAAATTTACTGGGCTTGGCCCAACGGGCAAGTCGCCTGATTTCAGGGGAAGAATTGGTCGTTGATGCCATTCGCAAGCAGCAGGCAAAATTGGTCTTTTTAGCCAATGATGCTGCCGGAAATTTAAGCAAAAAAGTAACAGATAAAAGTCATACCTATCAAGTAGAAGTTGTAACCGCGTTTTCAACGCTGGAATTGAGTGCAGCTGTCGGCAAGGCTAGAAAGGTGCTTGCAGTGACAGACGCTGGATTTACAAAGAAGATGAGGTCTATTATGGAATAGAACAGGAGGACAAGGCATTGTCTAAGAAGAGATTGAATGAAATCGCCCGAGAATTGGGTGTAAGCAGTAAGGAAGTAGTGTCCAAGGCTCAAGAATTGGGTTTTGATGTCAAAAGCCATGCTTCGAGTGTTGATGAAGCGGGAGCTAAGCGAATTACAGATAGTTTTTCAGCTAAAAAGCCGGAGGCGCCCAAACCAGCTCCCGTACAGGCTGAGAAAGTTGTAGAAAAGCCAAAGGTGGCAGAACAAAAGGTGGAGACACCGAAAGCTGAAAAACCAGTTGAAGCAAAAACTGTCAGCCAAGAGGTTAGCAAGCCAGCTCCACCGGTTCGTCGTCCACAGAGCCGTAACTTCAAGGCAGAACGTGAGGCGCGTGCCAAGGAGCAAGCGGCCAAACGTGCCCAAGGTGGACAAGGGAAAGGCCGTCGTGACAACCGTCAAAGTGGCCAAGCTGGTCAAGGCAACAACCGCAACGATCGCCGTGATTTCCGTGGTAACCAAGGGGGCAATGACCGTAAGGAAAACCGCTTTGGAGACCGTCGCGACAATCGTGACAACCGCCGCCAAGACAATCGCGGAGGAAATGGTAGCTTTAATCGCAGCGACCGTCGTCAGGAGGAAGTGGTTCGTCCAGCTGCTCCTAAGATTGATTTCAAGGCCCGTGCAGCAGCTTTGAAAGCTGAGCAGAACGCAGAATACGCTAAGACAAGCGAGGAGCGTTTCTTGCAGGCTAAGGCAGCTAAAGACCAGCCTAAGAAGCCCAAGGAAATCAAATTTGAAGAGCCGGTTGTGGAAACAAAACCAATCGCTGAAACCAAACCTGCTTCAGTCCCAACTGCGGTAGCGGAAAGTACAGTCGATACGCGTCGTAAAAAACAAGCTCGACCAGATAAGAAGCGTGACTTTAATAGTGACGATGAAGATGGTCCACGTAAACAACAAAGAAATCGAAATAGTCAAAATCAAGTGAGAAATCAAAGAACAAGTAACTGGAATAACAACAAGAAAAATAAAAAAGGTAAGAACAATCAGACTGCCAAACCTGTCACAGAGCGTAAATTCCATGAATTGCCAACAGAGTTTGAGTATACAGCTGGTATGACCGTAGCAGAAATTGCGAAACGGATCAAGCGCGAGCCTGCTGAGATTGTTAAAAAGCTCTTCCTTATGGGGGTTATGGCAACTCAAAACCAATCTCTTGACGGAGATACCATTGAACTCCTCATGGTGGATTATGGTATTGAAGCCAAGGAAAAGGTTGAAGTGGACAATGCAGACATCGAGCGTTTCTTTGTAGAAGAGGGCTACCTAAATGAAGAGGAAATGGTTGAACGTCCGCCTGTTGTTACCATCATGGGTCACGTTGACCACGGTAAAACAACGCTTTTGGATACCTTGCGTAATTCTCGTGTGGCGACAGGCGAGGCTGGTGGTATCACCCAGCATATCGGTGCCTACCAGATTGAGGATGCTGGCAAGAAAATTACCTTCTTGGATACGCCAGGACACGCGGCCTTTACCTCTATGCGTGCCCGTGGTGCTTCTGTTACCGACTTGACCATCCTTGTAGTAGCGGCGGACGACGGTGTTATGCCACAGACCATCGAGGCAATCAACCACTCTAAGGCTGCCAATGTCCCAATTATTGTTGCTATCAACAAGATTGATAAACCAGGTGCCAATCCAGAGCGTGTTATCGGTGAATTGGCAGAGCATGGTGTTATCTCAACAGCTTGGGGCGGCGAGTCTGAATTTGTTGAAATCTCAGCCAAGTTCAACCAAAACATCGACGAACTCTTGGAAACGGTGCTTCTTGTAGCGGAAATCCAAGAACTCAAGGCTGATCCCACTGTTCGTGCCATCGGTACGGTTATCGAGGCGCATTTGGATAAAGGAAAAGGTGCGGTTGCGACCCTCTTGGTTCAACAAGGTACTCTTAATGTCCAAGATCCAATCGTTGTCGGCAATACCTTCGGTCGTGTTCGTGCTATGACCAACGACCTCGGTCGTCGTGTCAAGGTTGCAGGACCATCAACACCTGTTTCGATTACTGGTCTTAACGAGGCGCCAATGGCAGGCGATCATTTTGCGGTCTATGAAGATGAAAAATCTGCGCGTGCAGCAGGTGAAGAACGTGCCAAACGTGCCCTTCTCAAACAACGTCAGGCTACGCAACGTGTCAGTCTTGAAAACCTCTTTGATACTCTTAAAGCCGGTGAAGTCAAGTCTGTTAACGTGATTATCAAGGCAGACGTGCAAGGTTCAGTTGAGGCACTTGCTTCATCTCTTCAAAAAATTGAAGTCGAAGGTGTCCGTGTCAATATCGTTCACTCTGCAGTCGGCGCCATCAATGAGTCAGACGTGACTCTCGCAGCAGCGTCGAATGCTTTGATTGTCGGTTTCAACGTTCGTCCAACGGCAGAAGCGCGCCAGCAGGCAGAAACTGACGATGTTGAAGTGCGTCTCCACAGCATTATCTACAAGGTTATCGAGGAAATGGAAGATGCCATGAAGGGTATGCTGGATCCTGAGTACGAAGAAAAAATCATTGGTGAAGCAGTTATCCGTGAGACCTTCAAGGTATCCAAAGTTGGTACCATCGGTGGATTTATGGTTATCCGTGGTAAGGTTACCCGTGATTCAAGCGTCCGCGTTATCCGTGACGGTGTCGTTGTCTTCGACGGTAAATTGTCTAGCTTGAAACATTACAAGGACGATGTCAAGGAAGTTGGAAATGCCCAAGAGGGTGGTCTCATGATTGAAAACTTCAATGACATCAAGGTAGATGATACCATTGAAGCTTACATTATGGAAGAAATTAAGAAATAATAAGCAAGTAAGAGGTTGGAAAGGCAACCTCTTCGCTTTATAAGGAAATAGAAAGGAGTTCCTATGGCAAATCATTTTCGTACAGATCGCGTAGGGATGGAAATCAAGCGCGAAGTCAATGAGATTTTGCAAAAGAAAGTCCGTGATCCACGTGTGCAGGGCGTGACCATTACAGATGTACAGATGGTCGGTGACTTGTCCATGGCCAAGGTTTACTACACCATTATGAGTAATCTGGCTTCGGACAATCAAAAGGCTCAAACTGGTCTGCAAAAAGCGACAGGAACCATCAAACGGGAATTGGGGCGTAAGTTGACCCTCTATAAGATTCCTGATTTGGTCTTCGAAAAGGACCAATCCATTGAATACGGCAACAAGATTGATGAGATGTTGCGAGCTTTGGATAAGAAAGATTAAGCTAATCCCCTGTATTCACAGTTTGGCACCTGAGAGAAGGCTAGTTTTTCTCGAAATACAGTCAGTATTCCATCTCAACCGACCTTGAGTAGGAAAAAAACTATTTCTTGTCTAAAGGGACCTTACTTGTGAATACAGCTTCAAGAATCGGGTAGAAATACCTGATTTTTCTTTTAAATGGCTTTAAAAACCCAAAAAAATATATACTTTTCTAAAAATAGTAAATTTTCTGATAATTGTTGAAATTTGGCAAACAATTCGGTATAATAAATATAATTACAGTGTAAAGAGGAATTTATGGCAACATTATTAGAAAAAACACGGAATATTACGTCGATTTTAAAGCGTTCCGAAGAACAATTGGCAGAAGAACTGCCTTATAACGCTATTGCAGACCACCTGTCTGCAATTATCGACTGTAATACCTGTATTATCAATGCGGAAGGAGAAATCCTTGGCTACCACATGAACTACAAGACCAATAATGATCGTGTGGAAGAATTTTATGTCAATAAGCAATATCCGGAAGAGTATGTTAAGGCTATTGCGCAAGTTTATGACACGCAGGTCAACTTGCCGGTGGAGAGTGAATTGACAGCTATTCCAGTTGAGTCTCGTTCGACCTATCCAAATGGTTTGACGACCATTGCACCAATTCACGTGACGGGTATTCGTTTTGGTTCGTTGATTATTTGGCGCAATGATGAGCAGTTCCACGATGATGATTTGATTTTGGTGGAGATTGCGGCGACGGTGGTTGGTATCCAGTTGCTCAACTTCCAGCGGGAAGAGGATGAGAAGAATATTCGTCGTCGGGCAGCGGTCAATATGGCGGTCAATACGCTTTCTTACTCAGAAATGAAGGCTGTAGCTGCGATTTTGGGTGAGTTGGATGGCAATGAAGGTCAGTTGACGGCCTCTGTCATTGCAGACCGTATCGGTATTACTCGTTCGGTGATTGTCAATGCTCTTCGTAAGCTGGAGAGTGCTGGTATTATTGAAAGCCGTTCTTTGGGTATGAAGGGGACTTATTTGAAAGTTCTGATTCCTGCTATTTTTGATGAGATTAAAAAACGTGACTACTAAGATGACAAAAGCGCTGATTTCGATTGATTATACGGTTGATTTTGTAGCGGACGATGGCAAATTGACAGCTGGTAAGCCTGCTCAAGCTATTGCAGACCGAATTGCGCAAGTGACCCAAGAAGCCTTTGACCGTGGGGACTATATTGTCTTTGCCATTGATGGGCATGAGGTGGACGACGATTTGCATCCGGAAAGCAATCTCTTCCCACTGCATAATATCATGGGCACCAGTGGTCGTGATTTGTATGGTCCCCTGGCGGATTTTTATGCTGAATATCAGAACCATGCACGTGTGCGTTGGATGGACAAACGCCATTATTCAGCCTTTTCTGGAACGGATTTGGATGTTCGTTTGCGGGAAAGAAGGATTGATACAGTGGTTTTGACGGGTGTTTTATCAGATATTTGTGTGCTCCATACCGCCATTGATGCTTATAACAAAGGTTATAAGATTGAAGTCATTTCTTCAGCAATTGCGGCTTTGACGGAGGAAAATCATCAATTCGCCCTCAACCATCTGCAGCATGTGCTCGGTGCGACCATTATTGACTAGTGATTCTGACCAGCCAATCAGGCTGGTTTTTTCATGCTTAAAAGCTGACAAATGAGGTTATTTGGTTCTTTGTCCTCTTTCTAAAGTATGGTATAATGAGAAGATGAATTTCCAATAGGAGGAAGGTAAGTATGAAGATTTCTGAGGCTGAGGTGCGTCACGTTGCCAAGCTGTCTAAGCTGGAATTTACAGACCAGGAAACGGCGGAATTTGCGACGACCTTGAGCAAGATTGTTGACATGGTTGAGTTGTTAAATGAGGTGGATACGACAGGTGTGCCAGTGACGACCACCATGGCAGACCGGAAAAATGTCTTGCGTGCCGATGTGGCAGAGCAGGGTGAAAGTCGTGAGGACTTGTTCAAAAATGTACCTGAAAGTAAAGATTTCTACATCAAGGTACCAGCTATTTTAGACGGGGGAGGAGATGCCTAATGACATGGAATAATAAAACAGTTGATGAATTGCACGACCTCCTGGTCAAAAAAGAGATTTCTGCGGTCGAGTTGACCAAGGCGACGATTGAAGATATTCAGAGCCGAGAAGCTGTTGTGGATGCGTTTTTGAATATCAATGAAGACAAGGCTTTGGCACAGGCAGCTGCCCTCGACCAAAAAGGGATTGATGCGGACAATGTCATGGCCGGTATTCCTTTGGCGGTTAAGGATAATATTTCGACCAAGGGGATTTTGACAACGGCTGCGTCAAAAATGCTCTACAATTATGAGCCGATTTTTGATGCGACGGCTGTTGCTCAGGCCTATGCCAAGGATATGATTGTCATCGGTAAGACCAACATGGATGAATTTGCTATGGGTGGTTCCAATGAAAATTCTGCCTTCAAGCTGACGAAAAATGCTTGGGACCAGACAAAAGTGCCAGGTGGTTCATCAGGTGGTTCTGCGGCTGCTGTTGCGGCTGGTCAAGTTCGCCTGTCCTTGGGTTCAGATACAGGCGGTTCCATCCGCCAGCCTGCGGCCTTTAACGGAATTGTCGGTATTAAGCCAACTTATGGAACGGTTTCTCGTTTTGGTTTGATTGCCTTCGGTAGCTCCCTGGATCAAATTGGTCCTTTCTCTCAGACTGTCAAGGAAAATGCCCAGTTGCTCAACGTCATTGCTGGCTATGATAAGCGTGATGCGACCTCTACAGCTCATGAGATTGCTGACTTTACCAGCAAGATTGGTCAGGACATCAAGGGCATGAAAATCGCTCTTCCAAAAGAATACATGGGCGAAGGAATTGACCCGCAGGTCAAGGAAGTTATTCTTAAGGCGGCCAAGCATTTGGAAAGCTTGGGAGCTATTATCGAGGAAGTCAGTCTGCCTCACTCTAAGTATGGGGTTGCGGTTTATTACATTATCGCGTCGTCTGAGGCATCTTCAAACTTGCAACGCTTTGATGGTATTCGCTACGGTTTCCGTGCTGAGGATGCGACCAATTTGGATGAGATTTACGTGAAAACACGTAGCCAAGGTTTTGGTGAAGAGGTTAAGCGCCGGATTATGCTGGGGACCTTCAGCTTATCATCAGGTTACTACGATGCCTACTTCAAGAAAGCTGGTCAGGTGCGGACCTTGATTATCCAAGATTTTGAGAAGGTCTTTGCAGATTATGATTTGATTTTGGGACCAACGGCACCGACGGTGGCTTATGGTCTGGGAACCCAGAGCCATGATCCGGTGGCCATGTACTTGGCGGATCTTTTGACTATTCCTGTCAACTTGGCGGGTCTGCCGGGGATTTCGATTCCTGCTGGATTTGTGGAAGGCTTGCCAGTCGGCTTGCAGTTGATTGGTCCAAAATACAGTGAAGAGACCGTTTATCAAGTGGCAGCGGCCTTTGAGGCGACGACGGATTACCACAAGCAACAACCAGTGATTTTTGGAGGTGACAAGTAATGAACTTTGAAACAATTATTGGTCTGGAAGTCCATGTGGAGCTCAATACCAATTCTAAAATTTTCTCACCTTCCAATGCTCATTTTGGTGAGGACGCCAATGCCAACACCAACATTATTGACTGGTCATTTCCGGGTGTTCTTCCGGTATTGAATAAGGGCGTTGTTGATGCGGGGATTAAGGCGGCCTTGGCGCTGAATATGGATATTCACAAGGATATGCACTTTGACCGCAAGAACTATTTCTATCCTGACAATCCCAAGGCCTACCAGATCTCTCAGTTTGATGAGCCGATTGGCTACAATGGTTGGATTGAGATTGAGCTAGAAGACGGTTCAACCAAGAAAATCCGTATCGAGCGTGCCCACTTGGAAGAGGATGCTGGTAAGAATACCCACGGGACAGACGGCTACTCTTATGTAGACCTCAACCGTCAGGGTGTGCCTTTGATTGAGATTGTGTCAGAAGCTGATATGCGTTCGCCTGAGGAGGCCTATGCCTACTTGACTGCTCTCAAGGAAATTATCCAATACACTGGCATTTCAGATGTGAAGATGGAAGAGGGGTCTATGCGCGTGGATGCTAACATCTCTCTTCGCCCCTATGGTCAGGAGAAATTTGGTACCAAGACTGAGTTGAAAAACCTCAACTCCTTCAACTATGTGCGCAAGGGCTTGCAGTACGAAGTAGAACGTCAGGCCAAAATATTGCGTTCCGGTGGTCAAATCCAGCAGGAAACTCGCCGTTACGATGAATCTACTGGTGAAACCATTCTCATGCGTGTCAAGGAAGGTTCAGCAGACTACCGTTACTTCCCAGAGCCAGACCTACCGCTCTATGAGATTGACGATAACTGGATTGAGGAAGTGCGTGCAGAATTGCCAGTCTTTCCTAAGGCTCGCCGTGTTCACTATGTGGAAAACTTGGGCTTGACTACCTACGATGCAGGTCAATTGACATCAACCAAGGCTTTGTCTGACTTCTTTGAAGCAGCAGTGGCAGCAGGTGGCGATGCCAAACAAGTTTCTAACTGGTTGCAGGGTGAAGTGGCTCAGTTCCTCAATGCTGAAGGCAAGACTATTGAGCAAATCGCCTTAACACCTGAAAACTTGGTGGAAATGATAGCCTTGATTGCGGATGGCACTATTTCATCTAAGATTGCTAAGAAAGTATTTGTTCACTTGGCCAAAGAAGGTGGCTCAGCCAAAGAATATGTGGAAAAAGCTGGTTTGGTACAGATTTCAGACCCAGAAGTTCTTATTCCGATTATTCACCAAGTCTTTGCGAATAACGAGGCAGCCGTTGCTGACTTCAAGTCCGGCAAACGCAATGCGGACAAGGCCTTTACAGGTTTCCTTATGAAGGCAACAAAAGGTCAGGCCAATCCACAAATTGCTCAAGAATTACTAGCCCAAGAATTGCAGAAGTTGTTGGATTAAATGAAATATTGAAGAGACTGAAACGGCTGTTTTGGTCTCTTTTAATGGCGATAGATATGAAGCTTTGAATTTTTCGATGCCCATCCGTCCTTTTTGCTTGTCATTCTAATAAATGGTATAATGAAAGGAATCAGAAAAAGAGGACATTATGAAATTTACAGATATGAAACTTAAGCCGTCCATCCAGGAGGCTTTGAAAGAGATTAACTTTGTCACGCCGACAGAGGTTCAGGAAAAATTGATTCCTGTGGTGCTATCTGGTCGTGACTTGATTGGAGAATCCAAGACTGGTTCGGGCAAGACCCATACCTTTTTAATTCCGATTTTCCAAAAATTGGACGAAGAGCTGGACCAGGTACAGGCTGTTATCACAGCTCCGTCGCGTGAATTGGCGACCCAGATTTATCAAGCAGCTAAGCAGATGGCAGGGCATTTTCAACCTGAAGTCCGTGTGTCTAACTATGTCGGTGGGACGGATAAAAATCGCCAGATTGACAAATTGCAGGCTGGTCAGCCCCATATCGTTGTCGGAACGCCGGGTCGGATTTACGACTTGGTTCAATCGGGTGATTTAGCTATTCACAAGGCCAAGACCTTTGTCGTTGATGAGGCGGATATGACCTTGGACATGGGCTTTTTGGAGACGGTGGATAAGATTGCTGGGAGCCTGCCGAAAGATTTGCAATTCATGGTCTTTTCCGCGACCATTCCGCAAAAGCTCCAGCCTTTCTTGAAAAAATACCTGTCCAATCCTGTCATGGAGCAAATCAAGACCCAGACAGTCATTTCGGATACCATTGAAAACTGGTTGATTTCGACAAAAGGGCGCGACTGCAATGCTCAAATTTTGGAAGCAACCAGGCTCATGCAGCCCTATTTAGCCATGATTTTTGTCAATACCAAGACTCGGGCGGATGAATTGCACAGCTACTTGCTTTCAAATGGATTGCGCGTGGCTAAAATTCACGGAGATATTCCACCTCGTGAACGCAAGCGTATCATGAACCAAGTTAAGAATTTGGATTATCAGTATATCGTAGCAACAGACTTGGCGGCTCGTGGGATTGATATTGAAGGAGTCAGCCATGTCATCAACGATGCCATTCCGCAGGACTTGTCCTTCTTTGTTCACCGGGTCGGTCGGACAGGACGCAATGGTTTGTCAGGTATTGCCATTACCCTTTATCAACCGAGCGACGATGCCGATATTCGTGAGTTGGAAAAACTCAATATCAAGTTCTTGCCCAAAGAAATGAAGGACGGCGAATTTGTCGATACCTATGACCGTGATCGTCGTGTTCAACGTGAAAAGACACGTGAAAAATTGGACATCGAGATGATTGGTCTGGTCAAGAAGAAGAAAAAGAAAATCAAGCCGGGCTATAAGAAGAAAATCCAGTGGGCGGTGGACGAAAAACGTCGTAAGACCAAGCGAGTGGAAGCGCGTGCTAAGGGGCGTGCAGAACGCAAAGCTAAGCGTCAAACCTTTTAAGAGTTAGCAGAGGGAGACCGATGTTACAATCAATATTAAGTAACTATTTGCAAGGACTACTCATTGCCACAATTATTGTGGTATTGCTGAGCTTGATTTGGTTTCTAATTCGAGCTTTAAAAAATCGAGATAAGACCTATCAAGAACGCCAAGAATTTTTATATGATTTATTGCTCATTAACATTATGACCATCCCTATTTTAGCTTTTGGAATCGTGGCCATTTTGTTAATGCTGAAGGCATAGAAGGAAGAAAGAATGTACGATACAATTGTCATTGGTGCAGGTCCTGCAGGCATGACCGCCGCACTTTATGCAGGACGGAGCAATCTCAAAGTTGCCCTCCTAGAACGCGGTATTTATGGCGGCCAGATGAACAACACCGCTGAGATTGAAAACTATCCAGGCTACGACCATATTTCTGGACCAGCCTTGGCTGAAAAAATGTTTGAACCCCTGGAAAAATTCGGTGTGGACCATATTTTCGGGACCTTCATCCGCATTGAAGAAGATGGACCTGTTAAAAAAGTGATTACCGAAGATGGCGTTTTGGAGACCAAGACGGTTGTTCTAGCCATGGGTGCCAAACACCGTCTGCTGGGAGTTCCAGGTGAAGATACCTACAACAGCCGCGGGGTTTCCTACTGCGCGGTCTGTGACGGAGCCTTCTTCCGTCAGCAAAAACTTTTGGTTGTCGGAGGGGGAGATTCTGCCGTGGAAGAGGCGCTTTTCCTGACCCAATTTGCAGAGTCTGTGACCATCGTTCACCGCAGAGATCAGCTACGTGCCCAAAAAGTTATCCAAGACCGAGCTTTTGCCAATGAAAAAATCAACTTCATCTGGGATAGTGTCGTTGAGGAAATCAAAGGAGATGACCTGCGCGTGCAAAGCGTGGTTATCAAGAATGTCAAGACTGAAGAATTGTCAGAGCTTGAATTTGGCGGAGTCTTTGTCTATGTAGGGCTGGATCCGATGACTGAAAGCGTTGCGGATTTGGGTATTACCGATGAGGCTGGCTGGGTTGTGACCAATGAAAAAATGGAAACCAGCAAGTATGGCATCTATGCCATCGGCGACATTCGCCAAAATCAGCTCCGTCAGATTGCGACGGCTGTTGGAAATGGTGCAGTAGCTGGACAGGAAGTCTACAACTACATTACAGAACACGCTGAATAGGAGGGCTTATGTTTCACATTTACGATATTCAGAAAAATCCAGACGGTATTTCTTTTGAGAAAACACTGGATTTGACCCAGGAAGTTCAGGGGCGTTCCAGCGAGGTTTTGGACCTATCGCCTGTCCAGGTGTCTGGTCGTGTCCATTTTGAGGCGGGGATCTTTTTCCTAGATTACCAGATGACCTACGACATTACCCTGGCTTCTAGCCGTTCGCTCCAGCCAGTGGTCTTACGTCGTGAGGAGCAGGTCAACGAACTCTTTGTGGCCAATGAAGCTGCTCTCAAGGACCAGGATTTGATTGATGAAGATATGGTTTTTGTGGTGGAAGAGGACTGCATTGTCCTAGAAGAAAGTGTCGCAGACAACATTATTCTCAACATTCCTATCAAGGTTTTGACGCCAGAAGAAGAAGCTGGGCAGGATTTGCCGTCGGGCCAATCTTGGACCCTGATGACCGAGGATGATTTCCAACAGGAAGCCAAGGAAAAGAAAGAGGCTAATAGTCCATTTGCTCAATTGCAGGGCTTGTTCGATGAGTGAAAAAGATAGTGAAAGATTCAGAAAAATTTCGGACGCACATTGTCAAGTCAAGTGCAACAAGTTCATTGGTAACTAGAGTTCCAGAGGTTAAGCTGTCTGGGCTAGCCCAAACAGAAATTTCGAGGATTGGTATTGAAGAAGTCGTCTGGGGCGCTCATTGATGGCAGTGATATAACTTTCTAGTTCTTCAGAGGTTAGTGAATTAAGTGAGACTCCTTTAGGGACATATTCTCTGAGGAGACCATTGAAGTTCTCGTTTGTGCCTCTCTAATGTGAAGAATAAGGATGTGCAAAGTAAACATCAACGGCTTCCAAGTCTGAGAGTAAACTAAACTCCGCACCATTATCTGCTGTGATGGATGCAATAGGATACAGACTGGTGAGATGCCTTACAGCACTATTAATGGTGTGGGACTGTTTGTCTTCTAGCTTAACGCCCAGTGCATAGCGAGTCTGGCGCTCTACCAAGGTCAAAATAACTGCTTCACCTTTGGTTTTCTTGCCAAGAACTAAATCAATCTCCCAATGCCCAAATTCAGAACGGTCATTGATACACTCTGGACGCTCTTCGATAGACTTACCTAAAGTCTTCCGATTCGTCTTCGTGACTTTCTTAGAACGTTTTCTGATACAAACCATCTTAGGCAAATCGATTGGTTTAATAGCTAACAGCCCCTCTTTGATATAACGATAAATCGTTTTGGTAGAGGGGACGACTTCTTCAGGATGGCTTGCTTTATAAGTCTGAACAAAACTATCTACGCTATGGAGACGGACGTTAGCTTTCAAGGCATCTCCTAATTGTTCAATGAACCTAGCGGAGCAGTCATTCAACTTGAGATAAGAACAATTTCGGCGATTAGTTTCATAGACACGTTGTCCACTATCAGCGAAATAGGCGCTGTAATAAGTTCGTTTCCCATTTTTATCCTGTACCTGATTTACTGAACCACGTTTGATTTCTCGGCAGATTGTAGACCGGTGACGACCCATAAGCCGAGCGATTTCAATTGGTTTCTTTCCCATTTTAAGATAAGCAGCAATTTCACCACGTTCTGTGGCTGAGAGATGAGAATAGGATGAGTTTCTGGTAGAATGAGTGTTGGACATGTTCATCTGCTTTCTATACTGAGTTGGGGAATTCTAGTATATCAGACGAACATGTCTTTTTGTTGCACTTCATTTTACAACGCGGGGAAAAATTTCGGAAGGTTAAATTATCAGAAAATTCTTGCCACTAGACTCTTTTCGGTGTATAATAGAAGATAGTAATTATAGGAGTTAGTATACATGACAAAAGCAAACTTTGGTGTAGTAGGGATGGCCGTTATGGGTCGTAACCTTGCTCTTAACGTTGAATCACGTGGTTACACAGTAGCCATTTACAACCGCTCTGCTGATAAGACAGAAGATGTGGTAGCTAGCAACCCAGGCAAAAACTTGGTACCAAGCTATGATGTGGAAAGTTTTGTCGCATCTATCGAAAAACCACGCCGTATCATGCTCATGGTTCAAGCAGGGCCTGGTACAGATGCAACTATTCAATCTCTCTTGCCACACTTGGATGAAGGAGACATTTTGATTGATGGCGGAAATACCTTCTACGAAGATACCATTCGCCGTTCAAAAGAATTGGCAAATTCAGGCATCAATTTCATCGGTACAGGTGTGTCCGGTGGTGAAAAAGGTGCCCTTGAAGGTCCGTCTATCATGCCTGGTGGTCAAAAAGAAGCCTACGAATTAGTAGCGGATGTCTTGGAAGAAATTTCTGCAAAAGCTCCAGAGGACGGCGCTCCATGTGTGACTTATATCGGCCCAGATGGCGCTGGTCACTATGTAAAAATGGTCCACAACGGTATCGAGTATGGCGACATGCAGTTGATTGCTGAGTCTTATGACCTCATGCAACACCTGCTTGGTCTTTCGGTAGATGAAATGGCTGACATCTTTACTGAGTGGAACAAGGGTGAATTGGACAGCTACTTGATTGAAATCACTGCGGATATTTTGCAACGTAAGGATGATGACGGTCAAGCAGGGCCAATCGTTGACTATATCATGGATGCGGCTGGTAATAAGGGTACTGGTAAATGGACTAGCCAATCATCACTTGATTTGGGTGTGCCATTGTCACTCATCACAGAATCTGTATTTGCCCGTTATATCTCAACCTACAAGGATGAGCGTGTGGCAGCTAGCAAGGTCCTTCCAAAACCAGCACCATTTGCCTATGACGGCGATAAGGCTGAGTTGGTAGAAAAAATCCGTCAAGCTCTTTACTTCTCAAAAATTATGTCTTACGCACAAGGTTTTGCGCAATTGCGCGTGGCGTCTAAGGAAAACAACTGGAACTTGCCATTTGGCGAAATCGCTAAAATCTGGCGTGCAGGTTGTATCATCCGTGCTCGTTTCTTGCAAAAGATTACCGATGCTTATGGACGTGATGAAGATTTGGCAAACTTGCTCTTGGATGAATACTTCCTTGACGTAACAGCTAAGTACCAACAAGCTGTCCGTGACGTTGTTGCCTTGGCAATTCAAGCAGGTGTTCCTGTGCCAACCTTCTCAGCAGCCATTACTTACTTTGACAGCTACCGCGCTGAGAACTTGCCAGCAAACTTGATCCAAGCACAACGCGACTATTTTGGTGCCCACACTTACAACCGTAAGGACAAAGAGGGTGTCTTCCACTATGATTGGTATAGCGAAAAATAAATAATAGAAGTAGGGCGTGCAAGCGCCCTTCTTTCTGACTGAAATGGTCTTGAAACTTTCGATTAGATAAGGATATTATGGCTAAGAAAATTTTGATTGCAGGTCGTGAGCGCAATCTCTCGCATTTTGTTTCCATGGAATTGCAGAAGAAGGACTATTTGGTGGACTATGCTTCTACTGGCCAGGAGGCTTTGTCCTTGGCGCATGAGACGGATTTTGATTTGATTCTCATGAGTTTTCAGCTGTCAGATATGTCCAGTAAGGAATTATCCACGCAGTTATTAGCTATCAAACCTGCATCCGTCCTGATTGTGGCTATTGATTCGGCAGATGTGGATGAGCATGGTGAGGAAGTCTTGTCCTATGCGGTTTCCTATGTGGTCAAGCCCTTTGTCATCAGCGAATTGGTCGAGCAGATTTCAGCTATTTTCCGTGGTCGGGATTTTATTGACAATCATTGTACTCAGGTTCCCTTGCAGGCTGCTTATCGAGATTTGAAAATCGATTTTCAAAATCGCACGGTATCCCGTGGAGATGAGCTGATTAACCTGACTCGTCGAGAGTACGATCTCCTGGCGACACTGATGAATAGTCCTGAGCCTGTCACTCGCGAACAATTGTTAGAGCGGGTTTGGAAATACGAGGCGACATCATCGGAAACCAATGTGGTAGATGTCTATATCCGCTATCTGCGTGGGAAATTGGATGTAGCTGGAAAACCGTCCTATATCAAGACAGTTCGCGGTGTTGGATATGCCATGCGTGACTAAGTAAGAAAGGCTTGTCCTTTCTTTTTTGCTGGGCTTGTGTTAGTATTGTTAGTAAGAAATCTAAGGAGTAATTATGAATTCGTCATTTAAAGAAAAGGCCTTGCTAATTTTATTGGCGGGTGCAATCCTCTTAGCTGTCCTTAATTGGTCGGCCTTGTACGCTATTATTAAGCTTGTCCTAGCAAGTATGAACTCTCTCTTCATTGGAGCAATCATTGCTTTCATCTTGAATGTACCTATGAAAAAGCTGGAAGAACAGCTTGAAAAGGTTGCTTTTTTGAAAAAATCCAGCCGTAGTTTGGCCATTGTAGGGGTCCTCATTGCCTTTGTGATGATTGTGACAGGTTTGGTTCTGATTGTCTTGCCAACCCTGACCAAGACAGTTTCAGAGCTAGTAACCGTCAGCCGGACGGCTATTCCAAAATCGGTCACAGCCCTTACGGATTTTCTGGAGTCCAATGGTTTCTTGTCTGGCCAGATTGGTGACCAGATTGCAGGTTTTATTGAACAATTTAGGAATCTAGACTTTATTTCTAGTATTGTCACTCCGGTTCTGTCTCATCTGGTATCCAATGTTACAGGCATTTTTTCCAACACAATGACCCTGGTTATGGCCTTTTTCTTCACTTTGGCTATCCTGGGAAGCAAGGAACATCTGCAGTCCATGACGGGGAAACTCTTGCAGGCTACTCTGCCACAGAAAGCAGTTCGTCTGATCAACTACGTCGGGGAAGTTGTGATAGATACCTATGATAAATTCTTGATGAGCCAAATTGTAGAGGCCGTTATTATTGGGGTCTTGGTCTTTGTCAGCTATGGACTTTCTGGTATCCCCTATGCTAGCATGGCCGGTATTTTGGCAGGGGTCCTATCCTTCGTTCCCTATATCGGTCCATTTACAGCCTGCCTGATTAGTGCCCTCTTTGTGGCGGTACAAAATCCTTTGTTGGCTCTGTGGTCTATTGTTCTCTTCCAAATCATTCAATTGATTGAGGGGAATATCATCTATCCGCGTGTAGTTGGACAGTCGGTTGGTCTGCCAACCCTCTTCACCCTGGCTGCAGCCCTGATTGGTGGAAATTTGTTTGGCCTTCTAGGAATGGTCTTCTTCACACCAATTTTTGCGGTCATTTACCGTCTGGTCAGGGAATGGGTTCACCATCGCTTGGATGACCAGATTGAAAGTGCTTAGGAAAGCGTGCTTATCGCTTTCTTTTATTTTTGATTATTTTATGCTATACTGAAGTGATAAAAGCAAAGTAGGAGAAAGAGTATGCGTTGTCCAAAGTGTCAGAGTTTGAAGTCAAGTGTTGTTGATAGTCGCCAGGCAGAAGATGGGAATACCATCCGTCGTCGCCGTTCCTGTGACCAATGTGGTCAGCGTTTTACCACCTATGAGCGAATTGAGGAAAAAACACTAGTAGTCGTTAAAAAAGACGGCACCCGTGAGCAATTTTCGAGAGAGAAAATCTTTAATGGCATTATTCGTTCGGCTCAGAAACGTCCAGTATCAACCGGTGATATTGATCAGGTGGTCAATCGAATAGAACAAAAGGTTCGAGCCCAAAATGATAGCGAAGTAGAAAGTGACTTTATCGGCAATTTGGTCATGGAAGAATTGGTTGAACTAGATGAAATCACTTATGTACGCTTTGCCTCTGTCTATCGCTCTTTCAAAGATGTTGGTGAGTTAGAAAACTTGCTCAAGCAGATGATTTCTAAGGGGTCAAAAGTGAAACCAGGTGCCAAAGATGAAACCAAATGATCCCTTTACCTATCTGAAAGCTGGGAATTTTGCACCTGATGTAATCAGTCTGAGCAAATGTTACCAGCCCATCATCGGTTTGGATGCGCTAGCGCTGTATTACTATTTATATAGTTTTGGTGACTCGGGGCAGGGGCGTTACCAATGGACTAGCATTCTAAATCACATGAATGTTGGCTTTCATCGCTTGCAGCAGGCGCTGGATATTCTGTCAGCAGTGGGTCTGTTGAAGATTTATCAGCTTGACGAGACTAGGGGCCTAGAGCTAATGCCTCCTTTAAGCGTCGGAGAATTTTTAGGCAAGCCCTTGTATAGGCATCTTCTTGAGCAAAGAATTGGCGAGGTTTCTGTGGAGAATCTCATACCCGCCAGCCCTAGCCAGGATAAGAATGTTTCCAAATCTTTCTCAGACGTTTTCGATGTGGAAGGACAGATTTCTCCTGTAGTTAAGAGTAAGAGGGACTTTGACTGGTCAGCCTTCAAGGCTATGATGGCCAAGGACCAGCTACGATTTCAGGATGAGACGGACGATGTGATTGCTCTTAGTCACATAGCAGAGCGGTCCGGCTGGACCTGGTTGGAAACCTATCACAAGGTCAAGGAAACGGCTATCGGCCAGGTTATTTCGACCAAACGACTGTCACAGTCAGACCAAGCCTCCGCTAAACAAACGAGTGGGCTCACAGACCAGGAAAAAATCATCGTTCGTGAGGCCAAGTCCAAGTCTAGTCTGGAATTTTTGGTCTTCATTAAGGAACAAAGAAAGGCAGCAGTGAACCAGTCGGAGCGCAAGTGCCTGACAGATTTGGCTCAAATTGGTCTCTTGGATGAAGTTATCAATGTCCTTGTTCTTTATACTTTTAATAAGGTGGATTCGGCCAATCTGAATGAAAAATACGCCCTCAAGTTGGGCAATGATTTTTCCTATAAGGGGATTGGAAATGCAGAGGCAGCTGTCCTTTATCTGAGGGAATTGAAAGCAGGAAACAACAAGAAGGCAAGTGTCCTGAACAAGCAAGTGTCAGCAACTAATGTGCCGGACTGGAGCAAGGAAGAAGTTAAGCAAGAGCAAACGAGAGAAGGACAGGCCCAACTAGCCGCCCTCTATCGCGAATTGGAAGAAATGGAAACACAAGGAGGTGGCTGATGAAATCAGTGCAAGACAGGCTGTCACAAACAGCCAACCCTAGTCGCAAGTCCTATCAAGAACTCTACCAGGAGATTGTAACGGATGCAGATGTGGCTGACTTTATAAAAGAACAAGGTTTGACACAGCAGGAAATTACCTTGTCTATTTCCAAATTTTTGGAATATATCAGCCAGCGCGACCAGTTTCTCAAGCAAGACGAAAGTTATATGGCTAAGGGCTACCAGCCTGTTCTCATTATGAATGAGGGCTATGCGGACGTGTCCTATTTGGAAACGGCAGAATTGGTTGAGTATCGTCGTCTGGAAGCTATCAAAAATCGCATTCAGCTCATCAATATGCCAGCCAGTCTGAAAAATGTGACGGTGGCGGACATTGATAAGAACGATGAAAATCGGGTGGAAATCATGTTGGCCATTGCAGATTTTGTCAAACGCTTTGATGAAAAGCCCAAAGGACTCTATATCTACGGTCATTTTGGCATTGGCAAGTCCTATCTCATGGCTTATTTGGCTAATCTCTTGTCTAAAACGCATTTGCAGTCGACCACCATGCTCCATTATCCGACTTTTGTGGTGGATATAAAAAATGCCATCAAAGACGGTTCAGTTAAGGATAAGATTGACGAGATTAAGACCGCTCAAGTTTTGGTCTTGGATGATATTGGGGCTGAGCAACATAGTCCGTGGGTGCGTGACGATGTGCTACAGGTCATTCTTCAATACCGCATGCAGGAAAATCTACCGACCTTCTTTACTTCCAATTTCTCCCTTGATGATTTGGAGCGGCATTTCGCCTCTGGCAAGTCTGGTGATGAAACCTGGCAGGCCAAACGTGTCATGGAGCGCATTCGCTATTTGGCACGAGATTTACACCTGAAAGGGATCAACCGACGATGAATGAAACCATTGATTTGATGCTGGCCCATAGTTCTGTCCGCCGTTTTACAGATGAACCGATTGAGCGGGCGGATTTAGAGGCTATTATCACAGCTGGCCGTGCTGCCTCCAGCTGGAAGAATTTCCAGTCCTACTCAATAATTGTCATCCAGACTGAGGAAAAAAAGCAGGCCCTGTATGATTTGGTGCCCCAACCTGCTATCTTGCAGGCCAAGGCCATTCTGTTTTTCGTCGGCGACCACAATCGTGCCAGCAAGGCAGCGGAACTCCACGGAACCGATTTTGATGCCAAGGGTACGGAAAATCTCTTGATTTCCTCGGTTGATGCGTCTTTGGCTGGTCAGAATGCCCTGCTTGCTGCGGAAAGTCTAGGTTACGGCGGTGTCTTTATCGGCATGATTCGTCATCAGGCTTTGGCAATGGCAGAGCTGTTCAATTTACCAGACTATACCTATCCGATTTTTTGTATTGCACTAGGTCTTCCAGCTCAAGCTCATCCTGTCAAACCGCGTTTGGCGACAGAGGCAATTGTCTTTGAGGAAGAGTATGTCGAGCAGGATATTGAAATCATCAAATCCTACGATCAGATCCAGACAGTATACGCTGGAGACCGCCAGACTGAATTGTGGTAAGAACGGATTGTAGCCCAATTTAGCCAGGCAGAACAAGCTGAAACCAAGGCTATTTTAGAAAAAAATAAATTATTGTAAGAGAAGAGGAGGAGCTATGGCTCTACCAACTATTGCCATCGTGGGACGTCCCAACGTTGGTAAATCAACATTATTTAACCGGATTGCGGGGGAACGCATTTCTATCGTTGAGGATGTGGAAGGTGTGACACGCGACCGTATCTATGCGACTGCTGAATGGCTCAATCGCAAGTTCTCCATCATTGATACTGGAGGAATTGACGATGTAGACGCCCCTTTTATGGAGCAAATCAAGCACCAGGCTGATATTGCTATGAGCGAGGCTGATGTCATTGTCTTTGTCGTGTCTGGAAAAGAGGGCGTGACCGATGCGGATGAGTATGTATCTCGCGTCCTTTACAAGACCAACAAGCCAGTCATTTTGGTGGTCAACAAGGTCGACAACCCAGAGATGCGTAATGAGATTTATGATTTTTATTCGCTTGGACTAGGTGATCCCTATCCTGTGTCATCTGTCCACGGGATTGGTACGGGGGATGTCTTGGATGCTATCATTGAAAACCTACCAAATGAAGAGATTGAAGAAAATCCAAACATTATCAAGTTCAGCTTGATTGGTCGACCAAATGTCGGTAAGTCCAGTTTGATTAACGCTATTTTGGGGGAAGAGCGCGTGATTGCTTCTCCAGTCGCTGGTACGACCCGCGATGCCATTGACACGCATTTCACGGATCCTGACGGTCAGGAATTTACCATGATTGATACGGCAGGGATGCGTAAGTCTGGTAAGGTTTATGAAAATACCGAGAAATATTCAGTCATGCGTGCCATGCGTGCCATCGACCGTTCAGATGTGGTCCTCATGGTCATCAATGCTGAAGAAGGCATTCGTGAATACGACAAGCGGATTGCTGGCTTTGCCCATGAGGCAGGTAAGGGAATCATCATCGTGGTCAACAAGTGGGATACGCTTGAAAAAGACAACCATACGATGAAACAATGGGAAGATGATATTCGCGACCAATTCCAGTACCTGTCCTATGCACCGATTATCTTTGTGTCGGCCCTGACCAAGCAACGCTTGCACAAGTTGCCAGAGATGATTAAGGCTATCAGCGAGAGCCAAAATATGCGGATTTCTTCGTCTGTCCTCAACGATGTCATCATGGATGCCATTGCCATCAACCCGACACCGACAGACAAGGGCAAACGCTTGAAAATCTTCTATGCGACCCAAGTTGCGACCAAGCCACCAACCTTCGTGGTCTTTGTCAATGAAGAAGAGCTCATGCACTTTTCATACATGCGTTTCTTGGAGAATCAAATTCGCAAGGCCTTCGTCTTTGAAGGAACACCGATTCATTTGATTGCACGGAAACGGAAGTAACACACATGAGAGGACCTCTTGGTCTTCTTTTTTGCTTAAAACCCAATTTCCTTATTGACAATTGACTCTTTAGCTTAAAACCCAATTTCCTTATTGACAATTGACTCTTTAGCTGATAGAATAATCAAGCTATCATTTGAAGCATTTGTTGATCAGGCTTTTAGAACCTAGTCGATGAAAAAAATTAAAAATTTTTGAAAAAAGTTATTGACAGTATTAGCTATAGATGATAGAATAATGAAGTTGTCTCGCGAGGGACTGTTGATGAAGGATAAACGAAAAAAAGTTTCAAAAAGTAGTTGACAGGAAATCAGGGATGTGATATACTGATATAGTTGTCGCAAGCGACAAACAAGACCTTTGAAAATTAAAGAAGACGAACCAAACGTGCAGGGTGATTTATCTAAGGATAAATCGTCAATGAACAAAAACAATAAAACGGAAAGCTAGCAATAGCTTGAGTTTGAATCAAAACTTTTTATGAGAGTTTGATCCTGGCTCAGGACGAACGCTGGCGGCGTGCCTAATACATGCAAGTAGAACGCTGAAGTCTGGTGCTTGCACTAGACGGATGAGTTGCGAACGGGTGAGTAACGCGTAGGTAACCTGCCTCATAGCGGGGGATAACTATTGGAAACGATAGCTAATACCGCATAACAGTATTTACCGCATGGTAGATGCTTGAAAGGAGCAACTGCTTCACTATGAGATGGACCTGCGTTGTATTAGCTAGTTGGTGGGGTAAAGGCCCACCAAGGCGACGATACATAGCCGACCTGAGAGGGTGATCGGCCACACTGGGACTGAGACACGGCCCAGACTCCTACGGGAGGCAGCAGTAGGGAATCTTCGGCAATGGGGGCAACCCTGACCGAGCAACGCCGCGTGAGTGAAGAAGGTTTTCGGATCGTAAAGCTCTGTTGTAAGAGAAGAACGTGTGTGAGAGTGGAAAGTTCACACAGTGACGGTATCTTACCAGAAAGGGACGGCTAACTACGTGCCAGCAGCCGCGGTAATACGTAGGTCCCGAGCGTTGTCCGGATTTATTGGGCGTAAAGCGAGCGCAGGCGGTTTGATAAGTCTGAAGTAAAAGGCTGTGGCTTAACCATAGTACGCTTTGGAAACTGTCAAACTTGAGTGCAGAAGGGGAGAGTGGAATTCCATGTGTAGCGGTGAAATGCGTAGATATATGGAGGAACACCGGTGGCGAAAGCGGCTCTCTGGTCTGTAACTGACGCTGAGGCTCGAAAGCGTGGGGAGCGAACAGGATTAGATACCCTGGTAGTCCACGCCGTAAACGATGAGTGCTAGGTGTTGGGTCCTTTCCGGGACTCAGTGCCGCAGCTAACGCATTAAGCACTCCGCCTGGGGAGTACGACCGCAAGGTTGAAACTCAAAGGAATTGACGGGGGCCCGCACAAGCGGTGGAGCATGTGGTTTAATTCGAAGCAACGCGAAGAACCTTACCAGGTCTTGACATCCCTCTGACCGCCCTAGAGATAGGGTTTCTCTTCGGAGCAGAGGTGACAGGTGGTGCATGGTTGTCGTCAGCTCGTGTCGTGAGATGTTGGGTTAAGTCCCGCAACGAGCGCAACCCCTATTGTTAGTTGCCATCATTTAGTTGGGCACTCTAGCGAGACTGCCGGTAATAAACCGGAGGAAGGTGGGGATGACGTCAAATCATCATGCCCCTTATGACCTGGGCTACACACGTGCTACAATGGCTGGTACAACGAGTCGCAAGTCGGTGACGGCAAGCTAATCTCTTAAAGCCAGTCTCAGTTCGGATTGTAGGCTGCAACTCGCCTACATGAAGTCGGAATCGCTAGTAATCGCGGATCAGCACGCCGCGGTGAATACGTTCCCGGGCCTTGTACACACCGCCCGTCACACCACGAGAGTTTGTAACACCCGAAGTCGGTGAGGTAACCTTTTAGGAGCCAGCCGCCTAAGGTGGGATAGATGATTGGGGTGAAGTCGTAACAAGGTAGCCGTATCGGAAGGTGCGGCTGGATCACCTCCTTTCTAAGGATAAGGAACCTGTACGTTAGTCTTCTTTAATTTTGAGAGGTTTTGTTAAAAACCTACCCAAGACACATAAGGTGTACGGGGCCTTAGCTCAGCTGGGAGAGCGCCTGCTTTGCACGCAGGAGGTCAGCGGTTCGATCCCGCTAGGCTCCATTAACAACGGAAGTTGTTAAACTTGTCCATTGAAAATTGAATATCTATCAAACATTCCTTTATGTATGAAAGTACATATAGAAATAGTAACAAGAAAATAAACCGAAAACGCTGTGAATATTTAATGAGTTTAATTAAGTTACGAAGACGTTAAAGAAAACGTATGATTTTAGGAAATCATCGCAGTAGTCTTAGGACTACAAGAGGATTTATCTAAATCACTAGTTTTCTAGTCTGAGTACAATTTCTAATTTTTGAAAAAATTAGGTTAATAAGGTTAAGTTAATAAGGGCGCACGGTGGATGCCTTGGCACTAGAAGCCGATGAAGGACGTGACAAACGACGAAATGCTTTGGGGAGCTGTAAGTGAGCGTAGATCCAGAGATGTCCGAATGGGGGAACCCGGCAGGTTGATGCCTGTCATCACTAGTTGTTAAGACTAGTAGAAGGAAGACGCAGTGAACTGAAACATCTAAGTAGCTGCAGGAAGAGAAAGCAAAAGCGATTGCCTTAGTAGCGGCGAGCGAAACGGCAGAAGGGCAAACCGAAGAGTTTACTCTTCGGGGTTGTAGGACTGCAATGTGGACTTAAAGAGTATAGACGAAGATTCTGGGAAGGGTCGCCAAAGAGAGTAACAGCCTCGTAGTCGAAATAGTCTTTATACCTAGCAGTATCCTGAGTACGGCGAGACACGCGAAATCTCGTCGGAATCTGGGAGGACCATCTCCCAACCCTAAATACTCTCTAGTGACCGATAGTGAACCAGTACCGTGAGGGAAAGGTGAAAAGCACCCCGGAAGGGGAGTGAAATAGAACCTGAAACCGTGTGCCTACAACAAGTTCGAGCCCGTTAATGGGTGAGAGCGTGCCTTTTGTAGAATGAACCGGCGAGTTACGTTATGATGCGAGGTTAAGTTGAAGAGACGGAGCCGTAGGGAAACCGAGTCTTAATAGGGCGCATTAGTATTATGACGTAGACCCGAAACCATGTGACCTACCCATGAGCAGGTTGAAGGTGCGGTAAGACGCACTGGAGGACCGAACCAGGGCACGTTGAAAAGTGCTTGGATGACTTGTGGGTAGCGGAGAAATTCCAAACGAACTTGGAGATAGCTGGTTCTCTCCGAAATAGCTTTAGGGCTAGCGTCGACATTAAGAATCTTGGAGGTAGAGCACTGTTTGGATGAGGGGGCCATCTCGGTTTACTGATTTCAGATAAACTCCGAATGCCAATGATTTATGGTCGGCAGTCAGACTGCGAGTGCTAAGATCCGTAGTCGAAAGGGAAACAGCCCAGACCACCAGCTAAGGTCCCAAAATATATGTTAAGTGGAAAAGGATGTGGGGTTGCACAGACAACTAGGATGTTAGCTTAGAAGCAGCTATTCATTCAAAGAGTGCGTAATAGCTCACTAGTCGAGTGACCCTGCGCCGAAAATGTACCGGGGCTAAAACATATTACCGAAGCTGTGGATACCACAATGTGGTATGGTAGGAGAGCGTTCTATAGGCGATGAAGGTGTACCGTGAGGAGCGCTGGAGCGTATAGAAGTGAGAATGCCGGTATGAGTAGCGCAAGATGGGTGAGAATCCCATCCACCGTAAGACTAAGGTTTCCAGGGGAAGGCTCGTCCGCCCTGGGTTAGTCGGGACCTAAGGAGAGACCGAAAGGTGTATCCGATGGACAACAGGTTGATATTCCTGTACTAGAGTATGAAGTGATGGAGGGACGCAGTAGGCTAACTAAAGCCGGCGATTGGAAGTGCCGGTCTAAGCAGTGAGGTGTGATATGAGTCAAATGCTTGTATCTGTAACATTGAGCTGTGATGGGGAGCGAAGTTTAGTAGCGAAGTTAGTGACGTCACACTGCCGAGAAAATCTTCTAGCGTTGTATCATACTCTACCCGTACCGCAAACCGACACAGGTAGTCGAGGCGAGTAGCCTCAGGTGAGCGAGAGAACTCTCGTTAAGGAACTCGGCAAAATGACCCCGTAACTTCGGGAGAAGGGGTGCTGTCTTAAAGGCAGCCGCAGTGAATAGGCCCAAGCAACTGTTTATCAAAAACACAGCTCTCTGCTAAATCGTAAGATGATGTATAGGGGGTGACGCCTGCCCGGTGCTGGAAGGTTAAGAGGAGGGTTTAGCGCAAGCGAAGATCTGAATTGAAGCCCCAGTAAACGGCGGCCGTAACTATAACGGTCCTAAGGTAGCGAAATTCCTTGTCGGGTAAGTTCCGACCCGCACGAAAGGCGTAATGATTTGGGCACTGTCTCAACGAGAGACTCGGTGAAATTTTAGTACCTGTGAAGATGCAGGTTACCCGCGACAGGACGGAAAGACCCCATGGAGCTTTACTGCAGTTTGATATTGAGTATCTGTACCACATGTACAGGATAGGTAGGAGCCGATGATTCCGGAACGCCAGTTTCGGAGGAGGCGCTGTTGGGATACTACCCTTGTGTTATGGCTACTCTAACCCGGATAGGTTATCCCTATCGGAGACAGTGTCTGACGGGCAGTTTGACTGGGGCGGTCGCCTCCTAAAAGGTAACGGAGGCGCCCAAAGGTTCCCTCAGATTGGTTGGAAATCAATCGCAGAGTGTAAAGGTATAAGGGAGCTTGACTGCGAGAGCTACAACTCGAGCAGGGACGAAAGTCGGGCTTAGTGATCCGGTGGTTCCGTATGGAAGGGCCATCGCTCAACGGATAAAAGCTACCCTGGGGATAACAGGCTTATCTCCCCCAAGAGTTCACATCGACGGGGAGGTTTGGCACCTCGATGTCGGCTCGTCGCATCCTGGGGCTGTAGTCGGTCCCAAGGGTTGGGCTGTTCGCCCATTAAAGCGGCACGCGAGCTGGGTTCAGAACGTCGTGAGACAGTTCGGTCCCTATCCGTCGCGGGCGTAGGAAATTTGAGAGGATCTGCTCCTAGTACGAGAGGACCAGAGTGGACTTACCGCTGGTGTACCAGTTGTCTTGCCAAAGGCATCGCTGGGTAGCTATGTAGGGAAGGGATAAACGCTGAAAGCATCTAAGTGTGAAACCCACCTCAAGATGAGATTTCCCATGACTTTATGTCAGTAAGAGCCCTGAGAGAAGATCAGGTAGATAGGTTGGAAGTGGAAGTGTGGCGACACATGTAGCGGACCAATACTAATCGCTCGAGGACTTATCCAAAGTAAGTAATGAGAACGTTAAGAAAAGCGTATGATTTTAGGAAATCAACGCGGAAGTCAGTTAGACTTCAAGGCGATTTATCTAAATCACTAGCTTTTTAGTTCGAATACAATTACAGTAAAATTCAACGAAGTCAATATTGACAGCGTGGTTGTTTCTTGTTAGAATATAGATATTCAATTTTGAGTGGATAAAGTGAAGTAACGAGGGCGTTACAAAATCCGTAAGAAAATAGGAAACTGACGCAGAGTCTGTAGACTCTAGGAAGTTTATCTTTTTCACTAGGATTTTAGTCCGAGTACAATTCCATTCAACAGAAGTTAAGTGACGATAGCCTAGGAGATACACCTGTTCCCATGCCGAACACAGCAGTTAAGCCCTAGAACGCCTGAAGTAGTTGGGGGTTGCCCCCTGTTAGATACGGTAGTCGCTTAGCGCATAGGAATCAGATGATTCCATTTGGGAGTTTAGCTCAGCTGGGAGAGCATCTGCCTTACAAGCAGAGGGTCAGCGGTTCGATCCCGTTAACTCCCATATCATGTTACTAAAAGCGTTAAGAAATCCGTCTGAAAATAGGAAACTGACGCAGAGTCAATGGCTCTAGGAAGTTTATCTTTTTCACTAGGATTTTAGCTTGAGTACAGATAGGTCCCGTAGTGTAGCGGTTATCACGTCGCCCTGTCACGGCGAAGATCGCGGGTTCGATTCCCGTCGGGACCGTTCAAATAGTCTGGGAGACTATTTGAAGTTGGAAATAGAGCAAACAGAGTTTGCATCATATTTTCGACTCGTTAGCTCAGTTGGTAGAGCAATTGACTTTTAATCAATGGGTCGCTGGTTCGAGCCCAGCACGAGTCATATGCGGGTTTGGCGGAATTGGCAGACGCACCAGATTTAGGATCTGGCGCTTTCGGGCGTGGGGGTTCAAGTCCCTTAACCCGCATAAGGATAATAGTAAGCCGGCTTAGCTCAGTTGGTAGAGCATCTGATTTGTAATCAGAGGGTCGCGTGTTCAAGTCATGTAGCCGGCATTAACTGAATAGGTTGCGAACGTAGTTCAGTGGTAGAACACCACCTTGCCAAGGTGGGGGTCGCGGGTTCGAATCCCGTCGTTCGCTTTGAGAGGCCGGGGTGGCGGAACAGGCAGACGCACAGGACTTAAAATCCTGCGATGGCAACATCGTACCGGTTCGATTCCGGTCCTCGGCATGGACGTATTATAGGAAGCACCCTTAGCTCAACTGGATAGAGTACCTGACTACGAATCAGGCGGTTAGAGGTTCGAATCCTCTAGGGTGCATGACTCGCTTAATGCTTCATTAGGGGAGCTTTATTTTTAGTGATAACGGGAAGTAGCTCAGCTTGGTAGAGTACTTGGTTTGGGACCAAGGTGTCGCAGGTTCGAATCCTGTCTTCCCGATGTTACAAATCAAAGAGTGCTCATTGGGCATTCTTTTTTGATTTTACTGTTCAAAAAATTTAAGCTCTTTGTCAACTTTAGTGGGTAGATGAAAAGCTAAGACCTAGAGAGGACGAACTTCGTTCTCTCTTTCTTTATCTCTTTCTAGTTTTTAGGGCTCTTTGTCAACTGTAGTGGGTAGATGAAAAGCTAACACCTAGAGAGGACGAACTTCGTTCTCTCATTTTTGATGTTTAAAGCAATATATATCTTGGTTTTAAAGTTCGTAAAGTTCCTAAAGCCAAACGCTTGCCTCTTAATGTCTTTGATGAGTTTATTGGTCGCTTCCAGTTTAGCGTTGGAACATGGAAGTTCCATGGCGTTCGTGATGTAAGTTTTATATTTTAGAAATGTCTTAAAAACAGTCCTAAAGGTTGGATTGACAAGATTCAGGTTGTCCTCTAGAAGCTCGAAGAAATGTTTCGAGTTCTTCTCTTGGAAATGGAAGAGAAGGACCTGGTAGAGTTCGTAATAGAATTTCAGTTCCACAGAGAAATTCAATGTCTTCTGGACAACCTCTTTCGGTGTTACTGTTTGCCCAAAAGTGCGGGAATAGAAGCGATTCAGAGACAGTTTACGACTATCTTTTTGGAGAATACGCCAGTGATTTTTCATGGATCGATAAGGTAGGGAACGCGTATCGAAAGTCTTCATAATATCAATCCTAGTCCTCATCATAGCACGGCTCAGGTGTTGGATAATGTGAAATCTATCAAGGACAATTTTAGCTCTTGGAAATAGTTTTTTGATGATGGGAATATAGCTCCCCGACATGTCCACCGTCACGACCTTGACAGTCTCTCTGACCTCCCTAGGATACTTGTAGAAATAGTTCTTGATGGTGACTTGGCGGTTGTTGTCAAGAATGGTCACAATCGATCTCGTCTCAAAATCCTGAGCAATAAAGGCGAGTTTTCCCTTGTTCCGACTAAATTCATCCCAGCTCAAGACTTTTGGTAATGTCATAAAATCATGCTCAAATTGAAATTGAGCCAGTTTCCTCTGGACAACTGACACGGAGATATGTAGTCTCCTAGCGATGGCTATATTGGTCATGTTTTCTGTATGGAGTTGTGTGATTTTCTCCCAAATAGGTTGGGAAATCTGACAGTTTTTCTTGACTAGAGCTGTCTCAGCTACAGTCACTTTTTGGCAAGATTTGCATTGAAACCGTCGTTTCTTAAGCAAGAGGAGGGTCGGAAAGCCCTGACAATCCAAAATCGGAATCTTTGACGACTTTTGAAAATCGTACTTGATACACTTCCCTTGGCAATGAGGACAGCTAGGGCTGTCATAATCCAGCCTTGCTCGAATTTCCAGATGGGTCTGATGTTTTAAAACGAAGAGAATTTTGATGTTTTTGTCTTTGATTCCGATTAGTTCTGTGGTATGATGAAGTAGTTCCATATGAGTCTTTCTAATGTGAGTGTGGTTGCTTTTCATTATAGGTCATATGGGATTTTTTGTATACACTCAAAAAGGCTACATAATCTCTACAGTGGATTTACCCACTACAGAAATTATAGAGCTGTTTTTAGGAGATAAGCTGAATAGGGCTCTCCCCAGCCCTTTTCACTGTTCAAAGCAATCAAAATGCGTTTTTTAAAGTACTCATCTTCCTGAAACCAAAGGCATTTCTCTTAATGACTTTGATGAGATTATTGGTAGCTTCCAGTTTGGCGTTGGAATAGGGCAATTCTAGGGCATTCAAAACCTTGTCTTTATCCTTTAGAAATGTCTTAAATACCGTCTGGAAAATAGGATTAACAGTGGCTATTTCCTGTTCGATGAGGTCAAAGAAATGGTCTGAGTTCTTCTCTTGGACATGGAATAAGAGCAATTGATAGAGTTCATAGTGTTGTCGTAGTACCTCTGAAAAAGACAGGAGTTTTTCCAGTATTTCCTTGTTAGTCAAATGCATTCGAAACATAGGGCGATAAAATCGTTTATCATTGATTTTCCGGCTATCTTGTTGTATCAATTTCCAGTAGCGTTTTAAGGCTCGGTATTCGTGCGATTTTCTGTCGAATTGATTCATAATTTGAATACGAACACGGTTCATAGCACGGCTAAGTTGTTGAACAATATGAAAGCGATCAAGGACGATTTTGGCATGCGGGAGTGAAATAGTCTGGGAGACTATTTCAGCCTGAGCTTGGAAATTAGAAAGCGAAGGGGTTAGCCAGCTGATAACATGGGCTAAACATGTCCATAGTGTTGATTTTTACGCTATTCCAGACAGGTTAGAAATCGCGTAAAAGTCATTTTCGCCCACCTACAACTGTTGACAAAGAGCCTTTTTTAATATGAACTTTCTCTAATGGTCAATGTCGTTCTGAGTTTGATTTTTCGTGGGTGGTGGGTGGTTGGATTTGCAATGATGCGGTCCAAGAGTTGCATAGCTTCAAGGCCCATTTCCTCCGTGAAAACGCTGATAGAGGAGAGTGCCGGATAGACTTGACGAGTGATGGCGGTGTCGTTGAAGGTGATGATTTGAACACGATCAGGAACCTCAATTTGCCGCTCTTGTAGGGCTCGCAAAGCACCGACAGCCAGCGTATCGTTGGCCATGAAGAAGGCTGGTGGCAGGTCGTCGCCCAATTCTTGTATTGCACGGGTCATCAGTTCGTAGCCTGACTGGGTGGAAAATTTCCCGATATAGCAGTAATTTTCTTTGTAGATGCCCAAGGTGGACAGATAGTCATGATAGCTGAGCAAGCGGGGGTCGGCAGGCAGGTCTTGTCCGTCGGAGGTCTTTTCCTGCCCGACTAGCAGTCCGATGTCAGCGATACCTTGACTGCGAAAATGATTGATGACGGTTTGAACCGAGTGGTTAAAATCAGTGGTTACACAGGAGAACCCTTCGGTCAGAGTATCACTGTCCACAAAGACCAGATGAGGAGACAAGCTGGTCAGCTCTGCTATTTGCCTAGAAGAAAATTTGCCCACTGCGATGATGCCGTTAACCTCGGCCAGGAGCGGATTGCTCAGGTCGTTGAAGGAGAGGATGAGCTGATAGCCCAGTCGGCTAGCCTCGCGCTCGATGCTGACGCGGATAGAGTAATAGTAGAGGTCGGCTAATTCCTCGCTTTCTGTGTACCATTGGACAAGTCCGATGGTGCCTTTTTGTTGGGGCGCCTGCTTTTTCAAATGTTTGGTATAGCCCATTTCTTGAGCCAAGTCTAGGATGCGTTCGCGAGTTTCTGGACTGACGGATAGGCTGTTATCTCCATTGAGAACTCTGGAAATAGTGGCGGATGAGAGCTGTGCTCTAACTGCAATTTCTTTGATAGTGACCATGGCTTTCCCCTTTCTTTTTCTTTGATTATAGCACAATAGAAAAGATTAGTAAAATTTTAGTAAATTCTTGACAAGGTCTTTTTTTAGATATAAAATAAAAGAAATCGATTACAATTCAAGGAGGTTCTTATGAACAAGGAACAAATCACACAAGCCTTTCAGGATGTATTTGGTCAAGAAGCGGACGCGGCATTCTTCTCGCCAGGTCGAATTAACCTGATTGGTGAACACACGGACTACAACGGCGGTCATGTTTTCCCAGCTGCCATTACTTTGGGGACCTATGGTGCAGCCCGCAAGCGTGATGACCAAGTCCTGCGCTTTTACTCTGCCAATTTTGAGGAATTGGGTATTATTGAGGTGGATTTGGGCAATTTAGTCTATGACAAGGCCCATAACTGGACCAACTACGCCAAGGGCGTACTTAAGTTCTTGCAGGAGGCTGGACATACGATTGACTCGGGTATGGACGTCTATATCTATGGCAATATTCCAAATGGGTCTGGCCTGTCCTCATCAGCCTCTTTGGAACTGCTGATTGGGATTATTGCGGAGGAGCTATACAAGTTAGACTTGACTCGCCTTGATTTGGTTAAAATCGGAAAATTGACGGAAAATCAGTTCATCGGGGTTAATTCAGGAATCATGGACCAATTTGCTATCGGTATGGGTGCGGACAATAAGGCGATTTACCTAGATACCAATACGTTGGAATATGACTTGGTGCCGCTGGATTTGGGCGACCATGTCATTGTTATCATGAATACCAATAAGCGCCGTGAATTGGCAGATTCTAAGTACAATGAGCGCCGTGCGGAATGTGAAAAAGCGGTGGAAGAGCTCAATTCTGTCCTCTCTATCGAGACCTTGGGTGAGTTGGACGAATGGACTTTTGACGAATATGCTTACTTGATTAAGGACGAAAACCGTCTCAAACGGGCGCGACATGCCGTTCTGGAAAATCAACGGACCTTGCAGGCTCGGGCAGCGCTTGAAGCTGGTGATTTGGCAAAATTCGGTCGTCTGGTCAATGCCTCACATGTGTCCTTGGAGCATGATTATGAAGTGACCGGTCTGGAATTAGATACGTTGGCCCATACCGCTTGGCAACAAGAGGGCGTTCTCGGGGCGAGGATGACGGGAGCAGGATTTGGTGGCTGTGGCATTGCCATTGTCCACAAGGATAAGGTAGAAGCCTTTAAGGAAAATGTTGGCAAGACCTACACAGAAGTGGTCGGCTATGCACCTAGCTTTTATGTGGCAGAAATTGCTGGCGGTTCAACCGTTTTGTAAGATGTGAAATGATGAAGGAGAGACGATGGCAAATCTGGTAGATACATTTGTGGAGCAAGCGATTGTTCATAGTGACTTTGAGGAGATGGACCGTCTCTATCTGCGCAATCGGGTTTTGGCTTTGGTTGGCGAGCAGGTCTTGGACATTGAGACGGAGCTGACGGATATGATTGCCCTCAAAGATGCCTTGTTGGCATCGGCTCTTGAGGCTGGTCAAGTTGGGGAACTCTTGGAGGAGCAGGACATGGTTGGGGCTAGTCTGATGGACTTGGTGACACCGGCTCCTAGTCAGGTTAACCGTCAATTTTGGGCGACCTATGAAAATAGTCCGGAGCAGGCTATTGCGGATTTCTATGACCTCAGCAAGCGCAATGATTATATCAAGCTAGCAGCTGTTGCCAAAAATATCTATTACCAAGTACCGACAGATTATGGCAATCTGGAAATCACCATCAACTTGTCCAAACCAGAGAAGGATCCGAAAGCCATTGCGGCGGCCAAATTAGCAGAAGCAAGTAATTATCCTAAATGCCTGCTCTGTATGGAAAATGAGGGCTATCAGGGGCGGATCAATCATCCTGCTCGTGCCAATCACCGGATTATTCGTCTTCAGTTGGGGCAGGAGAACTGGGGCTTTCAGTATTCGCCCTATGCTTATTTTAATGAGCATGCCATTTTCCTCAATGCTGAGCATGTGCCAATGGCCATTACGCCACAGACCTTTGAGCAACTCTTGGATTTGATTGACCTTTTGCCGGGTTATTTTGTCGGTTCCAATTCGGATTTGCCGATTTCTGGTGGCTCTATCTTGACCCACAATCACTATCAGGGTGGTCGGCACACCTTCCCTATGGATGAGGCTCCGATTGAGCAGGAGCTGACGTTTACAGGCTTTGAAGGTGTACAGGCTGGACTGGTCAAGTGGCCCATGTCGGTCATCCGTTTGACTTCCAGCGATCGGACGGCGCTGCTTGGTTTGGCGGCTAAGATTTTGGAAAAATGGCGGAGCTATTCAGATGACTTGGTTGGAATTAAGGCTGAGACGAATGGAGTACCGCATCATACCATTACACCGATTGCCCGCAAGCGTGACGGTCGTTATGAGCTGGACTTGGTCCTCCGCGACAATCAGACTTCGGAGGAATTTCCAGACGGCATTTACCATCCTCATCCAGATGTTCAGCATATCAAGAAAGAAAATATCGGCTTGATTGAAGTCATGGGCTTGGCCATCTTGCCACCGCGCCTTAAGGCGGAGTTGGCCGAGGTGGAGAAATTCCTGCTGGGGCAGGACAGTCAAGTGGCAGCCTATCACCAAGACTGGGCAGACCGCTTGAAGACCGCTCACAGCTCAATTACCGCTGAAAATGTCCAAGAGATTGTCCGCACGTCGGTGGGACAAATCTTTGCCCGTGTACTTGAAGATGCCGGCGTCTACAAACGCACACCAGAAGGCCAAGCTGCCTTTAGAAGATTTGTCGAGTTTGTGGGGGTTGTATAATAACTTTCGAAGGGTAGGCAGACGCCTGCTCTTTTTGTTATAATAGTAAAAGTTATCAAAGGAGTAGATATGAAAAATTCAAAAATTGGGACTTTCATTACGCTTGTGGCAGGTATTGCTTGGGGTTTGTCGGGAGTCAGTGGGCAATATTTGATGACGCGTGGGGTGACGGTTGAGATGATTACGACCCTGCGTTTGGTGATTTCGGGCGTGGTTCTGCTGGGCGTGGCCTATTTGACCAGTAGGGACCAGTTGATGGCTGTTTTGAAAAATAAAAAGGCCCTGCTTGGGATTTTCCTCTTTGCCATGCTGGGCTTGGTGCTCAATCAAATCGCTTATCTACAAGCCATTTACTATACAAATGCCGGTACGGCAACGGTTTTGCAATACCTCTGTCCTATTTTGGTCTTGGGTTATACCTGTCTGCGGGACCGACAAAAGCCGACAGCGGTTGAATTGATGTCGATTGCTCTTGCTGTAGTAGGTACATTTCTGATTGCGACACATGGGCAATTGGACAAGCTGGCGGTGACACCGCTTGGTCTGGCATGGGGGATTTTCTCAGCCTTCACTTACGCCCTCTATATCATCCTGCCTAGTCGCTATATTCGCCAATATGGAAGTATGGTGGTCATTGGGATTGGCATGCTGATGGGTGGTTTGGTGGCAGTTTTTGCCTTTAGGACCTGGGGCCAGAGCCTTCCCGTGGACGGTGGTAGTCTCTTGGGCATGTTGGGAATTGTTGGTGTTGGTACCATTTTTGCCTATACGGCCTTTCTCAAGGGCGTCAGCATGGTCGGTCCGGTCAAGGGCAGTCTGTTGGCTTCGATTGAGCCGGTCGCATCGGTCTTTTTTGCCGTTTGGCTAGTTAATGAGCAATTTTATCCCATTGATTTTTTGGGGATGGTGCTGATTTTGGTGGCTGTTCTACTGATTTCCCTGAAAGATTTAGTGATTTCACGAAAGAGTATTGGTTAAGATGCTCTTTTTTGTTATACTAAAAGAAAAGGCTTACAAAGGAGAAAATATGCTTAGAGAATTTTGTTCGGAGAACCATATTGACGTAGCGCGTGCCCTTTCTTTAGGGGCGCAACGAGTGGAGTTGTGCGATAATTTGGCAGTCGGTGGAACGACACCTAGCTATGCGGTGATTGATTACGTTTGTCAACTGGCCCATGAAAATGATGCGACGGTCATGACCATGATTCGCCCCCGTGGCGGGAATTTCTGTTATGATGAGGTGGAAGTGGACATGATGGTAGAAGATTGTAAGGTGGCCAAGAAACTGGGTTCGGACGGTCTGGTTTATGGTCTGTTGACCGAGGAAAATTGGCTGGACGAGGTCGCTTTGGAGAAATTATTGGCCGTGTCTGAAGGGTGCGAAGTTGTTTTTCACATGGCCTTTGATCAAATACCACGCAGGAGACAATTTGAGGCCATTGATTGGCTGGCAGCACACGGTGTGACGCGGATTTTAACGCGGGGTAATCTGTCTGGTTGTGCTTTGGAAAACATTGACTGGCTAAACGAGATTGTGACTTATGCCAAGGGAAAAATTCAAATCCTTATTGGTGGTGGATTGACGGTGAATAACGTTCCAGAATTGGTCAACAAGCTACCGATTGACCAAGTCCATGGAACAAAATTGTTTTGGTAAGAAAACTTTAAGTTTTCTTTAAGGAGTCTTCAGTATACTCTATTTATTCTTTTTCATATAATCTCCTGAAGGCGCCCGGCATTTGTCGGGTGTTTTCTTTCTTTTTTATATTTTATCGGGGATGGAGCGAGAACTATGAGCATTGAACTATCTGTAGATTGGAGACAAAGAATGCTGTTACTATTGAGCTAGTTTGAAAGGGGTGACTGACTTCAGATATGTTATGAGAGTCAGGGGTTATTCGTTCTGGCTCTCCAAATCCTATACAAGCCTCAGAATATTTGTTATACTAAGAATAGAAAGAACATTTGGAGGTTTCTATGAAGAGGGTAAAATATCTTGGTCTGCTCTTGGGGGCTATGACATTTCTAGCTGCTTGTCAGCCAGCAGATTTGCAGTCCACTACTACTGAGACAGAAACGTCTACTCAAACTTCTGCTCCAACGGAATCAGAAGAGATATCGGTTGGTTCAAGTGAGCAAGAGGCGGGGTCTTCTGCTCAGCAAGGTTTTTCCTTACCAGTAATTTATCAGGACGTCATCGGAAATTACCAAGCTAGTCTTGCCCAACCAGAAGCTATCAATCCCGAACAGGTCAGCACCCAATTATTCTTGGTTCATCAGCCGGAAATCTATGCTGGCGCTTTCTATAGCCTGTATGATTTTAACCAAGATGGGGTTGAAGATCTGATCATTGCTCTGAAAAAATCAGATAGTTATGTGCTGATTGACCTCTATACTCTGTATGGTGGAGGGGACCTCTTACGCCTGGTTGACAGTTTCCGTCATATCGGTCCTGAAATAGGTGAGGAGGCCATTCTCCGTCCCCTACAAGATGGTAGCTATCTTTATGAGGTTGCTGGTCAATCCAAGCTCTATCAATATGACGAACATATTCCGGGATTGGGTCCTGTTCCTGAGATAGAAGCAGAATCACCAGTTTTTGATCTGAACAGTTTGACCTGGATTCAGATAGAAGCACAATAGTAAAAGGCTTGAGTTGATGCTCAGGCCTTTGGTTTTCTATCCATGTTGGGAAGATTGATTTTGTATTTGATGACTAGCAGTCGGATAATCAAAGAGATGACAAATATAGTAATAAAGGTAGGAATTTGAGGTAGTTGCCAATTGACCACACAGATATGGTAAATCATACCGGAAAATAGGGCCAAGACAGCATAAACGTCCTCTCGAAGGACAATAGGGGTCTCATTGACCAATAAGTCTCGGACAATGCCACCACCAACTCCAGTCAGGGTCGCAAGAATACCTGTTGTCACAGCATTTAGCTGTAACTCTATGCCAGTGTTGGCCCCGATTAGGGCGAAAATCGCCAGACCTATCGCGTCGAAGATGAGGTTGGTTTGGGCAAGGAGAATCAGGGCCTGCTTGTCAAGAGGTGTATCCTGTCGGATATGAATGGCGCAGAGATAGAGTAGAATGGCCACGACAACGGATAAGTAGATGGCTGAAGGGTCCGTCAGAGCAGTTGGAATACGATTGGCCATGATATCTCGAATAATACCACCTCCCACAGCTGTCATCAGACTGAGGAGAGAAATCCCAAATATATCTAGTTTTTTTCTGAAACCTTTAACGGCACCTGAAACAGCAAAAGCGATTGTCCCTATGTAGTTACAAATGATAAGAAATAGCTCAAAATCCATACCTACCTCCACCTCTAGTTTACCATAGAAACAATTGGAAATTCAAGAGAAAAAAGTTTGTGATAAAAAGAACTTTATCAGGTGTGTCCTTGTCGACATTTTTGTGAAAAAGTGAACGAAATCAAGGTTTTCAGAAAGTTTACAAGAAAATGGAAAACGGTTCAAAAATTTGCCATTTGTGAAAAAAAGGTCTATCATAGTAAGGAAAGAGAAAAAACCTTTGGAGGAAATTATGGTATCTATTTCAAAAGAGCAACATTTGGATATGTTCTTGAAAATGCAGCAAATTCGTGATGTTGACATGAAGTTGAACAAATTAGTGCGTCGTGGCTTTGTACAAGGTATGACTCACTTCTCAGTTGGTGAAGAAGCAGCAGCGGTAGGTCCGATTGCTAGCTTGACAGACCAAGATATTATCTTCTCTCACCACCGTGGTCACGGTCACGTCATTGCAAAAGGTATTGATATCAACGGTATGATGGCAGAGCTTGCTGGTAAGGCAACTGGTACATCTAAAGGCCGTGGTGGTTCCATGCACTTGGCCAACGTTGAAAAAGGGAACTTCGGTTCTAACGGTATCGTAGGTGGTGGTTATGCCCTGGCTGTTGGTGCGGCTTTGACCCAACAATACCTTGGTACAGATAATATCGTTATCGCCTTCTCAGGTGACTCAGCGACGAACGAAGGTTCTTTCCATGAGTCAATGAACTTGGCAGCTGTTTGGAATTTGCCAGTTATCTTCTTTATCACAAACAACCGCTACGGTATCTCAACTGATATTTCTTACTCCACGAAGATTCCTCACCTTTACCTTCGTGCAGCGGCTTACGGTATGCCAGGTCACTATATCGAAGATGGTAACGATGTGGTTGCTGTTTACGAGAAAATGCAAGAAGTTATCGAATATGTTCGTGCAGGTAACGGTCCAGCCATGGTTGAGGTTGAATCTTATCGTTGGTTTGGTCACTCAACAGCCGATGCTGGTGTTTACCGTACAAAAGAAGAAGTTAACGAGTGGAAAGCAAAAGATCCGCTTAAGAAATACCGCAAGTATTTGACTGAAAACAAAATTGCTACCGACGAAGAATTGGATGCAATCGAAGCACAAGTTGCAGAGCAAGTAGAAGCAGCTGTGAAATTCGCACAAGAAAGCCCAGATCCAGATATTTCAATTGCATACGAAGACGTTTTTGTGGACTAGTCTACAGTCTAGATTGAAGAAAAATTTTTTATAAGTAGGAGAAATTGTAAAAATGGCTGAAACAAAAGTAATGGCCTTGCGTGAAGCGATTAACTTGGCTCAAAGCGAAGAAATGCGTAAGGATGAAAAAGTATTCTTGATGGGTGAAGACGTCGGTATCTACGGCGGTGACTTCGGTACATCTGTTGGTATGTTGGATGAATTTGGTCCAAAACGCGTTCGCGACACGCCTATCTCTGAGGCAGCAATTGCTGGTTCTGCAGTTGGTGCGGCTCAAACTGGTCTTCGTCCAATCGTTGACTTGACCTTCATGGACTTCGTAACAATTGCCCTTGATGCGATTGTTAACCAAGCTGCTAAAACAAACTACATGTTTGGTGGTGGTTTGAAGACACCTGTAACTTTCCGTGTGGCTTCAGGTTCAGGTATCGGTTCTGCTGCCCAGCACTCACAATCTCTTGAAGCTTGGTTGACGCACATCCCAGGTATCAAGGTTGTCGCACCTGGTACAGCTAACGATGCAAAAGGTCTATTGAAATCATCTATCCTTGATAACAACCCAGTTATCTTCTTGGAGCCAAAAGCTCTTTACGGTAAAAAAGAAGAAGTCAACTTGGATCCAGATTTCTACATTCCACTTGGTAAAGGGGACATCAAGCGCGAAGGTACAGATGTGACTATCATCTCCTACGGACGTATGCTTGAGCGTGCAATCCAAGCTGCTGATGAAGTGGCTGCAGAAGGCATCAGCGTTGAAGTGGTTGACCCACGTACCCTTATCCCATTGGATAAAGAATTGATCATCGAATCAGTGAAGAAAACTGGTAAGGTTATCTTGGTCAACGATGCTTACAAAACAGGTGGTTTCATCGGTGAAATCGCATCAATCATCACTGAAAGTGAAGCCTTTGACTACTTGGATGCACCAATCATCCGTATCGCTTCAGACGATGTACCAGTTCCTTACGCAAACGTTCTTGAAAATGCTGTATTGCCAAACGTAGAGAAAATCAAAGCGGCAATCTACAAACAAGTTAACAAGGGTTAAGAGAAAATCTTGTTATAAACAAGAATGAAACGTAAGAAACTGAAAGAAAGGAATTGAACCCGGCCGGAGAGTTGGGGAATCAGGAATTTTTAGGAATTTCTCATTTCCAGTCACTCTCTGTTGGGCCCTGGTATCTTAAATATGGCAATTGAAATTATTATGCCTAAGCTCGGTGTGGACATGCAAGAAGGTGAAATCATCGAGTGGAAAAAACAGGAAGGCGATTTCGTCAATGAAGGCGACGTCATCTTGGAAATGATGTCTGATAAAACCAGCATGGAATTGGAAGCTGAAGAGTCAGGCGTTCTCTTGAAAATTGTGCATGGAAATGGTGCGACAGTTCCGGTAACGGAAGTCATTGCCTATCTCGGCGCAGAAGGTGAAACAGTGGAAGCGGCTGGTAGCTCTGCTCCAGCGGTTGAGCCAGCAGCAGCTATCGAAGAAGTTCCTGCTAGCCGTACACCGGTTATTGTAACTCCAGTAGTGGCTGCGAAACCGCAAGGTGGTGGTAAAGTTCGTGCAACTCCAGCAGCTCGTAAATTGGCGCGTGATTTGGGTATCGACCTTGGTTTAGTACCTGGTACGGGTGCCAATGGTCGTGTCCACAAGTCTGACGTTGAAGACTTCAAAGGTGCGGCTCCTAAGGCTACTCCACTTGCAGCTCGTATTGCAGCTGACCTGGGTGTTGATTTGACAACTGTGACAGGAACAGGTGTCAACGGTAAAATCAAGAAAGAAGACGTTCTTGCCCTTGTTGCACCAGCTCCAGCGGTTGAAGCAGCAGCTAGTCCTAAAGCAGAAGAAAAATCAGTCAAAGAATTGCCAGAAGGCGTTGAAATCATCAAGATGAGTCCAATGCGTAAGGCTATTTCGAAAGGTATGGTTAACTCTTACTTGACTGCACCAACCTTCACGCTGAACTACGACATTGACATGACCAACCTCATGGCACTTCGTAAGCAGGTTCTTGAACCAATCATGAACAAGACAGGTCTTAAAGTAACCTTCACAGACTTGATCAGTCTTGCAGTTGTTCGTACGCTTATGAAAGAAGAACACCGTTACATGAATGCGTCTCTCATCAACGATGCTCAAGAAATCGAATTGCACAAGTTCGTTAACCTTGGTATCGCTGTTGGTATGGATGGAGGTCTGGTTGTACCAGTTGTTCACGGTGCAGATAAGATGAGCTTGTCTGAATTCGTGGTTGCATCCAAAGATGTCATCAAGAAAGCGCAATCTGGTAAGTTGAAGGGTGCTGAAATGTCTGGTTCGACATTCTCTATCACAAACTTGGGTATGTTTGGAACTAAGACCTTTAACCCAATCATCAACCAACCAAACTCTGCTATCCTTGGTGTGGCGTCAACGGTTCAAACACCGGTTGTCATCGACGGTGAAATCAAAATCCGTCCAATCATGGCACTCTGCTTGACCATTGACCACCGTATTGTTGATGGTATGAACGGCGCGAAATTCATGGTTGACCTCAAGAACTTGTTGGAAAACCCGCTTGAATTGTTGATCTAAGATAAGATCTCCATTGGTTTAAACTAGAGAATTAGATTTCTGAATAGAAAATAAAGAAAGGGAATAAGAGCGAGAGAGTTTTAGCAATTGAACCCGAGCGGAAAGCTCGGAAAAATAGATAAATCGTTTAGAAAATCAGGATTTTCTACGATTTCCTAATTTTTCAGTCGCTTTCTCTTCGCTCTTGGTATCTTAATCATGGCAATTGAAATTATTATGCCTAAACTTGGTGTAGATATGCAAGAAGGCGAAATCATCGAGTGGAAAAAACAAGAAGGTGATTTTGTCAATGAAGGCGATGTGATTTTGGAAATGATGTCTGACAAGACTAGCATGGAGCTAGAAGCTGAAGATTCAGGTGTTCTTTTGAAAATCGTTCATGGTAACGGTGCGACTGTTCCTGTAACAGAAGTTATCGCTTACCTTGGTGCAGAAGGTGAAACAGTTGAAGCAGGTAGCGGTGCTGCTCCAGCAGCGGCTGAAGTCGCTCAAGCAACTGCTGATTTGAAAGCAGCTGGCTTGGAAGTTCCTGGAGCACCTGCTGCAGCTGCTCCACAAGCTCCTAAGGCAGAATTGGCTGCGGATGAGTACGACATGGTCGTAGTCGGTGGTGGTCCTGCTGGTTACTACGCGGCTATCCGTGGTGCTCAATTGGGCGGTAAAATCGCTATCGTTGAGAAATCAGAATTTGGTGGTACCTGCTTGAACAAGGGATGTATCCCAACGAAGACCTACCTCAAAAACGCGGAAATCCTTGACGGCTTGAAGATTGCGGCTGAGCGTGGTATCAACCTTGCTTCAACTAACTACACAGTTGATATGGACAAGACAGTTGACTTCAAGAACAAGGTTGTGAAGACCTTGACAGGCGGTGTAGCAGGTCTCTTGAAAGCCAATAAGGTAACCATCTTCAACGGTCTTGGTCAAGTAAACCCTGACAAGACTGTTGTCATCGGCGACAAGGTTATCAAAGGTCGTAGCATCGTTCTTGCAACAGGTTCTAAGGTATCCCGCATCAATATCCCAGGTATCGATTCTAAGTTGGTATTGACGTCTGATGATATCCTTGACTTGCGTGAAATTCCTAAGTCACTCACTGTTATGGGTGGCGGCGTAGTCGGTGTAGAACTTGGTTTGGTTTACGCATCATACGGCACAGAAGTAACAGTTGTTGAGATGGCAGACCGTATCATTCCAGGTATGGACCGCGAAGTGTCTGTTGAATTGCAAAAAGTCCTTTCTAAGAAAGGTATGAAATTCTTGACCTCAGTTGGTGTATCTGAAATCGTTGAAGCTAACAACCAGTTGACCATCAAATTGAACGACGGCTCAGAAATCGTTTCTGAAAAAGCCCTTCTTTCAATCGGTCGTGTACCACAATTGGCTGGTCTTGAAAATCTTAACCTTGAACTAGACCGCGGTCGTATCAAGGTTAACGAGTACCAAGAAACATCTATCCCAGGTATCTACGCACCAGGTGATGTCAACGGTACTAAGATGTTGGCCCACGCTGCTTACCGTATGGGTGAAGTGGCAGCTGAAAATGCCATCCATGGTAACCACCACAAGGCTAAATTGGATTTCACACCAGCAGCGGTTTACACACACCCAGAAATCGCTATGGTTGGTTTGACAGAAGACCAGGCTATCGAGAAATACGGTAAAGAAAACATCCTTATCGGTCGCAACAGCTTCACTGGTAACGGTCGTGCCATCGCTTCTAATGAAGCACATGGTTTCGTAAAAGTGATTGCTGATAAGAAATACCATGAAATCCTTGGTGTTCATATCATCGGTCCAGTTGCAGCTGAAATGATCAACGAAGCAGCAACTATCATGGAATCTGAGTTGACAGTTGATGACGTGGCAGCATCCATCCACGGTCACCCAACCTTCTCAGAAGTGATGTACGAAGCCTTCCTTGATGTGCTTGGTGTTGCGATCCACAACCCACCAAAACGTAAATAATCATCACACAGGATTGGACCTTGTCCAGTCCTTTTTTGTGTAGAGTTGAAAGGCAAATTTCAATTCCGAGTTAGCCACCTATAAGAAATTCTCTCGGTGACTTGTAGCCCAAACATTTTTTGGGATAGTTATTGATCCAATTTTCGATAAAAGCGACTTCTTTCGGGGTCGTTTTTGTGGTTCCTTTCGGCAACCATCGTCGGATAAGCCTATTGTGATTCTCGTTCGTGCCTCTCTCCCAAGAGGAATAAGGGTGAGCGTAGTAGATATATTCCTCCAGAAACACTTCTGACAAGCGACTAAACTCGGTTCCATTATCTGTAGTAATGGATTTGATTTGGAACTCCTTCAAGACGATTTTCAAGGCCTGATTCACAGCCTCAGCCGATTTATTTGGAATCAATCGAATGATTTGGTGGCGACTTCTCCTGTCCGTCAAGACCAAAAGGCATTTGTTTCTCGCTCTCGTCAATAGAACCGTGTCAATTTCATAGTGTCCAAGCTCCAGTCGAAGATTGATCACCTCTGGCCGCTCTTCAATTGACTTTCCAGCAGGCTTAAAGTTTGGACTCGCCTGTTTTTTGGTAGTCCTCCCTTTTCTAGGATAAAGCATATCCTTCTTGGTCAAGCCGAGATGCCCCTTGTGAATCCAGTAGTAGATGGTTGAAATCCCCACATTGATGTCCTTGGTTCTAACCATCATTTCAGGCGAGAATTTTTCCATATTGTAGTGCCGAATTTTATCAGCGAGTTCCTTTGTTAAGCTCAGTTTTCTAACGGACTTTTTCCGATTTTTCTCATACAGATTTTGGGCATAATCAGCGGAATAGAGTTTTTTGAAGCGACCTTTTCGGACTTGTTGTAGGGTCGTCCCTCGTATCACTTCATTGTGAATGGTCTGCGGAGCCTTTCCCAATAAGCGAGCGATTTCCCGATTGGATTTCCCTTCGCCTTTCCACCGTTCAATTTGTCTGCGGTTTTCGATTGTCAAATGTTTTCCTTTTGGTGTATAATGTGTATGCATCTCCGTGTCTTCCTACCTTGTGTTTGTGGTGAACTACAAGTATAACACGGAGGTGTTTTCTTTTACCTACAAGGAACTTTCATTTGTCAACAGGTACCCTTGAACCTGTTTTGTTGGCTCAGCCAAGGCTCTCATTCGCCTTGGTAAACCAGCCTAACAGGTCCAAGCCTGTTAACAAACGAAACCAGAACAGACAGCTGAACCAGTTGAAACAGCTGTTTTTTGGCTAGGTTGGGGTGGCTAACTTCATTATAGAACTTTCGGTGTAGAGTTGAAAATCCGAATATCCGAATATTTTAAAAAAATTCTGAAAAAAAGATTGACATATAGAAATAATAGTGTAAAATAATAGCAATCAGAAGAAGTAGACTTCAGGTTTGTTTCCAGAAAACTGGCGGTTGTTGCGAGCCAGTAGCAGACGAAGTTGAAATGGGCTGATGGAAAATAAGAGAAGGTAAACAATATCCTTCCGGTTGGCACCCCTTACCGTGCGGCTCCTTGTTGGAGGAGCTTGAGAGGACAAGGGCTTTTTTGCTACTCTTGTCAATGGAGGTGGCACCGCGCTAGCTATGATTAGACGCCCTCGCACAGATTTTTTCTGTGCGAGGTTTTTTGTGTTCGCGAGAGGAGTTCTATATGAAAACAAGTTTATCCGCAGATATTTTAACCCCGATTTTAGCCTATATGCGCCTAGAGGGGCAGCACAAGATGATTTTGGAGTCTATTCCCAGAGACAAGGAAAATGCTCGTTTTTCCATTGTGGCTTATAACCCGGTTTATGAGATTAAATTTGAAAATGGCATCTTGACGCGGAATGACGAAGTTATTGATGCCGACCCACTGGATTATCTACAGGAATTGACGGGTAAACATCCAGTAGCGGATGCCGGTCCCTTTAGCGGTGGCGCCATTGGTTTCCTTGGTTATGACATGATTAGCCTCTATGAAAACATTGGCGATATTCCGGTTGATCCGATTGGCACGCCAGATATGCACTTTTTCATCTATGAGTCCTATTTGGTCTTTGACCATAAAAAAGAGACCATTTCCATACATGAGGACAATATCTACAGCGGTCGAAATGAACAGGAAATGGCTAGCGCTTTGGAGCAAGTCTTGCAGTCGCTCAAGCAGGCGCATCCGGCTGAATTTGCACCGCATGACCTTCATTCCTTGTCTTTCCACAATCATCTGGAAAAAGAAGAATTTGAGGGGATGGTGACAAAAGCCAAGGAGCTCATTCGTCAGGGGGATATGTTCCAATGTGTTCTTAGTCAGCGCTTCTCGGCACCAATTTCTGGCAAGCCACTGGATTATTACCGGAATTTGCGGGTGACCAATCCTTCAAATTACCTCTACTTTTATGATTTTGGGGACTATCAGATTATCGGAGCTAGTCCAGAAAGTTTGGTTTCTGTCAAGGATGGTCTGGTAACGACCAATCCCATTGCGGGGACACGTCCGCGTGGTCTGGATGAAGAGGCAGATAAGGCGTTGGCGGCGGATTTGTTAGCTGATCAGAAAGAGGTGGCGGAGCACCGGATGTTGGTTGATTTGGGGCGAAATGATTTGGGGCGGATTGCTCAAATCGGCAGTGTTCGAGTGACCAAGTACATGGAGGTGGAGCTCTTTCGCTATGTCATGCACTTAACCAGTATTGTCAAAGGGCAGCTATTACCAGAACTCAGCCCATTGGACGCTCTCAAATCGACCTTGCCAGCAGGTACGGTATCAGGCGCACCGAAAATTCGTGCCATGCAACGGATTTACCAACTGGAAAAGGAAAAGCGCGGTGTTTATGCAGGTGCCATCGGTTATCTATCTGCCTCTGGTGATATGGATTTTGCCATTGCCATTCGGACTATGATTATCAAAAATCAGATGGCCTATGTTCAAGCGGGCGCAGGAATTGTCTACGACAGCATTCCGGGAAATGAATACCAAGAGACGGTCAACAAGGCCAAGGCCATGACTAGAATAGGAGATTTGCCATGATTCTCATTATTGATAACTACGATTCCTTTACCTATAATTTGGCCCAATATGTGGGAGCTTTTACAGAGATTAAGGTCTTGCGAAATGATGACCAGCAACTCTTTGTAGAGGCCGAAAAGGCAGATGGTCTGGTCTTTTCTCCGGGACCGGGTTGGCCAGCAGATGCGGGTAAAATGGAAGAGATGATTGCAGCCTTTGCTGGGAAGAAACCGATTTTGGGGATTTGTCTAGGTCATCAGGCGATTGCAGAGGTTTTTGGCGGTCAGCTTGGTCTGGCGCGACAGGTCATGCATGGAAAGCAGAGCCAGATGAACTTGGAGGCATCGTCGCCCTTGTTTGCAGGTTTGGAAAAGGAAGTGACCATCATGCGCTACCACTCCATTGTCGTGACGGAGATGCCAAAGGATTTTCAGGTAACGGCGCGCACGCTAGACGATGGGGAAATTATGGCCATCCAGCATGTGACTTTACCCATTTATGGTCTGCAATATCATCCAGAAAGTATCGGTACACCAGATGGGATCAAGATGATTGAAGCGTTTGTGAAAGAGGTAATCAGATGAAAGCAATTTACGAAAAAATAGCAGCCAGACAGGATTTACAGCAGTCAGAAGTGGAAGGGGTCTTTGCCCAAATACTAGAGGGGCAATTGTCGGAAAGTCAGATTGCAGCGCTATTGCTGGGATTTAAGACCAAGGGGGAAACGGTCGAGGAGATTACAGGTGTGGTCAAATCACTCAAGGCCCACGCCATTCAGCTGCCAGAGACCTTTACCGATGCCATGTGTAGTTGTGGTACAGGAGGGGACCAGTCTTATAGCTTTAACGTGTCAACAACAGCAGGATTTATCCTAGCGGCGGGCGGTGTCCGTCTGGCCAAGGGAGGTAACCGTTCCGTATCCTCCAAGTCGGGTTCGGCAGACGTTCTGGAAGAATTAGGCATCAACATCGCGGCTAGTCCAGAAAATTTGGCTCGTGCCTTGTCAGAAGTCGGATTGGCCTTCGTCTTTGCCCAATCCATGCACCCAGCCATGCGCTATATCGGTCCGGCTCGTAAGGCTTTGGGTATCCCGACCATTATGAATATTGTAGGTCCGTTGGCCAATCCGTTATCTCTGGATACCCAATTGATGGGCGTTTTCCGTGGCGATTTGCACTTGGAATTGGCTCAGGTCATGAAAAGTCTGGGCCTGCGTCGAGGTGTGATTGTGACCGGTCCTGATAATATGGACGAGGCGGCCTTGTATGGCACTAATCATTACACGCTCTTGTCCGATGGGCAGATTAGCCAAGGCAGTTTTTCCTACAAGGATTTGGGTATGCAACGCGTGGAGCCAGCTGATATTCGCGGGGGCGATGCCAAGGAAAATGCAAACATTCTCGTTTCCGTCTTGCGCAACCAAGCCAGTCCCTATCTGGAAACAACGGTGCTCAATGCTGGTTTGGGATTTTTTGCCAATGGTAAGGTAGACAGTATCAAGGATGGCATTACCCTAGCCCGTCAATTGCTGGCGGATGGTTCAGCCCTTGCCAAATTAGAGGCACTCCGAGAGGTACAGGTATGACAAAAGCATTTTTACCAACCATTTTAGAGCAGAAAGAAAAAGAAGTGGCTAGACTTGTTTTGGAGGAAGTTCAGCCACTTCGCCAGACCTATTCTTTCTACGACTATGTCAAGGAGCATTCGGAGTGCCTACAGATTATTGCCGAGATCAAAAAAGCCAGCCCTAGTTTGGGCGCCATTAATCTGGATGTTGATATTCTAGCTCAGGCGCGGACCTATCAAGAGGCGGGTGCGGCCATGATTTCGGTCTTGACGGATGAGGTTTTCTTCAAAGGCAAGATTGACTATCTCCGTCAGATTTCAGAGGCGGTGTCTATTCCAACCTTGGCCAAGGATTTTATCATTGATGAAAAGCAGATTGTTCGTGCACGAAATGCTGGGGCTACGGTGATTTTATTGATTGTTGCGGCTTTACCGGAAAATCGTTTGCAGGAACTCTATGATTTTGCCAGCAAACTGGGCTTGGAAGTCTTGGTGGAAATCCATAACTTGGTAGAATTAGAGATTGCTCATCGCATCGGTGCCAAGATTATCGGGGTGAACAACCGCAATTTGACGACTTTTGAAACGGATTTACAAACCAGTTTGGACCTGAACAAGCATTTTCAAGACCAAGCCGTCTATGTATCTGAATCGGCTATTTTCAGTGGGGCAGATGCGGCTTTACTGGCACCTCATTTTCAAGCCATTTTGGTGGGGACTGCCCTCATGCAGGCAGAGGATGTTCAGCAGAAGGTAAAGGAGTTGGCCATTGACAAAGGTTAAAATCTGTGGCCTATCCACTGAAGAGGCTGTGCGAGCGGCTATCGAGGGCGGTGCGGATTATCTGGGCTTTGTCTTTGCCCCCAGCAGGCGGCAGGTCAGCCTAGAAAGAGCGCATCAATTGGCGACGCTCATCCCGGAAAGGATGAAAATCGTTGGTGTCTTTGTCAGTCCGACCCCGACAGAATTGCAGTTGGCCATTGGTCAAGTGCCTTTGGATATTGTGCAAATTCACGGCGATTGGGATGAAAGCTATGTCCAGCAAGTCCCTGTTCCTGTTATTAGGGCCATTCAGTTGGATAAGGCTGACGATATCAGTGAGACACAGGCGGCTTATCTGCTTTTCGATGCGCCTATAGCGGGCTCAGGGCAGACATTTGACTGGGAATTATTGACCGGCAAGCAATTCAGACAGCCGATTTTCATCGCAGGTGGCTTGACCGTAGACAATGTTGCCACGGCACAAGACTTGTTTTCACCCTATGCGGTAGACGTTTCGTCTGGAGTAGAGACGGATGGACACAAGGACCCTGTCAAAATTAAAGCATTTATAGAAAGAGTGAAAAAATGACCTATCAACAACCCAATAAAGATGGCTTTTTTGGCCAATATGGCGGCCGTTTCGTGCCGGAAACCTTGATGACAGCTGTTTTGGAGCTAGAAGAAACCTACCGTTCAGCCAAGGAGGACCCTGCTTTTCAAGCGGAATTTGACCACTTGCTCCGCCAGTATGTGGGCAGAGAAAATCCCCTCTATTTCGCTAAACGTTTGACCGATTATTGTGGTGGGGCCAAGATTTACCTCAAACGAGAAGATCTCAACCACACGGGCGCCCACAAGATTAACAATTCTTTGGGACAGGTACTCTTGGCCAAACGCATGGGCAAGAAGAAAATTATTGCTGAAACGGGTGCAGGTCAGCACGGTGTAGCAACTGCGACAGCAGCAGCCCTCTTTGGTATGGAGTGTACCATTTACATGGGCGAGGAAGATGTCAAACGTCAGGCGCTCAATGTCTTTCGGATGGAGTTGCTGGGTGCTAAGGTGCATGCGGTGACTGATGGCTCGCGTGTGCTAAAAGATGCGGTCAATGCCGCTCTGCGCGCTTGGGTGGCTCAAGTTGAAGATACCCATTATGTCATGGGCTCCGTGTTGGGGCCAGCGCCCTTTCCAGAAATCGTCCGGGACTTCCAAAGCGTGATTGGACGCGAGGCCAAGCAGCAATTTTCAGATCTTTCTGGTGGACAATTGCCCGATGCCCTCTTGGCCTGTATCGGTGGTGGCTCTAATGCCATGGGGCTCTTTTACCCCTTTGTCGACGACGAGTCCGTTGCCATGTATGGCGTAGAGGCGGCTGGGCTGGGTCTGGACACAGAGCATCATGCGGCGACTTTTGCAAAAGGGAAACCGGGAGTTTTACACGGCGCGCTTATGGACGTCTTACAGGATGAAAATGGGCAAATCATGGAGGCATTCTCCATTTCTGCCGGCTTGGATTACCCGGGAATTGGGCCGGAGCACAGCTATTTCAATGCTATCGAACGGGCGACCTACGTGTCTGTCACTGATGAAGAGGCCTTGGAAGGATTCCAACTCTTGTCGCGCTTGGAAGGGATTATTCCAGCTTTAGAATCTAGCCATGCCATCGCCTATCTGCCACGCTTAGCCAAGGAATTGGGACCAGACAAATCCATCATCGTCTGCCTATCAGGTCGCGGTGACAAGGATGTTGCTCAAGTCAAGGAACGCTTAGCTGCCCAAAGAAAGGACCAAGAACAATGACAAAAATACTAGAAAAACACTTGCGGAATATTAAGGAAAATGGCAAGGGCATTTTCCTTCCCTACATCATGGCCGGTGACCATGAAAAGGGTTTAGATGGACTATTTGAAACCATTGATTTTCTGGAGCAGGCAGGCGTTTCAGCTATTGAAATCGGTGTTCCTTTCTCGGACCCTGTTGCGGACGGTCCTGTGATTGAGGAGGCGGGGCAACGCAGTTTGGCCAAGGGTGTCCATCTGTTGGACATTATCAAGCAGTTGCAAGGGCAAGCCAGTCAGGTGCCACTCATCTTGATGACTTATTTTAATCCTGTTTTTCAATATGGCTTGGACCAGTTTTTCCGCGATTTGGAGACGACTTCTGTCAAAGGCTTGATTATTCCTGATCTACCTTACGAACATGAGGATATCCTGCGTCCCTATCTGGAAAAGAGTGATTTATGCCTCATTCGCTTGGTTAGTTTGACAACAGGGACTGACCGGCAGCAAGAATTGGTGCAGGATGCGGAAGGATTTGTTTACGCCGTTGCCATCAATGGCGTGACCGGCAAGAGCAACCAGTACCGTGAGGACTTGGATGGTCACCTGAAACGCTTAAGTGCTTTGTCTCCTATCCCAGTATTAACAGGATTTGGCGTTTCCAGCCAAGAGGATATTCTCCGATTTAACCGCGTATCGGACGGCGTGATTATGGGCTCGAAAATCGTCAAAGGTCTGCATGAGGGCGAAATAGAAGAAATTCGTCAACTCGTGGCATTTGGCAGTCGGGTGGAGAAATAGAATGAAGTCTGGAAGAATCGAGGACTCATGCCGTTGACCAATAAAATGCTCAGAAAGGATGCGACCTAGTCGGTCCTTTTTTGATGGGATGCGGAAATGATCGTTCCCCTTGTTATTCGCTTTTTTGGCGAAAAAATGCTATAATTATCTGATTATATTTTTTGGAGAAATTAGTGAGTTTAGAGAATTACATGCCAGATTTTGCCTTGGAAAAGGCTTATGATGTGACGGTGGACAGTTTGAAAAAGCATGGGATTAAGGTGGTGTTTGTCGATTTAGATAATACCTTAATTGCTTGGAATAATCCTGACGGAACGCCTGAGATGCGCCAGTGGTTGCATGATTTGCGGGACGCAGGTATTCCGGTTGTCGTTGTTTCCAATAATAAATATGAGCGGGTCAAGCGCGCGGTCGAGAAATTCGAGATTGACTTTGAATCTTATGCGCTCAAGCCCTTCACTATCGGCATTAACCGCGCTCTCAAACGCTTTGATGTCAAGCCTAGCGAGGTCATTATGATTGGTGATCAGTTGATGACGGACATTCGGGCGGCCAAGCGGGCAGGACTTAAGTCGGTCCTTGTCAAGCCCTTGATTCGGACAGATTCCATTAATACGCAGATTAACCGTTGGCGTGAGCGACGGACCATGAAGAAAATCATAGCCAAATATGGAGCGATAGACTACAAGAGGGAGATGTAAGTGGAAGAATTATTTTGTATCGGTTGTGGTGCTCAAATTCAGACGACAGATAAAGAGATTGCCGGATTTACTCCCCAATCAGCCCTAGAAAAAGGTCTGGAAACAGGGCAACTCTACTGCCAACGTTGTTTCCGTTTGCGCCATTACAATGAAATCTCAGACGTCAATATCTCAGACAATGATTTCTTGAAACTCCTCCATAGTGTAGGTGAAAGCGATGCCTTGGTAGTGAATGTCATTGATATTTTTGATTTCAATGGGTCAGTCATTCCAGGTTTATCTCGTTTTATTTCTGGAAATGATGTGCTTTTGATCGGCAATAAGCAGGACATTTTACCCAAGTCTGTCAAGACAGGCAAGGTTACTCAGTGGTTGACTGAGCGGGCACATGAAATCGGCATGCGACCAGTTGATGTTGTCTTGACTTCAGCCCAATACAAGCAGGCTATCAAGGACTTGATTGAGAAAATTGAACAACACCGCATGGGACGGGATGTCTATGTGGTCGGCGTGACCAACGTTGGAAAGTCAACGCTCATCAATGCCATTATCCAAGAAATTACTGGGGACAAGGATGTCATTACCACCTCACGTTTTCCAGGGACAACTTTAGATAAGATTGAGATTCCTCTGGATGATGGTTCTTTCATTTATGATACGCCTGGGATTATCCACCGTCACCAGATGGCACATTACCTGACGGCTAAAAACCTCAAGTACATCAGTCCTCGCAAAGAAATCAAGCCAAAGACCTACCAGCTTAATCCAGAACAGACCTTGTTCTTGGCTGGTCTGGGACGATTTGACTTTGTGTCTGGCGAACGTCAAGGCTTTACAGCCTTTTTTGACAATGAACTCCAGCTCCACCGCACCAAGTTGCAGGGGGCAAGTGAGTTTTACCAGAAACATGCAGGTTCACTTTTAGTGCCGCCAACCAGCAAGGAATTGAAAGAATTTCCAGAATTGGTCCGCCATGAATTTACTATCACCGAAAAGACGGATGTGGTCTTCTCAGGACTTGGTTGGATTCGTGTCAATGAAAAAGCCAAGATTGCTGCTTGGGCGCCTAAGGGTGTGGATGTGGTTATCCGTAAGGCCATTATTTAATGAAGTCTAAAATGGGGTCACTTATGAGAAAAGTAGTTGGTATGCTGGCCATTGTCGGTTTGTGTGTTCTAGCCTATTGGTTTTGGCCATGGGAAGAACCAAATCTTCCCAAAGCCAGTGAGGTTCGGGAAATTCGTTTGGTTCAAGGTCAAGTAGTTGTCACAATCGACCAGTCAGAAGAGATAGCAACTTTTTTGGCAGAACTTGGAAATGCAAAAAAGACCCGTCAAGATAGTGTTCACGATGCACCGTTGGGTTCACCCCATGTGCAGATTACCTTTGTCATGGCAGAAGGTGAAACCACAGCATTTGCTTATGAGGGAATACGTAACAGCTATCTGGAGTTTCCTTACACTGGTATCTACAAGCTGAAAGAGCCCCCTCAAGTGATTCAGAAAATGTTAGCAGACTAGGTCTGCTTAGTTAAATAAAGAAAAGAGAAATTATGTCATTAACTTCAAAACAACGTGCCTTTTTGAATAGTCAGGCACACAGTCTCAAACCCATCATTCAGATTGGGAAAAATGGTCTCAATGACCAGATTAAAACCAGTGTTCGTCAGGCGCTGGATGCGCGTGAATTGATCAAGGTGACCTTGCTACAAAATACGGATGAAAACATCCACGAAGTAGCTGAAATCTTGGAAGAAGAAATCGGTGTGGATACGGTCCAAAAAATCGGTCGCATCCTGATTTTATTCAAACAATCTAGCAAGAAAGAGAACCGTAAAATTTCCAAACAGGTCAAAGAAATCTAAGAAGGAGAGCCTATGGCTATTGAACTCTTAACACCCTTTACCAAGGTTGAATTAGAGGTTGAAAAGAAAGAAACCAATCGCAAACAAGTGGGGATTCTGGGAGGGAATTTCAATCCTGTCCACAATGCTCATTTGATTGTGGCAGACCAGGTCCGTCAACAGTTGAAGTTGGATGAGGTCTTGCTCATGCCAGAATTCATTCCACCTCATGTGGATAAAAAAGAAACTATTGACGAATACCATCGCTATTCCATGCTCAAGATGGCTATTGCAGGTATAGAGGGCTTGGGGATTGAAACCATTGAACTAGAACGCCGTGGTGTCAGCTATACCTACGACACCATGAAATTGCTGAAGGAAAAAAATCCTGATACGGATTATTATTTTATCATCGGTGCAGATATGGTAGACTACCTTCCAAAATGGCACAGGATTGATGAATTGGTCCAGTTGGTGCAGTTTGTTGGTGTCCAGCGTCCTCGTTACAAGGCAGGGACGTCCTATCCGGTTATCTGGGTAGATGTACCCTTGATGGACATTTCCTCCAGCATGGTGCGTAGTTTTATCAAGCAAGGACGAGTGCCGAATTTTATGGTGCCTCATGAAGTTCTGGACTATATCGAAGAAAAGGGACTTTACCAATGATTGCAACAGATTTGACATTTGACCGTCAGGCTCTTTTGGAAAAAATCCGTGCAGCCATGAAGCCAGCGCGCTTTCAACATGTCTTGGGTGTGGAAGAGGCGGCGCTTGCCTTGGCAGACCAATATGGCTGTGATCCGAAAAAAGCCAGTCTGGCAGCACTCTTGCATGATTATGCCAAGGAAGTGGAAGACCAAGTCTTTCTGGACTTGATTGCCAAGTATAATTTGGACAAGGACCTGCTTAACTGGGATAATAACATCTGGCATGGTGTAGTTGGCGCCTATAAGATCGCAGAAGATTTTGGCTTGAAAGATGAGGAGATTTTCCAAGCCATTCAACGACACACCGTTGGTGCTGGGCAGATGACCTTGCTGGACAAAGTACTCTATGTGGCGGACTACATCGAACCCAATCGGGATTTTCCTGGGGTGGACGAGGCGCGTCGTATCGCAAAAGAGTCCTTGGACAAGGCGGTAGCTTATGAAACTGCCCAGACCATTTCCTACTTGGCCAAGAAGGGGGTTCCCATTTATCCACAAACTTTGGAAACTTATAATGGACATGTCACATATTTGAAGGAGCAAGAATGATTGTATTAAAACCTGTGGATGAAAGTTCCTATCAAGCCGTCTTGGACTTGACAGTAGCCGAGGCAGATAAGGGCTTCGTGGCTCCCAACGTGCGTTCCTTGGCAGATGCCTGGCTATACAGAATGAATGGTGATGTCTTTCCCTATGCCATCTGGGCAGATGAGCAGGTTGTTGGCTTTGCCTTGATTGATATTGATGAGGACATCCAGCAGTATATGCTCTGGCAGTTTATGATTGGTCAAGAATTTCAGGGGAAAGGCTATGGTCAGGCAGCTTTGGAAGCTGTTATTCAACTGGCTCAGAAGCACCCTGTCTGCAATCATTTGATTGTCTCCTATGTCAAGGGCAACCAAAAGATGGCAAGACTCTTGGAGAAAAATGGTTTTGTCTTAGATCTTGAAGAAGAAAGGGAATTGGTGTTCCGTTTGGAAACGCCTGGGGTCAAGTTTTGAAATCCGCATTGTTAGTCGTTGACATTCAGCATTTGCCTGTAGAAGGCAAGCCCTATGGGATTGAAAATCGGCTTCGGCTCTGGCAAGATAGCCTTGCTCAAGCCCGTCAAGCGGAGCTAGAGGTCATCCATGTCCGCCATCATGACCAGGAATTGGTCAAGGGGACTGCTGACTGGGAGATTCACTCAACTGTTGCCCCCTTAGCTAGTGAGAAGATTTTCGATAAGACCTTTAATAGTGCCTTCAAGGAAACGGGGCTTCATGCTTATTTGCAGGAAAAGGGAATTGAGCAGCTCATCATCATGGGCATGGCGACCAATTTTTGCATTGACACGACGATTAAAGTAGCCTTTGAACTAGGCTACAAGGTAGCTGTGATTCAGGACGGAACGACGACAGGTTATTCAGGCAAATTGGATGCCAAGGACTTGATTGACCACTACCAAAACATCTGGTCATGGAATTTTGCCCAGGTGGATACATTAGAAAATATTATTAGAGGATAAGATGAAAGAACTAGATTTAGTAAAAGTTGTGGTCCAGGCTGCTGATGACAAGCGAGCTGAGGACCTTGTTGTAATTGATGTTCAAGGCGTGACTAGCCTGACAGACTACTTTGTGATTGCCAGTTCCATGAACAGTCGCCAGTTGGAGGCTATTGCGGAAAACATTCGTGAAAAGGTAGCGGAAGTTGGGATCAAGGGTAGCCGTGTAGAAGGCGATAGTAACGGTGGCTGGGTCCTTTTGGACCTTGGAGGCGTAGTCGTTCATATCTTCTCAGAAGAAATGCGTGACCTCTACAACCTTGAAAAATTATGGCACGAAGGCAGCTTCCTGGAAGTCGCAGAACTTTTAGAAGAGAAGTAGTGAGAGTGGAGAGAACTCGACTGACAAAAAGGGTTCGTCAACAACTCAAAACTATGACTTCTTGAACACAGTGTGAGTTAATGAAGCAGTCGATTGGCTGCTTTTTATGAAAGGAAAAATATGGCAACTTATGAAACCTTTGCGGCGGTCTATGATGAAATCATGGATGACAGCTTGTATGATAAATGGACAGATTTTAGCTTGCGGAACTTGCCACAAGATACCAAGACAATTTTAGAATTGGCCTGTGGGACAGGGATTCAGGCTGTATGTTTTGCTCAAAAGGGTTATGAAGTGACAGGGCTTGACCTGTCCTATGAAATGTTGGAATTGGCCCAGAAAAAAGCAGAAGCTGCTGGTGTCATGATGGAACTGGCCCAAGCTGATATGATGGCTCTGGAAGGTGTTGGAGAGTTCGATGCGGTGACCTGTTACTCGGACAGTCTGTGCTATATGGCAGACCGAGAAGCCGTTTTGCGGGTCTTTGAAGGAGTTCACTCTGTTCTCAATCCAGGTGGGACCTTCCTCTTTGACGTTCACTCCATTTATCAAATGGAGGAAGTGTTTGCAGGCTATAGCTACCATGAAAACTACGAGGATTTTGCCTTCGTCTGGGATACCTATGAGGGTGAGCACGAGCATTCCATTGTCCACGAATTGACCTTCTTTGTCAAAGATGAGGACAGTCAAGAGGAGCGATTTATCCGGCGGGACGAGGTTCATGAAGAGCGGACCTATCCGATTGAAACCTATGTGGAATGTTTGAAACAAGCTGGTTTTGCCTCTGTGGAAGTCTTTGCGGATTTTGAAGATCAAGCTCCGACAGAAACCAGCCAGCGGTGGTTTTTCAAGGCGGTCAAGGCATGATTTCAGGGATAATAGCAGAATACAATCCCTTCCATACAGGTCATAAATACTTGCTTGAGCAGGCTGAGGGGCTGAAAATTGTCATCATGTCAGGCAACTTCATGCAACGGGGTGAGCCAGCCATTGTGGATAAGTGGACACGGGCTCAGATGGCTTTGGAACACGGGGCAGATCTTGTTGTCGAGATGCCCTTTTTGGTGTCGGTCCAGTCGGCTGACCATTTCGCCAAGGGAGCAATCAGCATTTTACAAAGGCTGGGTGTGGAAAAGTTGGTTTTCGGTACGGAAGAAATGCTGGATTACCAAAAGATTGCGGATATCTATGTGGATAAGTCGGAAGAGATGGAAAATTTTGTGAAAAACTTGCCTGACCATCTCTCTTATCCACAGAAGACCCAGGCTATGTGGCAGGAGTTTGCAGGCTTGACTTTTACAGGTAATACACCCAATCATATTCTGGCTCTGGCTTACGCCAAGGCGGTGGCAGGGACAGGCATTCAGCTCAGCCCTGTTCAACGGCAGGGAGCTGGTTTTCATTCGGAAGAGGTGGAAACGTCCTACGCCTCGGCGACAGCTATCCGCAAGGGTGCTGACCAGCTGGACTTAGTTCGCGGCTTTTTACCGTCTGCCAGTCTCTTTGAAGAGGCGACCAAGGTAAGCTGGAGAAACTATTTTCCTCTGCTCCGCTACCAGATTGCGACCCACCCATATCTCAGTCAGGTCTTTCAGGTCAACGAAGAACTAGCCAGTCGTATCCGCTCTGCTATTGGGAGCGCAGCGACCGTGGAGGAGTTAGTGGAAGCCGTTGCGACCAAGCGCTACACCAAGGCGAGGGTGCGGCGGGTGCTGACCTACATCCTGGTCAATGCGGTGGAAACTCCCTTACCAGAAGCGGTCCATGTATTGGGCTTTTCAGCTCGAGGCCAGGCCTATCTCAAGCAGGTCAAGGAGCGGGTGGACCTGGTGACGCGGATCGGCAAAAAGCCCTGGGACAGCCTGACCCAGCAGGCGGATTTGGTCTATCAACTGGGCGCTGACGCAATGGCAGAGCAGACCTACGGGCGTGTGCCGGTGAGGGGATTGTGTCATAATAATGATAGGTGCTTAAAACGCTGTCAAATCAAGGATTTGAGTGTTCTACAAAATATAAATACTGTAAAAAGATCCAAAAGAGTGATATAATTTAAAGTGGAGGATGTTACCATGAAAATTAATGCTGTAGATTTATTTTGCGGTGTTGGAGGATTGACCTGTGGTGTTCAACAAGCGGGTATAAACGTTGTTGCAGGTTATGATATAGATCCTCGTAGTCAATTTGCCTATGAATTTAATAATAATGCGAAATTCATATTGAAAGACGTTAAAGAAATTGATAATCAGGAAATTAGCAATCTTTATCCTGACGATACAGATATAAAAATTTTAATGGGTTGTGCTCCATGCCAACCCTTTTCGACATATAGTCATAAGTATAAGAGCAATGAAAATACACTTCAGAAGATGGATCTTTTAGATTATTTTGGTCAACAAATTGAATATGTTCAGCCGGATATTGTTTCTATGGAAAATGTTCCTCAGATGGTTAAAGAGAAGGTCTTTGATAACTTTATCCAAATTTTGAAAGATAATGATTATTCAATTGATTATAAAGTAGTTTACGCCCCGGAGTATGGTGTTCCACAAAAAAGAAAACGCCTATTACTTTTAGCTTCAAAATTAGGAGAGATAAAATTACTGTCTCCTCAATTTGCTAAAGATAGTTACCCAACACTGAGGGAGACAATTGGAAATTTACCAAAACTAAAGGCGGGAGAGACTAATTTGGAGGACCCTCTACATAGAAGTCGCAAACTTTCCGAATTAAATATGAGAAGGATAAAACAGTCAAAGCCGGGTGGAACTTGGAGGGATTGGGATGAAGAGCTTTTGCTTGAAGCTTATAAGAAAAAGAGCGGAGAGTCCTTTGGTTCTGTTTATGGTCGTTTGGAGTGGGATCAACCTTCTAACACAATCACAACACAGTTTCCAGGTATTGGAAATGGTCGTTTTGGTCACCCAGATCAAGATAGAGCGTTGAGTTTGCGTGAGGGAGCGATGCTACAAACTTTTCCAAAGAATTATCTTTTTACAGAACCTGAACTTGGAGGAAATTACCCTATTGCACAAGTTGCGTTACAAATTGGTAATGCTGTTCCACCTAAATTGGGTGAAGTTATTGGAAATAGTATTTTAGAACATTTGGAGAACTTACAATGAGTATTGAACAAATTGACTTGCAAGTAGCATACGGTGCGGTTAAGCATTTTGGTAGAAATTTATATACTTCTAATCCCCCAGCTATTGCCGAAATAATTGCGAATTCATGGGATGCCTATTCTACGAAATGTGATATTTTTTATCGTGAGATAAATTTTGATACTTCTAAAAAAACATCACTATTAATATTAGATAATGGAATAGGTATGACTGACGAAGAGTTGGTTAATAGATATGCTATTTCTGGAACTGAAAAAGATGTTAGTTTGGTTCGACAGCCTGAAGGTATCATTTTGAGACCTTACATGGGGCGAAAAGGGATTGGAAAATTTTCAGCGTTTAGTTTAGGTAATAGTTATATTCTTTATACAAAAAGTATTGATGATGTTCAATGGAAAAAAATTACCTTTGAATATGAATTGTTACTTGAAGATAGGGCAACAGTCCCAGTAAGTGTTGAGTATATTGACGACTTGACAGAACTAGAAACAATATTTTCGGGCATGGTAGTACCTGATACTGGGACAGCAATTTATATTCCTGAGATGAGGAGAAAGATTATTTCAACGAGTGTTGAAGGATTAAAGAATCTGCTTTCTCGACGTTTTTCTGTAGGAGTAATCGGACAACATGATTTTTCGTTAAAAATAAATACAACAGAAATAAATCTAGCCCAGCATTTCTATGATGAAAATCTGGAATTTATTTATTATTTTGGAATGGAATTAGAAGACATCAGAGGAAGGTTTCCTAGGATTCCTGAAGAAAATTTTTATAAGGAGGAGGATGAGTTTTTTATTGAAAACTCCATTAATGGTTGGCTTGGGACGGTTGAAACACCTAGTCATTTGTTAGCTGATGAAAATATTAGTGTATCTGGGGTTATTGTTTATATTCATGGAAAATTAGCTGATGAGGATATTTTACGAGATAAATTAAAGAATCGAATTACTAATTCATACTTTTTAGGTGAAGTTAATGCTGACTTTCTTCAAAACGAGGAAGAAGACCCAGTACTCAGTAGTAGAGAAGGCCTAAATAAAGAAATTCCGAATGTAAAATTATTAATTGATAAACTTTCCAGAATAAGTAACAAATTAAATGCTAACTGGAACAATTTGAGGGCTAGTCGAGTTAGAGAAAAATTGGACTACCTTGATAAGATGCTAAGTGTTGATAATGGTTTAAGTATAGCTTTTGAAGTTTATAATGATGAACAACAGAAACAGGTTGCTAAACTTTCCCAACGAGTTTTTGATAATGGTGAAAATTATTCGGATGCAGAGTATAGAGTTTATGGGCAAGCTATTTTTGCCCTAGTTAATAACAAAGTTATTAATGGCATTACAATAGATACAGATGTTGATAAATTTGGGGATATTCTAAAAAAATTCTATAATTTATTCGAAAAAACAGAATTAAATGCTGCTCTTCGAATTAAATCTAATATTGAAGATAGAATTAGTATTATTAATAAGCTTAAACAGATTATTGATCAAGAAGAGATTGAAGCTGTATTTGAAGAACATTTAGAGAGAAATCCTTGGTTAATTAACCAATATTGGGATAAACCAAGTGAAGAGCTTGTAATTGACACACAAAGAAAATATAAAATTTTCATTGATGAAAATATGGTAGAAGGGCGTACTGATTTAATAATCAGAACAGCTGATGAACCCTTTCCAATTATATGTGAACTAAAAAGAGAGAAAAAAACAGCATATTCAGCTCCAAATATTTCCGAAATACAGAGTCAAGTTGCTAAATATAGAGAATTTATCGCTGATGAAATTGATAGATCTGATTCAGTATTAAAAGTGCAAAGCCAACAAGATATCAGAGCTTACTTTATTTGTGGAAAAGCAGCTTTTGAGAAGTTGAGTCCAAGAAATATACAAACTTTACGTGATTCAAAAATTGAAATAAAAACATATCAAGACATTATTAGGCAGGCCGAGAGAGTTTATAGTGATAGAGTAAAATTATACTAGAGTATTAAAAGAAGTAATATGATCAAAAAAGATTGGCCTGGAATTGCATTCCCAGGAGGGTAGAGTGATGAGAAAAAATTTTTATAAAGTTCTTGACCCTCACCTTACGTTATCCCTTATACTGGTCATAGAGAGGAGGTTTCCATGTCAGAAAAATGGACAGTTAAGCAGGTTAGTCAGCTGACGGGATTGACCGTGCGTACCTTGCACCACTATGACCAGATTGGTTTGCTCAAACCAGCTTCTGTGGCTGAAAATGGTTATCGCTACTATAATCAAGAGAATTTGGCTCGTCTGCAAGAAATTCTATTGTTTCGTGAATTGGATTTTCCTCTCAAAGATATTCAGCAGCTTCTGGACGTGACGGAAGTCAATTGTCAGCAGGTCTTGCGGGATCATGTCGCCCTTTTAGAGCTCAAAAGGGAACGGTTGGATCGCATCATCAGTTACGCCAGATTGCTCATAGAAAAAGGAGGAGAAGTCATGGACTTTCACGCATTTGACAGTAGTCAGCTAGAAGCCTACAAGACGGAGGCCAAGGAGCGGTGGGGACAGACCGCGGCCTATGCTGAGTTTGAAGAAGGTTACGATGCCAGTAAGGATCAAGCGTTTGCCCGAGAGATGCAGAGCATTTTTGAAGCTTTTGGAAAAATGCAGAGCTTGGAAGCCGAACATCCAGATGTGCAGGCTCAGGTAGCGAACTTGCAGGCCTATATCACAGAAAATTTCTACACCTGCACCAAGGAAATCTTGCAAAATCTAGGTCTTATGTATGTTGAGGACGAGCGATTTTCAGCCAACATTGACCGAGCAGGTGGACCAGGCACAGCAGCCTTTGTCAGTCAAGCTATTGCGATTTATTGCCAAGAATAAATAAGGAAAGTCTGGTGAGAACTAGGCTTTTTTGTGTACCTTTGTCAATGATGTGAGACCAAAAAGGTGATTTTGAAGTTATCCATTTGTTAAGCTTTACTAGGAGCTAGCTTCTAGTAAAGCTTTTCTGATATCGATAGGAGATTTCCAGCCTAAAGTTTGCATAGGGAGTCGATTAGAACGATAAAGATAGGTTTTCATCTGCTTGATCAGATCGTCATAGGAGTAAAAGGTCAAGTGCTGGTAGAAACGTCGGTTATCATTTCGATGACTGCGCTCAACCTTGCCATTATGTCTGGGTGTTCGAGGACGAATTAGTTTGTGCTCAATACCAAGTTCCTGACAAAGTAGGTCTAGGGGGTGAATTTGCTTGGTCTCTTTGAAATGGGTAAACTCAAAACCATTATCCGTTTGAATAATTTTGGGTTTGTATCCAAAGTATCTCATAGCCATTTTGACAAACTGAACAGTTGAGTGAGAAGATTGCTCTTTGAAAGGGAAGATAAAACGTTCCCTGCTGGCCTCATCAATGACGGTATATTGATAGAATTTGTCAGGTAGCTTGCCTGTGTAGCAGTGAGTCGGTACATATTTGACGTCCATTTGCCACTTGATACCGAGTTCAGTTGGGGTATGGTAAGGCCTAGGCACATAGGTTTTCTGCTTAGTTTTAGGGGATTTGAAGAAATCAAGTTTTCTCAAGATTCGAAAGAGAGAGCAGGGATGGCGGTCATAGCCCTTATTAGTTTTGAGCTTGTAGAATATTTCGATGAGGGTTGCCTGTGGATTTCTTCGGATGCAATTTTTAATCCAGGTAAGCTCCTGTTCGGTATGAGCTTTTGGATGAGGTGTTAGAGGTCGATGCGACCGGTCTTTCAGCGATTCTTTGGTGCCGTCGAATCGCTTGTTCCACCGCATGAGAGAGGCTTTTGAGACCTTGTAGCGTCGACAGATGAAGGTGACAGAAGCTCCATTTCGATAGGTTTTAACAGCGTGGTAGCGTGTTTCCAGAGTGTGTGGCAAATAGCGAAGATTTTGTGGTATACTAGTCATGAGAAGATTTCCTTTTTGATGAGTAGGTGGTACTCTTATCATATCAGGGAATCTTCTTTTTGACTTCTAGAAGTCTCACATCTATTGTAACGCTACAAGTCTGGTGAGAACTAGGCTTTTTTGATGTTATGAAAACGTTTTATATATGGTATAATAAAACATAGAATAAAAATGGAGATTTAGTATGACAAAGATAAAAATAATTAGTAATCCATTTCGTAAACGAATCATTTTTCAAAAACAACAACCGATTTCAGAGACTTGGGAGGAGATTACCTTTGAAACAAATCCAAATAGTCGTTTAGTACGGGAAAATATCCAAAAAGGGGTACTCTCTTTTCAGATTCAAGAAATTGTTGATATTCTTTTGGAAGAATACGATGATGGAACAGGGATTGACTTGTTATTTGAAGGAAATAGTGATGAATTTAAGGAGTTGATAGCTTTTGTTCAAACACGAAATGACTCATCAATCTCAGTGACAAAATCGCCATGTAACTTGTCCAATGCACGTGACATTCTCCCAGAAGTGTTGAGTATTTTTGATAAAACTCAGGTCATTCTTCCAAAAGAGTTGGAAAATGATCTAGCGATTCAAAAATTTCAAGATGCAACGAAACCTCAGATTCCATTGTTGGTTTTGGGAAATTATAGTGCAGGGAAGTCTACTTTTATCAATTCGTTGGTAGGATATGAGTTACTACCTGCCAGTGACCAACCTACAACAGCGAAAATTATACAAATTGAGAAATTTTCTGAAAAATGGATTGAAATAGAAGCAACACTTCTAAGAAGTAAGGTTCGTATCCGAATTGATGAGGACGGCTTTGAGGTTGAAGGTGATAGGATTGATGAGACAATTATCACAGATTTAGAATCCATTCGGCAGAGTTTGCCACAAATGACTCCGCAGATACTAGCACGGGCTGTGTTGGCTTATTTGAATGCTAGGGAAGATAGTGGTTTGAATATTATCACTGTGAAAACAGCGTTTACCGATAGTCCACTGTCAAAATCTTCTCATCGCTACGTCATATTTGATACTCCAGGCTCCAATTCTTCGACCAATATGGAGCATTTGCAGCTTCTTCGTGAGGCTATGGCGGGTATGAGCAATGGTTTGCCTATTTTTATATCGGAGTACACTAGCTTAGATACTGTAGACAATGATAAACTTTATCAGGAATTAGAACAAATCGATGGAATTGATTTACGGTACACCATACTAGTTGTTAACAAGGCAGACACTGCGGCCTTATCAACTTTTCAAGATCATCAGGTATTAAATCAAGCTCTTCCAAGAAAATTATCAACAAAAAGAGTTTATTTCTTATCCTCTCTAATGGGCTTGGGATCAAAAAACAGCGGTCATTTCCAAGAGCCAGATTATGAGAGAGTTTATCAAAAAAGTTTAGCTGAGTTTACAGACACTTCAAATCCTTATTATCAACAGTTGTATACTTATAACATTCTTCCAACTCAACAGAAACTGGCTCAGGAATTGCAGTCTAAGGGGGAGGGGAATCTTCTCTATGCCAACAGTGGACTGTACAGTTTAGAGTCAGAAATTGAGGTTTTTTCAACCAAGTATGCGGCTTATAATAAATGTGTACAGGCGGACCAGTATTTGCAGCATATTATTTCTCAAACGCAGTCAATCATTGAAGATTCCAAGAATACAATTGAGCAAGAAAAAGACCGTTTAGAGAAAAAGTTGGAGAAAGACAAGCAGGCATTGGTGAATGATTTAAAACGCCAACAAGCTGATTTTTTCAATTCCTCATCAACTGTATACCAGCAAAACTTGAGTGAGAAAGTAAGGGATGAGAAAAATTATGCTTCTTTACAACTATTCATAAAAGAGCGAGACTCTCTGTGGAATAGGGCAGTTGATGATTTCCAATTGAAATCCTATCAGAAAGAAATGGAAGAATCTCCTAAGAAAGCCCTAAACAATATCAAGAATAGTTTAGGAAAAGCCTGGGATAAGAAAAATATTGAAATACTAGGTTCAGCATTTGTAAATGGTTTTAATGATACGGGGAAAGTATTTTCAAAGGTTGATGACTACAATAAAATGAAGACCAAGGCCAAAGGTCAAGTTCGGGATCAGTTAATTGCTTTTGCGAGGTTTGAATACATAAAACAAGTGGAAGAGGTTGGAAAAGACTTTACGACTCTGTCGATTCATTATTGGAAAGAGCAAACAGGACTGATTAAAGATAGGTTTTCTCAGCTCATTGGTGATGCGTCTGTATTGTCAGATCAAAAGCGGGCTGCTATTAAAGAAATACGTTCTTGTCCTCTTGGCAACGCCAGTTTTGGATGTGGCGGATAGAAAGTTGCATCTATCCCAGATATATTCAAACCTATCTCCTTATGCCGCTTGGCAGACCCAGTTCCAATTGACAGAATCAGATTCAAGGGGTTCTTCTGCAACTGTTGGTATCAATATAGGTGCCAGTGTCGGAAGCCAAACCGGTCACAATTTAACCCAAACCCATTCGCAAGGTCACAGTGAGTCAAGTGGGACCAGCGAGACGGAGACCAATACTAAAGGTGAAGGGCATAGTGTTGGATTTTCAGCTAGTCACAATACCCAGATTGATTCGGGAGTGAATTTATTTGGGCTACGCTTTGGAGCAGCTCAAAATGTAGGAGTCTCAATAAATGCTAATAAAAATTGGAACAAAAGCAAATCAATCGCCAAAGGTATTACCAATACGCTAGGAAAAACAGCCTCTGTTGCCAATGCAGTAGGAAAAACAGTTTCAAGTAGTCTTGGTGCCAACTTTGGAGCTAATTTTGCCAGAACTTCCAGTGTGACTGCTACCATTGGGAAAAATGAAGGCATCAGTCAGTCCTTTGTCAACCACCATGTTCAGCACGCTCTGAAAAATTTGGACAAGCAGATGGAACGTTTGGAATTGTCAACTGCCTTGGGGCTGTGGGATTTTTCTGCCTATGTTTTGAGTGAAGATCCAACCATTGCCAATAATGTCGCACATTCCTACTTGGCCTTGACTCAGGGAGAAGAATCCCATCTGTCGCAAACAGTTGTCAATCTCTGGCGGGGAGATGTAGTAGCGGAGCGTGACAAGGCGAAAGCCATTACTGCCTATCTAAAAGATTTACGCCACCCTCTCTTTGGTTTCAATCCAGAAATTTTGGAATTTGATGAGGACTTTGCCGTCTATCCAGAGATTGTGACAGCCGCTACGCCACTGTCTGGAAAGGAATTAGCCTATGCCCTCAATTTCCCACAGAAGTCAATTGCTGGTCTTCCTGTTTTAGAGTGTGCTCAGTTTGGTCGAAATATCTCTACTTTTGAGGAAAAAGATGTCCAAGAACAGATTCCTTTGGGAAATATTTTCCACATGAATCACGAAGAAAATACAGCAGTTCAGCTTTCCTTGCCTTCCTTGGCATCCCATACATTTGTTACAGGTAGCACGGGTACAGGTAAGAGCAATACCGTCTATCAATTGCTTGCTCAAGCTAGGAAAAAAGGAATAACATTTTTAGTTGTAGAGCCAGCTAAAGGAGAATACAAGCAAGTTTTTGGTTCAGATGAAGATGTAGCCGTATTTGGGACCAATCCAAGTGTAACGCCATTATTGAAAATCAATCCATTTAGTTTTCCAGAAGGGGTCCATGTTTTAGAACATTTGGACCGTCTTGTAGAACTTTTCAATGTTTGTTGGCCTATGTATGCCGCCATGCCTGCTGTTTTGAAAAAAGCTATTGAACAAGCCTATCGAGATTGTGGTTGGGACCTAATTTTATCGGAAAATGCCTATTCAAAAATCATTTTCCCAACATTTGCGGATGTCCTAAGGACGATTAAAGAAATCATTGATTCTAGCGAATACGATGATGAAAATAAGGGAGCTTATAAAGGAGCCTTGCTGACACGCTTGGAATCTCTCACGACAGGAATTTACCAGTTGATGTTTACAGAAGATGAAATTTCTTCCAGAGAGTTATTCGATGAAAATGTCATTGTGGATTTAAGCCGTCTGGGGTCCAGTGAAACTAAGTCCTTGATAATGGGGCTTCTCGTTTTAAAAATGCAAGAATACCGAATGGCTTCTAGTCAAGGTATGAATCAGTCGCTTCGTCATGTGACTGTTTTAGAAGAGGCCCATAATCTCTTGAAACGTACATCAACAGAACAGGCAACCGAGTCAAGTAATTTACTTGGCAAAAGCGTAGAGATGTTGACCAATGCAATCGCTGAGATGCGAACTTACGGAGAAGGTTTTATCATCGCAGATCAAGCACCGGGTCTATTAGACTTAGCTGTTATTCGTAATACTAATACCAAGATTATTTTGCGATTACCCGAATACTCTGATAGGGAATTGGTTGGAAAAGCTGCCAATCTAAATGAAGACCAGATAAACGAGTTGGCTAAACTTCCGAAAGGCGTTGCAGCTGTCTATCAAAATGAATGGTTGGAGCCAGTTTTGTGCAAGGTGGCAAAATATGACTCGGTTGAAACGGTATTTCAACAGCCAACTCCAGTAGCAAGGATAGAGTCTCCCTATCACCGCTTGGCTATTTTAGAGTTGCTGAGTGCCAGTCCAAATTTAGACAATGCCTTGTCTTTTACAGAATTACGAGAATTAACGCTAGCAGTAGGTCTAGATAGTTTGACTCAAGTAAGGATTTTCAATTTCTTGCAATCGGCTTCCCCAGATAATTTTAGTATGCATGATTTGGCGCACATTCTTGGGAAATTATATCCAGAGTTGGTCGAGAAAGTTCGGTTGAAAGCTGAAAAAGGGTTAGAGCCAGTGGCTTTGACACAGGTACTTCAGCAGGAGATTGACCAGAACCTACCAGAGACTATCAGCCAGCAGGCCAGACGGGATTTGGTACAGGGTTTGATGACGTACTATTATTTATTTGAACTAAAGGACCATAAGGCCATGCAGGATTGGTTACGAAATGGAGGATTGATATGATAGAAGGATTGAAAACTGTTGCGGAGGCGGTTAAGCCTGTCGTGAATGAAGTTGGCAAACGAGCGATTGATGCCTTTGAAAAGCCAATAGATTCAGATAAGCGATTGGAGGTCGCCTCTGATAGCAAATCTACCTATAGCTATGATGGTCTGAGCAAGTTTCAAGAAATTCTTGCTCAAGTTCACGGTTTTCCTAAAGAGTTGGCTAAGGATATTTACAATCATCAAGAACTCAAGCATTATGTGGACATCGGAATGCGAGCTGTGCAATTTGGACAGAAAGAAAATGGTGAACCCCGCTTTTGTCTTGTTCCAAAAGAGCTATCGCTGGATGTAGGTGTAGATGAAAAAGGTCGGACCAATGCAGAGAGATTGCAAAGTGGTTTGCAACCTATTAAAGATGGTAAAGTGTTAGAAGCCCATCATATCGGTCAAAAAAATGGTGGTCATTATGCCTTATTAACCAAAGAGGAACACATAGTAAACGGAAATAAAATAATATTGCACAAAGCAGGTAGGTCAGAGGTTGGTCATGATTCAGATTTTGCTAGAGATAAGCGAGCAATTGCTAAAGCACTTATGGAGGGACAAGTATGAGTCAGTTATTGGAGAAAATAAAAACAGTTGAAGGGCTTTATTGCGGTCGCCCTGCTAGTGAGCAAGAAGTAGTGGAGGCTGAAAGCAAACTTCAATTGACATTTCCAGCAGATTATAAGGACTATTTGAAAGAGTATGGGGTGATTTCATTCTACGGAACAGAATGGACTGGTCTGAATGGGGATGCTTGGACGGATGTTATTGCTACAACCTTGGAAGCACGTAGCCTGTATACAGACTTTCCTCAGGATAAATTTATTTTCGAGGATTTGCATATGGATGACTTACTTGTCTTATCAGACTCAACAGGTAAAGTCTTTTTGTGGCACAATGGATTAGAAAAAGAGATTCATTCCTCAATTTCGTCCTATCTGGAAGAATGTGTAGCCAGAAAGGACACCCCATGATTCAACCTATAATGAAAGATATTTTCTTCTTGCAGCAGAAGTCTGAGCCTGCGACTCCGCTAGACGTGCAGGTCGGTCAGGACTTGCAGGACACTTTAGCAGCCAATGCTCATGCCTGCGAGGGCATGGCGGCCAACATGATTGGCGTCAAAAAGCGGATTATCATCGTCAACATGGGTTTTACCAACCTGGTCATGTACAATCCCGTCCTCATCAGCAAGGCCAAGCCCTATCAGACCGAGGAAGGCTGCCTGTCGCTTGAAGGTATCCGCTCGACGACACGCTATCAGGAGATTGAAGTGGAGTTTTTTGATGCTGCGTGGAAAAAGCAGAGCCTAAAGCTGACAGACTTCCAAGCCCAGATTGTTCAGCATGAACTGGATCATTTGGAAGGGATTATCATCTAGTAGCTACCAAATCTACCGTCAGGTAGATTTTTTTATAGTCATTTGAATTAACTTTGATACATTGTCACTTTCGCCTTGCCATACTTTAGTATAGCCTGCGCCTCAGTTCCTTGTTTGAAAGCTAATTCATTCGACTATAAAAAGTCAAAAAAGGTCAAACAAAACTATTGACTTTTGCTGACCAATGGTGTAGAATAAGATTCGTAAGGTAAAGGGCCTTACGAATTCTTTGAACAAAAGGTCAGTTAAAGTCAAACGAAAAAGTTTGACTGACAAATTGACTAAATGGTCAGTAAAAGACAAACTTCTGAGGAGGGTACTATGAAAGACAGGATTATACCCTATTAGCGTCATTTAGTTTATCTTTTATTACTGCGTTAACTCGCTTTGCCGTACTTCAGTACTGCCTTCAGCTCGTTGCCTAGTACTAAAAGCAAACTAAAAGACTAAATCAATTTTTTTAAAACAAAGGTCAGTAAAAGTCAAAAGCAAATAAAACTTAAACGAGGTAAAAACGATGAACAACAATTTCAATAACTTTAACAATATGGACGACATTTTCAATCAGCTCATGGGCAACATGGGAGGCTACAGCACAGAACGTCGCCGTTATTCTATCAATGGGCGTGAAGTAACACCAGAAGAATTTGCTATGTACCGTCAGACTGGTCGCCTGCCACAGACAGAAGAAGTGGCTCAAACACAGGTTAAAGGTCAGATAAAGTCAGATGGGATTTTAGCAAAATTAGGTCGCAATTTGACCCAAGATGCGCGTGAAGGTAAGTTGGATCCAGTCATTGGACGCAACAAGGAAATCCAAGAAACCTCTGAAATCCTAGCTCGTCGGACTAAGAACAATCCTGTTTTGGTCGGTGATGCGGGTGTCGGAAAGACAGCGGTAGTAGAAGGCTTGGCTCAAGCCATTGTCAACGGAGATGTCCCAGCTGCCATTAAGAACAAGGAAATCATCTCCATTGACATTTCTGGCTTGGAGGCAGGGACCCAGTACCGCGGAGCTTTTGAGGAAAATGTGCAAAATCTTGTGGATGAAGTCAAAAAAGCAGGAAATATCATTCTCTTCTTTGATGAAATTCATCAGATTTTGGGAGCTGGTAGCACTGGTGGGGACTCAGGTTCCAAGGGCTTAGCGGATATTCTCAAACCAGCTCTTTCCCGTGGAGAGTTAACTGTTATCGGTGCCACTACGCAGGACGAATACCGCAACACCATTCACAAGAACGCTGCTCTGGCTCGTCGTTTCAATGAAGTCAAGGTCAATGCTCCGTCCGCAGAGGACACCTACCAGATTTTGAAAGGGATTAAGCCGCTTTATGAAGCCCACCACAATATTGAATTGCCAGATGAAGTCTTACGAGCTGCAGTAGATTATTCTGTCCAATATATTCCACAGCGCAGCTTGCCTGATAAGGCTATTGACCTGGTTGATGTGACTGCTGCACATTTGGCTGCACAACATCCTGTGACAGATATTCAGACCTTGGAAGCAGAAATGGCTGAGGCAAAACAGTTGCAGTTGGAAGCGGCTGAGAAAGAGGATTATGAAAAAGCCTTGAATGAAAAGGTCCGTATTGATAAGCTACAAAAACAGATCGATAATCATACGGAGCAACAGAAAGTGGTAGCGACTGTTAATGATGTGGCTCAGGCGGTTGAGCGGATGACAGGCATCCCAGTCTCACAAATGGGAGCTTCTGATATTGAACTACTCAAGGAATTGAAAAATCGTCTGGCAGCTAAGGTTATCGGTCAAGACGATGCGGTGGAAGCAGTATCTCGTGCCATTCGTCGAAATCGTGCAGGTTTTGATGACGGCAACCGTCCGATTGGTTCCTTCCTCTTTGTCGGTCCGACAGGTGTGGGTAAGACAGAGTTAGCAAAACAGTTAGCGCTAGACTTGTTTGGTAACAAGGATGCCATTATCCGCCTGGATATGTCTGAATACAGCGATCGGACAGCCGTTTCCAAGCTGATTGGGACCACAGCTGGTTATGTGGGCTACGATGACAATTCCCATACTTTGACCGAGCGTGTCCGCCGCAATCCGTACTCCATTGTCCTCTTGGATGAAATTGAAAAAGCTGATCCACAAGTGATTACTCTCCTCTTGCAAGTGCTGGATGACGGGCATTTGACAGATGGACAGGGCAATCAAGTCAACTTTAAAAATACCATTATCATCGCTACATCAAATGCAGGTTTTGGATATGGAATGGCAGAAGGTGAAGAAAATCAAGACATCATGGACCGCATCGCACCATTCTTCCGCCCAGAGTTTCTCAATCGTTTCAATGCAGTTATCGAATTCAAGCACTTGGATAAAGAAGATCTCAAAGCTATCGTAGAATTGATGCTGGCTCAGGTCAATAAAACACTTGCTAAAAAAGGGATTAGCTTAGAGGTGACCGAGGCTGCCAAAGACTTCTTGATGGAAGCCGGCTATGACAAGGCAATGGGGGCTCGCCCACTCCGTCGGGTCATCGAAAGCCAAATTCGCGACAAGGTAACAGACTTTTATTTAGACCATACAAATGTGACAAACTTACTCGCGGATGTGGCGGATAATGAAATCAAAATTGAAGAGCAAACCTTTTCATAAAAAATAAGATAATATAGAAAATCTGAGAAGAAATTCTCGGATTTTCTTTTTGAAAGGTATTAACAAGTGTTTTAAAAAGCTCATATTGACAGCTTTCGAGCAGTTTTACGGAAAAGTTTTTAAAAATCTTTTATATTTCCTTGACAAGTGCAAACGTTTGCGTTAAACTATCATTGTACTTGAAAGAAAGGAAAACGTTTTTATGGCGAATCGTACCAGTGGAATTTTAATGCATATCACCTCACTTCCAGGTAAGTTTGGTATCGGTACTTTTGGAAAGCCTGCCTATGATTTTGTTGATTTCTTGGTTGAAACCAAGCAGACCTACTGGCAGCTTCTTCCTCTCACAACGACCAGTTATGGAGATTCTCCCTACCAATCATTTTCAGCTATCGCTGGAAATACCCATTTAATTGATTTTGATTTGTTGGCGGAAGAGGATTTACTAGCTAATTTTGATTACCAAGACGTGAATTTTGGGGACAATCCAGAAAAAGTGGATTATGCCTTGATTTATGAAGCACGTCGACCAATCTTGGAAAGAGCAGTTCAAAACTTCTTGAGTGATGACAAGCGTAAGGCCGCCTTTCAAGAGTTTGAAAAAGCTAATTCATCATGGCTAAATGACTATGCAGAGTTCATGGCAATTAAAGAACATTTTGGCAACAAGGCCCTACAAGAATGGGATGACAAGAAAGTTGTTGCCAGAAACGAAGAAGCCTTGGCCAAGTATCGTTTAGAGTTAGCAGATCAAATCGACTACTTCAAAGTCACTCAATACTTCTTCTTTAGCCAGTGGAAGCAGTTGAAGGACTACGCCAACAAAAACCACATCAAGATTATTGGAGATATGCCCATTTACGTATCGGCAGATAGTGTGGAAGTTTGGACCAAGCCACAGCTCTTCAAGCTTGATAGCGAACGCAAGCCACTTTATGTGGCAGGCGTACCAGCGGATAATTTCTCTGCGGACGGTCAGCTCTGGGGTAACCCACTTTATGATTGGGAGCAACATGAAAAGACTGGCTACAACTGGTGGATTTACCGTATTCACGAGAGCTTCAAGATCTACGATGTCTTGAGAATTGACCACTTCAAAGGCTTTTCTGACTACTGGCAGGTAGCTGGAGATGCTAAAGTTGCCAAGGTTGGCACATGGGAGCCAGGACCAGGCTACAATCTTTTCAAGGCAGTTAAAGAAGCCCTAGGGGACCTGCCGATTATTGCAGAGGACCTTGGAAATATCGATGCTAAGGCACGTAAACTTCTGGCAGATTGCGGCTACCCAGGTATGAAAATCCTAGAATTTGGCTTCTTCGATGTGACTGGACAGAGCATCGACATCCCACACCGTTGTGTGCCAAACTCAATCGCCTATACAGGTACCCATGATAATGAGGTGGTTAATGGCTGGTATAACAATCTAGAGCCTGAACAACAGGAATTTGTAGATGCCTATACCAACAGAAAACCGATTGAGCCAGTTACTCAAGCCATGCTTCGAACACTGTTTGCAACTGTCAGCGATACAGCTATTGCGACCATGCAAGATGTTCTGGACTTGGGTGAAGACAGCCGTATGAACATGCCTTCAACTGTTGGAGGCAACTGGGAATGGCGGATGAAAGCCGAAGATTTAACCCAGGACCGCATAGACTTCTTAGTCAAAATGACTACACTATATCAACGAGGAAATAAAAATCATGAATAACTTTACTACATTTGCAGAAAGCAAAGCCAATAAGAAATTAGCCGACATGACCAACGAAGAAATCTATCTTCAGTTGCTCAACTATGTCAAACTATCAGCGGCAGATATGCCAAAAAACACAGGTAAACGCAAGGTTTACTATATCTCAGCAGAGTTCCTTATTGGTAAACTCTTGTCAAACAACTTGATCAACTTGGGTGTCTACAAAGACATTCAGGCAGAATTGGCAGCAGCTGGCAAGTCCTTGGCGCAGGTTGAAGACGTTGAACCAGAACCATCACTTGGTAACGGTGGTCTTGGCCGTTTGGCATCATGTTTTGTAGATTCGATGTCAACACTTGGTATCAACGGTGAGGGTGTTGGTCTCAACTACCACTGCGGTCTCTTCAAACAAGTCTTCAAGGACAACCAACAAGATGCAGAGCCAAACTTCTGGATTGAAAATGACTCTTGGTTGATTCCAACGACAATCAGCTACGATGTACCATTCAAAAACTTCACCTTGACATCTAAGTTGGACCGTTTGGATATTCTTGGTTACAAGAAAGACACTAAGAACTACCTCAACTTGTTTGATATCCAGTCTGTCAACTATGGCTTGATTGAAAATGGCATTACGTTTGACAAGACGGCTATTCAAGAAAACTTGACCCTCTTCTTGTATCCAGATGATTCAGACAAGAATGGTGAATTGCTCCGCATTTACCAACAATACTTCATGGTATCAAACGCTGCCCAGCTCTTGATTGATGAAGCGATTGAGCGTGGCTCAAATGTGCGTGACTTGGCAGACTATGCTTACGTTCAAATCAATGATACTCACCCATCAATGGTGATTCCTGAGTTGATTCGTCTTTTGACTGAAAAACACGGCTTGGAATTTGCAGAAGCAGTGGCCATCGTTAAGAACATGACTGGTTACACCAACCACACCATCTTGGCAGAAGCCCTTGAAAAATGGCCATTGTCATTCTTGGAAGAGGTAGTACCTCACTTAGTAGACATCATCAAGGAATTGGATGCCTTGGTTGCTAAGGAAGTAGCGGATGTTGCTCTTCACATCATCGACGAGTCTGGTCGTGTGCACATGGCTCACATGGATATCCACTTCTCAAACTCTGTCAACGGGGTTGCGGCTCTCCATACTGAAATTTTGAAAAACTCTGAGTTGAAAGGTTTCTACGAGCTTTACCCAGAGAAATTCAATAACAAGACAAACGGTATCACCTTCCGTCGTTGGTTGGAATTTGCTAACCAAGATCTTGCAGACTACATCAAGGAATTGATTGGCGATGAATACTTGACAGATGCGACTAAGCTTGAGAAATTGCTTGCTTTCGCAGATGACAAGGAAGTGCATGCTAAATTGGCTGAAATCAAACACAACAATAAATTGGCTCTTAAACGTTACCTCAAAGACAACAAGGGTATCGAATTGGACGAAAACTCTATTATCGATACACAAATCAAACGTTTCCACGAGTACAAACGCCAACAAATGAACGCCTTGTATGTCATCCACAAGTATCTTGAAATCAAGAATGGCAACCTGCCAAAACGTAAAATCACTGTTATCTTCGGTGGTAAAGCAGCTCCAGCTTATATTATCGCTCAAGACATCATTCATTTGATTCTTTGCTTGTCTGAGTTGATTAACAATGACCCAGAAGTGAGCAAGTACCTCAACGTTCACTTGGTAGAAAACTACAACGTAACGGTTGCTGAAAAACTGATTCCTGCGACTGACATCTCTGAGCAAATCTCATTGGCTTCTAAAGAAGCGTCAGGTACTGGTAACATGAAATTTATGTTGAACGGTGCTTTGACACTTGGTACTATGGACGGTGCTAACGTTGAGATTGCAGAATTAGCAGGCATGGATAACATCTACACATTTGGTAAGGATTCAGATACCATTATCGACTTGTACGACAAAGCTGGCTACGTGTCTGCGGACTACTACAATGGTGATGCCAACATCAAACGTGCGGTTGACTTTATCATTAGTGATGAAGTGAAAGCACTTGGTAATGAAGAACGCCTTGGTCGTCTTCACCATGAATTGATCTCGAAAGACTGGTTCATGACCTTGATTGACTTAGCAGAGTACATCGAAGTTAAAGAGCAAGTCTTTGCAGACTACGAAGATCAAGATGCATGGAACAAGAAAGTTGTTCACAATATTGCTAAAGCAGGATTCTTCTCATCTGACCGTACAATCGAGCAGTACAACGAAGACATCTGGCATAGTAAATAATACTTACATAAAAGACAAATCACTTCGGTGGTTTGTTTTTTTTACTCTTTCACCAGAGTTTAAGCCTTGTAGATACGGCGTTTGAGGGTATTTTTGATAGTCTGTTTGAAAATGATGTGAACACTTTTTCCTTGACAATGGGCTTCACTTACTTTAAGATAGAGTTTATAAAAAGTGACAACACTTAAATTTTATAATGTAGCCACTTCGGGAAAGGAGTTCACATGACATTACTAGAAGTGAAAAATTTGACCAAAGTATTTGGTAAAAAGCAGAAGGCTGCCCTTGAAATGGTCAAACAGGGAAAATCAAAAACAGAAATTTTGAAGAAAACAGGTGCCACCGTTGGGGTCTACGATGCTAATTTTTCAATCCAAGAGGGCGAAATTTTTGTCATCATGGGTCTGTCGGGCTCAGGGAAATCAACTTTGGTGCGGATGCTCAATCGTTTGATAGAACCATCATCTGGTAGCATTGTCTTGGATGGTCAAGATATTTCAAAAATGAACGCTGAAGAGCTGCGGCAGGTGCGTCGCCACGATATGAACATGGTTTTCCAAAGTTTTGCCTTATTTCCACATAAGACGATTTTGGAAAACACAGAGTTCGGTCTGGAATTGCGTGGGGTATCAAAAGAAGAACGTCAGGCAGCGGCTGAGAAGGCATTGGAAAATGCAGGCTTGTTGGTCTTCAAGGATCAATACCCAGACCAACTGTCTGGTGGGATGCAACAGCGTGTCGGCTTGGCTAGAGCCTTGGCCAACAAACCGAAAATTCTCTTGATGGATGAGGCTTTTTCAGCCTTGGACCCGCTTATTCGTCGTGAAATGCAGGATGAGCTCTTGGATTTGCAAGCTAGCAATCAGCAAACCATCATCTTTATCAGTCACGACCTCAACGAGGCCTTGCGAATTGGTGATCGTATTGCTCTGATGAGGGACGGGAAAATCATGCAAATCGGTACTGGTGAGGAAATTTTGACCAATCCGGCCAATGATTTTGTTCGTGAATTTATGGAAGATGTCGATCGTTCCAAGGTCTTGACGGCACAAAATATTATGATTAAGCCGATTACGGCAACGGTTGAATTGGACGGGCCGCAAGTTGCTCTGATGCGCATGCGTACAGAGGAGGTTTCTATGTTGATGGCAACCAATCGTCGTCGGGAATTGGTGGGAGCCTTGACCGCAGATGCTGTTATCGAGGCGCGTCGTAAGGGCTTGCCACTGTCTGATGTCATTGATAAGGACGTTCTGACGGTTTCAAAAGATACAGTGATTACAGATATTATGCCTCTGATTTATGATTCGTCGGCGCCGATTGCCGTGACGGACGAGCACAATAAGCTCCTTGGGGTTATTATTCGCGGGCGCGTGATTGAAGCCTTGGCTAATATTCCAGATGATGGCACTGCGTCAGAAACAGAGGAAAACTAGAGAAAGAGGTTAGATATTTTGGATTTATTGCAAGAAAAACTACCAGTGGCAGAGCTGGTAGAGGCCTTGACCAGTTGGTTGACCACGACCTTCGCAGGGCTGTTTGATATACTACAAGCCATCGGGAGTACCTTGATGGACTGGATCACCAACACCTTATTGTTCATTCATCCGCTCCTATTTATCGGATTAGCAACTGTAGCTGTATGGTTTTTGGCACGAAAAAAATGGCCCCTGCCAGTCATGACTTTCTTGGGCCTGCTCTTTATTTACAACCAAGGGTTGTGGGATGAATTGATCAACACCTTGACTCTGGTCATCGTAGCCAGCCTGATCTCGATTGTTATCGGGGTTCCTCTGGGAATTTGGATGGCCAAGAACAATACGGTCAAGAAAATTGTCAATCCGATTTTGGACTTTATGCAGACCATGCCGGCCTTTGTTTATCTGATTCCGGCGGTAGCCTTCTTCGGGATTGGCATGGTGCCAGGTGTCTTTGCATCAGTGATTTTCGCCCTACCGCCGACAGTTCGGTTTACTAATTTGGCGATCCGTGAAATTTCGACAGAGTTGGTTGAGGCAGCGGATGCTTTTGGTTCAACGTCGGCTCAGAAATTGCTTAAGGTTGAATTGCCCTTGGCTAAAAATACCATTATGGCTGGTGTCAATCAGACCATGATGTTGGCCCTGTCCATGGTGGTTACTGGTTCTATGATCGGGGCGCCAGGTCTGGGTCGTGAAGTCCTGTCTGCCCTTCAGAAGGCGGACATCGGGAATGGATTTGTATCTGGTATTTCCTTGGTTATCTTAGCGATTATCCTTGACCGTGTCACTCAGGCTTTCAATGCCAAACGTGAAATTGGACAAAAATCGTCAACCAACAAGTGCATCGCTCTAGCGGCCTTGCTGGTATTTGTCGGAGCAGCTTTGGGACGAAGCTTCCTAGCCTTGACTTCCGGAAATACAGAGCAGGGACAGACGGTGACCATTTCCCATACTCAGTGGGATACTGAGGTGGCGTCGACAACTGTCATTGCCAAGGTCTTGGAAGAGGCGGGCTACCACGTAAAAATGGTACCGCTGGATAATGCCGTCATGTGGCAGTCAGTTGCAAACGGGGACTCGGATTTCTCAGTCAGTCCTTGGTTGCCGGTCACACAGGCGTCGCTCTATGACAAACATAAGAACCAATTAGATGATTTGGGACCAAATATGGAAGGGACTAAGCTCGGATTGGTTGTCCCAGCCTATATGGATGTGACTAGCATTGCGGACCTGTCTAATCAGGCGACCACAACTATCACAGGGATTGAGCCCGGTGCTGGAATTATGGAGGCGGCTGAAAATGCCCTGCAAGACTATGGAAACTTGTCTGGTTGGGAATTGACCAAGGCCTCTACAGGTGCCATGACAACCGCTTTAGAAAAAGCGATTGCCAACCAAGACGAAATCATCGTAACGGGCTGGTCTCCGCACTGGATGTTCTCCAAATATGACTTGAAATACTTGGACGACCCAGAAGGTTCATTTGGTTCGACAGAAAATATCCATACGATTGCACGGAAAGGTCTACAAGAGGATATGCCTCAATTGTACCAAATTGTGGATAATTTCCACTGGACCTCTGAGGATATGGAGTCCATTCTTTTGGATATGAATGAGGGGATGTCTCCTGACGATGCCGCTCAAAAATGGATTGATGTCAACCGCGAAACGGTTGACCAATGGTTGAATGAGTAAGATAAGTCTATAGTGATAAAACCAGTTGTTCGTATTTGTACAACTGGTTTTTCATTTTGTCGAATGGAGAAAAAAACTAGTAGAGAATGTCAACAGTCAGGCGGTAAACGTTTACAGGTAGCGGATGTTTTTGTATAATAATATAAAAAACAAAAAATGGAGGTAACTATGAAAAAGCATAGCTATTTGTACTTAGCAGGTCTTGCGCTTGCTATGGCGACAAGTCCATGGGCTACAGTCAAGGCCAATACGGAACCTGTTTCACCAGAAACAGGCACCAGTCTTGAAGCTGTGAATGCACCGATTGCCAGTTCCACAGACTTATCTGCAACTCCAGCTAGTGAGGAGCTTAACACTGGTGAACAAGCTGTAGATGCAGAGACGCAAATCACTAGCATGATTGACGACATGTCTACACGGCAAAAAATCACGCAGATGTTGATGCCGGATTTTCGTAAGTGGCAGACGGAAGGTAGCGAAGTGGTGAGCGACCTGACGGTTGTTAATGAAGAAATTGCAGAAGCGATTGATGGGTACGATTTTGGTGGCGTTATCCTCTTTGCGGAAAACGTAAAGGAAACGGAACAAACCCTCAATCTTACACAGGATATGCAAGCAGCTGCAGTTGGAAATAAGGCTCAGAATGGGAATATCCCTCTCTTGATTGCTATTGACCAGGAAGGGGGAATTGTTTATCGTCTGGGTTCAGGTACGGCCCTACCAGGGAATATGGCATTGGGTGCCACCCGTGATCCAGAGTTAGCTAGACAGGCTGGTGAGATTATCGGTAGGGAATTATCTGCTTTGGGTGTCAATGTGGATTTTGCGCCGGTATTGGATACAAATAATAATCCTCAAAACCCTGTTATCGGTCTGCGTTCCTTCTCATCTAATCCTGAACTTGTTGCCTCCCTAGGAATTCCTTTGATGCAGGGAATTCAGGCCCATAATGTGGCTGTAGCAGCTAAGCATTTCCCAGGCCATGGGGACACCGCAACCGACTCTCATACAGGTCTTCCTCTGGTAGATAAGTCAATGGAAGAATTGGCAGCCTTAGAATTAGCTCCGTTTAAAGCTGCTATGGATGGCGGAGTGGACATGATTATGACAGCTCATATCCAATACCCACAGATTGAGAAAGATACCTATGTTTCTAAAAAATCTGGCGAAGAAATTCATATTCCTGCTACCCTGTCTGATGATATTTTGACAGGCATTGTCCGCAATCAGTATGGCTATGATGGAATTATTGTTACGGATGCTATGGGTATGGACGCCATTTCTCAAAACTTTGGGGAATCCGAAGCAGCGATCATGGCCATACAAGCAGGTGTGGATATTGTCTTGATGCCAACAGTTTTGAGAAACAAGCTTGATTTAGCTAAAATCGATGCTATTATTGATGACATCGAAGCTGCAGTGGCGCAGGGACACATTACAGAAGGCATGCTGGATGATTCTGTTCGACGGATTTTACGTTTGAAAGCAAAACGCGGCGTATTGGACTTTGACTTGGCGGCAAGAACTGCAGAGGCAGCCAACCAGGCGGTAGGATCTGATTTGAATAGAGACCTGGAAAGACAAATTGCCGCCAGCGCGGTAACGGTGGTTAAGAACGATGATACTATCTTGCCATTTAAGTTGACTGCTGGTGACCATGTCTTATTATTGGGTGCCTATAATAACGAACTTCCTGGCCTTGATTTGGGAATGAGACGCTTGCAGGCGGATGGTGTTATACCAGCAGATGTTACATTTGAAACTGTCAGATACAATGCGGAATCTAGTTCGGAAAGCTTGAAAGAAAGTTTAGACAAAGCGAGTCATATTATCCTTGTGTCGGAAATTGGACGTGAATCTCATTTGGCTAGTGACCATTGGTTGACCAGGGTTCCTACTGAGGTTGTAGATTACGCTAATAGCCAAGGTAAGCTAGTTGTTGTCATGAGTATTTCCAAACCTTATGATGTTGCTAACTATCCAGCTGCTAAGGCAATTGTAGCAGTCTATGGTAACAAGGGAATGGATCCAACGGAGGCTCTCCGACCAGATAATGCGTTCGGTCCAAATATTCCAGCTGGGGTAGAAGTTATCTTTGCCGGCCTACCACACAAGGGTAGCTTGCCTGTAGACATACCTCTGATTAAGGATGGATTGCTCAGTACAGACCAGGTTGCCTACCCAATTGGTTTTGGATTGAGTTATGATGAGCCGGCCAAAGGCATTTTAGCCGTTCTGCCGGAAGCAGCTAAAATTGGTCAGGAATTCCCTGTGACACTAGAGTTGGGCGATCTCAAAGGCATTGAAAAAGGTACTTACCAAATTCGTTTACACTTTGATCCGGCTCTAGTAGATGGAGTTCTTTCAGAGGGAATCAAGCTTGAAGGGAATACCTTTGTGGTTGAAAAAGAAGCTGGTGATTTATCATCTATTGCATTGAGTCTCAAGGCTAAGACAAGTGGGTCAGTTGCACCGATTCTATTTGTGGAGCTGGTTGACCAGCTTGGACGAATCTTTAGCCTGGGGCAAGCAGCTTATCAAGGGCTGACGGTTTTAGTTACTTCTGATAGCAAGGTGGTTACAACGACTCCGATAGATAAAGACGTTAAGGACCAGACGGCCGAATCTAACAAGGACTCAAACAAGGACGAGGTTTCTACTGAGTCTACTGTTTCTGCTGAGGAAGAAAGCAAGAAAATGGAAACTACAACAACTCAACCAGTCCTGCCAAATACTGGTGACAGTCAAAATATTTCCTTCTTGTTGCTAGGTTTGACCGGCTTGGCATCCTTGGCTGCTTTGAAAAAGAAAAGAAGCTGAGCTTATCAGAAAGGCAGTGAAGTCTGATATCACTCCTTGAAAGTAAAATGCTCAAGGTGTAATAAGGACAAACATCGTTTCGGTGTTTGTCTTTTTTAGGGCTCACGACACAAGAAAACCCAGTGCCTATACACTGGGTTGAATAGAGAGAATGGGTTGATCACCGTTTGGCCATTGAAACAAAGGTAACCTTGTCTGGTCGGTAGGTGATGGTGCCGTACTGGAAGGGACTGCCGTCTGCTAAATAGGTGGTACTGGTAACAGAGACCACCATGTCGTAGCCTGCCAGGTCTAGCAGGCTTTTTTCTTCTTCTGTCGCAAAGCGGAAGGAGATTTCTCGGCGGGAATGGGAAATTTCTAAGCCAAGGTCGTTTTCCAAATACTGATAAATGGAGCTCTCAGCGATTTCCTTGCTGAGATAGGGAACAATCCTGCGGTCAAAGTAGGAAATCTCATACTCTAATCGCTCACCGTCAATGGTCCGAACGCGGCTAACACGGTAGAGATCCGTTTTTTCATCCACTTCCAATTCCTTCATGGCCTCTGGCTGACCTTGGACAATATAGAGGTTGGTCAATTCGGTCTGGACTTGATGATGGGCAGAGCGGTTGAGTTCACTAACGGTCTTCAATTCGGACACAAATGGTTTTCTAACGAGGTTATGGTCCAAAATAATCGAGTTTCGTCCCTGACGTTTTTGGATATAGCCGTCCATTTCCAACAGAGATAGTGCCTTGCGGATGGTGTCCTTGGAATAGGAATAAATCTCCATCAGTTCATTTTCTGTAGGCATCTCTTGATTGGCCTGCCAGATATTTTGTTCGATTTTTTCCTTGATGTCAGTATAGACTTTCTTGTATTTACTCATTGGGGTAACTTCCTAGCTTGCTATTTACCGCTAGTATATCATAAAAAATGCCAAAGGTCAGTATTCTAAGTCTAGACAAACTTTTACGGAAGACTGCAAAAATTATTCCGTAAAACTATTGACACTTGAAAACGTTTACGTTATAATAAGGCTACAAGTTGAAAAAGTTTTACGAAGTAAATAGAAAGGAGAGATATGAATTTACTAACAGTCAATGTTCATGCCTGGCTAGAAGATGACCAGCATGAGAAATTGGATATATTAGCTCAGACCATTGTCCAAAAGCAATACGATGTAATCGCTCTTCAGGAAGTCAATCAACTGATGACAAGTCCCTTGGTGACCAAAGACTTACGCCAAGACAATTATGGTTTGGTTTTGCTTGAAAAGCTGAAAGAGCTTGGAGTGACAGACTATTCTTATTTCTGGTCCAATTCCCATATTGGTTACGATAGATATGATGAAGGAATTGCCTTCTTGACTAAACTACCTGTCTATGAAGTAGATGCCTTCTACTGTAGTCAGCACAAAGAATTGACATCAATCCTTTCTCGCAAGATTATAGGATTGACGGTGGCATATGGGAATGAGTTGATAGATTTGTATTCCTGTCATATCAATCTTCCTGACAGTAAAGAAGAAAATCAGTTGGAGAATATTCGTTCGATTGTGGAACGGACAAGTTCGGGACGTTTGAAAATTCTAATGGGAGATTTCAATACGGATGCCCTGTCAAATCCACAAGCCTATCAAGCAATCAAGGACTTAGGTTTATATGATAGTTATGATTTGGCTGAGAAAAAGGATAGGGGAATCACCGTTGAAAAAGCCATTGATGGGTGGGCAGGTCATAGTCAGGAAAAACGTCTGGACTATGTGTTCTTAAATCAGAAAAGACAGGTTCAATCCAGTCGTGTGATTTTCAATGGAGATAATCTTCCCATTATTTCAGACCACTTTGGTGTGGAAGTTAACATTAGTATTTAATGGTCAACTGACCAAGAAAAATTTAGGAGAAACATATGAAAAAATTTCTTAGTTTCGAATTTTGGCAAAAATTCGGTAAATGTTTGATGGTAGTGATCGCCGTTATGCCGGCGGCAGGTCTGATGGTTTCTATCGGAAACTCGATTCCACTAATCAGTCCTGAATCAGAATTGCTCATTCGTATTGGGAATATCATTGCCCAAATCGGTTGGGGGATTATCGGAAACCTTCACTTGCTCTTTGCTTTGGCAATCGGTGGTAGCTGGGCTAAGGAAAAAGCTGGCGGTGCTTTCTCGGCAGGTCTTGCTTTTATCTTGATTAACTTGATTACAGGTCATTTCTTCGGTGTAACTACTGATATGTTGGCAGATGCGACTGCGACTGTTAGCACAGTCTTTGGGACAGAAATTCCAGTATCTGGATACTTTGTCAATATCCTTGGTCAGCCTGCTTTGAACATGGGTGTCTTTGTAGGGATTATTGCTGGTTTTGTTGGTGCGACTGCTTACAACAAATACTACAACTATCGCAAGTTGCCAGATGTATTGACCTTCTTTAACGGCAAACGCTTCGTACCATTTGTGGTTATCTATCGCTCAGTTCTTGTAGCGCTAGGATTAGCTATCTTTTGGCCAGTTGTTCAAACAGGAATCAATAGCTTTGGTAAATGGATTGCAAGCTCACAGGATACAGCACCAATTCTTGCACCTTTTGTTTATGGTACCTTGGAACGTTTGCTTCTTCCATTTGGTCTTCACCACATGTTGACCATTCCAATGAACTATACATCACTTGGTGGTACCTATGACATCTTGACAGGTGCACAAGCAGGTACACAAGTATTTGGACAAGATCCGCTCTGGTTGGCTTGGATTACAGACTTGATCAACCTCAAAGACGCTGGCGATATGGCTCAGTACAATGACTTGCTTGCTAATGTAACTCCTGCTCGCTTTAAAGTAGGTCAAATGATTGGTTCCTCTGGTATTCTCATGGGCTTGACCCTTGCTATGTACCGCAATGTTGATGAGGATAAGAAGAAAAAATATCGTGGTATGTTCCTTTCATCTGCTGCAGCTGTCTTTTTGACAGGTGTAACAGAACCAATTGAGTTTATGTTCATGTTTGCGGCAATGCCACTCTATGTAGTCTATGCATTTGTACAAGGTGCGGCTTTTGCGATGGCAGATATTGTCAATTTGCGTATGCACTCATTTGGTAATATCGAATTCCTTACACGTACACCGATGGCGATTAAAGCCGGTATTGGTATGGACGTTGTCAATTTTATCTGGGTAACAGCCCTCTTTGCAGTTGCAATGTACTTCATTGCCAACTTCATGATTCAAAAATTCAACCTAGCAACAGCTGGACGTAATGGTAACTATGATACAGAAACAACAGATGTGGTTTCAAATTCAAACGTAGATACTGCGGATGCTAGTTCACAAGTGGTACAAATCATCAACTTGCTTGGTGGTCGTGATAATATCGCAGATGTGGATGCTTGTATGACTCGTCTTCGCGTTAGTGTTAAAGATGTGGCACAGGTTGGAGATGAGAATGCTTGGAAACAGGCTGGTGCTATGGGCTTGATTATCAAAGACTCAGGTGTTCAAGCAGTCTACGGACCAAAAGCAGATGTTCTCAAATCAGACATTCAAGACTTACTAGAATCTGGCGTAGCCATCCCTCGTACGGAAATTGTTGCGACTGAAACAGTAGTTGAGGAATCACAATTTAAGGGTGTGGTCGAGGCAGTTTATGCTGTTGCTGAAGGGCAAGCCATTGCCATCACAGAAGTGAAGGATCCGGTCTTCTCACAAAAAATGATGGGCGACGGTTATGCAGTTGAGCCTAGCTCCGGCAATGTTTACGCACCAGTTTCAGGTATTGTAACCAGTGTCTTCCCAACTAAACACGCTGTCGGTATTTTGTCTGACAATGGTGTAGAAGTGTTAGTTCACGTTGGTTTAGACACAGTTGCACTAAACGGTGCTCCATTCTCAACTAAGGTAACAGATGGTCAGCGTGTGGAAGCAGGGGACTTGCTCCTTGTCGCAGATCTGGACGCCATTCGCTCAGCAGGACGTGAAACAACCATCGTCGTTGCCTTCACAAACACTGCTGAAATCAAATCTGTCAGCCTTGGAAATCTTGGACAGGTCAGTCAAGATAGCCAAGTTGCGACAGTTGAGTTGTAAGATAAAAAGACAAGTTCATGTGAGCTTGTCTTTTGTTTTTAAAAACTTCTCAATCCTTAGTAAATATGGTATAATAAAGCGATTTTATAAAATGTAGGAGGTTCCCCATGGGACGTAAATGGGCCAATATTGTAGCCAAGAAAACCGCAAAAGACGGTGCTAACTCAAAAGTTTACGCCAAATTTGGTGTTGAAATCTATGTAGCAGCGAAAAAGGGTGACCCAGATCCAGAAACAAACTCAGCGCTGAAATTTGTTATCGACCGTGCTAAGCAAGCGCAGGTTCCAAAACACATTATTGACAAGGCCATTGACAAGGCAAAAGGAAATACTGACGAAACCTTCGTGGAAGGTCGTTACGAAGGCTTTGGACCAAATGGTTCTATGATTATCGTCGATACTTTGACATCAAACGTAAACCGTACCGCAGCCAATGTTCGCTCTGCCTTTGGTAAAAACGGCGGTAACATGGGTGCGTCTGGTTCTGTATCCTTCATGTTTGATAAAAAAGGTGTGGTTGTCTTTGCAGGTGATGACGCAGATGCCATCTTCGAATTGCTCCTTGAAGCAGATGTCGAAGTCGATGACGTAGAAGCAGAAGACGGCACAATCACTGTTTATACAGCACCAACTGATTTGCACAAGGCAATCGTGGCACTGAAAGAATCAGGAATCCAAGAGTTTAATGTTACTGAACTGGAAATGATCCCACAATCAGAAGTATCACTTGACGGCGATGACCTCGCAACATTTGAAAAACTCTACGACGCCCTCGAAGACGACGAAGATGTACAAAAAATCTACACGAATGTAGATGGGTTCTAATAAAATTGGCAGTCCAGTGGACTGCCAATTTTATTAGAAGGCTGGAGATTGGAACTGCCGGCAGGCAGTTTTCTTTATACTCAAAAGTCCGGGGGACAGTTATTTTTATTAAAAGGTTGGAGATTGGAACTGCCGGCAGGCAGTTTTCTTTATGCTCAAAAGTCCGGGGGACAGTCATTTTTATTAAAAGGTTGGAAATGAGAACCAGCGGCAGCTGGTTTTCTTTATTTTCAGCTGTCCATAAGGACAATTACTGGCTTAAAAGGTTGGAAATTAGGATTGCTGGCAGGCAATCCTTTCTTTATCATTTCATGGTCTGTGGGACATATAAAATGACTAGAAAGTTGGAGATGAGAACCGCTGGTAGGCGGTTTTCTTTGTAGCTATTAGAATGTCCAGGGGAAGTTATTTTTATTAGAAGGTTGGAGATGCGAACCGCTGACAAGCGGTTTTCTTTGTCACTTCATAGTCCGGGGACAGTCATTTTTGTTAAAAGGTTAGAAATTGGAATTGTCTAGAGGCAGTTCTTTTTCTGCCCTTGTTTTTTTCAAAAAGAAAATCCCGCCTTCTCAGAAATAAGGCATGCCTATTTCCATTGGGCCAGGATTTGTTTGTGGTAATGGTGGAGCGGTCCGACCTTTTCTAGTAGGTAGGTCGCAGCAAGGCCGACCAGTAGACCAGACAGGATGCCGGTAATTGATAAAATCGGCAGGTAGTTTAAAACGTAGAAGGAACGAGCGATGCTGGCAAAGACAAGCAGCTGTCCCAGATTATGGAGCATGCCCCCCAGTATGGAGATGCCGATAGGGCTGACCCGTTTGGGTCCCAGTTGCTTTGAGGCGAGCATACCAAGATAGCTTAGGGTGACTCCAGCAAAACTGTAGAGAAAGGTAGAAAAAGTGCCGCCTAGAAAGGTAGCAATCAGCAGACGAAGGCCCACAACCTTTAAGCTGTCTTTGGTAGGAAGGGTGAAAATGGCAATCAAGCTAATGAGATTTCCCAGCCCTAGCTTGGCACCCGGCGCAAAGGCAAAAGGAGGAGTGATCAAGCGCTCAATGAGCGAAATGACCACAGCCTGAGCTGCCAGCATGGTGATAAAATTTAAGGTTTGTTGTTTCCGGTTCACCAGTTCTCGCCTCCTTTCAACCGATTGACTCGTGTCTATTCTTATCATTCTATCTTACTTTTTTTTTCTCAATCTGGCAAGCTTCCTCATAGATATTACTAGTTATTGAAATAGGGGCTTGAATTTGCTTCTATAAAAGTATATAATAATCTCATGTAAATCGTTTCTATTTTCACAAGGAGGACACACTGTGACGAAAAATATTGTGATTGTTGGTGCTGGTTATGCAGGGATTGCAGCAGCACGTTTGCTCGGAAAGACATTTAAAAAGGACTCGGATGTAACCGTTACCCTGATTGATAAGAATTCCTTCCATACCTATATGACAGAGCTCCATGAGGTGGCTGCTGGTCGTGTAGAACCTAATGCGATTAAGTATGATTTACAACGCATTTTTGCCAAGTATCCTAAGGTTGACTTGGTAACTGATAAGGTTTTGGAAATCGACTATGATAAGAAACAGGTCATTGCTGAGCACCAGACCTTGGACTTTGACTATCTCTTGCTGGCTATGGGGGGCGAGGCCAATGACTTCGGTGTTAAAGGTGTTAAAGAGCATGGATTCACCCTCTGGTCAATTGAAGCGGCAGAGCGCTTGCACGATCACATGGTGGATGCCTGCTACCGTGCCATGCGTGAGCATGATGAGGCAAAACGTCGCGCCCTCTTGACCTTCACTGTTATCGGTGCAGGTTTCACTGGTATTGAAATGATTGGTGAGCTTATTGACTGGGTACCGATCCTGGCACGTGAGTTCAAGCTTGATCCAAAAGAATTCTCGCTCAAGGTTGTTGAGGCAATGCCAAATATCTTGGCCATGGTGACTGAGAAAGAACAGGTTAAGGCTAAGAAATACCTTGAGAAAAAAGGTGTTGAATTGGTTCTTGGTGACGGTGTTGCTAGCGTACAAGAAGACAGCCTGACCCTGTCATCAGGTCGCCAAATTCCGACCTACACCTCTATCTGGACAGCCGGTGTTCAAGCCAACACAGACGCTGCAGAGTTTGGAATTGAACGTGCGCGTGCAGGACGTCTGGTTGCCAACGAGTACATGGAAGCAAAAGGCCGTGAGAACGTCTATGTTGCCGGTGACTTGGTTTACTTTGAAGAAAGCGAAGGCAAGCCAACACCGCAAATCGTACAGGCTGCTGAGCAGACAGGTCACACAGCTGCAAGCAATATCGTTGCAGCCATTAAGGGTGGCGAAAAACATGCCTACAAAGGCAAATACGACGGCTTCATGGTATCTATCGGTGCTCGTTATGGCGTAGCCTTCTTGATGGACAAGTACCACATGTCAGGTTTCCTGGCTATGGCTGTCAAACACATGGTCAACTTGCTCTACTTCTTTACCATCCGTAGCTTCTTCTACATGGGTGCCTATGTTCGTCATGAATTCTTTGATATTCAGAACAAGCGTAATATCTTCGGTGGGCATACTTCTGGTAAGGGCAATCTCCTTTGGTCTCTACCAATGCGCCTGCTCTACGGTTCAGTTTGGCTTTATGAGGGTGTGAAAAAGGCCTTTGGTCTTTTCGGTACGACTTCATGGTTCGGTGACCAAGTTGTCTTCCCATTCCCATGGTTGGCAGATCCTGTTTCTGGAGCATCGGCTGCAGAAGCTGTATCTGGAGCGTCTGAGGCAGTAGCAGAAATGGCAGATCCAATCTTTGGTCTCAGCTATGCTTATGGTGAAACGCCGATGACGGTCTTGGAATCAATGCCAGATTGGTTTGCGTCAATTATGGAATTTATGATGCCTAACCAAGAAGTTGCTCTCTTCATGCAGAAATTCATGACCATCACCGAAATCGGTATCGGTTTGGCTTTGATTGGTGGTGCCTTTGTATGGTTGGTATCTGCCATCACAGTTATGTTCGTTATCATGTTTAGCTTGTCTGGTATGTTCTACTGGGTTAACATCTGGTTCATCCCGGCGGCAATCTCGCTCATGAACGGTGCCGGTCGTGCCTTTGGTTTGGACTACTGGATTATGCCATGGTTGGGTCGCTTCCTTGATAAGCTCGTCTATGGTAGACCCAAGCATATTTATCGTAAGAATGACAAAAAATAAAGGACAAATAAGAACTAGTGGTACATGAAATTTGGAAGGCCTATCCTGAGGTTGAAGCTGGATTAGAGCAGGTCAAGGCTATCATCAAATCTGAGATGGTAGTCTTGCACCCTGATGTAAAAGAGAAAATTGATCAGTACATCGATGCTCCTGGTAAATACCTCAGGGCAGGTCTTTGCCTTTTTTTAGCCAGGGAGACAGAAGGCCAGATAGTTCCTGCCAAGCTCTATTTTGCTGCTCATCTGGAGGTTCTGCATTTGGCGACCCTCATTCATGATGATGTGATTGACCAGGCTGACTACCGTAGAGGTATCCAGGCTGCCCACATTCAATTTTCCAATCGTATTGCTATTTATGCAGGAGATTATCTCTTGGCCTATGCAGGTCGTCTCTTGGCCCAGGGGCTCCGGCAATTGGACCTTGAAGAAAAAGACGTTCACCTGGCTCACCATAAAATCGTCGAATGGATTTTGAGGGGGGAGCTGGAGCAACTCCTGAATGCCTATAATGTGAACATGACGCCAAGGGCTTATTTAAAGCAAATTCAAGGGAAAACGGCTAGTTTATTCGGATATGCCTATCAATTGGGCCTCTTCTATCCTGGACAGTCCTTGCGTCATGCACGCCAGGCCTATCGAGCAGGCCGTGATTTGGGAATGGCCTTTCAAATTCGTGATGATTTGATAGACTACAAACTAGATTTGTCAGAGTCTGGCAAGCCAGGCTTGCAGGATGTCCAAAATGGTATTTATACCCTTCCCCTGTTGCTAGCTTTACAAGACAATGAAGACCTGTCTGCTGATTTCGAGGAGTTGGTCAATGAATCTAGTCCTGAAAAGTTGACAGACTTACACCAAAAAATTCTAGCTACGTCTGCTCTTGAGCGGACGGAGATAATCCTAAACCAGTATCTGGACAGGTCCTCTAGGCATTTGAGAAAGCTTTCTCCACAGGCTGCAGACTCGGTAAACGCTTTTTTGGGTGATTTCTTTCACAAATATTTCTAAAAACACTAGACATTTTTGGAAAAAAGTTATATCATAATATAAGAAAAACAAATAATTCCAAAGGAGTATTTATATGAAATCAACAAAATGGATGTTGAAAAGTGTCTTGGTTCTTGGTGTAGCTCTTACTTTGGTAGCATGTGGTGCTAAAGAAGAAGCAGCAACAACAGCTTCTTCTGCTGAAATTGCAGCTTCTGAAGCAACTGCAACAGCAACTTGGAAAGATGGTACTTACAAAGCTGAGTCTGATTTCGATGAGCGCGGTTGGAAGTTTGTACATGAAATTACTATCAAGGATGGTAAAATCACTGCTTCAACAGCTGACTATGAAAATGCTGACGGTGCTTTGAAGTCTGAAGACGAAGAGTACAATAAAAACATGGAAGCAAAATCAGGTATCTCATCTAAAGATGCAACTGACAAGCTTGACGAAGAACTTCTTGCAGCTCAAAGCGCAGATGTAGAAGTTGTATCTGGTGCGACTCAGACTTCTGAAAACTTCAAGAAATCAGTTGAAGAGCTCTTGAAAGCTGCTGAAGAAGGAAATACTGAAACAGTAAAATTGACATTTGAATAATCTATTCAAAAACAAGAGGGAAACACGGTAGCCAGCCTACTGTGTTTTCTGTTTAGAGAGGATAATCTATGAAAAAAGCGCTAAGATGGCTCTGTTTGAGTCTTGTGCTGATTCTATTAGTCGCTTGTGGCAAGAAAGAAGAGGTTCTGCCTGTCATCAAAAGTCCCTTGACCCGTAGCGAAAGTCTGCTCCACACCGTGGTCCAGCTCAGTATCTACCATGAAGGTCAGGAAGAGGTCATGGATCGGGCTGTTGCCTATATCAAGGAAATGGAAGGTCTACTATCAACCAACCTTGAGGGAGCAGATGTCTACCGTATCAATCAAGCGGCTGGGAAAGAGCCGGTTGTCGTTGATGAGAGGACCTTTGAGGTTCTGGAAACTGCTATTGAGATGGGCAAGGAAAGCGACGGCCTCTTTGATGTATCTATTGGTGCCGTCAGCAATCTCTGGAAAATCGGAGATCCAGATGCCCGTAAGCCTTCGGACGAGGAAATCAAGGCAGCTCTGCCATTTATTGACTATAAAAAGATCCAGCTAGACAAGGAGAAAAAGACAGTCTTTATTGAGGAGGGGATGACCCTGGAGCTGGGGGCTATTTCCAAGGGCTATATTGCCGATAAAGTACGGGAACTCTTTGCCAGCAAAGGTATCACGACGGCTATCATCAATCTGGGTGGCAACGTAGTGGTTATGGGGGATTCGCCTTCTAGTCAAGATGGCTGGAATGTCGGCGTGCAAGACCCTGATGAAGTGCGTGGAGCTACCGTGGGCTCTGTCCCTGGCACTCACGATTCTGTCGTGACGTCCGGTATCTATGAGCGCTATGTCGAGGTGGATGGGGTTAAATACCACCATATCCTTGATCCCAAGACCGGTTATCCTGTGGAAAATGACATCTCTGGTGTTACAGTCTTTTCGCAATCGTCTATGCAGGGTGATGCCCTATCGACAACCCTCTTCCTTTTAGGAGTGGAAAAGGGGCTTGATTTTATCAATCAACAGGAAGGTGTCGAGGCTGTTTTCATTGATAAAGACCAGGGAGTTCATGTCAGTGATGGTTTAAAAGATTCATTTGAACTAAGCAACGAGGAGTATCATCTTGTCAACTAATAGTAAAAAAGGGCTAACCTTGCCCGTATTCCTAGAATTTGTAGAGCTCAAAACCAAGGTTGCCAGTGTCTTTCCTATGACCATCGGCATTCTTTGGGCTTTCTACCGCTACCAGACCTTCAATTGGCTCAACACCCTGCTCTTTGTACTGGCTGTCCTTAGCTTTGACATGTGCACAACTGCTATTAACAACAGCATGGATTTTCACAAGGCCAAGGACGAGGTCTATCGTCAAGAGAGCAATGTTATCGGAAAGTTTGCCCTTGATTTCAAGCAGATGATTGACATCGTCCTCGGTCTGCTGGTCTTTTCAAGCCTGGTTTCCCTTATCTTAGTTTGGCAGACCAGCTGGTTGCTCTTGCCTATGGGGGCTGTTTGTTTTTTGATTGGGATTTTCTACACCTTCGGTCCCATTCCGCTTTCCCGCATGCCGCTGGGCGAGGTGTTTTCTGGAGTGACCATGGGGTTGGGGATTTTCTTCCTAGCTGTCTTTATCCAGGCGCCTGACAGTCTTCTGCTTGCTCGTTTGGATGGGCAATGGCTGAGCTTGCAAGTTGATTGGATTAAGGTTTTGGAAATTCTCTTCATGTCCTTGCCCTTGGTGACCTTGATTGCCAATATCATGCTGGCCAATAACACCTGCGACCTGGAAGAGGATATCCGTAACCACCGCTATACCTTGGTCTATTATATCGGAAAGAAACATGCGCTCCAACTTTATTTTACTCTTGCTAGTCTGCCCTGGTTGCTCTGGTTGATTTATTGCCTGACAGGATTTTTGCCAATCTGGGCCTTGCTCGGTCTACTTGGAATCATTCCTGCCTACAAGAGTTTGAAGAGATTCCTGAAAAAGCAGGTTAAGGGAGAAACCTTTATCGAAGCTGTGAAAAGCTTTGTCCTCTTTGCAGCTATCTATGTCTTGTTTTTAGTAGTAGCCATTATCTTTTGGAGCTGGAAATAGTAAATGATAGAATCAGTCTTCGGGCTGATTCTTTTCTGCTTTTATATGCTATACTAGAAGAGAATTGAGGTGGATGGAATGTCACGAACACAAGAAGAACGCTTGATAGAACTATATGAAAAGGGAGTGCTAACCAAGGCAGAAGCACGGGCTCTGTTTTTGGAATTAGACCAACAGCCGGAATTTCTCTTGGAGGATGAAAAAGCTAAATTGAGCTTTAGTCTGACCAATCTCAAGGTATTTTCTTCCAATAAGCGCAAGCAAGAATATAGCTTTGACGGAATCGAATCTCTTTTTCTCAATATCCTAGCAGGGCGTTTGACCGTGACCCAATCCAAGACGGACCAGGTGGGCCTTGAGATTATCTATCAAGAAAATGCACCTGAGGAAAAACTCCCCCAGCTCTATCTGGAGAAAAAGGGTCTCTATTTTTCTAGTAGTCTGCCCTGCAAACTGACTATTAGCTTGCCTCAGCGCTGGATGTCAGTCTTTGACCTGGACCTGGGTCAGGCAGATGCCCGCTTGGATTACCTGCCTTTTGAAGACATTTCCATCCGAAGTTCGAAGGATAAAAAACAACAGGATATCCGTTTGAACACATGTGGTGGTTATGCCCAACATCTCTATGTCCAGCTGGATCAAGCACCCTTAATATTGCAGGCTGGAAAGGGGCAAGGAATTCAAGGAAAAATTGAATCGGAGACTGGACAAATTCGAGTCAATCGCCGGAAAAAGATCAGTCCCTACCGATTTGAGAAATCAGGCGATGATGTGCTCTATATCCGTGCTCAGACTGGTCAAAGTGCCTTTTATGTGAAAGGAATAAAAGATGTCGATTGAATTATATAAATGCAAACAGGGAAAAGTCTTAGCTGGTGTACTGGCTGGCCTAGCCCACAAGCTGGGCTGGGAAGTCTGGCTGGTTCGTGGCTTATTCTTAGCCAGTCTATTGATCGGTAGAGCTTCCTTGCTAACCTTGGTCCTCTATATAGCAGGTGCCTATTTTCTTCCCTACAAGGAAGAGCAGGATGCTGAGCGTTATGGAATGGGCCCACGAAAAATCAAGGATGCTGAAAAAATTCGGAAAAACTGGTTTTAAGAACAGAGTTTGGGAGCTTTCTTCCAAACTTTTTCTTATTTGTTACCAATTAGTGTTGCTTATGGTATAATATATTGAGAACCGTATTCACAGCTCGGTACCTGAGATAAGGCTTGTTTTTCTCGAAATACAGTCGGTATTGTAGCAAAAACGGCTTTGATGTGAGAAAACGATTTCTTATTTAAAGGTACCGTACTTGTGGATACAATTTCAGAAGCGAAAGAGAGGGAATGCATGACAGTATATGTAAAAGATTTGGTAGATAATCTGCGGATTGAGCCTGCGTATAGTACAGAAGAGTTGTTGCGCAAGGAAATTACAACAGCTGATATTACGCGTCCAGGCTTGGAGATGACGGGCTATTTTGACTATTACGCTCCAGAGCGGATTCAGCTCATGGGGATGAAGGAGTGGTCTTATATGATGGCCATGACAGCCCATAACCGCTATCAGGTCCTATCGCAGATGTTTCAGCCGGAAACGCCGGTGATTATCGTAGCCCGTGATTTGGAAATTCCTGAGGAGATGTACAAGGCGGCCAAGGAAAAGAAAATTGCGATCTGCCGTAGCAAGACAGCGACCAGTCGTTTGTCTGGGGAATTATCTTCTTTCCTAGATAGTCGTTTGGCCCAACGGACCAGTGTTCACGGAGTTCTCATGGATATTTATGGCATGGGTGTTCTCATCCAGGGAGATTCTGGTATCGGTAAGAGTGAAACTGGTTTGGAATTGGTTAAGCGTGGTCATCGCCTGGTAGCGGATGACCGTGTGGATATTTTTGCTAAGGATGATGTGACTCTGTGGGGTGAGCCAGCAGAAATTCTGCGCCACCTATTGGAAATCCGTGGGGTCGGTATCATTGATATTATGAGTCTCTATGGTGCGAGTGCCGTTAAGGATTCATCAGAGGTTCAGTTGGCGGTTTATCTGGAAAATTATGAAACAGGCAAGGTCTTTGACCGTCTGGGCAATTCAGGCGACACCATCGAGATTGCAGGTGTTGAAATTCCGCAAATCCGTATCCCTGTCAAAACTGGTCGAAACATCTCTGTCGTGATTGAAGCAGCTGCTATGAACTACCGTGCCAAGCAGATGGGCTTTGATGCGACCAAGATGTTTGAAGAACGCTTGACCAACTTGATCGAAACAAACAAGGAAGAGGTCTAGTATGGGGCCAATTGCTATTCAATTAGGGCCTCTGGAGATCCGCTGGTATGCAATCTGTATTTTGACAGGCTTGATTCTAGGTGTGTATTTGGCATCGAAAGAGGCACCTAGAAAGAAAATTTCTTCAGATGATATCCTGGATTTTATCCTCTGGGCTTTTCCTATTTCAATCATCGGGGCTCGCATTTACTATGTCGTCTTTTCCTGGGACCAGTATAAGGACAACTTGCTGGATGTCATTGCCATTTGGAATGGTGGGATTGCTATCTATGGTGGTCTGATAACTGGTGCCTTGGTCCTCTATTTCTTTACCAGATACCGGTTTATCGAGACCCTGGACTTCCTGGATGTGGTAGCACCATCGGTTATGCTGGCACAGGCTATTGGCCGCTGGGGCAATTTCTTTAACCAGGAGGCCTATGGTGCAGAGGTAGCCAACTTGGACTACCTACCAAGCTTTATCCGAGACCAGATGTTTATCGATGGTGCCTATCGCCAGCCGACCTTCCTCTTTGAATCTGTCTGGAATATCCTTGGTTTTGCTCTCATCTGTGTCTTGCGCAGAAGACCGAAATTCCTCAAGCAGGGAGAAATCACCGCCTTTTACCTGATCTGGTATGGTTGCGGTCGTCTCTTGATTGAAGGCATGCGGACAGATAGTCTCATGTTCTTGGGCATTCGAGTGTCCCAATGGCTGTCGGGACTACTTATCCTAGTCGGTATCAGCATGGTCCTGGTGCGGAGAAGAAAATCCACAGTTCCCTATTATCAATCCTAAAAAGGAGAATATATGTTAATCGAAATTTCAGTATTGATCATTGCCTTGTCCATTGCGGCAGTGGCTATCTACCTGGTTTTGCTCTTGCAAAAAGTCGGCAAGGTGACAGATGAGGCCCAGCAAACCATTAAGGTCTTGACCAGTGATGTCAATGTGACCCTCTTTCAGGCCAATGAAATCCTAGCCAAGACCAATGTCCTGGTCGACGATGTCAATGGCAAGGTGTCAACTCTCGACCCGCTCTTTGTGGCAGTGGCAGACTTGTCGACTTCAGTGTCCGACCTCAATGCCTCGGCGCGTGATTTGACAGTCAAGGCCAAGTCAGCGGGCAAATCAACGGCTAAAGCAGGCGGAGCCCTCTCTGCCCTTACAACAGTATCATCTCTCTTAGGAAAGAAAGGAGCAAAAAATGGTAAAAAAATCTAGTATCGTCACAAGCCTCTTGCTGGGTGCAGCAGGTGGAGCGGCAGCAGCAGCTTTTCTGGCCACCAAAACAGGGAAGGCAGTAAAGGATAAGGTGGTTTCTTTTGCTAATGACTACAAGGAAAACCATGAAGAAATCAATGCCGACCTAGTCTCTAAGGCTCAGGATTTGGGCAAGCAAGCCACGGATAAATTTACAGAGGTCAAGTCTCAACTGGAAACAGGTGAATTGACGGTCGAGGACCTGGTGCAGACAGGCAAAGAGAAGTCTAAGGATTTGTTTGAATCAATCAAGTCTAAGACAGTCCATGCGCCAACAGTTGATGAAGAAGATGTCGAAGATGCAGTGATTGTGTCTGAAGATATTGAAATGGACATTGCGGACGTCGTAATAGAATCAGTTGTCGAAGCAGTTGAAGAAGACCAGACTTCGGAAACTGAACTCTAATCATAACATGAAAAATTGGGTAGAGCAGTCTATCTAATTTTTTTGTATAGGTTGAAGCATCAGAGTAGACAAAAACACCATGGTTTTCCATGGTGTTTGCCGATTTTTAGCGCTTGTTGGCAGAAATTTCGATCTTATAGTATTTCCAGTGTTTATAAGTCTCTACATATTCAATCACTTCATTGCTGCCACTCTTATGTGTAGTGCGGATTTGAAGAATGCTTGGTTCTTTTGCCTGAAGCTTCAACTGTTCCTTGACATCCTTAGGTGAAGGGAAAACAATTTCATTGGTTTCCACATAAGGTTCCTCAGACATGTGGATATTGAAGTCTAGCTTAAATCGTTGATAGAGCGATTGGAAATGCGAGAGATCTGCTTGAGGCTGTTGAATATATCGAGCAGGGATGTAAGACTGGTGGTAAATATAAGGTTGACCATCTGTTGTACGCACGCGAGAAATCTTGTAATAGAAGTCATTGCTATCCAATTGAAGCTTTTCAAGAATATGAGCTTCATTTCCTTTTTCACAACCCAGCACTGTGACAGTGTCGTTGCCGATAGGGAAAATCTCGATATCAGAAAACTCAACAAGCTTTCCTTTGCGAGAACGAGAAACGAAGGTTCCTTTACCCTGTTGGCGAACGAGGTAGCCGTCCTTAACCAATTCATTGACTGCACGGATAACAGTGATAGAACTTACGTTAAATAGCTTGGTTAACTCAGCCTCGGTGTAAAACTTATCGCCATTCTCAAATTTTCCTGAAATAATTTGCTGACGAAGATCGTTTTGAACTAATTGATACTTAGGTACTTTCATAGTAGGTTTCCTTTCTTTTTCCTAATACTTCCCTTTAACTTTCATTATACTAAATATCTTTAAAATTGAAAACTGGAAATGCTCAAAATTGCTCAAAAATGCACAAATTTCTTTCAAAAATAGGCTTTGAAAAAAATTTAAAAAATTTTACATTTTTTCAAAAAACTACTGGACATAACCAGTAATTTGTGTTAATATATTGATAACAAAGGGATGCAGTGACATCGGAGGCAAAATAAATGCAGAAATTTGAAATAAAGGATCAGTTCTATTTGGATCAGAAGTCTTTCAAAATTCTTTCTGGTGCAATTCATTATTTTCGGGTTCACCCTGATGATTGGTATCACTCTTTGTACAATTTAAAGGCCCTGGGTTTTAATACAGTTGAAACCTACGTCCCCTGGAACTGGCACGAGCCTCAGAAAGGTCAGTTCAACTACGAAGGAATCTTAGATATCGAACGATTTCTAAGCATTGCTCAGGATTTAGGGCTATATGCTATTGTTCGTCCTTCCCCCTATATTTGCGCAGAGTGGGAATGGGGAGGTCTCCCCGCTTGGTTGATGACGGAGGAGCTTCGGATACGTTCGCACGATGCAACTTATCTGAGGCATTTAGATGAATATTACGCTTCTCTTCTTCCGAAATTGGCCAAGCACCAACTCTCACAAGGTGGAAACATTCTCATGTTCCAAGTGGAAAATGAATATGGTTCCTACGGTGAGGACAAGGAATACCTGAGAGCAGTAGCAGATTTGATGAGAAAGCATGGCCTGACAGCTCCCTTTTTCACATCGGATGGTCCATGGAGAGCCACTCTGAGAGCTGGTACCCTGATAGACGATGATGTTTTGGTCACAGGAAACTTTGGTTCCAAGGCTGCAGAAAACTTTGCTATGATGCAAGATTTCTTCGATGAATACGATAAGAAGTGGCCACTCATGTGTATGGAATTTTGGGATGGATGGTTCAATCGCTGGGGAGATGAGATTATTCGCCGGGACCCAGATGAGCTTGCCCAGTCTGTCATGGATTGTATCCAGCTTGGGTCTATCAATCTTTACATGTTCCATGGAGGGACTAACTTCGGCTTTATGAACGGCTGTTCGGCCCGGGGTCAGATTGATTTACCACAGGTAACTTCCTATGACTACGATGCCATCTTGGATGAGGCGGGGAATCCTACTAAGAAATTCTATGCTATTCAATCCTTGATGAAGGAAGCCTATCCAGAATTGAACTATGCTGAACCACTCATTAAAGCAGCCAAAGCCTACCCATCGGTGGAATTAGAGGCAAAAGTTAGTCTCTTTGGGACACTAGAAAATGTAAGCGGTTCCCTATCTAGCTTCTATCCACAAAATATGGAAGAGTTGGGTCAGAATACAGGCTACATTCTCTACCAGACTACCATTGAAAAGGATAAGGATGAGGCGGAACGGTTTAGAGTGATTGATGCGCGTGACAGGATACAGGTCTATGCAGATGGCCATCTGGTCACAACTCAGTATCAGACGGAAATCGGTGAGGATATTGAGCTGGATTTGCAGAATCAGCACACCGACATTTCAATCCTGGTCGAAAATATGGGACGTGTCAATTATGGTCACAAGCTAACCGCACCAACCCAGTCCAAAGGTATTGGTAGGGGCGCGATAGCTGATCTTCACTTTATCGGCAATTGGCAAACCTATCCTCTCCCCCTAGAATCTGTGGAAACGGTAGATTTTACCAAGGAGTGGAAGGAAGGGCAGCCAGCCTTTTACCGCTACCGATTTGAAGCGGATGAATTGGCGGATACCTACCTTGATATGACAGGGTTTGGTAAGGGTGTTGTATTTGTAAATAATGTTAATATCGGACGTTTTTGGGAAAAAGGCCCAATCCTTTATCTCTATATACCAAAAGGATACTTAAAGAAAGGAGAAAATGAAATAGTCGTCTTTGAGACGGAAGGAAGATATAGAGAGAAGATAAGCTTTTCACAAGAACCCATTTATAAAGAACTTTAGAAAAAAGGAGATTTAGTATGGCAATCATTGCTACACGTATTGACGGTCGTTTGATTCACGGTCAGGTTGCTAACCTGTGGACAACCAAATTGAATATTGGTCGTATCATGGTTATTGATGATGCTGTGGCTCAAAATGATATTGAAAAACAAGGTTTGAAATTGGCGGTTCCGCCGGGAGTAAAACTTTCTATTCTGCCAATTGAAAAAGCTGCGAACAACATCAAGGAAGGTAAGTACGATAGCCAACGTCTCTTGATTGTAGCACGTCGCCCTGAAAACTTCCTGCGCTTGGTTGAATATGGTGTAGAAATTCCTGAATTGAACGTAGGGAACATGTCTCAAACACCTGAAACGCGTTCAGTGACTCGTTCTATCAACGTGGTTGATAAGGATATCGCTGATTTTGATGCCTTGGTTGCCAAGGGAGTAAAATTGATTGCTCAAATGGTACCAGGTGATACACCTAAAGACTTTATGCCTTTGTTGGATAAAGTTCGTTAACATTCGGATATTTTTGAAAAATTTTAAAGGAGGAACACTATTATGCAATTCTGGCAAATAGTACTTTTAACGCTCTACTCTGCTTATCAGATTTGTGATGAGTTGACTATCGTATCGTCAGCAGGTTCACCAGTCTTTGCAGGGTTCATCTCAGGCTTGATCATGGGTGATATGGCCACTGGTCTTGCTATCGGTGCATCTCTTCAATTGATGGTACTCGGTGTTGGTACCTTCGGTGGTGCATCTCGTATCGACGCAACTTCAGGTGCGGTTCTTGCGACAGCTTTCTCTGTTTCACAAGGTATCGATCCAGAACTTGCGGTATCAACTATCGCGGTACCAGTAGCGGCACTTCTTGTTTATACTGATATTGCAGGTCGTTTCTCAACTACTTACTTCGCACACCGTGTGGATGCTGCGGTTGAAAAATTCGACTACAAAGCAATCGAGCGTAACTACCTTCTTGGTGCGATTCCATGGGCACTCTCTCGTGCACTTCCAGTCTTCTTGGCTCTCACTTTCGGTGGTGGCTTCGTTGAATCAATGGTTAACACTATCCAACAATACCAATGGGTTGCTGATGGTTTGACTCTCGCTGCTCGTATGCTTCCAGGTCTTGGATTTGCAATCTTGCTCCACTACCTTCCACTTAAACGTAACCTTCACTACTTGGCAATCGGTTTTGCCCTTACAGCTATGTTGACTGTTCTTTACGGTAACGTATCTGCTTTGGGTGGTGCTGTTGCAGGCATCGTTGGAACTCTTCCAGAAGATGCAGGTGTATCATTTGTTAACAACTTCAAAGGTTTGTCAATGATCGGTATTGCGATTATCGGTGCATTCCTTTCAGTATTGCACTACATCAATAGCCAAAAAGTAGCAGTGGTTGCTCCATCAAATTCAGAAAGTGGGGAAATTGACGATGACGAAATCTAATTACAAATTAACAAAAGAAGATTTTAATCAAATCAACAAACGTAGCTTGTTCACTTATCAATTGGGTTGGAACTACGAGCGGATGCAGGGTTCTGGTTACCTTTACATGATTTTGCCTCAATTGCGTAAAATGTATGGAGATGGAACTCCTGAATTGAAAGAAATGATGCAATTGCATACACAATTCTTCAACACTTCTCCATTCTTCCACACCATCATCACTGGTATTGACCTTGCCCTCGAAGAAAGCGACGGTGTTGCTTCTAAAGATGCGGTTAATGGTATCAAGACTGGTTTGATGGGACCATTTGCCCCTATCGGTGACTCTATCTTTGGTTCCTTGGTACCAGCTATCATGGGTACAATTGCAGCGACTTTTGCATCTGATGGGAACCCACTCGGTATCTTCCTCTGGGTTGCTGTAGCAGTTGTCTACGACATCTTCCGTTGGAAACAGTTGGAAGTTGCTTACAAAGAAGGTACTAAACTGATCACAACAATGCGCGATCGTTTGACTGCCCTTGTTGATGCAGCATCTGTAATGGGTGTCTTCATGATGGGTGCCTTGATTGCAACTATGATCAACTTTGAAGTATCTTGGACTCCAGCAATCGGTGAGAAAACAATTGATATCCAAGACTTGTTGAACTCAATCTTCCCACGTTTGGTTCCTGCAATCTTCACAGGCTTTGTCTTCTGGTTGTTGGGCCGCAAGGGTATGACTTCAACTAAGGCTATCTTGATTATCATTGTATTGGCACTTGCCTTCTCAGCGCTTGGTCGCTTCGCATTTGGTATGGGCGCTTAATATGACAAAGAGCTTAGTGTTAGTAAGTCATGGAACATTCTGTCAGGAACTCAAAAAATCCACTGAGATGATTATGGGGCCACAGGACAATATCTTTACTGTGGCACTCCTTCCTGAAGAAGGTCCAGAAGACTTCCAGAAAAAATTTGAAGAAACAATTGCAGATTTAGACGACTTTGTTGTCTTCGCAGATTTACTTGGTGGAACACCTGCTAACGTGGTTTCTCGTAAATTGATTGACGGTGCGCAGTTTGACCTCTATGCAGGTATGAACATGCCGATGGTCATCGGTTTCTTGAATGGTGTTCTCCTTGGAGAGGACGTTGACTACGTCGAATTTGGTTCAACCAATATTCAACACATCAACAAACTCCTCACATCTAGCGATGATGAGGATGAGTGAAAAACTCCAGTGGAGTTTTTCAGCCCGAGCCTGAAAATACGAAAGCGAGGGTTATTCCAAAGTATTATGGCAAGCTAATACTAGCTTTAAATAGGCTTTAAGTATCCTGAGGGGAAGCAAGTTGATTGCCTCCCCTCATTTGATTTTGTGAGGAAAAGCGATGATTGAAGTAAAAGATTTTGGTGCACAAGCGAAGCTTTATTACATGAAAAATAAGAATGGTATGCAGGTCACTCTGACTGATTTTGGTGCCAGAGTGGTGGAAGTGCTCTTGCCAGTAGAGGAAAATGGTGGTTTACGCAATGTCAGTTTGGCTGCTGAGTCGGATGATGATTACCGTAAGACAGACTTGTACCCTGGTTCAACTATTGTCCCAGTAGCGGGGCGTATTTCAGGAGCTCAGGCTGAGATAAAGGGAACCAGTTATCAGTTCACAGAAAATGAGCCAGGTCGCACCTTGCATGGTGGGATTGACACGGCAAATGAACAGTACTGGGATGTTGCTCTTGACCACGAAAAAAATCAAGTTACCTTTGGGATTTTCCTAAAAGATGGTTTCAATGGTTTTCCAGGAGATGTGAGGGTTGAGGCTATTTATGGTCTAACAGACCAGAATGAGTTGACGGTAGATTATCGGGCGGTGTCTAGCAAAGATACTATTTTCAATCCGACCAATCACATCTATTTCAACTTAACGGGGGATTTTCAGCAGTCAGTAGCAGACCATGAAATTCGAATTGCAGCCAATCGCTATGCTCCGCTTGGTGAGGATAATCTGCCGACAGGTGTTTTAGAAGATGTGACAGGTACACCATTTGACTTTAGAGAACTAGCCCCATTTGCGCAAGGTTTTGACAGCCAGCACCCACAGAATGTGTTGGTGAAGGGCTACGACCATCCGTGGCTCTTGGAGGATGCGGATAGGCCAGTTGAAGTGGTCAGTCCAGATGGAAAAATTGGTCTGCGCGTGCGAACCAATCAGCCATCAGTGGTCATCTACACCTACAATTATCCTGTTGAAGCTTTGGCTACCTACCATGGTGCCTTTAGCTTAGAATGCCAGGCTCTGCCAAATGCTTGCAACCTAGATGGTTTTGGCTCTATTTTGCTAGAAAAAGATGAGGAATTCTTGTCTGAAACAGTTTATCAATTTACTTGGTAAGAAGGAGAGGCTCTACCTGCTATACAGATAGGGCTTCTTGTCTTTTTTGGAAAATGTGGTATAATAAATCGGTGTGTTTCAAACGAAGCAGACGAAAGAGGAAAATAATGACGAAAGAACAAGAATTTTTAAAAGAATTTGAGGCCTGGGTCAATACACAGGTTATGGTAAATGAGATGGCGGTAGAAGAAAGCCGTCGTGTATTGGAAGAGGATAAGGATGAGCGTGCAGCGGATGCCTACATCCGTTACGAAAGTAAGCTAGATGCTTATCGCTTTATCCAAGGAAAATTTGCTAACTATCATGCAGGCAAAGATTTCCATGATTTACCAGATGGCTTATTTGGCCAAAAACATTATTAAAGAGAGGATAGAAATTTTGGCAAAGAAAAAAATCAATCGTAAAAAATTATTGAAGAAACAATTGGCAGATATGAAACGCGCTGGTCGTGTAGGTCTTGAAAGAGCTGCAGAGGTAGTAGAGACAGTTGCTCATAAGGCTGAGGCTGTAGTAGAGCATGCTGTAGAACAAGTGAAAGAAGTTGTAGCAGAGGTGACTTCTTCAGCGGCTTCATTGGAAGACTTTTTGGCACTTCCTGAGTTGGAAGGTATTGCAGCAGCACGTCTGGAAACCTTCTACCAAGCAGGTATTCAATCTGTGGCTGATTTTGCAAACCATACAGAAAAAGAGCTCTTGGCTCTTAAAGGCATCGGTCCTGCAACTATCAAGCAGTTGAAGGAAAAAGCGATTGAATTGAAAGCTTAAATCCCTTGCTTTTCAAGGTGCAATTTGTTACAATAAAGCCATTCAGAGGTGTTTTGAGCCCCATTTGTCACAGGAAGCGGTGGTACTGAGAAATCCGCACAAATGTCAAAACTGGTTGCTGATGATGTGAATCGAATAAGCAAAGTGCAGATAGTTTATCTGAACAAGGGTGGTACCGCGGAATAACTTCGTCCCTGTCTAGCAAGTCTAGGCAGGGATTTTCATTTGGAAAGGAGAACTATGCTACATCATGTTGAAATCTATGTTTCAAACTTGGAAACTTCGCGTGCATTTTACGACTTTCTTCTGACCAAGCTGGGCTACTCGCTCTATCAGGAGTGGGAGGAAGGGCTATCTTATAAAAAAGCAGAGCAGTACCTGGTCTTTGTCCAAACGCCAGAGGACTTCCTAGAGGCAGGCTATCACCGTTGCCGAACAGGTCTCAATCATCTAGCCTTTCATGCGGGAACACCTGATGATGTTGACCAATGGCGGAAGGAATTTTTGACCAGACGAGTCAAATTGCTGTATGATGACCGCTATCCCCATGCAGGAGGACCAGATCACTATGCCCTCTATTTGGAAGACCCGGACGGGATAAAGATAGAGTTGGTGGGGGAATTTGAAAGGAGAGGTTTGTGATGAATCTATTTAAGTTAAATGGGAATGAATTATATCATTTAAAAGATCAAGCATTTAAGCTAGAGCGCGATTTACAACGCTTATTTGAGCGTCACCTAACTCAGTTAACTGGCTTAGAATTTATTGCTTCGGAGTTTTCTATTCAGAATCAGCGCTTAGATACACTTGCCTTTGATCAAGAAACAAATGCCTTTGTTATTATTGAGTACAAGCGTAGCGCCAACCAAAGCGTTTTAGATCAAGGTGTGTCTTATTTGAATACTTTGTTGAAATACAAGGCAGATTTCATTTTGGAGTATCAGGAACGAACAGGGAAGTTGCTAAATAAATCACAGGTAGACTGGTCCCAAAGTAAGGTGGCTTTTGTTTCTCCTAATTTTACTTCCTTTCAAAAACAGGCTGTTGACTTCAAAGATTTGAATATCGAGCTTTGGGAGGTTAGGAAATTTGAAAATGATGTACTATTTGTGAATGGTATTAAAAAATCGAAGAATGCCCCGAGTATTAAGGCATCAGTTTCTAAAGAGCAATCGGATCTGTCCCTTGTTGCCCAGGAGCTAAAAACCTATTCGGAGGAAGATTTACTACTCAAAAAATCGGACGATATTGTAGAGTTGTATGACAGCTTTAAACAAGCTATTTTTCAATTGATACCGGATTGTGAGTTAATTCCTACTAAATTGTATGTCGCTTTTAAGAAGGATGGTCATAATATTGTTGATATTGAAATTCAAAACAAGCAGTTAAAACTGTTCATAAATGCACGAATTGGTCAATTGGATGATCCAAAACAATTAACCAGAGATGTTTCCAATATCGGCCATTTTGGTAATGGAGATTATGAGTTGAAGGTCAAGACGACAGACAATTTAGAGTATATCATGAGTTTGATTAAGCAAGTTTTATAAATGTGGAAAGGACAAAATATGTCAAAAGAATTATCACCAAAATACAATCCAGCCGAGGTTGAGGCTGGTCGCTACGCCAAATGGCTTGAGGCAGACGTGTTCGCACCGTCAGGTGACGAGACTGCCAAGCCCTATTCGATCGTCATTCCACCGCCAAACGTAACCGGTAAGTTGCACTTGGGACACGCTTGGGATACCACCCTTCAAGACATCATTATCCGTCAGAAGCGGATGCAGGGCTTTGATACCCTCTGGCTTCCAGGTATGGACCATGCGGGGATTGCCACTCAGGCTAAGGTGGAGGAACGCTTGCGGGAGCAAGGCGTGACTCGTTATGACTTGGGCCGTGAAAAATTCCTAGATAAAGTCTGGGAATGGAAGGATGAGTACGCAGCGACCATTCGTGAGCAATGGGGCAAGTTGGGTCTGTCTTTGGACTACCAACGTGACCGCTTCACGCTAGACGAAGGCTTGTCGAAAGCTGTTCGCAAGGTCTTTGTGGAACTCTACAAAAAAGGCTGGATCTACCGTGGCGAATTTATCATCAACTGGGATCCAGCGGCTCGCACAGCCCTTTCTGACATTGAAGTTATTCACAAGGACGTAGAAGGTGCCTTCTACCACATGAATTACATGTTGGAAGATGGTTCTCGTGCCCTTCAAGTTGCGACAACCCGTCCTGAAACTATGTTCGGTGACGTTGCGGTGGCGGTTAACCCAGAAGATCCACGTTACAAGGACTTGATTGGCAAGAATGTTATCCTGCCAATCGTCAACAAGCCAATCCCAATCGTTGCGGATGAGCACGCAGATCCTGAATTTGGTACAGGGGTCGTGAAAATCACACCTGCCCACGATCCGAATGACTTCCTTGTCGGTCAACGCCACAATCTGCCACAAGTCAACGTCATGAACGATGACGGTACTATGAACGAGCTCGCAGGTGAATTTGCAGGTATGGACCGCTTTGAAGCTCGTAAGGCAACGGTTGCTAAGTTGAAAGAACTGGGTGCCCTTGTGGAAATCGAAAACCGTGTGCATTCTGTTGGTCACTCTGAACGTACAGGAGTGGTAGTCGAGCCACGCTTGTCAACCCAGTGGTTTGTTAAGATGGACCAGTTGGCTAAGAATGCCATTGCCAACCAAGACACAGCTGATAAGGTAGAATTTTACCCGCCACGTTTCAACGATACCTTCCTACAATGGATGGAAAATGTACACGACTGGGTTATCTCGCGTCAGCTTTGGTGGGGCCATCAGATTCCAGCATGGTATAACGAATCTGGCGAAATGTACGTCGGAGAAGAGGCACCAGCAGGTGACGGATGGGTACAGGATGAGGATGTCCTAGATACCTGGTTCAGCTCTGCCCTTTGGCCATTCTCAACTATGGGCTGGCCTGACGAAAACGCGACGGACTTCCAGCGTTACTTCCCGACCTCAACCTTGGTAACGGGCTACGACATTATCTTTTTCTGGGTGTCACGCATGATTTTCCAATCGCTTGAGTTCACCGGCCGTCAGCCATTCAAGAACGTGCTGATCCACGGTTTGATCCGTGACAAAGACGGTCGCAAGATGTCCAAGTCGCTCGGAAACGGGATCGACCCGATGGATGTCATCGAGAAATACGGTGCGGACGCTTTGCGTTGGTTCTTGTCAAACGGCTCTGCCCCTGGTCAAGATGTTCGCTTCATTGATGAGAAGATGGACGCGTCTTGGAACTTTATCAACAAGATTTGGAACATTTCCCGCTACATCCTCATGAACAATGAAGGCTTGACCTTGGATGCGGCGCGTGAGAATGTAGCCAAAGTCGCAACTGGTGAGGCTGGTAACGTGACGGACCGCTGGATTCTCCACAACCTCAACGAAACCATTGCCAAGGTCACTGAAAACTTCGACAAGTTCGAGTTCGGTGTGGCTGGGCACATCCTCTACAACTTCATCTGGGAAGAGTTCGCCAACTGGTATGTGGAGCTGACCAAGGAAGTGCTTTACAGCGCCAACGAGGCCGAGAAAGTCATGACCCGCTCTGTCCTTCTCTACACGCTGGACCAAATCCTTCGCCTCCTCCACCCAATCATGCCGTTCGTGACGGAAGAAATCTTCGCCCAGTATGCAGAGGGCTCTATCGTGGTGGCGGCTTACCCTGTTGTCAACCCAGCCTTTGAAAACGCTGAAGCTCACAAGGGAGTGGAAAGTCTCAAGGATTTGATTCGTTCGGTGCGAAATAGCAGAGCAGAGGTCAATGTCGCTCCTTCTAAGCCGATTACCATTTTGATTAAGACAGCGGATGCTGAGCTTGAAACCTTCTTCAAGGCAAATGAAAACTACATCCGCCGCTTTACAAATCCAGAACAGTTGGAAATCAGCTCAAACATTGCTGCACCAGAACTAGCCATGTCAGCTGTTATCACCGGTGCTGAAATCTTCTTACCACTAGCCGACCTCCTCAATGTTGAAGAAGAGTTGGCTCGTCTGGACAAAGAGCTTGCCAAATGGCAAAAAGAACTAGACATGGTCGGCAAAAAACTCAGCAACGAACGCTTCATCGCCAACGCCAAACCAGAAGTTGTTGAAAAAGAAAAAGAAAAACAAGCCGACTACCAAGCAAAATATGATGCGACAGTAACGCGGATTGAAGAGATGAAAAAACTGGTTAAATAGGTAGAATACGATAAAATGCCCAGCCTAAAAAGGCTGGGTTTTGTGGTATGATGGAGGGGTAGAATTTTAATGAAGGAGGGTATCTATATTGAGTGAGAAAGAGACTTTTAGACTATAAAAATTGATTGCCATAAATTATAAGCGATTTTTCGGTTTTCAAAATCGTAAGAAACTCAATATTTTTTCAGGAAAAAGTAACTTGACTAGTAGTGGTAAGGGTGAGTATTCCTTTGAGGGAGCTGATAGTACAGAATTAAAAAAGTCATAAACTCAATATTTTTGTAATATGTGATTTTATGACTTTTTATTTTGAAGGGACGTATTATCAAATTATAGTGAATAATATCTCCGTTGGACTAATCCATTCAACGATTATTGAAGTTCCAACTGTAACACCCATATGGTTAAACCAATCATTGAAGGCTTTTAAATTTCCTTGACCAGATAAATTTTTTGCATAAATATTTCCTGCCTGGCTACTTCCGCTCGTCTTTACAATTCCATTAAAATATCCATCAGCTGATTGCGCATTGAAAATATTTATACCTAAAATATCTCGGCCGTGAGTATGATTCGAGTTATAAATTCCATATTGATGAGCCTGTGAGCTTGGGATTGGGATGTAGCACTCGCCTGTAATCTGTGGACGAGAATTTGTGTGACGATAAGTTCCCCATCCGATGTTCGTAGAACCTAGTGTTACAGTGAATTGATCTCCTCTATTTGGCATATATTACCCCCTTGTAATGAGTGTAGTTAATATCTATACTATAGCACTAAATTTAGAAAAATACTATATAAGCTGCAATTTTTTTATAAAAATGTTATACTACTTAAGTTGTATATTTTCTAGAAAGCAGGTGCTTACATGACAAATTCTGTAAGTTCACGCCAGCAGGGGAAGTTTGCTATTGCAGCGTTCTTCTCTGGTGTTGGTGGAATTGAGTTGGGCTTTGAGCAGACCAACGAGTTCAGAGTGGTGTATGCCAACGAGTTTGATAAGTATGCCAGACAGACTTATCAGTTGAATTACCCAGATACTTATCTGGACGGGCGTGATATTCACGCAGTATTGCCAGAGGAAATCCCTTCGGAAACAGTCGATGTGATTGTCGGAGGCTTTCCTTGTCAGGCCTTTAGTATCGCAGGCTACCGTAAGGGCTTTGAAGATGATCGTGGCGACCTTTTCTTTGAGTTGCTTCGGATGATTGAAGCCAAGAAACCCAAGGCGATTTTTGTCGAGAATGTGAAGAACATGGTTTCTCATGACCATGGCAATACCTTCAAGGTTATCCGTGAAGCCTTGACCGAGAACAACTACTTTATCAAGTGGAAGGTATTGAACGGCAAGGACTACGGTAACATCCCGCAAAACCGCGAGCGGATCTATATTGTTGGCTTTGATAATAAGGAAGCCTACGATAAATTTGAGTTTCCAGAGGAAATCAAGCTGACCACTGGGCTTCAAGATGTTATTGATTTTGGGGCAAAACCAGAGGAGAATTACTATTATCGTCAAGGGAAACAGCCCTTCTTTGACCAGTTGAAAGAGTCTGTTACCAGCCAGGATACGGTTTACCAGTGGCGACGCCAGTATGTTAGGGAAAATAAAAATGGTGTCGTGCCAACCCTGACAGCTAACATGGGAACAGGTGGACATAATGTTCCCCTTATCTTGACTGATACTGGAGAAATTCGCAAGCTGACTCCGAAAGAAACCTTTAACGTTCAAGGCTATCCAAAGACCTTCAAAATTCCAGAAGGTGTTTCTAATGGACAACTCTACAAACAGGCTGGTAACAGCGTTGTCGTACCTGTTATCAAGCGGATTGCAGATAAGATTGCCGAAGCGTTGAAAACTTCCTCCGGTCTGTCACAGTTGGAACGAACTGGAAATGTCGCTATCATCTATACCAAGATGAATGGTCAGTTTGAAGGGCAGTCTTATGTAAAAGACTTTGTTGCGACCTACGACGAAGCAATTGCTAAGTTAGATAGCTACAATGACGGTTTAGGAATTTTGTCAGACGAAGACTATCTACGCTTGGTCAAAAAAGGTGGAAACTTGGAATTTTATAGCATCGCTATTACGAATAATTAGGTAAGGGGACTAGTGAAAATCTAGTCTTCTTTTGCTATACTATGATTAGAAAAAAGAGGTAGAGTCTATGTGGGAAAAATTAAAAGCAGAGCAGAAAGAAAAGTATCGGACATTGATTACTAACTTTGCTAGTTTGAGCGAGGCTTTTTCGCAAAAGTCTGAAACAGATGAGGAAAATGAAACCTTTAATTATGTAGCTCCGATTATTAATTCCAAATTCCAAGAAACAGTCTTTCAGAGGGCCTTTCAAGCTGTAGGTGAAGATATTGCCAACACTTCTTTTGATGCCTCGGTTATGGTGGATAGTCAGCATAAATACCTAGTTGGCATCAAGTCTTTCGGCATTCAGTCAGGTGACCAAAAAGTTGCCCAGTTTAAGAAAGATTCGCAGAGTTGGACAGAGATTTTACAAGAAATCAAGTTCAATGCCATGATTGCTCCAGATAAGGCTACGGCTGATGAAAACAATTACCACCTTTATTTGAAGTTAGCTAAGGAAATCTGTCTGTTACGTAACCAGCGGATTGAGTCATCAAAGGCACAAATTCGTGGTTTTGCATCGGATTCAACGGTGGAGTCTGTTTACCATGTTTTAATGCCAACGGCAAAGGGAGCTAAGCCACAAATTTTTGTAGGAGAAACCAGTTACCTTCCGATTGATGTCGAAAATTTACAGATTAAGGGAGCGACCAGTCTAAAAACTCCGACAAATTTTGCCTTTACAGATGGCCAACATGATTACAAATATACCGCAGCAGATAGTCAACTTCACATGACATTCCATAACAAAGAGATAGTTGTAGATACATGGGATGTGGACTATGTGGAAGATCCATTTTATATTTTTGAAAATCTCCACACTTTATCTGCGGATGAGAAAGAAAACCAAGTTCTTGATACAGTTTCATGGGTCATCACAGATAAGCATGGTCATGTTGAAGAAAATTCAGGCTTTAATGCCTTTAATGGTGGAGCTAAGTTAGCTAAAAAAGATAGATTATCACGCATTCAGAGAATCCAAGAGGAATTTTCGGATCAGCTCAGCTCGGAAGAACTTGCATTTGTAACCTATTCTTTGGAAGAAATTTTATTGAAAAAGTGGTCCTCTAAAGAAGAAAAAGCTGAAATGAAAAAAATTCGGACTGCCTTGATAAACTTTGCTCAGAAGTCGGGAATTGAAAAGCTATCTGAAAAACTGGAGAAATTGGTTTACCGTCCAGTTAGTGAAGTTTACATCCCACTGCCTGATTCTAAAAAGTTTCATGAAGCTCGACCAGACTTTTTCGGTCACAATGTTGGGACATTTGATGAAACAGGCAAAAAATTGGTACTGTCGAAAGAAGAACGAACTTTTACGCTTCGTTTTCTATCATCAGGAGATGCTATTGAAGCCTACATCAACCAAGAATCAGGTAAGGCCATTCAGTCGGTGGATAGGCAAGATATTCTTGGGGAATGGTTACTGAGAGGTGTATTTCAATTAGCTGAACGTGAAGTATTGACAGGCAAGAAATTAGAATCTCTGGAAATAAATGGTATTCGATTAACTAAATTCAAAAATGACGAAATTGGGATTGAGTTTATCTGGATTGATACGGAAAATCCACCAGCAGATGCGATTGGCTGGGTTAGTAGAAAAGGTAAAAAATGACAAATGTAAATAGCAAACTACAAATCCATCCCCCCTCCCTTATCCCTTTCGGTTTTATCCTCTCCAACAATCGTTACATCTACCGTGAGGTCTTCATGGAGGGGCAGTTTGAGGCGGTGGTGGAAGTTGATGAGGCTGGTCAGCTGTCGTCCTATGTTTGGGATTGTGAGATGGAGGAGGTCTATACCGCCTATCTGGTGACTGCGCCAGCTGGGGCTTTTGTGGGGCAGGTACGTGAGGCTTACCAGTCCATTTTGGCTCGGGTAGAGGAAGCCTGCTGTATCGCTCTGCCATTTTCCAAAGACCAAAGCAACCGCATAGCCCAGCTCATCAAGGAGCAGTGGGGCGACCTTCCTGACTATCCCTTTGCCAAGTTGCCGACCTATGGGGCTTTTCGCCACCCCGACAATAACAAGTGGTACGCCCTGGTCAGTCAGATTCCGAGGGACAAGCTGGATGGGAGCGGTTCTCAAGAAGAGGTGGAGATTGTCAATCTCAAGGTTGACGGTAGGGAAATAGCAGAGCTGCTAAGTCAGTCGGGCATTTTCCCTGCCTATCATATGTCGAAAAAGACTTGGGTGTCTGTCTTGCTGGATGATACGGTGGAGGACCAGACGGTGTTTGCCCTCCTTGAGAAAAGTCGCCATCTGGTAGGACCAAAATCCTACAAGGCAGTGCAGGGACCTGATTACTGGGTTATTCCTGCCAATCCCAAGGTCTATGATATTGATACCGAGTTTGCGGAAAATAAGGTAGTCTATTGGCCACAAAAATCAACCATTCAAGCTGGGGACATCGTAGCCATTTACATGACGGCGCCTGTTCAGGCCATTCGCTATGTCTGTCGGGTTTTGCAAGCCAATGTCACCAATCATGGTCAGTCGGATATCCCAAGTGACAAGTCAGTCATGCAGGTCGAGTTGATTGCACAGTTGCCAGATGACATCTTGCCTCGTCAAAGGATGATGGCTCTGGGTATCAAGGCAGTCCGAGGTCCTAGACGCTTGACCAAGGAGGCTATTGAGTACTTGAAATGTCAGCTGAAAGAGTGAAGTGGGTTTGATAGCAGTTTTAAAATTAGGAGGTCCCTATGTCTTTCTACATTGAAAAATCAAGGGCAGGGTGGCTAGGCATCTTAATCGTTTCATGAAAGCAATGAAAGAGGATGAAGCAGTAGCCAAGGTTTTACAACTATCAAAATAAGTAGATGTGTAAGGGGATCTCAAATTCCCTTATGAGTTTGTAGACAAAGCCTCTTTTAGGACTTTCCTGAGGTGATGCCGGACGGTAGTAAACTTTCTTGTTTCTGGGTTTACTCCTCAAACAGTCTCCCAGACTGTTTGAGCTACCTACGGAATTCCATACCTAGCCATTGAGCCTAAGGTCTCAATAGTTCCGAATGCTTGAGACGACAACGTCTCAAGCATTTTCATCACAGCGGAAAGTCTCGGTGTAGGCCCGCTTCGCTCGCAAAATGAGACTAATTTTTTAATTTTTTTTTAGCAGAGCTACTCAGTTTACTTTTCCAAAGTATAGTCTGTCTACATTCTGGTAAGGGAAAATAAAATTATTCCCTTATTTTTATCCCTAAGTTGTTAAAAAATCAGAACATTCAGAAGTTTTTAGTAATTCTAGCCGATTTTCAATCATCTTTTTGGTATAATAGGTACTATGGAAAAACTCATTGAATTCAAGGATTTTAGCTTTCAATACAAGGCCCAGCAGGAGCCGACATTGAGGGATATCAACTTAAGCATATATAAAGGTGAGAAAGTCTTGATTGTTGGACCTTCGGGCTCTGGTAAGTCAACACTGGGTCAATGTCTTAACGGCATTATTCCCAATATTTACCGAGGTAGTCATAGTGGCCAGCTCTTGATAGATGGTCAGGAGGCTTTTGACCTGTCTATTTATGAAAAATCCCTGCTAGTATCGACTGTTTTGCAGGATACGGACGGTCAGTTTATCGGTCTGTCTGTGGCAGAGGATTTGGCCTTTGCCTTGGAAAATGACATGGAAATTCAAGAACTGATGCAGCAAAAAGTGGCTGATTGGTCCAATCGTTTGGAATTAAGCCAGCTTCTCAACCACCGTCCCCAGGACCTGTCTGGTGGACAGAAGCAACGGGTCAGTCTGGCAGGTGTCCTGATTGATGAAAGTCCGATTTTGCTCTTTGATGAACCTCTGGCTAATCTGGATCCCAAGTCTGGACAGGCCACCATTGACTTGATTGATCGCCTGCACCAGCAGGAGGGAGCGACCACCATTATCATCGAGCATCGCTTGGAAGATGTTCTTTATAGACAGGTGGACCGCATCGTTCTCATCAATGAGGGACAAATCCTATTCAACGGTCAGCCGGATCAACTCTTGCAGACCAAGCTCTTGGTGGAAAATGGCATCCGCGAGCCACTCTATTTGGCAACCCTACGGGCTATGGGCTACCCTCTGGAGCAGGCAAATTCTTTATCAAGCCTGTCTGGTCTTGATTTGACAGGACTTCAATCAGTGGATTTGCTCTTAGACCGAGAAGAGGTCCTTGCCAAGCCGAGCTTGCTAGAGGTTAAAAACCTGAACTTCTCCTATCCACAGAAACAGGCCCTCAAGGACATCCATTTCACCCTCTATAAGGGGGAACGTCTGGCTATCGTCGGGAAAAATGGAGCCGGAAAATCGACCCTAGCCAAGGCTCTCTGTGGTTTTCTGGATGTGGAAGGAGACTTTATCTGGCAGGGGCAATCCATCAAGGACGAATCGGTCAAAGAACGGGCCGAGCGGATTGGCTATGTCCTGCAAAATCCCAATCAGATGATCAGCCAGACCATGATTTTTGATGAAGTGGCTCTCGGTTTGAGAATGCGTGGAGTGGGTCAAGAAGAACTCGAAAAGCGGGTGCACAAGGCTCTGAAAGTTTGTGGTCTCTATTCATTCCGTAAGTGGCCGATTTCAGCCCTATCCTACGGTCAGAAGAAGCGGGTGACCATTGCCTCCATTTTGGTGCTGGAGCCGGAAATTATTCTACTGGATGAGCCAACAGCTGGGCAGGATGAGCGTCATTACCGTGAGATGATGGATTTCTTAGACGAGCTCAATCGACAAGGTCATACCATTGTCATGATTACCCACGATATGCAGCTGATGCTGGATTATTCGGACCGGGCCCTGGTTGTGGTGGATGGTCAGATTATTGCGGACCAGTCTCCAGCGGAAATCCTTTCGGATGCTGCTATCATTGACCAGGCTAATTTGAAAGAGACCTCTATTTTCCATTTGGCTCAGAGAATGGGAGTGGACCCTCTGGCCTTGACCAACTACTACATGCAGGAAGAAAGGAGAAAGCTATGAGCCAGCAAGCACTTATCGGCTACCAGCAGGGACGGGGCTTTATTTATGAACTATCTGCTGTCAGCAAGCTCCTCTTTTTCTTGATTGTGTCCATCTTGGCCATGATTACCTACGATACGCGTCTGATTATTTTCATCGCCCTCTTTTCCCTCAGTCTTTTCAAGCTATCGGGCATTGATTACAGGAAGGTGTCTTTCGTTCTGATTTTCACGACCATTTTTGCCCTCCTGAATGCGACCATGGTGTATGTCTTTGCGCCTAAGTATGGGGTAGAACTCTATGGGGCGGAGACTGTCCTTTTCAAAGGTTTGGGGCAATACTCCGTGACTAGCCAGCAATTGTTTTACTTGCTGAATTTATTGCTCAAGTACTTTTGTACAGTTCCTCTGGCCATTATCTTTTTGATGACAACCCACCCTAGTCAATTTGCCTCCAGCTTGAATACAATCGGGGTGCCCTATAAGGTTGCCTACGCTGTCAGTCTGACCATGCGCTACATACCAGATATTCAGGAAGAATTTTATGCCATTCGCATGTCTCAAGAGGCGCGTGGACTGGAATTGTCCAAGAAAGCCAAATTGATGGACCGGATTAAGGGCAATCTGGCCTTGGTTATCCCTTTGATTTTCAGCTCACTTGGTCGGATTGATACCATTTCAACTGCTATGGAATTGCGCCGTTTCGGAAAAAATAAAAAGCGGACCTGGTACACCTACCAGCCCCTGAAAAAAATGGATTATCTGGTCCTATCCATCATCGCTCTACTGGTTCTAGTAACGATTAGCCTATTCTTTATCAATGATGGTAGGTTTTACAACCCTTGGGCATAAGATAAGAAAAAACGAGTTTCGATAGCGAAACTCGTTTTTGAAATTATATTCACAAGTAAGGTACATGTAGACAAGTGCTCAGGCACCGAGCTGTGAATACCGGTTCTTATAGTGGTCGTTTATTGGGCATGCCTGCCTTGCGTGGAAACTTGTTTGGGGTTTCCTTTTTCTTTTCGACAATGGTTAGGGTACGCGGGTCGCCATTGGGCAATTCATAATCATGATTCTCCAAGACCTTTGCGAACAAGAGGTTGAGAGCATTTTTGGCCTGGGTCAATTCGTCCTCGGCACTGGATGCTTTGAGGGCAATCAGCTTGCCATTGAGCTTGAGATAGGGGATGGTCAATTCTGATAGGATTTGCATGCGGGCTACTGCGCGAGCGGTCACGATATCAAATTGGGCACGGAATTGCTTGTCCTGGGCAAAATCCTCTGCTCGTCCATGGTAGAAATGGACCTTGTCCAAGCCCAGCTCCTCAGCCAGAAGATGCAGGAAATTGATTCGTTTGTTGAGGGAGTCAATGATGGTCACTTCCAGTTCGGGATAGATAATTTTCATGGGCAGGCTAGGAAAACCTGCACCAGCCCCGATGTCCAAGAGTTTGAGTGCTTGATTTTGAATATGACCCTGCAGGATTGGTGCAATAGAATCATAAAAGTGCTTGAGATAAACGTCCTCTTCCTGGGTAATAGCTGTCAGGTTGATTTTTTCGTTCCATTCTACTAGGAGTTCAAAGTAGCGGTGGAATTGGTTTTTCTGCTGGTCTGTTAATTGGATTCCTTGGTCTGCCAAGGTCTTGTAAAATACTTCGGGTTTCATAGTCCTATCTTATCATAATTTTCAACAAAAGAAAAACCTTGGAAGGCGATAGTTGCCTTTCAAGGTTGAGTCTTACTGACCTTGTGAGTCAGCAGATGGAGTGGTTGGTTGTTCAGAAGAATTGCCTGTTTCGGAACCAGTTTCTGTTGATTGAGCATCGCTAGAATTTTCAGTACTCGTATCCTCACTAGTTGTAGGTTCCGTTGAGGACTCTTCGCTCGTCTCACTGGTTGTCCTGCTATAGCTATAGTAGTTATAAACTGGACCAGTATAGCCGTTTATGTAGACGTTGTTTCCATAACGGTAGAGACCGTCAGGTATTTCCCAATCTGCAGTTCCAACAGGATTTAGATAAGTCATCATATTCCGATAGACATCGGTTGCGACACGCATGCCACTATCCAATACTGGAATCTTACGATTGCTGTATCCTGTCCAGACAGCCATAGAGTATTTAGTAGAGAAGCCAACGAAGTTCTCGTCAGGAACAACTATACTACTATAACTTGCTCCAGGAGTAGAGGCAATGATTTCCTTCATCTCATCGTCTGGGTAGTTGGAAGTACCGGTTTTACCAGCTTGAGGAATGCCATAGATGGCAGCATTAGTACCTGGGCCAGATGTCAATACGCTCTTCAACATATCGACCATCATGTAGGCTGTTTCAGGGCTCATTGCACGACTGCCTTCAGGTTCAAACTCAGTAGTTGTTCCGTCGGTGTAGACAATCTTGTTGACATACTGTGGTTTGTAGTAGGTACCACCGTTAGCAAAGGCAGCATAGGCTGCGGCCATTTTTTCACTACTAGCACCGTATTTTTTATCAGGATTGGTTGTGTTGCTGGAAATAGCATTAGAATAGAACATTTCTGGGTAGTCGATACCGAGCTTGTTCAAGAATTTTAATGAATTTTCTAAACCAACAGCCTGTAGTGCCTTGATGGCAGTGGTATTACGAGAAGATTGGATGGCTGTTTTGAGGGTCACATTGCCGAAGTAAGCATTATCCCAGTTATTGACTGGAGTGGTAGTGCCGGGATAATTATAAGGCGCATCCAATATAGTGTCAGCAGTCGATTTATAAATACCCTCTTCAATAGCAGGTGCGTAGTCTGTAATTGGCTTCATAGTAGAACCAAAGTCGCGGTTGGTTTCAACGGCTTGGTTGGTACCGAATGAAGAATTACTGTTTTGATTACGCCCGCCGAGCTGGGCAACGACGTGTCCGTTGGTAACATCGATAACAGTTGAAGCTACCTGGAAGGTTGGATCTGGATAGGCCACGTACATGTCTGTGTTATAGATATTCCAGAGCTGTTGTTGGGCAGCTGAGTCAACGTTGGTGTAGACCTCCATACCTGTGGTTAAGAGATTGTAGCCGGTTTTTTCTTCGACTTCATTGATAACCTCTTTCAGGTAGTTGTCCATGTAGGCTGGATAGGCGGGTGCATTTGACAGGGGCTGGAGACCGTCTGTCACCGGTGATAGGACTGCCTGCTCGTGCTGTTCAGCCGTAATGTATTTTTCTTCTAACATTTCTCCTAGAACCAAGTCCCGACGTGCTTTTGCAGTTTCTGGCTGAGTGTAGGGGTCGTATTGGTTAGGAGCCTGGGGCATACCTGCCAGTAGAGCCAATTGAGGAAGGGTCAATTGATTGAGTTCTTTTCCGTAGAAGGTCTTGGCAGCTGTCTTCATACCATAGTTTCCGTTTGACATATACACTTTATTGATGTAGTACGTCAAAATTTCCTGCTTGGTATTTCGTCTTTCCAACTGTAGAGCCATCCAGGCTTCTTGGATTTTCCGCTTAATATTTTGGTCCTGGGCAGATGTTGAGAAGTAGGTCAACTTAATCAACTGCTGATCCAGTGTCGACCCCCCTTGAAGACGTCCTCCTCGTAGATTATTGAGGAAGGAGCCAGCGATACGAATGACGTCTACACCGCGGTGGTTGAAGTAACGCTGGTCTTCAATGGCTATGATAGCGTTGACCAAGTCGGTCGGAATTTCAGCAGTAGTAGCATTGGAACGTTTTTCTGCCCCCAAGTCCGCAATTAGAGCCCCGTCCTTGTCATAAATCTTACTCGACACGGTCGCAGTAAGAGAGTCTTCTGTCAGTTTAGGAGCTGTAAAGATAAAGAATAGGGTCACAAGACCACCGATAATTACCGTTGTTAAGAATGCGATAATTCCGACGTTTGTGATAAGCAAGAGTGCTTTCTTAAGGGTTGGATTTTTCAACTGAGTCACCACCTAATAGTTTTTCTTCGACAATGGTCAGATAGGGGACGCTGGGATGGGTCCCTAACTGAAAGGCATAGCCATGCTCGCGAACATAGTGCAAGGGCATGGATTTATTGCCCTGAACAGCTTGATAGTAATCTATCAGCTCTTTTGCCGGGAGTAAGTAAGATTCTTTTAATTCTGAAAAGTGTAGAAGGACAAAGCAGATACCGCCTTGCTTGACAACTTCCTGCATATGTTCCAACTGGTGGGCATGAAAGTTTTTCATGGGCATGGAGGTCTTCTGACGGGTTTCCTTGGCTTCAAAGTCAATGTAATGTCCCTTGAAAACGCCGGAATAGTCCGTTGTTGAGGCCTGTCTGAAATAAGCTTCGACAATTTTGGCCCGACTTCGTTTTGGGTAGTCTACCTTGACAATCTGGACAGGTGTTGGTTTCTTATGAATGACCGCAATTCCATGTGAAAGGTAGTAAGCATTGCTCTCATTGATAGCAGCTTCAAAGGACATCCCACGATTGGCAAAATTAACCGTTTCCTTTGCAGAATCTTTTTTTGTTCTAGTGATTTTCCTATTTATCTGATGAGGATAATTGACCATAGAACTCCTTACTGATAAAATAATATCAGCATATTATACCATAATTAGGGAAAAGAGTACAAGAAATGCACATCAAGAGCCTTTTAGTAACAGGCTATCGTCATACTGATTTGGGAATTTTTTCAGATAAGGATACAAAATTAGTCATCATCAAAGAGGCTATTCGCAGAGACCTGATCAAGTTTTTAGAAAATGATGGGGTAGAGTGGTTTATTCTGACTGGAAATCTGGGCTTTGAGTATTGGTGTTTGGAAGTTTTGTTGGATTTGAGGCAGGAAGGCTATGACTTTCAGATAGCTACCATTTTTTCCTTTGAAAGCCATGGAGAGAATTGGAACGAAGCTAACCAAGTCAAGCTAGCCCGATTTAAGCAGGTCGATTTTGTTAAATACCTCTATGTTTGCTATGAAAATCCTGGGCAATTTAAGCTGATTAACCAGTTCTTGTTGGACCATACGGAGGGAGCCTATTTATTCTATGATCCTGAAAATGAAACAAACTTGAAATATCTCTATACTTCAATCGTAAACAAAGAAGATTATACTGTTAAGGTACTGAGTTTTGATGATTTAAATGAAGTAGCGGAAAATTTTTCTAATTCTGAGTGATTTGGCTTGATTTTTCCTTATTTTTTTTAATATAATAGAAGTAGTGATGTTTAAAGAAAAGGATGAGACAGATGGCGAGTATTAAGTTGACGACAAAGGATATCTTTGAGCAGGATTTTAAGATTGGTTTTCGTGGTTATGATCAAGACGAGGTCAATGATTTTCTTGATGAAATCATGAAGGATTACGATGCCTATGAAGCCATTGTAAAGGAATTGAAGGGCGAGATTGCTAGGCTTAAAGCCCAGCTGGCAAATGCTTCTCGTCAACCAGCCCCTGTTGCAGAGGAGCCAGAAGCTTTCCGTGCAGAGCGGATGAGTTCAGCCACAAACTTTGATATTCTCCGTCGCATCAATCGTCTGGAGAAAGAAGTCTTTGGTAAACAGATTGCCCAAGAGTAGTAGATAGACATGTGTAATTTTCGGATAATCGCGTGGTAGTAATCTACCATGAGGAAAGTCCATGCTAGCACCAGCTGCAATGCTGGTAGTGTTTGTGCTAGGCGAACCAATAAGCCTAGGGACGTCTTTGACGTTACGGCGGTTAAAATGGCTACGTCCTTGGATATGCCAGAGTAGGCCTGAAAGTGCCACAGTGACGAAGTTTTTATGGAAACGTAAAAAATGGAACGCGGTAAACCCCTCAAGCTAGCAACCCAAACTTTGGTCGGGGCATGGGATGGATGGAACGGTACTCCCAGAGTAGAACAGAAATCCTGACTGCGTAAGCGGTAGACAGATGATTATCGAAGGTGGTAGGACCTAGTACCACTGGAACAAAACATGGCTTATAGAAAATTGCATAATAGGTGGCTAGCTTTGCTAGCTTTTATTATAGAGGAAAAAGATGAAAAAACAATTTGAATTGATTGCGACAGCGGCGGCTGGTTTAGAGGCGGTCGTTGGTCGTGAAATTCGAGAACTGGGCTACGACTGTCAGGTTGAAAATGGGCGCGTGCGTTTCCAAGGTGATGTCAAATCTATCATTGAAACCAACCTTTGGTTGCGTTCGGCAGACCGGATTAAAATTATCGTGGGGAGTTTTCCAGCACGCACCTTTGAGGAACTCTTCCAGGGGGTCTTTGCCTTGGACTGGGAAAACTATCTACCCTTGGGCAGTAAATTTCCTATTTCAAAAGCCAAATGTGTCAAATCCAAGCTCCACAATGAGCCGAGTGTACAGGCCATTTCTAAAAAGGCTGTCGTGAAAAAGTTGCAAAAGCATTTTTCGCGTCCAGAAGGCGTTCCCTTGCAGGAAGTTGGGGCAGAGTTTAAGATTGAAGTCTCCATCCTGAAAGATGTGGCCACGGTATTGATTGACACGACGGGTTCCAGCCTCTTCAAACGTGGCTACCGCGTTGAAAAAGGTGGCGCACCCATTAAGGAAAATATGGCGGCAGCCATTTTACAGCTGTCTAACTGGTACCCAGACAAGCCTTTGATTGATCCGACTTGTGGTTCGGGCACTTTCTGTATTGAGGCGGCCATGTTGGCTAAGAATATGGCTCCGGGGCTCAAACGCAGTTTTGCCTTTGAAGAATGGCCTTGGGTTGATGAGGAGCTGGTTGCACAAGCTCGCAAAAATGCGCAGGCAGCGGTTAAATCTGACCTAGTCTTGGACATTTCCGGTTCAGACATCGATGCCCGTATGGTTGAAATGGCCAAGAAAAATGCCTTTGCGGCCGAAGTAGACCAAGATATTGTCTTTAAGCAAATGCGCCTGCAGGACTTGCATACAGACAAGATAAATGGTGTTATTATTTCAAACCCACCTTACGGTGAGCGTTTGTTGGATGATGAGGCCATTATCAAGCTCTACCAAGAAATGGGGCAAACCTTTGAGCCTTTGAAAACATGGTCTAAATTTATCTTGACCAGCGACGAGCAATTTGAGCAGCGGTTTGGAAAACAAGCAGATAAAAAACGGAAATTATACAATGGTACGCTGAAGGTTGACTTGTATCAATTCTTTGGTCAACGAGTAAAACGTTCATAAAATAAAGTGAGGTAGATATGTCAAAGAAACATGAGAAGGCACAAGCAGAGCCAGTTAAGGACGAGCAGATTCTAGACTTTGAAGCAGCAAAAGATATGACCATCGGTCAGGCAGCACAAAAACAGCAGGAAATTGAGGCTGGCATTACCGATACGGATGGCCTTTTAGACCGCTACATCAAGCAACACCGAGATGAGATTGAATCTCAAAAATTTGAGACAAGAACAATCCCTGTCATCAAGGATTCGACTGTTATTCCGGTGGTTGAATCAGCTAGCTTGACTTCGGATGAGTTGGAAACGGCAGCTGCAGCTGTGGCAGCACATTCACAAGAAGAACCGAAGCCAGTTGAGTCAAGCCCTGTTGTTGAGCCTCTAAAAACTCCTGCAGAAGAAGTCGCTTATTTTGATTTGACAGATGGATCCGAAGAAAAGCCCAAGAAAAAAGGATTCTGGATTTTTGGAACCCTCTTGGCGGCATTGATTGCTATTTTGGCTTCCCTCTTTTTCTGGATGAACCAAAATAATGCAGGTCAGACAGCTTCTAGCACTACGTCATCAAGTTCGACCAAACAATCTTCTAGTACAACCTCATCAAGCTCAACTCCATCCGAGTTTACAGACTTTACCAAGCTGTACGAGAGCTTCTTTACGGATTCGAGCTTGTCTAAATTGAAGAATTCAGAATTTGGTAAATTAGAGGAATTAAAGGCACTCTTGGACAAGATTGATCCAGACAGTGATGCTTATAAGGAAGCCAAGGCCAACTATGATAAATTAGAAAAAGCTATCGCAGCTGTCAACGGCATCAATGAACAATTTGACAAGCCGATTCTTGTTGATGGCGAATTGGATACCACGGCGACTGTTAAGGCTGGAGCAACTCTAGAAGCGGTTGCGACTGGAATCAGCGGTGTTGATGCGACGATCACTTCAGCTGTTAACTTTGCTCGATCACAAGAGGAAAACCAACAGGCTGTTGCTGGAGCGGTCGCACCGGCTGAACAAGCAGCGCCAGCTGCCCAGGCTGGAACCCCAGCACCAGCTACCGCAGAATCAAGTGCAGCATCAGCGCTTGCCAGCGCGTCAACAAGTCCTGCCGAAGTGCAAAATGCAGCATCCCAATTCGGGATTCCAGTTCCTCCTGGTGTGACCTTGCAACGTCACTTGAGCCGCGTGCCTTATAACCAAGCCATGATTGATGACGTTAACAATCCTGCTTGGACCTTTAACCCAGGTATTTTGGAAAAAATTGTCGAAACATCTCAGAAACGTGGCTATATCACAGGTAATCAGTATATCTTGGAGAAGGTCAATATCATCAATGGTAATGGCTACTACAATATGTTTAAACCAGATGGCACCTATCTCTTTTCTATCAATGCTAAGACCGGTTACTTTGTCGGAAATGCGCGTGGAAATGCGGATGCTTTAGATTATTAGGAATATAAGAAAAAAGCGGGAGACCGCTTTTTTTGATGTTATGGTGTGGTTTCAATTTCATCTACAGACAAAACTGCCTGGCTGGAATGGACGAGATAGGTCGTTCCGTCTTCAAAGCGAATTTGCAATTGGTCGCCATCGCTGTAATCAGTCCACTCTTTGACCTTACCAGTCTTGACGCTTCCATCGGGAAGTTTGACCTGGGCGTAATTGAAGGTGTAGTTGGTGTCAAAAACTGTCTTGTTACCGCAAGCTGACAGCATCATCAGGCTAGCCAGTGCCAGAGCAACAAGAAGGATTTTCTTCATACCAAGCTCCTTAAATGGGTTTTCGTTCAAAGGCATCTATCGAAATGCCCTGAGAAAGGATTAGTTTGGCCCATTCTTTGGCAGAATGGAGGCTGTGGTCCTTGTAGTTACCACAAGACTCGATGGTTGTCCCAGGAACATCTTCCCAGCTAATGCCGTCTGCGATTTCTTCCAAACTAGATTTAATGACTTCAGCGATTTGGACAGAATCTTGCTTGCCCCACATAATCATGTGAAAACCGGTTCGGCAACCGAAAGGTGAGCAGTCGATGAGTCCGTCAATCCGTTGGCGAATCAGCTTAGCCAGCAGGTGTTCAATGGTGTGCAACCCCGCTGTATCCATGGCATTTTCATTGGGTTGGATGAGGCGAATATCAAAGTTGGTGATGACATCTCCCTTTGGTCCAATCTCCTCAGAAATCAAGCGGATATACGGGGCTTTGACGATAGTGTGGTCCAGTTCAAAACTTTCTACAATAACTTCTTTGGTCATAATTTCCTCCATTTGGGTTGATGAAAACATTATACCATATTTGTCAATTTGCAATTGTGAAATCGTTTAAATTATGGTAAAATAGATTCAGATTTTGTGTAATGCAAAATAAAATTGAAAGAGGTAGGAAGATGGATATCATTACACTTGTAGTGACCTTGATTTCTGCTCTCATTGGTTTAGTAATTGGTTACTTTGCCATTTCTTTGAAGATGAAAGCTGCAAAAGAAACTGCAGAATTGACACTTTTGAATGCTGAACAAGAAGCAAGTAATGTTCGTGGTCGTGCGGAAGATCAAGCTGAAGCTATTTTAAAAACAGCTGAGCGTGATCGCCAAACCTTGAAAAAAGAATTACTCTTGGAGGCCAAGGAAGAGGCTCGTAAATATCGAGAAGAAGTAGCAAATGAATTTAAATCAGAACGACAAGAATTAAAGCAAATTGAGTCACGATTGACTGAACGTGCTAGTAGCTTAGATCGTAAAGATGATAATTTAACAAACAAAGAGAAGGTTTTGGAACAAAAAGAACAAAGCCTGACGGATAAAACTAAACATATTGATGAGCGTGAGCAAGAAGTCGCGAAATTAGAAGAGCAGAAAGCTCTTGAGTTGGAACGTGTTGCTTCGCTGAGCCAGGAAGAAGCCAAAGAGCAGATTCTTGCAGCGACTCGTGATAAATTGACCCACGAGATTGCAACCCGTATCAAGGAGGCTGAGCGAGAGGTCAAAGAGCGGTCTGATAAGATGGCCAAAGACCTTCTAGCGCAGGCCATGCAGCGAATTTCGGGTGAATATGTTGCGGAACAAACTATTACCTCGGTTCATCTGCCGGATGATGCCATGAAGGGCCGAATTATCGGTCGCGAAGGTCGCAACATCCGCACCTTTGAAAGCTTGACAGGGATTGACGTTATCATTGATGATACGCCTGAGGTAGTTGTCCTTTCCGGTTTTGACCCGATTCGCCGGGAGATCGCGCGGATGACCATGGAGACCCTGCTTCAGGACGGTCGTATCCACCCGGCTCGTATCGAGGAGTTGGTGGAGAAATACCGTGTTGAGATGGATAACCGCATCCGTGAATATGGTGAAGCGGCTGCCTATGAAGTAGGCGCTCCTAACCTGCATCCTGACTTGATTAAGATTATGGGACGTCTGCATTTCCGTACCTCCTACGGTCAGAATGTGCTCCGTCACTCGATTGAGGTGGCCAAGTTGTCAGGTATTTTGGCTGCAGAGTTGGGTGAGAATGTTAATTTGGCCCGCCGTGCTGGATTCTTGCATGACGTCGGTAAGGCGATTGACCGCGAGGTGGACGGTAGCCACGTTGAGATTGGTACAGAATTGACCAAGAAATACAAGGAAAATCCAGTGGTTGTCAATACGGTTGCCAGCCACCACGGTGATGTGGAAGCAACTAGCACTATTGCTGTGATTGTTGCAGCAGCGGATGCCTTGAGTGCAGCTCGTCCAGGTTCACGTCGTGAATCGATGGAGGCCTATATCAAGCGTCTCCAAGACCTGGAAGAAATTGCTAATAGCTTTGACGGCATCAAGCAGGCTTATGCTATCCAGGCAGGTCGTGAGATTCGGATTATCGTTCATCCAAATAGAATCAGTGATGATAAGATTACGATTCTGGCTCATGATGTCCGTGAGAAAATTGAAAATAATCTGGATTATCCAGGAAATATCAAGATTACGGTCATCCGTGAAACACGAGCAACTGACATTGCAAAATAAGACAGAAGGAGCTTCGGCTCTTTTTGTTGTTCTTCAAGAGCCGGAAAAATCTGGTTTCCAGATTTAAAATCAGTTGATATTTGCTGAGAATTTTGCTACACTAGAATGAAAGATTTAAAGGAGATAACATGCAGGAAAGAGGCTTACTCATCGTATTTTCCGGTCCTTCTGGTGTAGGGAAAGGAACAGTTCGGCAGGAAATTTTTAGCCATCCAGGTAATAAATTTGAGTATTCGGTGTCTATGACGACCCGGGCTCAGCGTCCAGGTGAGGTGGACGGGGTTGATTATCATTTCCGGAGCCGAGAGGAGTTTGAGGAGTTGATTCGTCAGGGACAAATGCTGGAATACGCTGAGTATGTTGGCAACTACTACGGTACACCCTTGACCTATGTCAATGAAACCCTGGACAAGGGAATCGATGTCTTTCTTGAGATTGAGGTTCAGGGTGCCCTCCAGGTCAAGAAAAAAGTGCCAGATGCAGTTTTTATTTTCCTAACTCCGCCAGATTTGGAAGAGCTCAAAGACCGTTTGGTCGGTCGTGGGACAGACTCGGAAGAGGTTATTGTCCAGCGGATTGAGCGTGCCAAGGAAGAGATTGCTCTCATGCGTGAGTATGACTATGCCATTGTCAATGATGAGGTACCAAAGGCAGCGGAATTGGTCAAGCGCGTGATTGAGGCGGAACATTTCCGTGTGGACCGTGTGATTGGCAAGTACAACGACATGATTAAAAATATTTAAGTTAGAAAAGAGAATAAGTCCTATGATGTTAAAACCGTCTATTGATACCTTGTTGGACAAGGTACCATCTAAGTATTCATTGGTTATTTTGGAGGCTAAGCGTGCTCACGAATTGGAGGCAGGCGCTAAGCCAACGCAAGAATTTACTTCTGTAAAATCAACCCTCCGTGCCTTGGAAGAAATCGAGGCAGGTAATGTGGTCATCCATCCAGACCCAGAAGCGAAACGTGAGGCTGTTCGTCGCAAGGCTGAAGAAGCAAAACGCTTGGCTGAAGAAGAAGAGCGCAAAATCAAAGAACAAATCGCCAAAGAAAAAGAAGACGGCGAGAAAATCTAAATTCAAAACTCGGCTGGGGGACCATCCGGGTTTCTTTTCCATTTGATAGTCTTTTGAAGTATTTATTGAACCATTGATAAAAGAGTGAAACCTATCCAAACCATCACGAAAGGAGGATCTATGTACGCACAGATTATCGTAGACGTGCCGCTCATGCAGACGGACCAAGCCTATACCTATCTAGTGTCTGAAGAATTTGAGGCGGGAATTGTACCTGGTATCCGAGTCCATGTGCCCTTTGGAAAGGGTAATCGGCTGATTCAGGGCATCGTGGTCGGCTTGACTGAGGAATTGCCAGAGGGGACCCAGGACATCAAGCCCATTGTGGAAGTGCTGGACTATTCGCCAGTCCTCAACAAGGAGCAATTTTGGCTGGCAGACCAGATGCGCAAGACGGTATTCGCCTACAAAATCACCCTGCTCAAGGCCATGCTACCCAGCCTCCTCAACTCAACCTATGACAAAATTCTCCGTCCTGGGCTTGGTTTGGAAATAGCAGAGCAGGAAAGCCTGTTTGGCGGTAGGGACCAGGTCCGTTTTTCAGACCTGGATGTGTCTGAGCAGGCCCGCATCATGCGGCTTGCCCAGGCAGGCAAAATCTTGGTCGACTATGTGGCCAAGGACAAAAAGCAAATCAAGACTGAAAAATGGTACCGGGTAAATCGGGACCAGCTCATGCAAGCAGAGATACCCGCCCGTGCCAAGAAACGGCTGGCTTTGAAGGCCTACTTACTGGAACATTCTGATGAACAGCCTCTAGCCAGCTTGAAAAAGGACTTTTCAGCTGATACGCTCCGCTATTTCCAAGAAAATGCCTATATAGAAGTCTGGGAGGAGGAGGTCTCGCGGACCCAAGCTCTCTTTGATAAGGTAGGGGTCAGCCAGGCGCTTTCCCTCAATCCAGAGCAGGCCATAGCGGTCAAGGAAATCCTGTCCAAGGTCGGCCAGGAGAGCCAGACCTATCTGCTGCAGGGGGTGACAGGCTCTGGCAAGACAGAGGTCTATCTGCAGGTCATTGACCAGGTCCTCAAGATGGGTAAGACGGCTATCATGCTGGTGCCGGAGATTTCGCTGACGCCCCAGATGACCAATCGTTTTATCGCGCGTTTCGGCCAGCAGGTGGCCATCCTGCACTCAGGCCTGTCAGACGGGGAGAAGTACGACGAGTGGCGTAAGATTGAGCGGGGGGAGGCCCAGGTGGTGGTCGGTGCCAGGTCGGCGATTTTTGCTCCCTTAAAAAATCTAGGAGCCATTATCATCGATGAGGAGCATGAGGCGACCTATAAGCAGGACTCCAATCCTCGCTACCATGCCAGAGACGTGGCAAAGCTGCGGGCGGACTACAACCAGGCTGTCCTGGTTTTGGGGTCGGCTACGCCAAGCCTAGAAACTCGTGCCCGTGCCAGTCGCGGTCTTTACGGTAGGCTGGTCCTCAATCAGCGGGCCAATCCGCAGGCCAGGATACCAGAGGTCCAGGTCATTGATTTCAGAGATTATATCGGCCAGCATGAGGCTAGTAATTTTACGCCGGTTTTGATAGAAAAAATCCAGGAAAAGCTGGCTCGTAAGGAGCAGGTGGTCCTCATGCTCAATCGCCGTGGCTATTCTTCCTTTGTCATGTGTCGGGATTGTGGGACGGTGGACCAGTGTCCAAACTGTGATATTTCTTTGACCCTGCACATGGACAGCCGGTCTATGAATTGCCACTATTGCAATTTTCAAAAGCCCATTCCCCAGGTCTGTCCTAACTGTCAGAGTCGGGCCATTCGCTACTACGGTACGGGGACCCAGAAGGCCTATGATGAGTTGCAGGAATTGCTGCCGAATGCTCGTATCCTTCGGATGGATGTGGACACGACCAAGAAAAAAGGTGCCCATGAGGCCCTTTTGGAGAAATTTGGTCGACAGGAGGCAGATATCTTGCTGGGGACCCAGATGATTGCCAAGGGACTGGACTTTCCAAATGTGACCTTGGTAGGGGTGCTCAATGCGGATACGGCGCTGAATTTGCCAGACTTCAGGTCATCCGAGCGGACCTTCCAATTATTGACCCAGGTGGCTGGTCGAGCAGGTCGGGCAGACAAGGAGGGGGAGGTCATTATCCAGACCTATAATCCCAATCATTATGCCATTGCCTTTGCCAAGAACCAGGACTACGAGGGCTTCTATCAGTATGAGATGGGCATTCGGAAAAGTCTGGGCTATCCGCCTTACTATTTCACGGTGGGCTTGACCTTTTCTCATAAGTCGGAGGATCTTGTCATCAAAAAGGCCTATGAGACGGTGCAGCTCTTGCGGGAGAACTTGACGGAGCAGATTCAGATTTTGGGGCCGACGCCCAAGCCTATCGCCCGTACCCATAATCTTTACCATTATCAAATCATTCTCAAGTACCGGCGGGAGGAGCAGCTGGAGCAGGTCCTCAATCGGATTTTGGACTGGACCCAGGAGCGGGACAACCAGGACTTGCGCTTGGTGATTGATAATGAACCGCAAAATATGATGTGATACTCTTTGAACATCGACAGTATCCGTTCTTGAGTTACAATATATGAGGTTGGACAGGTGTGTCCAGCCTTTTTGCTATCTAGATTTCAAGTCCCAGTTAAGGCAATTATCCATAAAAATGGTATAATTAAGGGATACTAAATAGAGGATGAAGGAGCAGAGATGACAAAATTGATTTTTATGGGAACGCCTGAGTTTTCAGCGACTGTTTTGAAAGGCATTTTGGCAGAGGGCTCCTATGAGGTTTTGGCGGTGGTGACCCAGCCTGACCGAGCGGTTGGGCGCAAGAAAACCATCCAAATGACACCGGTCAAGCAGGTGGCCTTGGAGTACGACTTGCCTGTTTACCAGCCGGAAAAATTATCAGGCAGCCAGGAAATGGCGGACATTATGGAATTGGGAGCGGACGGAATTGTGACAGCGGCCTTTGGTCAATTTTTACCGATCAAGCTGCTGGACTCTGTTGACTTTGCGGTCAATGTCCATGCCTCGCTCTTGCCCAAGTACCGCGGTGGCGCGCCCATTCATTATGCTCTTATCAACGGAGATGAGCGTGTCGGAGTGACTATTATGGAAATGGTCAAGGAAATGGATGCGGGTGACATGATTTCAAGCGACAACATTGCCATTGAAGAGACAGATAATGTCGGCACCCTTTTTGAAAAACTAGCGGTGGTCGGTCGTGACCTGCTCTTGAAAACCTTACCGGGTTATATGGCTGGCGACATCAAGCCGGTGGCACAAGACCCTGAACAGGTGACCTTCTCGCCCAATATTCAGCCTGAGGAGGAAGTTTTGGACTGGGCCAAGTCTGCGCGCCAGATTTTTAATCAGATTCGTGGTATGTATCCTTGGCCGGTTGCCCATACCTATTGGCAGGGAGGGCGCTTTAAAATTCAGGAGGCTTTGGAAGTGGAAGGGTCTGGCAGACCAGGTCAGGTCATTGAAAAGACTAAGAAAACACTGGTCATCGCCTGTGGCAGCTCTGCTATTTCCCTAAAAACCGTTCAGCCAGCGGGCAAGCCCAAGATGACGATTGCGGACTTTTTGAATGGGGCTGGCCGTGAGATTGAGGTAGGAGATGTCTTTGGTGAACAATAAGCAAACAGCGCGTGGACTGGCTCTGGCGGTCTTGACAGAGGTCTTTGAACAGGGAGCCTACTCCAATATCGCCCTCAACAAGGCCTTGGAAGGAACCAACCTGTCAGCCCAGGACAAGGGGCTGGCTACGGAATTGGTCTATGGTACGGTGTCACGAAAAATTACGCTGGAATGGTATCTGGCCCACTTTATCAATGACCGGGACAAGCTGGACAACTGGGTTTATTACTTGCTCATGCTGAGCTTGTACCAGCTGCTTTACTTGGACAAATTGCCTGTCCATGCCGTGGTCAATGAGGCGGTAGAGTTAGCCAAGCGTAGCAAGGGAACGGACAAATTTGTCAATGCCATCTTGCGGAAAATCAGCCAGGCGGACCTGCCTGACCCAGCTAGTATTAAGCGGAAAAACAAGCGTTTGTCAGTTCAATATTCTGTCCCAGTCTGGCTGGTTCAGACCTTGGTTGCGGAATATGGTGATGAGAGGGCGGAGAAGATTTTTGCCAGCCTGCACCAGCGTAATAAGGCTAGTGTCCGTGTGACAGATACTAGCTGTCTGGATGATTTGCAGGCAGCATTGGGAGCGGAGCGGTCGCACTTGTCTCCTGTTGGCCTAGTCAAGTCCCATGGACATTTTGCTGGGACGGAGGCTTTCAAGTCCGGTCTTTTGACCATTCAGGACGAGACCAGCCAGCTGGTGGCTCCGACCTTGCAACTTGAGGGCCATGAAGTCGTACTGGATGCTTGTGCGGCACCTGGTGGTAAGACCTGTCACATGGCGTCTTACCTGGATAGTGGGAAAGTGGTGGCCTTGGATCTATATGACCACAAGCTGGCTCTTATCCAGGAAAATGCGGACCGCCTGGGTCTTTCAGATAAGATTGAAACTCAAAAATTAGATGCCAGTCGGGTGCATGAAGTCTTTGGTCCAGATAGTTTTGACAAGATTTTGGTGGATGCTCCCTGCTCCGGCATCGGGCTTATCCGTCGTAAGCCAGACATTCGTTATAATAAAGCTGGTCAGGATTTTGAAGCATTGAAAAAAATCCAGCTGCAGATACTGGACAGCGTTTGCCAAACCATTAAAAAAGGTGGTATAATAACCTATAGCACATGTACCATTATTGCAAAAGAAAATCAGGAAGTTCTTCGAGAATTTTTAGACAGTCATCCTGATTTTGAACAAGTTGCATTAACACATCCAGAATCATCAATTGTGACAGATGGAATGATACTGATTACCCCTGAACTTTTTCAGACAGATGGCTTTTTCATTGGTCAGCTGAGAAGACGATTCTAGAAAAGGAGGCTGTTGCTTAGCAACAAGAAACTTATGGAAATTGCATTACTTACAGATGTTGGACAAAAACGATCAAATAACCAGGATTATGTCAATCGTTATGTCAACCGAGCAGGAATTGATTTGATTATTCTAGCAGATGGACTAGGAGGTCATCGCGCAGGCCATATTGCTAGTGAAATGACAGCCACAGACCTTGGTGCTGCCTGGGTAGATACTCAAATTATGACCCTCAACGAAGTCCGTGAATGGATGGTTGACATCATTGAGCAGGAAAATCAAAAGATTTATCAATTGGGTCAGACTGAAGAATACAAGGGCATGGGAACAACCTTAGAAGCGGTTGTGGTTATTGACAATCAGATGATTTATGCCCATATCGGGGACTCTAGAATCGGTATCGTTCATAATGAAGAATATGAACGCTTGACCAGTGACCATTCCTTGGTTGGAGCTCTTATGCGAGCGGGTCAATTGACAGAAGAAGAGGCGCAGAACCATCCTCAGAAGAATATTGTGACCCAGTCCATTGGTCAGGCGGACCCGGTTGAACCAGATATTGCCTTGAAGACCTTGGAAGTTGGGGATTACGTGTTAATCAACAGTGATGGCTTGACCAATATGGTCTCGACAGAGGATATTCGCGATATCCTCTTGAGTGATGTTTCGCTGGAAAGCAAGGCAGAGACCCTGGTTCGTTTTGCTAATAATGCTGGTGGTTTGGACAATATCACGGTTGCCATCCTTCATATCACGGAGGAGGCTAACTAATGATTCAAATCGGTAAGATTTTTGCCGGTCGGTATCGGATCATTCGGCAGATAGGCCGAGGAGGAATGGCTGATGTCTACCTGGCAAAGGATCTGATTTTGGATGGTGAGGAGGTTGCTGTAAAAGTTCTCCGGACCAATTACCAGACAGATCAAATTGCTGTTCAACGTTTTCAGCGTGAAGCCAGAGCCATGGCTGATCTCAATCACCCAAATATCGTACGGATTACGGATATTGGTGAGGAAGATGGTCAGCAATACCTGGCCATGGAATATGTTAATGGCCTGGACTTGAAGCGCTATATCCAGGAAAATTCACCCTTGGATAATGATGATGCGGTCCGTATCATGGGGCAAATCTTGCTGGCTATCCGTATGGCCCACACCCGCGGTATTATCCATAGGGATTTGAAACCTCAGAACGTCCTTCTAACGCAAGATGGCGTGGCCAAGGTAACGGATTTCGGGATTGCGGTTGCCTTTGCAGAGACCAGTTTGACCCAGACAAATTCGATGTTGGGCTCGGTTCACTATCTCTCGCCAGAACAGGCGCGGGGGTCCAAGGCTACAGTGCAAAGTGATATTTATGCCATGGGGGTCATTCTCTTTGAGATGCTGACAGGACGAATTCCTTTTGATGGCGATAGCGCTGTAACCATTGCTCTCCAGCATTTCCAAAAGCCCATGCCATCTGTCCGCGAGGCCAATCCAAACGTACCGCAGGCTCTGGAAAATGTTGTCTTAAAAGCAACAGCCAAGAAATTGACAGACCGCTACAAGTCCATTGCGGAAATGTACACGGATATGGCTTCAGCCTTGTCCTACAATCGCCGCAATGAGCAGCGGGTGGTGTTGGATGAAAACAAGGTGGATTCAAAAACCCTGCCTAAATTATCCCAGGTTGCTTCAGAGAAAAAAGTAGATACACCAGTGGAGTCTTCACCAGCTCCAGCAGCAGTTGCTCCAAAAACTAAGCCGACGTCATCAGCCAAGAAGCCCAAGGCAAAAAAGAGGATTCGTACCCGCTATAAGGTATTGATGATTGCTATTGGCCTTCTCTTGGCGGCCTTCTTCGCCATTCTTTTTAATACTCCAGCCACAGTGACAGTGCCGGATGTTGTGGGGCAAACCTTGGAAGTTGCGACGGAGGAGATTGAGACAGCCGGATTGCGCGTGGGTACGGTGACCAATGAAGCTTCGACGGAAGTCGCAGAAGGTCAAGTTATTCGGACAACACCTGCTGCTAATTCCAAGCGCAAAGAAGGTTCCCGTGTCAATATTGTCATTGCCATGGAAGAAGGTGTCAACATTCCTGATTTGTCTGGTGATGAATTGGCGAAAGCCCAGGAAAAACTAGAGGCTCTTGGCTTCAAAGTGGAAGTGGAAGAAGAGTATAGCGAGAAGGTCAAACAGGGCCGGGTGATTCGGACCAAGCCAGAATGGGAGACCAGTCAGCCAAAAGGTTCAACCGTTGTCTTGGTTGTTTCCAGAGGGGCTGAGCCAGTTGATGTACCGGATGTATCTGGACGTAGTGTGAATGATGCTACCCATGCCCTAGAAGCTGTCGGTTTGAAGGTTTCTTCGACCAAGGAAGAATACAGCGACTACTTAGAAGCTGGTCAGGTAATCGGAACAGACCCTGCAGCCAATACCAGTGTTTCTAAGGGTTCTAGCCTGGTTCTCATTGTTTCAAAAGGTCAACGACCACTCATGCCAGATTTTGGTATCTTGACGACTTCCTACTCAGATGCTAGAAAACAGCTGGAAGCTTTGGGAATTAAAAGTATTGAGCGCGTGGAAGACTCGAGTTATTCGACTAGTGAGCGAAATCTGGTCGTAGGACAAAGTCCTCTGCCAGGTCAACCTATTACTGACTCTGTCACAATTTATGTATCCATTCCTACGGTGACACCAGAGTCCAGCAGTAGCAGCACTAGCTCGACAGAAGAATCAACGACGACTAGTACGTCTTCATCAAATAATGGCTCTTTGTCAACTGTAGTGGGTAGATGAAAAGCTAACACCTAGAGAGGACGAAATTCGTTCTCTCATTTTTGATGTTTAAAGCAATATATATCTTGGTTTTAAAGTTCGTAAAGTTCCTAAAGCCAAACGCTTGCCTCTTAATGTCTTTGATGAGTTTATTGGTCGCTTCCAGTTTAGCGTTGGAATATGGAAGCTCCATGGCGTTCGTGATGTAAGTTTTATATTTTAGAAATGTCTTAAAAACAGTCCTAAAGGTTGAATTGACAAGATTCAGATTGTCCTCTAGAAGTTCGAAGAAATGTTTCGAGTTCTTCTCTTGGAAATGGAAGAGAAGGATCTGATAGAGTTCGTAATAGAATTTCAGTTCCACAGAGAAATTCAATGTCTTCTGGATAACCTCTCTCGGTGTTACTGTTTGCCCGAAAGTGCGGGAAAAGAAGCGATTCAGAGACAGTTTACGGCTATCTTTTTGGAGAATACGCCAGTGATTTTTCATGGATCGATAAGGTAGGGAACGCGTATCGAAAGTCTTCATAATATCAATTCTAGTCGTCATCATAGCACGGCTCAGGTGTTGGATAATGTGAAATCTATCAAGGACAATTTTAGCTCTTGGAAATAGTTGTTTGATGATGGGAATATAGCTACCCGACATGTCCACTGTTACGACCTCGACAGTTTCTCTGACCGCCCTAGGATACTTGTAGAAATAGTTCTTGATGGTGGTTTGGCGGTTGTTGTCAAGAATGGTCACAATCGATCTCGTCTCAAAATTCTGAGCAATAAAGGCGAGTTTCCCCTTGTTCCGACAAAATTCATCCCAGCTCAAGACTTTTGGTAATGTCGTAAAATCATGCTCAAATTGAAACTGAGTCAGTTTCCTCTGGACGACCGACACGGAGATATGTAGTCTCCTAGCGATGGCTATATTGGTCATGTTTTCTGTATGGAGTTGCGTCACTTTCTCCCAAATAGGTTGGGAAATCTGACAGTTTTTCTTGACTAGAGCAGTCTCAGATACAGTCACTTTTTGGCAAGATTTGCATTGAAACCTCCGTTTCTTAAGCAGGAGGAGGGTCGGAAAGCCCTGACAATCTAAAATCGGAATCTTTGACGACTTTTGAAAATCGTACTTGATGCATTTTCCTTGGCAATGAGGACAACGAGGACTGTCGTAATCTAGCTTTGCCCTGATTTCTAGATGGGTCTGATGTTTCAAAACGAAGAGAATTTTGATATTTTTGTCTTTGATTCCGATTAGTTCTGTGGTATGATAAAGTTGTTCCATATGAGTCTTTCTAATGTGAGTGTGGTTGCTTTTCATTATAGGTCATATGGGATTTTTTGTATACACTCAAAAAGGCTACATAATCTCTACAGTGGATTTACCCACTACAGAAATTATAGAGTCCAAATAATTCAGACTAAGAGGGGCATTGTCCTCTCTTTTTTCTTAAAATTCCTACCCGGGTAGGAGACAAATCCTGCTAAAATCTGTTAGAATATTGGGAGAGGATCCTTACATGAAAAAAATCCAATTTTTTATACTGATAGAGAGTATTTTGTTTACGCTGGCCTTTTTTGATACCCTAGCCAGTGAGACGGCACGGACTCTTCTCCTAATCGCAGTGATACTAATTCTATTCTGGTATATCACAGGCAGAAAGGGGCTTAATGCCCTACTAACAACGGCCCTTTCTCTCATATTTTTAGTCTTTTTCCTCAATATTTATTTCATTATCGGTGTTTTGCTGATGGTGGTCTATATTTTGGTTAATTTCTTTTCACGCTATGAGAAGCAGTACCAGTATTCCCAGATAGTTCTGGGGGATCAGCATATTCAATCCCAGCATCAAAAGTCCCAGTGGTTTGGTCATAAAGATCATTCCCAGGACCAGTATGGTTTTGAGGATATCAATATTATCCGCCTGTTTGGCAATGACGTTGTTGACCTGGATCAGACGGTTCTAATTGGTCGGGATAATGTGGTTGTTATCCGTAAGACTTTTGGTAAGACTAAAATTATCATTCCTATTGATGTCGAGCTATCCCTGTCTGCCTCTAGTCTGTATGGACGTGTCTATTTTTTAGGCGATGCACATTGGGATTTGCGAAATGAGAGTTTTTCGATTGCGACCCCTGACTATTCTTCTGCCAATAAGCGGGTCAAGGTTGTTATCAATAGCCTCTATGGCGATGTGGAGGTCGTGCGGGTATGATGAAGAAAGGAACGCTATTTTTTCTCATTTGGTATGCCGGGCTGATTGTTATCGTCATCCTTGCCTCAGTCCTTCCCTTGTTGGGCTATTCCTTATTTGACATGTCCTTTTGGACGGCCAATGACCAGCTCTATGTGACCTTGATTTCGCTCCTGGTACTCTTGACAATCTTTCTATCTATCTTGGTTCAGACGGTCAGTTTCCTATCCACGCAGACCATGAGAATGAAGATTAAGCAAATTAGCAATCACCAGCCCATTAGGGTTGATAGCGACGAGGACCAATTGCTCCTACACCTATCTGAGAAAATGCGCAGTTTGACCAGGCAGGTCCAATTGATTGACAACCAGGACCTAGTCAAACGGGAAGCAATTGTCGAGGGGGAGCGTAAGCGAATTGCCCGTGACCTGCATGATACGGTCAGCCAGGAACTCTTTGCGACCAGCATGATTTTATCAGGTCTGGCATCAAATCTGTCCACCATACCGAAAGAAACCCTGCAAGAGCAGCTGGTCTTGGTCAAGGACATGATTGAGTCGGCCCAGCGGGATTTGCGGATTTTGCTCCTGCACTTACGACCTAGTGAGCTGGAAGGTAAGACCCTGGTTGAAGGTTTTGATGTGATTCTGCGGGAAGTCAGCGACAAGAGTAGTATCCAGGTCCACTTCCAGCATGAAGTAGAAGAATTGCCTAAGCTGATAGAAGAGCACCTCTTCCGCATTGCCCAGGAGATTATTTCCAATACCTTGCGCCATGCCAAGGCCAAGCAACTGGATGTCTACTTGATTCAGAAGGAGACAGAATTACAGCTTAAAATGACAGATGATGGCATTGGTTTCCAGCAGGAAGATGATGGGGAGCTCAGCTATGGCCTCCAAAACATCCGCGAGCGGGTGGAAGATATGGCAGGGACTATCAAGATTCGGACGGCTCCCAACAAGGGGGTTGCCATTGATATTCGTATCCCACTACTGAAAGGAAAAGAAGATGAAGACGATTCGAGTGATGCTGGTTGATGACCACGAGATGGTCCGACTAGGATTGAAAAGTTATTTAAATTTACAGGCTGATGTGGAGGTTGTCGCAGAAGCCAGCGATGGCGAGGAAGGCTTGGCTAAGGCACTGGATTTGCGTCCAGATGTGGTTGTTATGGACCTGGTCATGCCCAAGATGACAGGGGTAGAGGCGACTCTGGCCCTCTTGAAGGAATGGTCGGATGTCAAGATTGTGATTTTGACTTCTTATTTGGACAATGAAAAAATCTATCCAGTTCTTGAGGCTGGTGCCAAGGGCTATATGCTTAAAACCTCTAGTGCAGACGAGATTCTCTCTGCCATTCGCAAGGTGGCGCGTGGGGAATTTGCCATTGAAACAGAAGTAGAGAAGAAGGTCGAGCACCACAAGCGTTATCCAGACCTGCATGATGATTTGACCGTACGTGAACGGGAGATTTTGGCCCTGCTTGCCAAGGGCTATGATAACCAGCGTATTGCGGATGAATCCTTCATTTCCCTCAAAACGGTGAAAACCCATGTTTCCAATATTCTGTCTAAACTAGCTGTCAGCGACCGGACCCAGGCTGTCGTCTATGCCTTTCAACATGGACTGGTGGCACAGGATGAAGATTAGTGATATAATGGTAGGCGGTCATACTCAATGAAAAACAAAAGTGGGGGAGAATAGATGGACGCAAAATTAAAATACAAGGCCAAGAAGATTAAGTTGGTATTTTTCGATATTGATGATACCTTGCGCTTGGTGGAGACGGGATTTATTCCGGACACTATTCCGACGGTCTTTGCATCACTGAAAGCAAAAGGCATCTTGACAGGGATTGCCTCTGGTCGGGCCAAATATGGTGTTGTGCCAGAAATCCAGGCCTTGCAGCCGGATTACTTTGCTATGATAAACGGCTCTTATGTAGAAGATGCCAAAGGCAATGTCATTCGTAAGGCTCCGATTGCACCGGATTTGATTGAGAAATATATTGCTTGGACCAAGCAAGTGGGGATTGACTATGGGGTTATGAGCGCCGAAAAAGCCACTCTGTCCTTCCGTGACCAGCGGATTAGTCAGGCCATTGACCCCATTTATGATAATCTGGAGACAGACCCTGATTTTTACAAGGGCCAGGATATTTACCAAATGTGGACCTTTGAGCAGGAAGGTCAGGAAGTGGTCTTACCGGAGGAATTGCAGAGTGACTTACGCAGTGTCCGTTGGCATGCCATTTCATCAGACATTGTCCTCAAGTCTGCCTCTAAGGCAGCAGGGGTAGCCGCAATCGTTGAAAAGCTTGGTCTCAAACCAGAAAATGTCTTGGTCTTTGGCGATGGTCTTAATGACATCGAGCTCTTCCAATATGCTGGCATCAGTATTGCCATGGGGCATTCCCACCCAGAACTGCAAAAACATGCAGATTATATTACAAAAACAGTAGAAGAAGACGGCATTTTTGATGCTTTGGAGAAATTAGGTTTGGTAGAAAAAGAAAAATACTTCCCACAATTAGACTTGGAAAATGTAGAGGGACCAGTTGCCCGCATCAAGACCAATCACGGTAGCATGACCATCAAGCTCTTCCCAGAAATTGCACCAAAAACAGTGGCGAACTTTGTTGCCCTGTCAAAAGATGGTTACTATGACGGCATTATTTTCCATCGTATTATCGAGGATTTCATGATTCAAGGTGGCGACCCGACTGGTACAGGTATGGGCGGTGAGTCTATCTACGGTGAGTCCTTTGAGGATGAATTTTCTATGGAGGCCTTCAACCTGCGTGGTGCTCTTTCTATGGCCAATGCAGGTCCCAATACCAATGGCAGTCAATTTTTCATCGTGCAGAACCAGAATTTCCCTTACAATGTCAAGGAATTGGAGCGCGGTGGCTGGCCTAAGGAAATTGCGGCTCTTTATGCTGAAAATGGTGGAACACCGCACCTGGATCAACGCCACACGGTCTTTGGACATTTGATGGATCAAGAATCTTATAGGGTATTGGATACCATTGCGTCTGTAGAGACAGATGGTTCAGACCGTCCGCATGAAGATGTTGTCATCGAAAGTATTGAAATCGAGGACTAAGATGAATATTGGTGATAAAGTCAAAGGAAAAGTGACGGGCATTCAGCCCTACGGTGCCTTTGTTGAATTAGAGAACGGTCAGATTGGGCTTATCCATATTTCTGAAATCAAGACAGGCTTTGTTGATAATATCCACCATTTTATTAAAATGGGCCAGGAAGTTCTGGTCCAAGTCGTTGACTATGATGAATATTCGCACAAGGCTAGTCTATCTATGCGGACCTTGGAAGAAGAACGCCAAAAAATCCCAAGACACCACCGCTTTACCAACGACCGCTATAAGATTGGCTTTGAGCCTCTGGCCAAGGCCCTCCCAACCTGGATTGCCGAATCCAAGGAGTATTTGAAGGAAATGAAAGAAGGAAAGGTCTAGACTAGTTGCTAGTCTAGCTTTCCAATAGTAAAAAGAGCTTGGAAATGAACTGCACCCCAAAAGTTAGACACAAAATCTAACGATTGGGGTGTTTTTCTTATGAAATTAAGTTATGAAGATAAACTAGAAATATATGAGCTGAGAAAGAGTGGCGTGTCGTGGGTCAACCTTAGCCAGATATACAAGGTCACTATTGCCAATCTCACCTACATGATAAAACTCATGGATCGATATGGCGTGGAAAGCGTTGAAAAAGGTAAAAATAGGTATTATTCACCTGAATTAAAGCAAGAAATAATGGATAAGGTCTTGATTCATGGGTGTTCTCAACTCTCAGTTTCCCTTGATTATGCCTTGCCAAATCGAGGAATGCTTCCCAATTGGATAGCACAATACAAGAAAAACGGGTATACTATTCTTGAAAAACCAAGAGGGAGACCGAGCAAGATGGGACGTAAACGCAAGAAAACCTGGGAAGAGATGACGGAATTAGAGCGCCTTCAAGAGGAAAATGAACGTCTTCGAACTGAGGTGGCCTTCCTAAAAAAGTTGAGAGAACTTCGCTTGAGGGACGAAACACTAGTGCGCGAACAGCAGAAACAATTAGAGATATGGTCCAAGGAGGATTCCGACTAGACCTCCTACTTGCGACAGCTAAAATGCCTCGCTCAACTTATTATTATCAAGTCAAGCAACTGGATAAACCCGACAAGAACAAAGCCATTAAGGCTGAAATTCAAGCCATTTATGATGACCATAAAGGTAATTACGGCTATCGTCGGATTTATTTAGAACTCAGAAATCGAGGTTTCTTCATCAACCACAAAAAGGTGCAGCGCTTGATGACAGTAATGGGCTTAGCGGCTCGTATTCGTCGTAAGCGCAAGTATGCTTCTTACAAAGGTGAGGTGGGTAAGAAGGCTGATAATCTGATTAAACGTCAGTTTGAGGGATCTAAGCCTTATGAAAAATGTTATACCGATGTGACGGAGTTTGCTTTGCCTGAAGGGAAACTCTACTTATCGCCTGTTCTTGACGGCTATAATAGTGAGATTATTGCTTTTACCCTGTCTCGGTCACCTGACTTGAAACAGGTTCAAACCATGCTTGCGAAGGCTTTTCCAGCAGATTTATACAGTGGGACTATTCTCCACAGCGATCAAGGTTGGCAATACCAGCACCAGTCTTACCATTACTTTTTGGAAACAAAAGGCATTCGACCATCCATGTCCCGCAAAGGGAATAGCCCAGATAATGGGATGATGGAGTCTTTCTTTGGCGTCTTGAAAACAGAAATGTTTTACGGATTTGAAAAGAGTTTCAAGTCTCTGGATCAACTGGAGAAAGTTATCACTGATTATATTTTTTACTATAACAACAAACGAATCAAAGCAAAATTAAAAGGACTTAGTCCTGTCCAATACAGAACTAAATCCTTTCAATAATTATTTGTCCAATTTTTTGGGGTCAGTACAAAATCCAGGCTCTTTTGGTATATTAGTTTTCAAACTCATAGAGGGTAGTTGACAGATAGCGTTCACCGTTGTCAGCCAGGATAGCCAAGACTTTTTTGCCAGCTCCTAGTTCCTTAGCGACTTCAATCGCAGCATGAATAGCAGCGCCAGAAGAAATACCGACCAGGAAACCTTCCTGTCCACCGATAGCGCGGCCGGTTGTCAGAGCATCATCTGATTTGACGCGGACAATGCTATCGTAGGCAGCGGTATCCAGGGTGTCTGGGATGAAGCCAGCTGAAATTCCTTGAATCTTGTGCGGACCAGGTGCTTCACCAGAGAGGACGGCAGACTCATCTGCTTCCACAGCGTAAATTTTTACATCGGGATTGGCTGCCTTAAGGACATGAGAGACACCGCTGACGGTACCACCAGTACCCACGCCTGACACAAATGCATCCAGACCAGTTGGGCCAAAGTCCTCCAAAATTTCTTGTCCTGTTGTATCTTCATGAACTTTTGGATTGGACGGGTTGGCAAATTGGAAAGGTACCCAGCCATTTTGTGCTTCAGCGATTTCATTGGCCTTGGCAATGGCACCCTTCATCCCCTCGCTACCTGGTGTGAGAACTAGCTCAGCTCCGTAGGCTTGGATAATTTTACGACGCTCAATGCTCATGGTTTCAGGCATGACGATGATGACCTTGTAACCTTTTGCAGCTCCAACCCAAGCCAAACCGATACCAGTATTTCCGCTAGTAGGCTCAACGATCGTATCACCAGGCTTGATAGTGCCGGCCTTTTCAGCATCTTCAATCATTGCCAGAGCAATGCGGTCTTTGACAGAAGAACCAGGGTTGAAGGCCTCCAGTTTGACATAGACATCCGCAGCACCTTCAGGGACAATGTTATTGAGTTTGATAATCGGTGTTTTTCCGACAAGTTCTGTAATCGATTGATAAATAGCCATTGCTAATACCTCCAAATATAGTTACTTCTAGTATATATCAAGTCCCAGCCAATGTATAATATAAAAAAACTATCGTCATGATAGCTTTTTTTAATGAACAGGAACTTCGACAATTCTTGGCTCAGTCTCTTGGCTTGTGACCTTGCCATGGTAAAATTCGGTCAGACTGGTCAGAGTCGGCGCAACCAGTTCCTTGTCAACATAGATCATGGTTTGAACTTCCGTTGTAAATTGGGTATCGTGTTCTTCCAGTCCCAACTCAGCCCGCCAGTTGGCAAATTCCTGGTACTGGGCATAGGAAAGGGTGATAGAAATGCCTTTTTGCTCCTTGACTTCGACAATGCCGATTTCCTTGACAGCCTTGGACACGGCCCCAGCATAAGCCCGAATCAGCCCACCGGCACCCAATTTGATACCTCCAAAATAGCGGGTCACAACCGCTGCGACATTGGTCAGTTCATGATTTTCCAGCACTGTCAGCATGGGAACACCCGCTGTACCAGAAGGCTCGCCGTCGTCCGATGATCGCTTGATTTCCATATTTTCGCCAAGGATAAAGGCAGAGCAGTTATGGTTGGCCTTGTAGTGCTCTTTCTTAATACCGTTGATAAATTCCCTGGCCTCTTCCTCGGTTGTCACCCGTTTCATAAAGCAAATAAAGCGGGATTTCTTAATCTCTTCTTCGACAATACCGTCTTCTTTAATGGTCTTAAATTCTTTCATACCAAAATTATACACGTTTTTCCAAAAACTGACAAAAATTTCCGAATAAATAAGTGATGAAAGAATTAGAAAATTATTATGGACGACTGTTTACCAAGTATCAATTGACAGCTGAAGAGCGCCAAGCAGCTCAGACCTTACCTAGCATGACAGAGGGGGGCGCTTGTTTTCGTTGTTCGACTGCATTTTCGGACCGCCATCGTTTACCAAACGGGGCCTACTATTGCCGAGAATGTATCCTGCTAGGCAGGGTGCGGTCAGATGAGGAACTCTATTATTTTCCCCAGCAGGATTTCCCAGAAAATGCCTGTCTCAAGTGGTCTGGTCAGCTGACTGATTGGCAGCAGAAGATTTCAAACGGGCTCTGTGCCAATATTGAAAAAAGGCGGCCGACCTTGGTTCATGCCGTGACGGGGGCTGGAAAGACGGAGATGATTTACCATGCAGTAGCGCAAGTCATTGACCAGGGCGGAGCAGTTTGTCTGGCCAGTCCCAGAATTGATGTCTGTATCGAGCTTTATAAGCGGCTGCAACAAGATTTCGCTGTTCCCATCAGTCTCCTTCATGGTCAGTCGGATCCTTATTTTCGGACGCCGCTTGTGGTCGCTACCACCCACCAGTTGCTCAAGTTCTACCAGGCCTTTGATTTGGTCTTAATCGATGAGGTGGATGCCTTTCCCTATGCGGACAATCCCATGCTCTACCGGGCAGTAGACAATGCCGTCAAAGCAGACGGGCTCCAGGTTTTCCTGACAGCGACCTCGACGGATGAGCTGGATAGGAAGGTAAAATCCGGCCAATTAGAACGGCTCAGTTTGCCCAGACGCTTTCACGGCAATCCCTTGATTGTGCCAGAAAAGGTCTGGTTCAGCCAATTTGACCAGAGCCTGAAAAAGGACAAGCTGGTTGTCAAGCTCAAGAAAGCTATCAGAAACCAGCGAAAAACAAGTTTTCCCTTGCTGATTTTTCTGCCAGAAATTTCCAAAGGCCAGGAATTTGTAGCGATTTTGGAGCGAGAATTTCCTGATGAGAAAATCGGTTTTGTTTCTAGTCAGACGGAAAATCGACTGGAGATTGTTCAAGGTTTTCGCGACCGCACCATTACCATCCTGGTTTCAACAACGATTCTGGAGCGAGGTGTGACCTTTCCCATGGTTGATGTCATGGTAGTCCAGGCCAACCACTATCTCTATACGTCGTCCAGTTTGGTGCAGATTGGAGGTCGAGTCGGACGGTCCATGGATCGTCCCACAGGCTTGCTCCTCTTTTTTCATGAGGGTTCGACCCGTGCCATTGAAAAAGCAATCGCTGAAATCAAATTTATGAATAAGGAGGCCGGCTATGTCTAACTGCCTACTCTGTGCGGAAAGCCTGCGAACCCGCACCACATTTAGCTCTATCCTCTTTTTCCAGCAGGAGAAGCTAGGGATTTGTTCCAGCTGTCAGGCTTCTTTTAAGGAAATAGCAGAGCTCCACTGTCCGTCGTGTTATAAGTCAGGAACTTCCGATATCTGCAGTGATTGTCGGCACTGGCAGGCCAGGGGCAAACACATTGACCACAGGGCCATTTTCCAATACAATCCAGCCATGGCAGATTATTTCAGCAAGTACAAGTTTCAAGGGGACTATCTGCTCAGACAGATCTTTTCCCAGCAAATCAAGGCAGCCCTGTCAGCTTATTCGGACTATACCTTGGTTCCCATTCCCCTTAGTCCAGAGAGGTTGGAGGAGCGAGGCTTCAATCAGGTGACGGGGCTACTTGATGCGGCTGGTCTTCCATATAAAGAGCTCTTAGGCAAAATTGATAGCCGGAAACAGTCTTCAAAAAGTCGGGAGGAGCGTCTTGATGCGGAACAGGTCTTTTATTTGTTGGAGGAAGATGAGCTTCCAGAAAAAATAATTTTAGTTGACGATATTTACACAACAGGTGCCACAATCCAGCTTGCCGTGGGACTTTTCATGAAAACTGGTCAGAAAGAAATCAAAACATTTTCACTTTCACGTTGAGAAAACGGTTGCAATATTTTATAAATGTGTTATAATGATAGTGAAGAAAGGCGAAAGCCAAGAAAGAGGTACTAATATGATTAAATTCAGTATTCGTGGAGAAAACCTTGAAGTTACAGATGCACTCCGTGCCTATGTAGAAGAGAAAGTTGCTAAGATTGAGAAGTACTTTAGTGCAGACCAAGAGTTGAATGCCAAAGTAAACTTGAAGGTTTACCGTGACAAGCGTGCTAAGGTTGAAGTGACCATCCCTGTTGGTGGTGTAACCCTGCGTGCAGAAGACATTTCACAAGAAATGTATGGCTCAATCGACCTTGTCGTAGACAAGATTGAACGTCAAATCCGTCGTAATAAGACAAAAATCGAGCGCAAACACCGTCAAAAAGTGGCTACTGGTCAAGTCTTTACAGACGAGTTGGTAGAGCAAGCTGAAGAAGAAGTAAAAGTAGTTCGTACTAAGCAGGTAGACTTGAAACCAATGGATATGGAAGAGGCGGTTCTTCAATTGGAATTGCTTGGACATGACTTCTTTATCTACACAGATGCCAATGATGGTACTACCAATGTCCTTTACAAACGTGAAGATGGCGATTTGGGACTCTTGGAAGTGCGTCAGTAATTCTCAGAACTTGTATTCACAGTTCAGTATCTTTAGCTAAGGCTAGTTTTCTGCCACTCATCGTTCGTTTTTCTCGAAATACAGTCAGTATTCCATCAAAAAACGGTCTTGATTTGTAAAAAAAACTATCTCTCATCTAAATCTACCTTACTTGTAAATACTGTTTCTTATATAAACGAATAGGAGAGGAGGGCAACCTTCTCTCTTTTGCCATGACGGGTGACGAAAGGACTAGCTATGCAGTTTTTAGCAGAATTGATTGGAGAGTGGCTCTTGGAATTGCCAGATTTTGAGCCAGAAAAACAGGCGCCCTTTGGCAGTCGTTACTGGTTGGGCTGGCTCGGAATCTTGTTTCATCTGGTCCTGGTCGGCTTGCTTGCCTTTATCAGTTTCTTTAGCCTAGCTAAGCTGCTGAAAGACTTTCATCTGGGCCATATGATTCTTGCAACCTTCCTCCTTGGGCTTGCGCTCTTTTCGCTTTGGCGACTTGGCAAATACCTGGTCAGGATGTGTCGCGCAACCAACTATTATTGGAAGAGGAAATAGAAAGCATCAGCTTGAGCTGGTGTTTTTTTGATCCCTGGGGAGGGAAATTCGGTTTCAATTATGCTATAATGGAGAGATAATATTTGTTAGGAATGAATGTTGAATAGGAGCATGGATGAGTAGGATGATGCCGGGGCGGACTCGCCAGGAAGGAATTGATTTATACGAATCGGGTCAGTTGACAGTCGTTGAGAGCGAGCTGGGTAAGATGACACTGGAAATTGCCGGGGAGTTGTTTTCCTATAGTGATGACGATAGTGAGCTTAATTGTAGCTGTCTGCTATTTCAAAACAAGGGCTACTGCCAGCATTTGGCTGCTACGGAGTATTTTTTGAAGAATGATAAGGCTGGTCAGACCCTCAAGGAGGAGGGCAGCCATCAGAAGGAGACCGCTAGGCGAACCTACTTTGGCGGCTTGTTTTTGGATGAAATTTTACCGCTTCCGCTTGATTTGGGTATCCAATACCAATTGGCGGTGGAGGGGCAGTTATTGGCCTATGACCGCCAGATTGACTGGACCCTCAAAATCGGTCGTTTGCCAGACCAGCGTTACTATATTATTCGCGATATTGGGGCCTTTTTGAAGGTGGTCAAAACCAATGGCCAGTATCAAATCGGTAAAAAATACTTTGAGCATGTGTCCTTTGATCATTTTGACCCGGCAAGTCAGGCTCTTCTGGAATTTTTATGGGTCCTGGTGCCTGAAAAAGCCCGCCTGGACTCGGAAGTCTTGGTTCATTTCGGTCGTCATTTTCGCCTGCCCAAGTCTCACTTTGAGGAGGGGCTGGAATTACTGGGGGACTTGGATGAATTTCAACTGACCCACCAGCAGACCAGCTACTCACAGTTGACCATTAAACACCTAACGCCAGAAGACGGTCTCTTTTGTTTTGAAGTAACGGTTCATATGGATATGATTGAAATGGTGATTCATGAAGAGCCTGTCCGCCAGCTCTTTTATGGAAGTTACCTGCTCAAACATGGTATTATCTATAGCCTGAATCGCCAGCAGGAAAATCTGCTGATGCGGATCAATGATCTGGTTCCGACTGAATCAGGCCTACGCAAGGTTCAAGTGGATTTTCAAGATCAGGGCAAATTGGCCCTCAGTTTATTGGAACTGCAAAAATTGGGGAAAGTCAAGGCACCCAAACGCTTTGCCATTGAGGATTTTCAGCCGGAATTCCATCTGGGCATGGAGGCAAGTGGTCGCTTGACCCTGCAGCTGGTCTTGGATTTTTCAGGTCGCAAGGTTGCCTCGCAAGAGGAGCTGGACTTACTACCTTTTACAAGTCATTTTCAACATTTGGAAGCTGTCCGCCAGGCGATCAAGCTAGCAGGCTTTCATGGGAAATTCCTGGCCTACCGCCAGCCCTTGGTCCAGACCGAATGGTATACCTTCTACAAGGAACATCTAGCCCTGTTGGAAAAAATGGGTAAGGTTTACCTGGACCAGCAGTTAGAAAATAATCTTATTCAGGCCAAGCCAAGTCTTGAAATCGTGAAAAATGGTTCCTTGTTGGACATTTCCTTTGACTTGACAGGCATTGATCAATCTGAGGTGGATCAGGCCATCCAGGCCCTTTTAAACCAGGAGGACCACTATACCAGCCCAAGTGGCAAGTTGCTGGTCTTCGACGAAGAGGCCTTGCGCATCAGCCAGACTCTGACCAATCTCCGAGCTAAATTTGGAAAGGGGCAGACCCTTCATTTGGATGCCTTGAATGGTTTCCGACTGGCTCAGCAATTGTCAGGCTTGGACCAGGTTCATTTTTCGGAAGAATTTCAAACCATGGCGGCTCATTTGGCGGCACCAGATACCTTTCCTCTTCCCCAACAGCCCCTTAATCAGCAACTACGGGATTACCAAGAGACAGGCGTCAAATGGCTTTCCATGCTCAACCATTATGGTTTCGGGGGCATTCTGGCAGATGATATGGGTCTAGGGAAGACCCTGCAAACTATTGCCTTCCTGTCAGGCCATCTGAAGTCAAGTTCCAAGGTTTTGATTTTGGCTCCGTCTAGTTTGATTTATAACTGGCAGGAAGAATGTGCCAAATTTGCGCCGGACTTGGAAGTGGCAGTGGTCTATGGCAATAAGGACCACCGGGAAAAGCTTATCAATGAGGACCATCAGGTCTATGTGACTTCCTATCCAACCTTCAGACAGGATTTTGACCTCTATAAAGAAGAGCAATTTGATTATTTGATTTTGGATGAAGCCCAGGTCATGAAAAATTCTCAGTCAAAAATTGCCCAGCTTCTGAGAGAGTTTGAGGTAGGGAATTGTTTTGCCCTGTCTGGTACGCCTATTGAAAATCACCTGACTGAGCTTTGGTCTATTTTCCAGATTGTCCTACCAGGCCTCCTGCCAGGTAAGCAGGAATTTAGCAAGATGACTTCCCAGGAAATTGCCCGTATGATCCAGCCCTTTGTCCTCAGACGGCATAAGGAAGAGGTTCTGGATGAATTGCCAGATTTGATTGAGGTCAATGTCCTAAATGAATTGACAGATGAGCAAAAGGTCATCTATCTGGGGCAACTCCAGCAAATGCAGACCAAGGTGTTGGGAGCAGATGATGCCCAGATTAACCGTAATAAGATTGAAATCCTATCAGGCATTACCCGTCTCCGCCAAATTTGTGACACTCCCAGCCTGTTTATGGATGATTTCACCGGAGAAAGTGGTAAGCTCAATAGCCTGAGCGAGCTCCTACAACAGCTTAAAGAGGGTGAGCATCGGGTATTGATTTTTTCACAGTTTAGAACAATGCTGGATAAGATTGAGCAGCAGCTGGATGAGTTGGGCCTGACCTCTTACAAATTGACCGGCTCGACCCCTGCTAGTCAGCGCCAAGAAATGACCCAAGCCTTTAACGCAGGTAGCCGAGATGCCTTCCTCATTTCCCTCAAGGCAGGTGGCGTGGGGCTCAACCTGACCGGTGCCGATACAGTCATTTTGGTTGACCTCTGGTGGAATCCTGCGGTGGAATCCCAGGCCATTAGTCGGGCCCACCGAATGGGGCAGACAGAAACGGTCGAATGCTATCGATTGATTACCAGGGGAACGATTGAAGAAAAAATCCTTGCCCTGCAGGAAAGTAAGAAAAATCTGGTCAAGACGGTGCTGGACGGCGAAGAAAGTCGTTCAAGTCTGACGGTTGAAGATATTCGTGACATTCTTGGTATCACAGAATAAGGCTGACAATCTGAAGCAGACTTCCTCTTGTGTGGTAAAACCCTGTGCCTTTATGATATAATGAGTAGTTGAAAGGAATGTGCTATGATAAGAGAAGATACTCGATTTCCCATCATTTCAGACAATGAGCCTCTGATTGAGGCCAGCCCTCAGATGCTTCTCTATGAGGAGAGCGATTTGATTTCAAATATTAAGGGACCTTATCAGGACAAGGTGTTTGAAGCCAGTGGCAGTCAGGAACCAGCGGTGAAACCTGTTCCAGAGCAGACGGAAGACGAGCTCTTGCCCCCTTTATTTGCTACCAAGAGGTCGCATTATTCCAGACGGGACCGAAATCTTCACAGACCGGTCCAGCATGCGGAGCGGAAGACCCAGGGGCAGTTAGCCAGGGAAGTAGCCAAAGAAGATATTAAAAAGAAACGTTCAGCTAGCTATTTGAAGGATGATTTTATCGGAAGCAAGCCTAAAAAAGTTCCAACTGTCCAGCCTACTCCTCGCAAGGAAGCGACTGGCAATCTTCTGGCCAATCTAGCTGACCGTTTGCGCCAAGAAAGCTATATTTTAGCAGATCTGCCAGAAGTCTATTCTTTGAAAAAAGAGGAGCGGGTGCAGGAAAAAACATCAAGCAACCAGTCCTTTGATTTCCTCAAGAGAAGTCAGGTCTACAATTATCCGGAAAGGCGTGCCTTTCGTGATAAGCAGGTTGCTCAAGAACTCAATTTGACACATATAGAAGAGGATTAAGATGACAAAAAACTATCATTTTATTGGTATTAAGGGTTCGGGCATGAGTGCGCTGGCTCTTATGCTCCACCAAATGGGCCACAAAGTTCAAGGAAGTGACGTAGATAAGTATTACTTTACCCAGCGTGGGCTGGAGCAAGCTGGAATTCCTATCCTGCCCTTCGATGAAAAAAATATTACTGCCGATGTGGAGCTGATTGCTGGTAATGCCTTCCGTCCAGACAATAACGTGGAAATCGCCTATGCGGATGCGAAAGGCTACAGCTACAAGCGTTACCACGAGTTCCTGGGTCAATTCATGAAGGAATTTACTAGCCTAGGTGTGGCTGGTGCCCACGGTAAGACGTCAACTACAGGTCTCTTGGCCCATGTTATGTGCAATATCACGGATACCTCATTCTTAATCGGTGATGGTACAGGTCGTGGTTCTGCCAATGCCCAATACTTTGTTTTTGAGTCAGATGAGTATGAGCGTCATTTTGCTCCATATTACCCAGAGTACAGCATTATCACCAACATTGACTTTGACCATCCGGACTATTTCACTAGCCTTGAGGATGTCTTCAATGCCTTCAATGACTATGCCAAGCAGGTTAAAAAAGGTCTTTTCCTCTATGGTGAGGATGAGGAATTGCGTAAGATTACAGCCAATGCGCCGATTTACTACTATGGTTTCGGTGATGAGAATGACTTTGTAGCCTATGATTTGCGTCCGTCAACCACAGGTTCGCAGTTCAAGGTGCGCTACAAGGACCAGGAATTGGGTGAATTTCAAATTCCAACCTTCGGTAAGCACAATGTTATGAATGCGACAGCGGTTATTGCCAATCTCCATATTGCTGGTTTTGATTTGAGCTTGGTAGCTCAACACCTCAAGACCTTTGCTGGTGTCAAGCGTCGTTTTACGGAGAAAATTGTCAACGATACGGTTATCATTGATGACTTCGCCCATCATCCAACGGAAATCATTGCGACCATTGATGCGGCCCGTCAGAAGTACCCAAGCAAGGAATTGGTGGCTATTTTCCAACCGCACACCTTTACGCGGACCATTGCCCTTTTGGATGAATTTGCAGAGGCTTTGAATGGGGCTGATGCGGTTTATTTGGCACAAATCTATGGATCAGCGCGTGAGACAGATAACGGTGAGGTCAAGGTAGAGGATTTGGCGGCTAAAATCACGAAAAAAGGTGGGCTGGTGACGGTTGAAAATACTTCTCCACTCTTGGACCATGACAATGCGGTCTATGTCTTCATGGGGGCAGGGGATATTCAGTCCTATGAATATTCATTTGAGCGTCTCTTGTCAAATTTGACACATAATGTACAATAAGAAAAGGGACTGCGGTCCCTTTTCAGATACTAGGGGAAATAATATGGAAATTCGTTTTGCGCAGCCGGGTGACTTGCCTGGTATTTTGCGGCTGGAACAGGAAAATTTTATTCCTGAGGAGCAGATTTCAGATCCTGTTTTGGCTGTCTATGCTGAGAATCTTAGCAAGTCTAGCCTCGTTATGATTCACGAAGGAGAAGTAGTAGCCTATTTGTTAGCCTGTCCTGCAGAAGAGAAGTTGGTGACGGATGCTATTTTTGAGCTGACAAGCTCTGCTGACTTAAAAGGACGATACTTGCACATTGCTAGCCTGTCAGTGGACAATGCCTACAAGGGTCAGGGGCTTGGTACCCTACTCACGGCTGCCTTGAAAGAAGTCGCAAGGTCAAGAAATATGGAGGGGATTGCTTTAACTTGTAAGGAATATTTGCTCAACTATTATGAGCGTAATGGCTTTGAGGATATGGGACCCTCCCAGTCACAGTTTGGCGGCGGCCAGTGGTTTGACATGTATTGGTCTGTGCCATAACAGGGGGGGATCCAATGCAACTTTGGCATCAAGACTTAATTTCGGTACTTCCGCGCCAGCAATTGTTGGGACAGCATAGAAAATGTTGTGCCTTACGAGGTGCAGGTTGGGGACGTCCTCATGCGACGGTCAACTATGTCTTTACCCATTCTCCGATAAAATTGTTTCAATATTATAAGAAGAACATGCAGGAGATGGAGAATAGAGGTTACAAGGTGTCGGCCGAATGGCAGGAGTCGACCTATCGTGGGAAGAAGGAAGCGTCTTATAGTGAGGTTGAAGAAATTCCACTGACCATTCCTATTTATCCAGAGCATGACGCATTTTACTTGGAAGAATGTCTGGTCAATTTGCGGGACAAGGGGATTTTTCTGTAAATCATCCGTTAAACACAAAAAATCAGCCCAGAGGACTGACTTTTAGGAGATTTATGAAAAATTTTAGGATACACTTATAGTATAAAGGAATTTTCAGAATATTCATCGGTCTTAGGACCGATTTGTATTATTTTTTTTGAAGGAGGAAAAAGATGATTAGACAAGCTCAGTTACAAGACATTCCAGCACTGGAAAGCCTGCTTGAGGAGATTTTACAGTTTCATCATGTGGGGAGACCTGATATTTTTAGGGAAAGTGGGCAAAAATATTCGCAGGCAGACTTGACTTCCATGATTGGAAATCCAGACCAGCTAATTTTTGTCTATGAAACGGCGGGACAGGTAGTTGGGCATCTCTTTTGCCAAATTCAAGAGGCCCAGAGTCAGGTATTACAGCCTGTAAAAACGCTCTTCATCGATGATTTGTGTGTGTCATCGCAGGTTCGCGGTCAGGGAATTGGCAAGGAACTCTATGCTTTTGCTCTTTCTTATGCCAAGGAAAGTGATTGCTACAATATAACGTTGGATGTTTGGGCGGATAATACGAAGGCAGTCGCATTTTATGAGCAACTAGGGTTGAAACCGCAGAAGATACGGATGGAGGAAGTATTATAATAGAACTCAACTATTTCAGTTGAGTTCTTTTATAAATTCTCCGATTTTTTTAACGATTTCTGTTACTAAGGCATTACCCATGAAAAACATTCGCATTTTATCAGAAACGTCAACAATAGTTCCGTCAGAAAGTTTTTTCTTAGCTGTCCAAACGTCTGGAAAGTCTTGCAGTCGCTCTGCTTCAATAGGTGTAATGAGGCGGTAATGCCCATTGACTTTTAAGAAGTGGGTAGAGCGATTGACAGTCCCCTCTGATGTTAGCATAAAAAATACCCTGATTAGTCAGGGTGTAAAAATCGCACATGCAACCTTGGAACAATATCTGAACAGCCTTACAGATAGCCTGCTCTTTTACGCAGTTCCTCGGTTTGATGTAAAAGGGTGTAGTCTCTTACAGCGTCTAGAAAAATACTACACAGTAGACCTTGGTTTTAGAAACCTATTGCTCCCAGATCATCAGGAAGATATTGGACATATGATTGAAAATATTGTATTTTTGGAGCTATGTCGACGTTATAGCAAGGCCTATGTTGGCAATGTCGATAAGTACGAGGTGGATTTCATTGCCGTCACGGAGCAGGGGCATTGTGCCTACTACCAAGTCAGTGAAACAACTCTTGCGTCTGAAACGCTTGAAAGAGAATTGCGTCCGCTGCAGAAGATTTCAGACAGTATGTACTGACTATGGATACTATTCAACCCTATGCAAATTATGGCGGTATCGAGAAGATGAGCCTGCTAGACTGGTTAGTGGAGGCTTAAAAAAGAGTCACCCCTCTTTTTTTAGTTTCTTCTCATTTCTTCTAACAATTTCTGTGCTGTCTCCAGATTGCTGTGTTTTTTTTGGCGCAGGAGGTGGGCTAGGTGGTCGACCTCCTTTTCGTGGGCGCCGGCTAGCAGGGCCAGGGATTTGGCATGAAGTTTCATGTGTCCCTGTTGGATACCAGTTGTGACCAAGGCGCGCAGAGCAGCGAAGTTCTGGCTGAGACCGACAGCGGCTATGATAGAAGCTAGTTGCCGCGCCTGTGGATGTCCCAAAATAGCAAAAGCTGCTTGAACCTTAGGATTGAGGCCAATTGAACCACCGACGGTAGCGATAGGCAGGGGCAGTGTGATGGAACCCACCAGCTCCTCGCCTTGGATTGTCCATGTCGAAAGACCGCGATATTGTCCGTCGCGACTGGCATAGGCGTGAGCGCCTGCCTCAACCGCCCGCCAGTCATTTCCCGTCGCAACTACAAGGGCGTCAAGGCCGTTAAAAATCCCCTTATTGTGGGTGGCAGCCCGATAAGGGTCCACCTGAGCCAGTTTGCTGGCAAGGCTTATTTTTTTTGCCGTTTCTTGAGCAATGGCAGAGCTGATTGCTAGACTTGAGATGGCTATCCGACATTCTGCGGACACCAGGGACTCCGTTGCATAGTTGGACAGAATCCCCATCAAGGCCTGACCTTGCGATAGAGTTTCCAAATGTTCTTTTATCCCTTCCAACATATTATTTAACATATTGGCGCCCATGGCCTCTTGGACGTCGACCTGCAAGTAAACAATCAGAAATTCACCCTTTTGCTCGACGGTAATCCTTCTAGCGCCACCGCCTCGTTTGACAATAGATGGATGTGCGTCGTTGGCTAGTTGGAGCAGTTCTTCTTCCGCCTGACCAATGAGCTGACTAGCTCTGTTCATGTCAGGAACGTCGTAGAGTGCGACTTGACCGATCATAAGGCGGTTGTGGATAGTGGTGGAAAAACCGCCCGATTTGGCAATCATTTTTCCACCTAGCGAGCAAGCGGCAACGACAGAGGGTTCTTCCGTGACCATGGGAATGCTGTAGCTGACACCGTCAACCAGCAATTCAGGTACGACCGAGAAGGGCAAGGAGAAGGTTCCAAGGTGGTTCTCAGCCATTTTTCCTGCAACGGTTTCTGGGAGATTATCATCTTGCTGGAGAATGGCAATGGTTTTCTCATCTAGCTCATGAGCTTGAGCTAGCAAGTCAATGCGTTCAAGCCGCGTTTTTTTGTAATATCCTGAGAAATGGGACATGATTTCCTCTTTCTATATGAGAAAAGCACCCTGGCTTGGCCAAGGGTGCCAGTTACTGACTAGTTTTTGATATAGATTCGTCTGTGGTCTTGGATTTTAGCTAGAGCAAATGGACTTTGGTCAGCAGGCAAGTCAGCAGAAGTGCCTGTTTCGTCCAATTCAATTTCTTCAAAGAAGATTTGTTCGTATTGGTCCATGCTCAAGCGTGTCCGCTGGTTGAGCTTGTCTAGGCGGTCCATTTCCAAGTGCTCTTGGTAGCCTTCGACTAGACGGCCGCTAAAGATTTCACAGACAGCTCCGCTACCATAGCTATAAAAGAGGACTTGGTCATCTGCCTTGAGCGCTCTGCTATTTTCCAAAAGGGAAAGGAGAGAAAGGAAAATCGAGCCAGTATAGATGTTGCCGACCACCTTATTGTAAACGATGGCCTCTCGGAAGCGGTCAGAGAGGCGGGTCAGGGTTTCCTCATCCTTGGCAATGGCTTGGAGGCCCTTGAGCCCCTGCTTTGAGAATGGGATATGGAGGCACATAGCCGCGAAGTCGCTGAGCTGTTGTCCAGTTTTCTCATGGTAGTGGTCGAAGGTAGTAGTCAAGCAATCAGTGTATTGTTCGGTTGAAAATTTGCCATCAACACGCGGATATTTGTCATAGTTGGGACGCCAGAAGTCGTAGATGTCGCGGGTTTGGCAGACATTGTCATTGTTGAGGACCATGATGCGTGGGTCAGCAGTGACCAGCATGGCAACAGCACCCGCACCTTGAGTTGGTTCACCGCCTGATGCGATACCGTATTTGGCAATATCGCTGGCGATGACCAGAACTTTGGAGTCAGGGAATTGGTTGATGTGGCTTTTGGCTAGGCTGAGTCCAGCAGTTGCACCGTAGCAGGCCTCTTTCATTTCGATAGACCGTGCAAAGGGTTGAATACCTAGGAGTCCATGAATAGCCACGGCTGCAGCCTTACTCTGGTCAACACTTGATTCGGTACCAACGATAACCATGTCAATAGTTGCTTTATCTTCTTCGGTCAAGATGCTAGCCGCAGCCTGTGCCCCCAAGGTCACGATGTCTTGAGTCACAGGAGCCACAGCCATTTCAGACTGGAGCAATCCGATTTTAAATTTATTAGGATCAACAGAGCGGGCTTGGGCTAAGTCAGCCAAATCTAATACAAAATCAGGTGCCGCAAAACCGATTTTATCAATACCAATATTCATAAAAATTCCTTTGTTTACAAGTGATTTATCTTGTGGTCGCCTTGGAAATGATGAGGGAAATTCCCTGACCGCCTCCGATACAGAGTGAGCAGAGGCCTAGTTTTCCATTGCGTTTTTCTAGTTCGTGGATCAGCGTCACCAGGATGCGGCTACCGCTGGCACCGATAGGGTGTCCGAGTGCGATTGCACCTCCGTTGACGTTGACCTTATCTGCTGGGATGCCCAATTCCTTGACAACAGGAATGGACTGGGCAGCGAAGGCCTCATTGATTTCAAACAAATCAATGTCGTCCACTGTTTTTCCGAGTTTTTGTAGAGCTTTCTGGCTAGCTGGAATTGGTCCCAAGCCCATGTAGGCTGGGTCCAATCCGCTAGTCGCATAGGCCTCGATGAAGGCTAGAGGCTGGACATTCAACTCCTTAGCCTTCTCTTCTGACATGAGAACGAGAACTGCACAGCCGTCATTGATACCTGAGGCATTGGCTGCAGTCACCGTACCATCTTTTTTGAAAGAAGGGCGGAGTGTTGCTAATTTATCAAGTGGGGTCAATCGTGGGTATTCATCTGTGTCAAATATGACTTCTCCCTTGCGGGTTTGTAGGCTAATTGGGACAATTTCATCTACGAATGTGCCTTGGGCAATAGCCTGAGCAGCTTTTTCTTGGCTGGCAAAGGCGAAGGCGTCCTGTTCTTCACGAGTGACCTGATACCGCTCTGCAACATTTTCAGCGGTAATGCCCATGTGGTAGCCCTCAAAAGCATCCGTCAGACCGTCAGTCAGCATAGAATCTTCTAATTCCAAGTGTCCGAATTTAGCACCGAATCGGCTGTGCTTTGACAGGTAGGGGGCTTGGCTCATGATTTCAATACCACCTGCAACGACGACGTCATTGTCGCCCAGCATGATAGACTGGGCTGCGAGCAAGACGGATTTGAGACCGGAACCGCAGACCTTATTAACCGAATAAGCAGAAGTTTCTTGCGGAAGTCCTGCTTTGACAGCAACTTGGCGGGCAATATTTTGCCCCTGACCAGCAGAAAGGACATTGCCAAAGATGACCTCGTCAATGCTCTCCGCTGGGATATTCTTTTTCTCTAGCGCCTGCTTGAGAACCTGGGATCCCAAGTCGGCGATTTCTATATCTTTTAGACTACCTCCGAAACTGCCAATGGCAGAGCGGTAGGCAGACACGATAGCTACTTTATTCATGAGTACTCCGTGTTCATTATTATTGTTCAGTTCGCAAAGGATAAAAAAGTCCGGCATTTCTAGAGTGCGGAATCTCCTCTTGGATCTGTCGTGTTCAGCCTAACTATTATATCATGTTTTTGGCATAATGGATAAGAAGAAGGATAGGTCTGAGGGCTGAATTTTCAAGAAAAAATAATGAAAGCGTAAACAGCTTGTGGAAAAACTAGCATTTTTTACGCAATTCGTGTAAAATAGAGAAGTATAAGAGGGAAACCTCAAAATAAAAAGGAGAATCCATATAATGGTAAAATTGGTTTTTGCTCGCCATGGTGAGTCTGAATGGAACAAAGCTAACCTTTTCACTGGTTGGGCTGATGTTGATTTGTCTGACAAAGGTACACAACAAGCAATCGACGCTGGTAAATTGATCAAAGAAGCTGGTATCGAGTTTGACTTGGCCTTCACTTCAGTATTGAAACGTGCAATCAAGACAACAAACTTGGCTCTTGAAGCTGCAGATCAATTGTGGGTACCAGTTGAAAAATCATGGCGTTTGAACGAGCGTCACTACGGTGGTTTAACAGGTAAAAACAAGGCTGAAGCTGCTGCTGAATATGGTGATGAGCAAGTACACATCTGGCGTCGTTCATACGATGTATTGCCACCAGAAATGGCAAAAGACGATGAGCATTCAGCACACACTGACCGTCGTTATGCTCACCTTGATGGCTCAGTTATCCCAGATGCTGAAAACTTAAAAGTAACGCTTGAGCGCGCTCTTCCATTCTGGGAAGACAAGATTGCTCCAGCCTTGAAAGATGGCAAAAATGTCTTCGTAGGTGCACACGGTAACTCTATCCGTGCCCTTGTAAAACACATCAAGCAACTGTCTGACGATGAAATCATGGATGTGGAAATCCCTAACTTCCCACCACTTGTGTTCGAATTGGACGAAAACCTCAACATCGTGAAAGAGTACTACTTGGAAACGTAATTGGATGGACACCTGGACTTCGGTCTAGGTGTTTTTTGATGCTCGGATAGAATTATCACAACTTATAACTATGTTTGTATGACAACTGAATTCGTATATCAATAAATTATCAAGTGGATATATCCACAAAATGCTTGTGATTAAAATCATTCAATGAAAGACTCTTTTTGTAAGCGTTCCAATATGGATGATGTAGGTTTAGGAGGATGCATCAAAAGTGAACACAATATAATTAATATAATAAAAAAGAGAGGTCTATGTTAAATGAGTAAATTTCAAAGCAACTATTTGATAAGCGGCAACGTTTTTCTATTCGACGTTTTACTGTCGGTATGGCTTCGGTTGCGATTGGTCGGACAGAAAATGCTCACTTTGATGTGCACAGTCTTTTGCCAACTACAAGTTATCGATTCCGTGTGACAGCCCGTAATCCACTAGGTTCTTCAGAAGCATCTGAGGTTCTCGAAACCGATACAATTGCTAAAGAGCCAAGCTTGAAAGTAGCAATTGTCAATGCAACTGCAAGCACGGCAGAACAAGCAAATGAACCATTAACCAATCTTTACGATGATGATGATAATACACTTTACCATAGTGATTGGAACAATAATCGTGCTGTTCCGTCAAGTCTAGTTATTGATTTGGGAGAAAGTACAGCTGTCGATCACCTAATTTATCGTCCTCGCGATAACGCTGGTAATGGAAATATTACTGGATTGAGCCTTGAAATTAGTCAAGATGGTGAGACATGGCAAGCAGTCGGTGAACCAACAACCTGGCTTCGTAATGCGAACGAAAAAGCTGCTCTTCTACCAGAGGGGACCGTTACTCGCTACATCAAGATTAACTGGCTATCAAGTGTGGGTGGCTATGTATCTGGTAATGAGTTGACTGTCATGGCGCCAGCAGCAGTCGTTGAAGAAGAATTGGTGACGGAAAAAGGGAACCAGCTTATCACTATCTGCCAGCTTTGAGTTCAAAGTACCAGCTGCACCTGTCACTACTTCAACAGTAGCTAGTCCAGAACCGGCTTCAACTTCTGAACTCTCAATTCCAACTGAGTCAGTAAGTCCAGCTTCAGCAACTCAATCAGAATCTGCTAGCTTGCCAAATACCGGAGATAGTCAATCAGTCCTTGCTCTTATTGGTCTTACAGGATTTGCAGCTCGCAAAAGAAATCATAGTTGATAGGGAGTGTTCATGACCATTGGTCTCAGGGGCAATAGGAATTGAGCATCAACTATATAAGGTGGACCGTCCTTGTGATGGTCCACTTTTCATATCAGATATCAGATTTTTCATGTATTTTATGATAGAATTTAAGTATCAAATAAAAGGAGTCTAACATGGCAAGTAAAAAAATGTTGCACGCTTGTTTGCGTGTTGAAAACTTAGAAGCTTCTCAAAAGTTCTACGAAGAAGCCTTTGGATTTAAAGAAACCCGTCGTAAGGATTATCCGGACCACAAGTTTACCTTGGTGTATTTGGCACTTCCAGGTGATGAGTTTGAGATTGAATTGACTTATAATTACGATCATGGTCCTTATGTGGTTGGGGATGGTTTTTCACACCTGGCTCTCTCTTCCGATGATTTGGAAGGGGACAATGCTAAGCACAAGGCGCTTGGCTATCCAACGACAGACCTCAGTGGACTACCAGGCAATCCAGGACGATACTATTTTGTAACGGATCCAGATGGCTACCGTGTGGAAGTTATTCGCGCAGACTAAGAGATGAAAAGGAGTCGAAAAAGTTCGGCTCTTTTTTATTTTATGTAACTGTTTTCAGAAACCGAATATTGATTGAAAAAAAGTCGTTTTTATACTATGATAGTTATATATCTATGAAAGAGATTTACTTGTATGAGAAAACAAAATGTTGCGCTGTTGGTTGTCAATAGCATTCTTTTTTTAGTGTGCCTTGGCATGTTGGTCTTTGCTTATGGAAAATACCAGGAACAGGCCTTGAGAGATGACGTCAAACAGCTAAAATTAAACTATTCCAAGGAAAGCAATGTCTATCGTCAGGCTGGGAAAATCGGTTCAGAATTTGTTCAAGTTGCCATTCCAGAAGATGAAGCTGGGAATCCGATTTCGGTGATTCAGAAGGAGGTCCTAGCACTGGTGAAAAAGCAATTCGGCCAGGAAGGGCCTCAATCTAGAACGACAGGACTGCATTTTTTCAGTGTGGATAAGGAAAACTCTGAGTACAAAGACATCATAGCTTATCGGATTCGAACAAGGCCTTACAAGGTACGGGGAACCAAGTTGGTTTCTCAGAAAAAACAGGATGTGGAGCAGATTTTACTGACAGCGGAGCAAGAGGTCTTTAGTTTGAAACATTTGGTTGAGGACCAGGGAGTTTTTCGTGCCATTGTCTCATCTCATCTGCAGAGAGAATTGGCTAGTCAAGGCATGGAGCAGGCAGAAATCGACCAGCTTCTCCAGAAATTTGGCCAGGAAGAAGTGGAAAATCTATCCTTCAGCTACCGAGAGAGTCAGTTTCTGTTAAACCTGCCAGAAGGCTATCAAGTGGAGACCCTAGCCATTTCCATCTCAGAGCTCTATGATTGCTTGTCCGGCCATCATTTGACAGTCACAGATCAGGAAAACTACGACAAGTACCAAAAGGAAAAAGAAGAATTGGCCAATCAAAAACGGATTGCTCTGACCTTTGACGATGGTCCCAACCGCCAGACGACACCAAAGATTTTGGATATTTTGAAGAAATACAATGTTAAGGCAACATTCTTTATTTTAGGGAAAAATATTGCTGGCAATGAGGATATTATCCAGCGAATGGTGGCCGAAGGTCATGAAATTGGTAACCATACCTGGAACCATCCGAAGTTAACGGGCATCAGTCCAGAGGCTGTTCAGTCAGAAGTTGGTGACACCCAGGCTGCTCTGGAAAAGATTCTGGGCTACAAGCCCAAGCTCATGCGGCCGCCGTACGGAGCAGTCAATCAAGCGACCATGAATGTCATTAATATGCCCATTATCTATTGGTCAGTGGATTCCAATGACTGGTCCAGCCGGAATCCTGCGGTCATTCTGGAAACCATTAAGGCCAATACGATTCCTGGATCTATCGTTTTGCTCCACGATATCCATCCTACCAGTGTAGAAAGTGTCGAACCAACGCTCCAGTATTTTGCGAGCCAAGGCTTCAAGTTGGTGACTTCTAGTGAATTACTGGGGCAAGAACTAAATCCTCAATTGATTTATTACAATCAATTTGATGCCGGACCCGGCGCTTAAATAAGATCATATCTAACCTATGTTCACCATGAGCATAGGTTTTTCTTTGCCCAGAACCCAAGGATTTTCCGTAGGGAAAAGGAAAAGTTTGGTCTTAGAAACCGTTTACAAATCCAGTATATTAAGAGTATACTTTTAGTAAGAGTAAAATGGAGGATAATGCCTATGGTTAAACTCGTAACAATAGGTGGTGGCTCAAGCTATACACCGGAACTGGTAGAAGGAATGATTCTAAGACATACCGAGGTACCTATCAAAGAATGGTGGTTTGTAGACATCGAAGATGGCCGAGAAAAATTGGAAATCGTGGTAGAACTTGCCAAACGCATGGTCAAAAAAGCTGGTCTTGACTGGGAAATTCATGCGACCTTGGATAGGAGAAGCGCTCTAAAAAATGCAGATTTTGTGACCTCTCAATTTCGGGTCGGTCAATTGCAGGCGCGATACTTGGATGAGACCATTCCTCTCAGTCATGGATTTTTAGGTCAAGAGACTAACGGAGCTGGAGGTATTTTTAAGGCTCTGCGGACCATTCAAGCCTATAAGAGCATCATTGCTGATATGAAAGAGCTCTGTCCAGATGCCTGGCTGATTAACTTTACGAATCCTGCTGGCATGGTGACGGAGGCTATTGTCAATTACCTGGGGTGGGAAAAGGTGATAGGTCTATGCAATATTCCGATTGGGCAAAAGAAAGCTGCCGCAGAGGTGCTTGGTCTTCAGGAATCTGAGGTTATGACCCGCCATATCGGTTTGAATCATTTTCATTTTCATCAGGTTTGGGACCGTTTTGGAAAAAATCGGACCATGGAAGTGATGGAGAAACTCTATGGAAATCAGGCAAGCCGTCCAGCAGATGCGGTGAAAAATATCAGTAATCTGGAATTTTCAATTGACTTACTTCGGACAATTGGCCTGCTGCCGTGTGACTATCACCGCTATTATTTTTTGGAAAAGGAGATGTTGGATGATGCCCTCCAGCAATACCAGGCTGGGCGGGTGCGTGCCGCAGTGGTCCAAGAGGTAGAAAAGGAACTGTTCCAGCTCTACGCCGACCCTCATTTACAAGAAAAGCCCAAGCAGTTGGAGAAACGGGGCGGAGCTTATTACAGCGACATTGCCTGCCAGTTGATTGTGGCCATTTACAATGACAGCCACCAGGAGTTAACCGTTTCGACGGTCAATCGGGGTGTGATTCCCTATCTACCAGAAAATTGTGTTGTGGAGGTGACTGCTATTATTACAGCTCATGGGGCTATTCCGCTCGGCTGTCCGCCAAGTCCACCTCTGGTGACTGCTTATTTGAAGCTAATGAAGGAGATGGAATTAGCAACGGTAGAAGCTGCGGTGACAGGTGATTATGACTTGCTCTTGCAAGCCTTCTATCTCAATCCCTTGATTGCCAACGGGCCTAAAGCAGAAGAACTATTAAAAGACCTATTGCTTGCACATGCGGATTATTTACCGCAATTTGTATCCAGCATTGAAGCCATCAAAGCAGAAAGGAAAGTATAATGACAGAACAAGGGACATTTTATCAATTTCCAGAAGGATTTCTCTGGGGTTCATCCACCTCTGGTCCACAGAGTGAGGGGATAGAGCCAGGTGACGGAAAGGGCTTGAACAACTGGGATTACTGGTTTGGGATTGAGCCGGAGCGTTTCCATGGGCAGATTGGTCCGGATGTGACCTCCACTTTTTATAAAAACTATCAGACCGATATTGAGCTTTTGAAAGAAACGGGGCATACGATTTTTCGGCCATCTATCCAGTGGTCACGTTTAATCCCGGACGGTGTCGGTCAGGTCAATCCAAGGGCTGTGGAATTTTACCGGGATGTTTTTCAGCAGGTCAATGCCTTGGGTATCAAGTTGCTGGTCAATCTCTATCATTTTGACCTACCTTATGCTTTGCAGGAAAAAGGAGGATGGGAATCCAAGGAAACGGTTTGGGCCTATGAAGCCTACGCTCGGAAATGTTTTGAATTATTTGGGGATTTGGTGGACCACTGGGTGACCTTCAATGAGCCGATTGTGCCGGTAGAGTGTGGCTATCTGGGCTCCTACCATTATCCCTGTAAAGTTGATGCTAAGGCTGCAGTAGCGGTGGCTTACCATACTCAATTAGCCAGCTCCTTGGCAGTCAAGGCCTGTCATGAATTGCATCCAGACCATCAGATTTCTATTGTGCTCAATCTGACTCCTGCCTACCCAAGGAGTGACAGTCCTGAAGACCAGAAAGCTGCCCGCATTGCCGAACTTTTCCAGACCAAGAGCTTTTTGGATCCGTCTGTATTGGGGGCCTACCCAGAAGAATTGGTAGCCATTATCGATGAATACGGGCTCAGACCAGATGTTACAGAAGAGGAACTTGCTATCATCAGGGAAAATACGGTTGATTTCCTAGGGGTCAACTACTATCAGCCTCTCCGAGTACAGGCTCCGAAAGTAATCTTTGAGGAGGGTGACCTGTTGACGACGGAACATTTCTTTGCCTCTTATGATATGCCTGGCAAGAAAATCAACCCTCACCGTGGCTGGGAAATCTATGAACGTGGCCTTTATGACATTGCCATGAATTTGAAAAAGGACTATGGCAATATCGTTTGGCTGGTCACGGAAAACGGCATGGGCGTGGAAGGAGAAGAGGCCTTCAAAGAGGACGGCTATATTCAGGATGATTATCGGATTGAATTTATTCAAGACCATTTGATTGAGCTACATCGAGCCATTCAAGAAGGCGCCAATTGTAAGGGTTACATGCTTTGGACCTTTATTGACTGCTGGTCTTGGTTAAATGCTTATAAAAATAGATATGGCTTGGTTGAGCTGGATTTGAGCACTCAAAAGAGAATCATCAAAAAATCAGGTTATTGGTTTAAGGAAGTCAGTCAAGCCAACGGCTTTAGTAGGTAGGAGGGGGAATATGACAAACTTTGGATTTTCAATCTATCCGGAGCGACATGGCTTGGAGAAATGTCAGAGCTACATCGATTTGATGGAACGATATGGTGCAAGGAGGATTTTTATCAGCTTGCTCCAGATTGGGCCAGATAATTCCGAGGTGTTTGACCTGTATCGTTCAGTTATTTCCTATGCCAACCAAAAGGGGATGCTAGTGATTGCAGATATCAGTCCAGGATTCATTGAATCCTGTGGTTGGAAAGATTCCCTTATTGAAAAAGCGCATGCATTCGGAGTTGCAGGGATTCGCTTGGATGAAGCTCTGCCCTTGGAAGAAATTGTTTCTCTGACACAAAATCCTTATCAGCTGAAAATTGAGTTGAACATGAGTACAGATAAGAGATTATTGACAGATCTCTTGCAAGCAGGAGCTAATAGAGAGAATATAATTGCCTGTCATAATTTTTATCCCCATGAATATACGGCACTTTCGGAAGATTACTTTCTCGAAATGTCAGAGTTTTATAGACAAGAGGGGATTACATCGGCAGCCTTTGTCTCCTCGCAGACTGCAACAGAGGGCCCATGGCCCTTGTCTGAAGGGTTACCAACTCTAGAAGAACACCGTCATCAAGAATTAGCTCGTCAAATTGCGTGGATAAAAGCGACTGGTTTGATTGATTGGGTATTGATTTCCAATCAGTTCGTGATAGAAGAAGAATTAGAGTCTATTCAAGAGGTGCTCGATGAAGATGTTCTGACTTTCAGAGTGCAATTGGCAGAACACGTGACCGATATTGAGAGAGAGATTATTGATTTTAGTCACAATTATCGTGGGGATATCTCTGCTTATGTTATTCGTTCAACCATGCCACGAATTGTATATAAAGATAACTCTATTCCTGCTCAGACAGATGGATATCGCAAGGTAGAAGCCGGAACTGTCATCATTGATAATGACCTCTACGGTCGCTACAAAGGAGAACTCCACATTGTCATTAAGGAACTGGAGCTATCCCCTAAGGCAAATATCGTTGGAACCATACATCCTGAGGATTGGCCGTTGGTTTCCTTTTTGAAGCCATGGCAGGCCTTTCGCTTAAAAGTAGTTTAGTCGCAATCTTTCATCAATGCTAAGGAAAAAAGAAGAATAGTCAATTTCTTGTGTGTATGTTATTATAAATCTATAGAGCTACAGGGATTTTGAATACAGATTTTAAGTTTGGAAAGGAGGACGAGATGCTATCAAAAAAGGAGATTCGATTATTAGAATTTCTAATCGACCATCCAGATGATTACGTTTCTAGTTTGGAAATTGCTCAGCAGCTGCATATTAGCGACCGTACGGCTAGAACCTATCTGAAGCAGTTAACGGCTTCGCTACAAAATAGCGGGAGTCAATTGCTATCAAAGCCTGGTCTCGGTTATCATCTGCAAGTGGATGATTCTCGTGCATTTGAAACCTTTTGGCAATCCTCCCTTTCTTCCAAAAGGCAGCTGACCAATCTTCATTCGGTGGAAGAAGCTGTGGACAGGCAGAGATTTGTGCTCAATAAGCTCTTGTTTGAAGGACAGTCGCCAACATTGGCGGAATTGGAAAGGGACTTATTTATCAGTAAAACAACCCTGCACTCGGTGATTGTTGATATCCGAAACCTATTGTCATCCTACGATATGGAATTAAATATGACAAAAGCAGGTTTAGAAATCACTGGTAAAGAGACGGCGATTCGGCATTTTATCATGGATTATTTTTTCAGCGAACAGCTAGGGAAAACCTTATATGGACTCGTTGAGAATAACCTCCTTCCATCCATCAATTTCACAGAAATTATGAGGATTGTGATTGATGAATGTCGGGATGCCAGTCTTCGTCTATCAGATTTTGTATTGCAAAATTTGGTCCTTCATATCGCCCTGATGTTGCAGCGGATGCGGGCTGGCTCTGCAATTGAACGCTTTCCCATTTCAGAACAAATTAGTCGCTCTAAGGAATATCAGGTTGCCCAAAAAATTCTCAGGAAAATTGAAGGAGCCTTTGACCTATTGATTCCTGAGGAAGAAGCAAATTATATTGCCCTTCATTTGAAGGTTAAGCTGACGGAAAATCTGGCCAAAATAGATCAGGCAGAAGTGGCCTTGAGACAGCAAATTCAAGATAGTTTGCTCCAATTGTCTCGTAAGATCGGTTTAGAACTTTCTGCCGATCAGCAGTTATTTAAAGGAATTCTAGCCCACATGTTGCCCCTAAAAATCCGACTGGAAAATGGGATTGTCTTGGATAATCCATTGACGGAGGAGATTCGTAGGGATTATGCGGAAGTCTTTGACCTCACAAAGGAGGTCTTTGGACAAATGCCCCTCTTTCAAGGTTATAAAGTTTCAGATGATGAATGGGCTTATCTTTCCCTGCACTTGATGGCGGCAGTTGAACGGTACAATCCACAGCGAAAGACAAAGGTATTGGTCGTTTGCTCAACAGGTGTCGGTAGTGCCTTGATGTTGAAAAATCGGCTGGAGAAAGAATTTTCTTCAAGTATAGAAATTGTAGATGTGGTCAGCTATTACGAGGTGACCGAGGAGCGATTGTCTGATGTTGAGTTGATTATCTCATCTGTCAGTCTATCCAATCTTATCTTTATGACACAGGTTATCACGGTTTCCGTTTTTCTATCCGGAGAGGACGTCTCAAAGATAAAGCAACATTTGCAGCAAGGTTTGACTTTTTCGATGGGTGAGGAACATGGGGAAAATATGGACCATGTTCAAGCGCGTCAGATTGCTGAGGCGGTCTTTGGACCGAGTCGGATTGTGGTAGTCGATGAAAATAGGGAACGAATGTCCCTGTTGGAAGAGTTGACAATGAAGCTGAATGAAGCTAGTCAGCCAGGTTTTGTAGAAACGTTTTTAGACCAGGTTCATCTGCGGGAGACCTATAGCTCTGTAGTATTTGAAGAAATGTTGGCCTTCCCTCATCCTGCGGTAGCAATGAGCTATTCAGAACAGATTGTAGTAGGCATTTCTAAAGAAGGTATCCGTTGGGGTGAGGAGGGAATCGTTCATTTTGTATTCTTACTATCCCCTTCAAAGGGGCGAAATTCTCACATAAAATATATATCCCCCTGTCTGGTCGAGTTTGTCAAAGACAAAGACCTACAAAAACGGTTGTTGAACAATCCAACCTATGATGAATTAGTAACTATTTTTATTCCCTTAATACAAAAACATACTAAGATTAGTAGTGAAGAAATCTCCGACGGGAGAGAGTACTCACTACTTTTTTCATTCTCAAGATGATAAAGTAGAGGTGTCTTGTTAAGTCGAGGGTTCTTTTGACGCTAGACGTCGCGACAAAAACTGGCAAGACACCTGTTTTAGGAAGAATGTTATCAAAGTATGTGGGACGCCAGACGTCGAGTATTGAAAATGACATCGCTAAAACAAGGAATCATTCAAGACAAAGAGGTAGTATCATGCGAGTAGTATTTGGGATTGACGTGAGTAAGGTAAGTTCAGAAATAGCCATTCTAGTCAATGGCGAGAAGGTACATAACTACACCATGTCCAATGATGCCATTGGCTTTTCACGGCTACTTGGCGATTTGAGAACCGTCCACAAGCCAGAAATCATCTTTGAAGCAACAGGCGTCTATTCTCGTCGTCTTCAATCTTTTCTGGATGAACATGGCTACGCTTATACACGACTCAATCCCTTAGAAGCCAAGAAGCAACTGGATAGCTTGCGTGTGAGAAAAACAGATCAAATTGACGCCGAAAAACTAGCTCAATCTCAGTTTGTACTGAATCGTAAATCGACGTATGTCCAAGAAGAAGTCTACCAAAACTTGCGGGATCTCAGTCGTTTCTATCAGAATCTGACCGAGGACATTGTTCGGGCTAAAAACCGCCTGCACAAGGTCTTACAGGTCACTTTCCCTGAATTGGAAAATATCTTGTCAACACCAACTGGTGAACAATACTGGAACTTAGTTATAGCTTTTCCTTGTAAGGACTTCGTGCTTGAGCTAAGCCAGGATAAACTCTTAGAAAGCATTCGTCAATCCACTTCAAAACGGATTTCGGACAAGCGTGTGGCGTACTTAGCCGAAAAGCTGATAGCACTAGCTAATCAATCTTATTGTGCCGTCAAGAAAACCTCTCCAATGCTGGAAGAGGTCCGTTACTATACAAAAGAATTGCTTAGACTTTCTGAACAGAGACAGGCAGTCTTAGACGAAATGGTGGAACTAGCCCAACCTTTACCAGAGTATGACATTCTGCTTTCTATTCCTGGTATCGCTGAGACTACTGCAACAAGTATTATTGGCGAACTGGGAGATATTCGCCGTTTTCAGTCTGCCAATCAAATCAATGCCTTTATCGGTATTGACCTGAGACACTATGAATCTGGAAACTTCATCGCTAAGGAACACATTACCAAGCGTGGCAATCCCTATGCTAGAAAGATTCTGTTCAAATGCATTCACAATATCGCTTCAGCTAGTCACACCAATCCTTGCCATATAGCAGACTTTTATGAGAAACGAAAAAGGCAATCGCAAATGACTTCAACGAAGCCACACACGATTGCCTCCATACATCGACTCATTCGGACAATGTATTACCTCATTATGCATAACAAACTTTACGATTACGCTTCAACCCAAAATCGATAAAACTGTTTATGCTCTATCATTGTAACACCTTATCAAAAAATTTCAACATAAGGTGTTGGTTTTGTATACACTTTTTTCACTAAACTTTAGTCCAAAAGAAAACAATTTCCTTATTTTGACTATTGAACTCAAAATATTTTTCGTCAAATACCTTGATAGACTTGACAAATGGTAGAAAACAGAAATAGGAGGAAAAGATAATGAAAAACATTATGTTAGTATGTAATGCAGGTATGTCAACAAGTATGTTGGTAACTAAGATGCAAAAAGCAGCAGAGGAAAAAGGTCTTGAAGCTACTATTTGGGCGGTTCCTGTTTCTGAAGCTGATTCCGAAGTGGCTCAAAAGGAAATTGATGTTCTCTTATTAGGACCACAGGTCAAATTCCTCTTGAATGAATACAAAGGAAAATTTGAGCCAGGTATCAAGGTGGATTCCATCAATATGATGGACTATGGTGTTATGAATGGTGCTAATGTTTTAGATGCCGCGCTAAAGTTAATGGGAGAATAATATGAATTCTTCAGGCAATTTAGAATCCATTATGGGTTTAATCATGTATGGTGGTGATGCCAAAGGCTTGGCTGTCCAAGCAATTCAGGCTGCTAAAAAAGGCGAATTTGCAGATGCGCATGCAAAGCTTGAACAGGCTAATGATTCCTTGAATATTGCCCACAAGTCACAAACAAGTCTATTGGCTCAGGAAGCAGGTGGACAATCTGTTGAGGTATCCTTGCTCATGGTGCATGGTCAAGACCATCTGATGAATGCCATTACCTTCATTGATATGGCCAAAGAGATTGTTAGTTTGTACGAACGATTGGACAGCTAAACAATGCTACAGAGCCATCTGTGGGTATATAGAAAGGAGGAGGAATGGAAATCACAAAAACTTATCCGGTTTCTATTGATCGACTTTTCGAGGCGATAGTGACGTCCTTAAAAGAAGATTATCGACAAAATACTGGTGAGGAGCCGGCGGAAGTTGACTTGGTAGCTGGCTTAACCTACCAAAAACGATTTGGCGAGAAACATCAGCATAGTGTCCAAGTCACCCTGCTGGAGTTGGCCAGTCCATCCCTCTATTCTGTTCGATTCTCATCTAATCGAGGCAAGGAAACGATGACCTATCAATTGACTCCTGTAGATAAGGGACATACCAGTATTCAGTATTCTTATGGAGTGGAAGCTGCGGATTTTTTTACCAAGGCTAATTATTTCCTGATGGAAAAATTGATGGCAAAAAGTCTAGAACGGCAGACAGAGGCACAATTAGATGCCTTGGTTCGTTATGCCACACAAGAAGCCGGATAATATTTTTCAGAAATCAAATCATTTGCCCACTAGTTTCATAGAGGTACGTTTTCTGCAAAAGACTATTTTTAGGAATGAATCATGATTTGATTTTCTTTGTCTACAAATTGTCACAAAACCGTTTAACGCGGAAGAAAAAAATAAAAAGGAGACAGATTATGTCAAATATTTCTGATAAGTTTATGGAAATATCTGGGAAAATCGGCTCGCAAAGGCATTTAGTTGCGATTCGAGATTCCTTTATTTCTATGATGCCAGTTACCATGGCCGGTTCAGTAGCAGTCTTGCTCAATGTTTTTCTGAGGGACATCCCAAATAATATGGGGTGGACTGGCTTTGCAGAGGCTATGCAACCACTGATAAATGTCAATGGTTATGTCTATTTTGGTACCATTGGTATAATGGCCCTCGTTTTCTCATTTGCCCTGGGCTACAATTTGTCTAATATGCACAAGGTCAACCCTTTGGCAGGTGGTTTGATTTCCTTTGCTTCCTTTATTTCTACTATGCCACAGAGCTTGACAATCTCCACAGCTCTCGATGGACTAGATAATTCAGTTATAACAGCTTTGAAAGACTTGGGGCTGACAATAGCAACAAATGATGGTGCATCTGTACTTGAAACAAGTGAATGGGGAGCCATTGCTTTGAAATATGCGGGAGCTACCGGTCTTTTCACCGCCCTCTTCATTGGCTTCCTATCAACATTTGTCTATGCCAGCCTGGTAAAACGGAATATTACTATCAAGTTACCAGATACAGTACCGCCTGCGGTAAACAAGGCCTTTGTAGCCATCATCCCTGGTACAGCAGCTATTTACGCATCTTCAATCTTGGCTTATGCAGTCTACGCTGCGACTGGTCAAGCCTTGAGTGATGTGATTTCAACCTATATCCAGATGCCATTGATGGGTCTATCTCAAGGTATTGGCTCAGTTATTTTGCTCACCTTCTTGGTTCAGCTTTTCTGGTTCTTTGGCTTACATGGTCACAACGTTTTGGCACCAGTTATGGATGGTATCTACGGGGTTGCCCTCAATGAGAATACTGCCGTTTATGAAGCGACAAGAAGCGCGGCAGACTTACCATGGTTATGGACTCGTGGTTCCTTTGATGCCTACGCTCAAATGGGTGGTTCAGGGGTTACATTGGCGCTCATCCTTGCCATCTTCATTTTCTCTAAACGAGAAGAATATAAAACAGTAGCTCGTCTTTCAACACCAATGGGAATCTTTAATATCAACGAACCAATCACATTTGGTATTCCAATGGTACTGAACCCACTCTTTGTTATTCCATGGTTGATTGTACCGCCTGTTTGTGCAACAATTGCCTATCTAGCGACCTCTATGGGCTTGATTCCGCCTGTCTTCTTAGCGGTTCCATGGATTACACCTCCAGGCTTGTATGCTTACTTGGCAACTGGTGGTAATGTGATGGCAGCCCTTGTATCACTCTTCAACCTCTTCATTGCCTTCCTGATCTGGACACCGTTTGTTATTTCAGCAAACAAGGTGAAGGCTGGAACAGAATAATGTTTAAGAAAAATAAACATCCATTTTTGCTCTCGGTTGGTTTCTTTCTCATTGCAGTGAGTCCACTGTATGGTAATCCCTATCTGAACATCGTTGCAGGATTAAGCCTGATTTTAATCAGCATTCTGTGGAAATAATCAAAACTCCCTAGCTTCAATCTGGCTAGGGAGTATCTGTTTATTATAGCTTAGTTCTTAGACCTTATACAATTCCTGTTGTTTCAGGATGACTTCTTGCACTTGGGCGTATTTTTTCAACTGTTTGAGCTCGCTTGGGCTGGATACCAGGGTGATAACCAAACCCTCCTTGCCCATACGACCGGTACGACCTGCTCGGTGGGTATAGGCCTCCTGGTCAAAGGGAACCTCGAAGTTGAGGACGCATTCCAGATTATCGATGTCAATCCCACGCGCTACCATATCTGTAGCCAGCAAGAGGTTGATTTCATGGTTTTTGAACCGCTTGATGATAACCTTGCGGAACTTGACGTTGACATCAGATGCCAGCGAAACAGCATTGGCACCGTTGTAGAGCAACTTATCCTCGCTAGCACCCAGGTCCGATAGGCTGTTGAAGAAGGCAAGGGCTCGGAAATCAGGGATATTGGCAAACTTGCGAAGGACTTCCAGACGATTTCGCTTGTCCACCATCATGTAGCAATGCTGGATATTGTCCAATTTCTTCTCGGAAAGGTCCAAGGTCAGCACATCAGGACCAATCTTTTCCCGGTTAAACTTGGCTGTCGCACTCATATAGACCAACTGGTGGTCCCGAGGGACGTAGTTGATAATTTTTTCCACGAAATGGTACTGGGAATCGCTAAAAAGCTGGTCAAATTCATCCAGGATAATGGTGTTAACATTCATTATCTTGATTTTTTTCAGCTTGATGAGCTCAAAAATCCGACCGGGCGTTCCGATAAGGATTTCAGGTCCTTTTTTCAGTCGCTCAATCTGGCGCTTTTGACTGGAGCCAGATATAAAGAGCTGGGCAGTGAGGCCGATCGTCTCCGACCAGGTCTTGCAGACATCAAAAATTTGTCCAGCTAGTTCTGTATTTGGTGCTAAAATCAGCAATTGTTGGGCTTTTTTGGGCGTCAAGGCCAGCAAACTAGGCCAGAGATAGGCCAGGGTCTTACCGGTGCCTGTTGGGCTGATAGCCAGCAGGGACTGTCCATTTTTGATAGGCTCGAAAGCCTGGGTTTGAACCGGAGTGAAGTCTTCAAATCCGGCCTGTGTCAGCTGGTCCAGCCAGCTAGTTGGGAAGTTAGTTTTCATATCGTATCCGCCTTAAAGGTGATTCCTGCGTCCTTGCGCATGGTGTAAAGAGTTTGGTGGACGGCCTGGGCCACATCCAGCCACTGGTCCGCCAGTTCATGGTTTTGCTCCCTGATGACCCGAGCAAAGTTGACCGCCTCCTCCAGCATGGGGTGCGGAGCTACTTGGACAGGCAGGGCAATTTGGCTACCATCGTGTTTTTTGAAAATAGCAGAGCTGATCCGTTGGCAACCATCCAGGACCAAGGTACCATCCGCTGTATAGATTTCGCTTGGCAGGTCACTGGTCACATTTTTTCCAGCCTGAACGGTCACGAAGAAGTCATCATAAATGAGTTGTCCACTACCGTTCAAATCCAAGCTGGACGGCAATTGCTGGGCTGTGTAGCGAGCAGACTTGGGAGTGCCAATCAAGCCGATAGCCGCATAGAGAGTATAGACACCCAAATCCATGAGGGCCCCACCTGAAAAATCTGTCGAGAAGATATTGGGTGTCTGGTCAGCCAGCAACTCAGGCATTTTTGATGAATACTTGGCATAGCCAAAGTAGCCACCCAAAATAGTCTGATCAGCCAGGAAGTCACGAATAATGGCAAATGCCTCTTCCTGGTAATTACGGGCCGCTTCAAAGAGAAAGATACCTTTTTCCTTGGCTATTTGTCTCAGCGTAGCCAATTCATCAGGCCGTGATACCATGGTTTTTTCGACAATGGCATGTTTACCAGCCTCTAGCACGGCCTTGGCCTGTTCAAAATGAAGGGAATTGGGACTGGCGATATAAACCAGGTCCAAGTTCGATGCCAGAAACTCTTGCATACCTGTGTATAAAATTACATTTTCATAAGGAGCAGAAAAATTTCTGGCGGTCTCGATATTTCTAGACAGGACGGCGCTTAGTTGATAGGCTTGACTTTTTTGAGCCGCTTTAATAAATTCATGAGAAATGGATGAAGTTCCAATAATTCCAAATTTAAGCATAAAATCTCATTTCTTTATGTGTTATTCTTTTCATTATAGCACGTTTCGTGTTAAAATAGTATTGATAAGAGAAGGAGTTGATATGACACAGAAACCGATTATTATTGGCGTAACAGGTGGATCGGGCGGCGGCAAGACCAGTGTGTCTCGCGCGATCTTGGATAATTTTCCTGATGCACGAATTTCAATGATTGAACATGATTCTTACTATAAGAATCAATCTCACCTGACATTTGAAGAACGTATCTTAACCAATTACGACCATCCACTGGCTTTTGACACAGATCTCATGATTTATCATATAGGAGAACTGTTAGCAGGTCGAGCAGTGGACATTCCGATTTATGACTATACCCAACACACTCGTTCTGACAAAACCTATCGTCAAGACCCTCAAGATGTCTTTATTGTAGAAGGAATCTTGGTGCTAGAGGATCAGCGTCTTCGCGATTTGATGGATATTAAAATTTTTGTGGATACAGACGATGACATTCGCATTATTCGTCGGATCAAGAGAGACATGTTAGAACGCGGGCGGAGTTTGGATAGTATTATTGATCAATACACCTCGGTAGTGAAACCTATGTATCACCAATTTATCGAGCCAACCAAACGTTATGCCGACATTGTCATCCCTGAGGGGGTTTCCAATGTCGTGGCTATTGACTTGATAAATACCAAGGTGGAGAGTATTTTGAGAGAGCGTGGTTAAGATGCCGAAGCAGAGAGTGTTGCCCAATATCATTTTAGGGATTATGGCTTCCAGTGATAGTATGGTAACAGGAAAACAAATAACAGAGTTCGTCCAGCGTGATTTGGGAGAATTTTGGCAAGTAGCCCATAGTCAAGTCTATCCAGAGTTGAAGCGGATGACCAGCGACCAATGGATTACCTGTCATCCAGTACCTGGTAACGATAAGGAAAAGCAGTATGCGATGACCGAAGAGGGAATGAAAATCTTAGATGAGTGGTTGTCTGTCCCAAATGAAGACACACCACAGCAGAAAGATATTTTCTCCTTGAAATTGTTCTTCATTCGCAACCGCAATGATAAACGGATTCCAGTTTTATTGGAAGGCCAGATTGAGCTGGTTGACAAGCATTTGCGCCATCTAGAAGATCGGAAAAATCACCTGTTTTCTGATAAGGAAGCGATTCGCGAGAATTTCGGAAGATACTTGATTCTAAATCGAGCAATTGCTCGAAATCGTGCCCAACTGAATTGGTTGCAGGATACTTTAGACGATATCTAAAAGACGGTTCAGATTTTCTGAATCGTTTTTTTCTTGTCTCTATCAGGATAGTATGGTAAAGTTGAAGTAGTAATGCTCTGTGAAAATCATCTTCGATGTCAATCCAACTCGATGAATAAGAGCTTGGGCAGGATTGACCGTCGGCCAGATTGAATTTTATTGAGCGAAAGTAGAAAGAGAAAAAAATGGACAGTAAACAAGTTGTGGCCATGCTGTTGTTAGTGTGGAACCTGGTGGTCTTTCTGACTTACGGTATGGACAAGGGCAAGGCCAGAAAGGGTGCCTATCGGATTTCTGAAAAGACTCTGCTCTGGATGTCTTACCTGGGCGGTGGTCTAGGTGCCTGGGCAGGTGGCAATCGTTTCCGTCACAAGACCCAAAAATGGTATTTTAAATTGGCTTGGACAGTTGGGGTCCTGATTGACCTGGCTATCCTCTTGTGGGTGATGAAGTAGGCGCAAGCCTTTTTCTTTTTTACTTGGAACTATAAATGTTCCTCATTCTGTGCTATAATAATTCTATGAAAAATCAAGAAAAAATCGCACAGTATCAACTCTTGCTGGCTCAATTGGAAGCTCTCCTCGACGGAGAAACCAATGCGCTAGCTAATTTGTCCAATGCCTCGGCTCTGCTCAATCAAGCTTTGCCTCAATCTGTCTTTACAGGTTTTTACTTGTATGATGGGCAGGAATTGATTTTGGGGCCATTTCAGGGTGGCGTATCCTGCGTTCACATTGCCCTTGGAAAGGGTGTCTGTGGGGAATCGGCAGAGAAACGTCAGACCATTATCGTAGACGATGTCCGGACCCACACTAACTACATCTCCTGCGATGCGGCAGCCATGTCCGAAATCGTGGTGCCTATGGTGAAAAACAGTCAGCTCTTGGGCGTTTTGGACTTGGATTCCAGACTTGTTGCGGATTATGATGCCATTGACCAAGAATACCTTGAGAAATTTGTCGCCCTCCTATTGGACAAGACAAATTGGAATTTTGCTATGTTTGGAGAAAAGCGCTAATGTATCAAGCCTTATATCGGAAATACCGGAGCCAGACCTTTGAGGAAATGGTTGGGCAGGAAGTTGTGGCGACCACGCTTAAGCAGGCCATCGAACAGGAAAAAATCAGCCATGCCTACCTTTTCTCAGGCCCTCGGGGAACAGGAAAAACCTCTGCTGCTAAAATTTTTGCCAAGGCCATGAACTGTCCCAACCAAGTCAATGGCGAGCCTTGCAATGACTGCTATATCTGTCGGGCTATTACCGAAGGAAGTCTGGAGGATGTGATTGAGATTGACGCGGCATCCAATAATGGTGTCGATGAAATTCGTGATATTCGGGACAAATCGACCTACGCACCTAGCCTTGCGACCTATAAGGTCTATATCATCGACGAGGTGCACATGCTGTCGACAGGGGCCTTTAATGCCCTCTTGAAAACCTTGGAAGAACCGACTGAAAATGTGGTCTTTATCCTTGCAACGACGGAGTTGCACAAAATTCCAGCGACCATTTTGTCTCGGGTTCAACGGTTTGAATTTAAGTCTATCAAGGTGACCGACATTCAGCGGCATCTGGCGGAAATTTTGACCAAGGAAGGTCTTGCCTTTGACAGCCAAGCTCTGACTGTCATTGCCCGTCGGGCAGAAGGTGGGATGCGGGATGCCCTGTCAATCCTCGATCAGGCTCTCAGTCTCAGTCCCAATCAAGAAATCACCCTGGCTATCGCTGAGGAAATCACAGGCTCTATCAGTTTGAAGGCGCTAGATGATTATGTGACCAGCCTTCGTCAAGCAAATAGCCTAGAGGCCCTCAGTCACTTACAGACCTTGTTCGACCAAGGCAAGAGCATGAGCCGGTTTGCGACGGACTTGCTCCATTATCTGCGGGACATGCTCGTGGTTCAGACCGGTGGCGAGGATACGCACTTAACCGTAGGTTTTACGGAAAATTTGGCCCTGCCTCAAGCGCGGATTTTTGCCATGATTGAGCAGGTGACTAAGGGCTTGAGCGACATTAAGACCAGTCCCCAGCCCAAGATTTACGCCGAGATGATGACCATTCGCTTGGCTGAGGATGGTTCATCTTTTTGGAAAATGGCAGAGCTACCAGACGATTTGGCCCAGCAATTGACCAAGCTCCAGCAGCAGGTGGCAGATTTGCAGCAACAATTGGCTAATTTATCTAGTCAGCCTGTCCAAGTCAAGCCGGTTTCCCGCAAGCCACAGGCACCTAAGAAATACAAATTAGACACCAGTAAGGTTCATGCTATTTTGCAAGAGGCCATGGAAAATCCAGCTCAGGCGCGTGAAAATTTGACCCGCCTACAAAATGCTTGGGGCGAGATTATCGAGAGCTTGTCCGGTGCAGACCGTGCCTTGCTAGTCGGTTCACAGCCGGTTGCGGCCAATGAAAATCACGCAATTTTAGCCTTTGAGTCCCCGCTTAATGCTGAACAAACCATGAAACGGGACAATCTCAATACCATGTTTGGCAATATTCTCAGCAAGGCTGCCGGATTTTCACCGCAAATCTTGGCCATCGCCCACGAAGATTGGTTGTCCATTCGGGCGGAATTTTCAGCCAAGGCCAAAGGAGCCAAGGTGCAAACTGTTGAGAAAGAAGAAAGCCCAGTGCCAGAGGAATTTGGATTCTTGGCAGACACAGTGGAAATTGTGGAGGATTAGAACTCCTCTGCTATATAAAAAAATCAATCAAGGCAGTCTTTCATTTTGTTGCCGTGATTGATTTTTGTTTCTTCTTACGATTTGGTTTTTATAAGTTTATCGTTTTCCATGATAAAGGGCTGAGCAGTTTCTTGGCTGTAGTCCACGGCATACTTGTCTAGCAAGTAAGAGTAGACAGCCTCCTTGTTCTTGAATTTCTAGGCTTGGAAGGAAAGTATTTCGACGAAAAGGGCGCCTTCTTCATCTTCAACCATGACACCCACGTGACCGATGAAGAGGTTATTGCCGTCCAAATCATCGTGCATAACGACGGATACCATTTTGGCCTTATCTGAAAATGAAATGGTGGATAGATGTTCTTACATTTTTTGGGCATGAACCGTGACATCTTTTGTTGCCTAGGTTGGAATAGCGCTATAAAAATTGGTTGACATCCTCTTCTGGCAAGGTTGCTTCAAGCCGTTTTTTTGACATCGGTTAGACTGGACTTATCCACCAGATTGGATACTTGTGGCTCAGACGATAGAATGGTTTGGCATCCAGCCAAGATTAGAAAACTTGTAAGCATAAGTGCAAGAATTTTTTTACATTGCTTTCCTGCCTGAAAACTTCTTCTAGCATAGTTCATTTGGCTATTTTTAGCAAGACAGATATTAAAAATTCAATGTCTGGCTGTGCAAATTGGAGATTTTTGACATGAAAGATGTTTGTGACACAAAAATCAGCCATTGGCTGAATTTTTTGCTATAATCTATTGTATGAGACTATCACATTTTCTATTTTTAGCATTGACTACGATTTTAGCGACTTATTTTATGAATGCCTCGATTTTGGCTGGGGATTTTTTGATTGCGGGCATCTATGCCTTTATCGTCATCCGCAACCTTCATTTTGCCTATAAGGTTACGCAATTCATACGCCTCTTTAATGGTCCGTCCAAGAAGAAAGGCTGATTTCTCCGCTAGAAATCATTTTGGCCTTGCCATTGTCCAGTTGAATGACCAGGTTTCCAGTATCGGTAACGGCGATGGCTGTGCCCTTGAAAGTCACATTATTTTCGACAAAGCTCACTTGTTGGCCTACGACAAGTGATTTTTCTTTATAGAGGGCAATCAATTCCCGTTCATCTGTGTGGAAGAAGGCCTGCCAGATGGCTGTGATGAGTTGATTGCGGGTAAAGGGGGGGTGGTCCTCAAAGAGATTTCCTGCTGTTTCTTTCAACTCTTTTGGAAAATCATCAATATGCACATTGATGCCAACGCCGATGATGACGTCTGTAATGGTCTGACTTTCCATGGAAGAAATGGCTTCGGTCAGGATGCCAGCGACTTTTTTCTTGCCCAGATAAATATCATTAACCCACTTGATTTGCACGTCCAAGTCGCTCAATTCTTGGATAGCTTTCACAACCGCGGCTGCCACCAAGATGGTGTAGGGCTTGAATTCCAAGAAGGGAACATTGGGCGATAGTCTGAGAGACATATAGATGCCACCGGATTTTGAGGTGTAAAATGGGCGCCCGAACCGACCCTTGGCCTTGTTTTGATAGGGAGCCAGATAGAGGGCAGGGCTGGGGTGACCGTTTTCGATACCTTGTTTGGCGTCCAATTGGGTAGAGTCGCTATCGGCCTTGATGTAGACAGGAATCTGCAAGGTCTCAGCAATCACATCCGGCAAGAGCAAATCGCCTTCCACCAGCTTGTAACCTCGATTGCGGGCAGCCTCGATGGTCAATCCATGCATTTCCAGCTGGCGGATAGCTTTCCAAACCGAAGTCCGAGAGACCCCCAATTCTTGAGCAATTTCTTCACCGCTGATATAATCCTGTCGCTCGACCAAAAGAAGATAAATTTTTTGATAGGTTTTCATGATTTCATTATAGCAAAATAAATGGCTAAAAGTGGTATAATAGTCTTACAAACAGGAGGTTTCCATGCAAACAGTAGATTATATTGTAAAATTAACCAATACACCTTCGCCAACGGGCTTTACGACGGACATTATGAACTATATCAAGAGCGAGGTCGAGTCCTTCGGCTATCAGGCGACCAAGACTGCTAAAGGCGGCATTCTGGTTTCGGTGCTGGGGGAAAGTGACCAACAACACCGCATTGTCACTGCTCATCTAGACACACTCGGAGCAATGGTTCGGACCATTAAACCAGACGGTCGGATTAAAATGGATTTGGTGGGAGGATTTGGCTACCCTTCTATTGAAGGTGAAAACTGCCTGATTCACTGTGCGAAAAACGGCAAGGTCTTTACGGGGACCATTCTCATGCACCAGACTTCTGTCCATGTCTACCGCGATGCCAATACCGCTGAGCGCAATCAGACCAATATGGAAATCCGACTGGACGAAAAAGTAAGCTCTGCGGATGAGACGCGCGCTTTGGGTATTGAAGTCGGAGATTTCATTTCCTTCGATCCGCGTACGGTGGTTACAGCGACTGGCTTTATCAAGAGCCGTCATTTGGATGACAAGGTTTCGGCAGCCATTCTCATCAACCTGCTCAAGACCTACAAGGAAGAGGGTATCACCCTGCCTTACACCACCCATTTTTATTTTTCAAATAATGAAGAAATCGGCTACGGTGCTAATTCTAGCCTGCCAGATAAGGTTGTAGAGTACCTAGCGGTTGATATGGGAGCGATGGGAGACGACCAGCAGACGGATGAATACACGGTTTCTATCTGTGTCAAAGATGGCTCCGGTCCTTATCATTATGAATTGCGTCAGCACCTCGTTTCCTTGGCTGAGAAGGAAAACATTCCTTACAAATTAGACATTTATCCTTACTATGGTTCAGATGCTTCTGCGGCTATGCGAGCAGGTGCAGATGTCAAACACGCCCTGCTGGGTGCAGGAATTGAGTCTAGCCATTCCTACGAGCGTACCCATTTGGACTCTGTGCAGGCGACTGAGCGTATGGTCGATGCCTATCTCAAATCGCACATGGTAGATTAACATGAGTGAAACACGTTTTTTACAGCTCTTTAATGACTTGGATAAAATCTTGCGCAAGGTCTGCAAGGTTCCAGATGGTGAATACGCCGACGTAGCATCCATGCTTGCCAAGGCCAAGGAACTCAGTCCTCACAATCCAGTCGAGGCCAACTGGGACAAGCTCTATGTAGCTCGTCAGCTCCGTAATCTCTTGGTCCATGAAAATCGCACCAATTTGCAGGAGGTGGCCCAACCTTCGCAGGAGTTGATTGCGGTTTTGGAAAAGGTCATCGCCCAGTACCAAGAACCCATGACGATTGGTAAGTTTTTGCGCCAGATTGAGAAAGTCAAGCCCGTTATCTTTGAAGGCTCTGACAAGCTGATTAAGGCCTTGGAAGTAGTGGACAGGGAGCATTTTTCAAAATTTCCTATCTTCGCTCAAAATACCTATCAAGGCTTGGTTTCGGACAAGGGATTGACCAACTGGCTTGCCAAGGCTAGCAAGGAGACGGGCTCTATCCGAGAAAAATTGGAACGGGCCAGCCTAGCGGATGTCCTAACCTGTGAAGATGACAGCATTCGCGTGGTGCAAGTCTCTGCCAAAACCAGCCTTTATGAAGTGATGAGCCAATTTGAAAGCCGCAAGCGGACGACCATCTTGGTCAGTCGCCAAGGTCATGGCAATATTCAGTCTCCAGAAGATCTGATTGGCATTATCACGGCGCAGGATTTGGCGGAAATTTACCGGCTGTTGGATGAATAGAAAGGATAAGTTATGTCAACAAATCGTCTAGCTTGGGATGAATATTTTGCGTCGCAGGCGCTTTTGATTGCCAATCGTGCTACCTGCAAGCGTGCCAAGGTCGGTGCGATCTTGGTCAAGGACAATAAAGTAATTGCGACAGGCTATAATGGTTCGGTTTCTGGTACAGAGCATTGTTTGGATCAAGAATGCCTGATGATTGACGGTCACTGTGCCCGAACCCTCCACGCAGAAGTCAATGCGATTTTGCAAGGAGCAGAGCGAGGTATCCCCAAAGGATTTACTGCCTATGTGACACATTTCCCCTGCCTGAATTGCTCCAAACAGCTCCTGCAAGTGGGCTGCAAACGAGTGGTTTATATCAATGAGTACCGTATGGACGACTATGCCCACTATCTCTACAAGGAGAAGGGCTGTGAACTGGTTCATCTGCCATTAGAAGACGTCAAACAGGCCATTCAAGATGCAGAATTTATATAGAAGAGGAAGAGTTTGTAGACAAAGTCTCCTTTCGGACTTTCCTGAGGTGATGTCGGACGGTAGTAAACTTTCTTGTTTCTGGGTTTACTCCTCAAACAGTCTCCCAGACTGTCTAAGCACAGCGGAAAGTCTCGGTTTAGACTCGCTCAGCTCGCAAAATAAATCAAATTTAATTTTTTCTTAGCAGAGCTACTCAGTTTATTTATTTAGAGTATAGTCTGTCTACGTTCTGAGAGTTGTAAGGATGCAACTCTTTTTTTCGATTTATTTGTTAAAAAGGTCACGTTTTGGTAAGAAATGTGCTATACTAGAGGGGTTATTAAGTCCCGAAAAGGCAGTCTGAACACTGGTTAATGATTTGTAGCAATGTAAATCATCTTCCTTGCTCGATTTCAAAGAAATCTCGCAAAGAACCAGTCGTTTACGACTGGTTCTTTGTAACTTTTTAACCCGCTAAGAAAATTTCTGTCGCAAGCTCCGTATTTTCTACGGAAGCCACTATCCTGCGGTCTTCCTAAGCGGCTTACTAACTTTTCCAAGAAAATAATATCGATTTTCTCGGATTCGTGTCGTAACCCGCTAAGAAAATTTCGTTGAATATGCGACGAAGTCGCAAGGGGATAGTTTCCGCCGTGGTGAAAGTCATAGAATGTTTACATTCTATGACTAGGGCTTGGCAAGACTTAGGTTTGCCAAAAAGAAATAGAACTCCGCAGGAGATCGCTTTCGGCCTGCACCACTTCAGGAAACTATCGGAAAACAGAAATTTTTAGCAAACAAGATTTATTTAAAAGGGGGACATTTTTATGTCAGAACGTAAGTTGTTTACGTCTGAGTCAGTTTCGGAGGGGCATCCGGATAAGATTGCTGACCAGATTTCAGATGCTATTTTGGATGCTATTTTAGCCCAGGATCCAGATGCCCACGTGGCAGCAGAGACAGCCGTTTACACAGGTTCTGTCCATGTGTTTGGCGAAATTTCGACCACAGCCTATGTGGACATTAACCGCGTGGTGCGTGATACCATTGCTGAGATTGGCTATACCAAGGGCGAATACGGTTTTGCTGCAGAATCAGTCGGGGTGCACCCGTCATTGGTGGAGCAATCACCGGATATTGCGCAAGGGGTTAATGAAGCCTTGGAGGCACGTCAAGATGCCAGTCAAGATCCACTCGATTTGATTGGGGCAGGTGACCAAGGGCTCATGTTTGGTTTTGCGGTAGATGAAACGCCGGAACTCATGCCTTTGCCAATTTCACTGAGTCATCAGTTGGTTCGTCGCTTGGCAGAGTTGAGAAAATCAGGCGAAATTGCTTATCTTCGTCCAGATGCCAAGTCTCAAGTAACTGTTGAGTATGATGAAAATAATCAGCCTGTTCGTGTTGATACAGTAGTTATTTCGACCCAGCACGACCCAGAAATCAGTCAAGAACAAATTCGTCAAGATGTGATTGAGCAGGTCGTTAAAGCGATTATTCCGGCAAATTATCTGGATGATCAAACTAAGTTCTTTATCAATCCTACAGGGCGCTTTGTGATCGGTGGTCCGCAAGGTGACTCTGGTTTGACTGGTCGTAAAATCATTGTGGATACCTATGGTGGTTATGCTCGTCATGGTGGGGGTGCCTTTTCTGGTAAAGATGCGACCAAGGTTGACCGTTCAGCATCCTATGCAGCCCGTTATATTGCCAAAAATATTGTCGCGGCAGGATTTGCCAAGAAGGCAGAAGTCCAGCTAGCCTATGCTATCGGTGTGGCCCAGCCTGTTTCTGTCCGTATTGATGCCTTTGGCACCAGCATTGTTTCTGAAAGCAAATTAGAGGCAGCTGTGCGTCAGATTTTCGACCTGCGCCCAGCGGGAATTATCCAAATGTTAGACCTCAAGCGTCCGATTTATAAGCAGACGGCGGCTTATGGACACATGGGACGGACAGACATTGATCTTCCGTGGGAACGACTGGATAAGGTGGATGCTTTGAAAGAGGCCTTGGCCTAGTTGATAGGGAGGTCTTGTGATGAAAAAAGCCCTGATTGTATTTGCCCATCCTCGAAAAGAAAGTTTTACCCATGCCTTGGTGGCGCGGGTTGAGCAGGCTTTACGAAAAAATGGGATAGAAGTGACTGTACGTGATTTGTATGCTCTGGGTTTTGATCCTGTATTGCGTGGAGAGGATGCCATCCATATTAAAAATGGTCAGTTTGTTCGCGATGCAGCTGCCTATCCAGCTGATGTTCAAGTTGAGATGGACTTGATTGCGGAGAGTGATTTGCTGGTTTACATTTTTCCGTCTTGGTGGAATGGGATGCCGGCTATCATGAAAGGCTACGTTGACCGTGTTTTTCAGCATGGATTTGCCTACAGCTTTGAATCCGATGAACCGCGCCAGCTATTTTCCACGAAAAAAGCCATGTTCTTTACTCCAACAGGGCAACCGCAGAATACAGATGGCAGCTTGACACCGATTGACCAAGCCATGAAGTTTTTGACCTCTGATTGGCTCTTCAATAGCAATGACGCCCAAGTTCTTGGCCATGTTTTTTATGGCCGTGTGCCTTATTTGACACGGGATGAATTGGAAGTCTACTTGCAAGATGCAGAAGAGCGTATCCAGAGAATATTCGATTAAAGCAAAGGGGGCCTGCAAGGGCTACCCTTTTCATTTCAAATAACTAGCATTTTCACTAAGCTTGTGGTAAAATAAAACGTATGCCTTTTTGGGCAAAGTTAGAAATGAGAAATTCTAGTATGAGAAAAATTGTAATTCAAGGTGGGAAACCTTTAAAAGGGACTGTTACAGTCAGTGGTGCTAAGAACTCTGTTGTAGCATTGATTCCAGCCATTATTTTATCGGATGGGATTGTAACTCTGGATGGTGTGCCAGCTATTTCCGATGTAGATAGTTTGATTGATATTATGGAGACTATGGGGGCAACGGTCAAACGTGACGGCGAAACTCTTGAGATTGACCCGCGTGGTGTGCAAGATATGCCCATGCCTTTCGGGAAAATCAATAGTCTGCGGGCCTCTTATTATTTCTACGGTTCGCTGTTAGGTCGTTTTGGACGGGCAGTGGTCGGTCTACCAGGTGGTTGTGACCTGGGGCCTCGTCCCATTGATTTGCATCTGAAAGCATTTGCTGCTATGGGCGCTGAAACGACCTACGAGGGCGAGTATATGCGTTTGGCGACGGATGGTTCTCGTATCCGTGGGGCTCATATCTTTATGGATGTTGTCAGTGTTGGCGCGACTATCAATACCATTTTGGCGGCTGTCAAGGCTGAAGGGCGGACAGTTATCGAAAATGCGGCGCGTGAGCCAGAAATCATTGACGTAGCAACTCTTTTGAACAACATGGGAGCCCATATTCGCGGTGCTGGTACAGACATCATTACCATCGAAGGTGTTGACCGTTTGAATGGTACCCGTCACCAAGTCATTCCTGACCGGATTGAAGCAGGTTCCTATATCGCACTTGCAGCAGCAGTTGGGGAAGGTATCCGCATTGACAATGTGCTCTACGAACACTTGGAAAGTTTCATTGCCAAATTGGAGGAAATGGGCGTTAGGATGACTGTTTCTGAGGATAGCATCTTTGTTGAAAAACAGGAGCAGCTTAAGGCAGTCAGCATAAAAACAGCGCCTTACCCAGGCTTTGCGACGGATTTGCAGCAACCCATTACCCCACTCTTGCTCAAGGCAGAGGGGACTGGGACAATTACCGATACAATCTATGAAAAACGTGTCGGACATGTTCAGGAATTGTCAAATATGGGTGCCAAAATCATGACCCGCAGCAATCACATTGCCTTTGAAGGTCCAAACAATTTGGTTGGAGCGCCTGTTAAAGCAACGGATTTACGTGCAGGTGCGGCCATGGTCATCGCTGGTTTGATGGCACAAGGGCGGACAGAAATCACCAATATTGAATTTATCCTTCGGGGCTATTCCAATATTATCGAAAAACTAACAGAACTGGGTGCGGACATCCAGCTAGTAGAAGAATAAAAGAAGGAGGCTGGAAGTCATTCCAGCCTCTCAAGATAGATGATGACTATATGGATGGGCTTGGCAGCGACTGCCAGATTTGAAACAGAACGCCTCATCTTACGGCCTTTTCGCTACGAAGATGGGGATGATTTTTACCAGATGGTTTCTAAGCCAGAAAAGATGCCTTTCATTTTTCCGGCTTTGCCCGACAAGAACTTGGCAGTAGCGACCATGGTGGAGAAATTTATGCGCCAACCCTTGGGAAACTGGGCTTTGGTGGACAAGGTTTCCCAGCAGCTAATCGGTGCGCTCTGTTTTGAAAAAATGGACGAGAGCAAGCTGACTGCGGAGCTCAGCTATTTCCTTAAAAAAGAAAAATGGAGGCAGGGTCTGATGACGGAGGCCGTGCGCAACCTGGTCTTTTTGGCCTTTTATGAATTGGGCTTGCGTGAGCTGACCATCATCACCCATCTGGAAAATGCTGCTAGTCAGGCTGTGGCCAGAAATGCTGGCTTTGTGCAGGTTGACCACTATCGCGGGAGTGACCGTTATAGTCACAAGACGCGGGACTACCTGAAATTTAGCTTGAAAAAAGCAGACTTTAGATTAGAAATCAATGAGGAGAACCAATGATTACCATTAAATCACAGCGTGAAATTGATGCCATGAATCGTGCAGGAGACGTCTTGGCTGGAGTGCATATCGGATTGCGTGAGCTGATTAAGCCGGGCGTAGACATGTGGGAAGTAGAAGAATATGTCCGAAAGACTTGTAAGGAAAAGAATGTTTTGCCCCTTCAAATCGGTGTAGATGGCGAAATCATGGACTATCCTTATGCCACTTGTTGTGGTCTTAATGACGAGGTGGCTCATGCCTTTCCGCGTCATTACAAACTCAAAGAAGGCGATTTGCTCAAGGTGGACATGGTTCTGAGTGAGCCATTGGACAAATCAGTTATCGATGTGTCAAAACTCAATTTTAACGATGTAGCAGCCATGAAGAAAATCACCCAAAGCTATCGCGGTGGTGTGGCGGATTCTTGCTGGGCTTACGCAGTTGGTCAGGTGTCCGAAGAAGTGACCAAGCTGATGGAAGTGACTAAAGAATGTCTCTATCGTGGAATGGAGCAGGCTGTTGTAGGCAATCGGATTGGTGATATTGGCGCGGCGATTCAAGAATATGCCGAAAGTCTCGGCTACGGTGTAGTCCGTGACTTGGTTGGTCACGGGGTTGGTCCAACCTTCCACGAAGAACCAATGGTGCCTCACTACGGAATTAAAGGCCGTGGTCTCCGTTTACGCGAAGGTATGGTCTTGACCATCGAACCTATGATCAATACAGGTACTTGGGAAATTGACACCGATATGAAAACAGGTTGGGCTCATAAAACTTTGGATGGCGGTTTATCTTGCCAATACGAGCACCAATTTGTCATCACCAAAAATGGTCCTGTTATCTTGACCAGTCAAGGCGAAGAGGGAACTTATTAAACAGACTTATGCCATAAAAAAGGAGGAGAGAAGATGAAGGAGGAAACACTTTTTGAGAAGGTCAAGTCCTTTTTCGGGTCCTTCTTTGCTTTTTATCGATCAGCAGAGGTGGATTTGACCAGCGTGGCAGTGGCCTATTATTTGCTGATTTCAGGCTTTCCCATTTTGCTGACTCTGGCTAATCTTCTGCCCTACTTTCCCTTTGATGTGGAAGAAATCCTGGCCATTCTCAAAGAATTTATTCCAAGTCAGTTTTCTGGGACAGTTTTGCCAACGGTGCGGTTGCTCCTGACCCAACGTTCCTCCTCTTGGTTGGGAATTTCAATTATGACAACACTCTGGACGGTCTCTAAGAGCATGATGATTTTACAAAAGGCGGTCAACAAGGCCTACGGTGTCACAGACCACCGCAATGTGATTCTTGCACGGATTGTAGGTGTCTTGATGGGGCTTGGTCTCCAAACCATTCTCATTTTGTCCATTACGCTCTTGACCTTTGGCCAAGCCATTGTCCAATTTATCCGGTCCAATCTGGGTATTGACAATGATTGGTTGCTGGGGATTTTTAGCCAGGTCCAGTGGATTGCTTATCTAGCCCTGGCGGTTAGTTTGATTATGTTTTACTATGTTTTACCCAACGTAAAAATTCCCAAGCTACGCTATGTTTTGCCAGGACCTGCTTTTGTTCTGGGAGTCTTTATTGGTCTGGGGAATATGTTGGCGACCTATGTTCAGCGTTCGGCAGATAAGATGGTCGATGTCCGCCTGGTGACTAGTTTGGTCTTTCTGGTTGTTATGATTTGGTTCATTCTCTTGAGCCATCTTCTCATAGTGGGAGCAGTTCTCAATGCCACTGTCCAGAGCAGACAGGAGGGCGAATTTGAACAGCGGTCGGGAGATATGAAAGAAACCTGGAAGGCCCTGAAAAGATTTTTTACAAGAAAGCAGAGTACATGACCAGCGAGAGTTGGTCTTTTTTGGTGCGTTTTTCTGGATTTTATGAATAATTAGTGATATAGTTATAAAAAAGTTGGATACAGGAGGGTGATATGAAATTTAGCCGAATTTTATTTTTATCCTTGTTCAGTTTGATTCTTGTAGCCTGCGGGCTTAGTCAAGGTCAGAATTCTGCACAATCATCAGATTCTGAAGCTGCTGTTACTGGGACTTCAAGCAGTGGAACAGCTGAAACTTCTAGTCAATTGCCTTCAAAGCAAGCATTAGAGGCTGATCCCACACCCTTGGATATTGCGAGTGTAGTCAATCCTGCAAATTTGGGTCAGAATCTGTCAGACGGAGGCTATGTTTTTGTTTTTCGCTATACAGGGGCTGGCGGAGAGCGGACAGCAGTTCCGGAGAATCTACAAGGTCAGGTTATCGATGATGGTCAGCGGATTTCTGATTCTAGCGTAGAAAAGATGGGACTTTATGGGCAAAAATACCGGGATTTAGGGGTAGAAGCTGACCATATCCTTACTTCTGAATATTACTTCGTCTGGCAGCATGCCCAGGCTGCATTTGGGGATAATTTGGAAATCAATCGAGATTTGACAGGGTCCTTGAATTTTTCTGACGATCAGGAATTGGAGCAATCTTTACAAAACTTGCGGAATCGGACCATTCAAGTCCCTGAAGCTGGAAAATCAACGATTTTATTTACCCACCAGGGCAAGTTTGACAAGGCCTATGGCTACTATATTCCAGCAGGGACGACCCTGGTATTCAAGCCGGATGGGAGCAACCAACCCAAGCTCATTGCTGTTTTGACTTTTGAAGAGTTTTTGAATGTATAAATTAGATACTTAAAGCAAATAGGTTTGGACCCGCCAAACCTATTTTGTATTTTTAAAAATAAATAATTTACTAAGGACATAGTTGAGGACGATGACCAAGACCTGCGAAAGAGCAGTTGCGATAGCATTGACTTTTTGAATGTCCTGTTGAACAAATTGGCCGATGATGTGAGGGAATTTTTCGACCAGGAAATAGGCTAGAGCCATATCGAGGACCAGGGTAGAAATACGGGCACCGATAAATTTGACCAGCCGTCCCTGCCAACCATTTTTTTCCTGCTTGAAGACATAGCGGTCATTGGTCCAAAAGGCAAAGAGAATGGCAACTGTGTTGGCAATCAGAGTGACCATTAAAATGTTGGGCCAGATGTAAAAGAGGCTGGTTCGCGTGATGATATAGACCAGGGTTGCGGCGACGCCTGCGATTAGATAGAGGATGACTTCATTTTCTAAGAATGTTTTTACTAGTTTTTTCATAAGAACTAGTCTATCATTTTTTTGAAAATTATGCTATACTGGAAAACGTTGTAAATACAACCCTTGGGGCTTGCTCACTTTACCCAAGCATATTTCAGGCGGTCAACCCGCTAAAGGAGAATTTTTTATGAAGACATCTACCTTTTCTGTCAGAGATCTGGCAGAGATTGCTATCGTTGCGGCCATTTATGTGGCTTTGACCCTCACACCACCCTTGAATGCTATATCCTTCGGTGCCGTTCAATTTCGGATTTCAGAAATGCTGAATTTTCTAGCCTTTTACAATCCTAAATACATCATCGGAGTGACCATCGGTTGCATGATTGCCAATCTGATTGGCTTTGGGGTCATTGATCTATTTGTTGGTGGTTTTTCAACTCTTATCTTCGTGACACTTGGTGTGAAATTATTTTCAAAATACAAGGACCACTATCTTATCAATGGTTTGATCAATAAGGCTTTTCTCTATTTTTCCTTATTTTTCTCATTTACCATGTTTACCATTGCTTTAGAGCTAAAGTTCTTGTACGATTTGCCATTTTTCCTTACCTGGTTGACAACAGCGGCTGGGGAATTGCTTTCGCTCTCGGTCGGGGCAGTCATTATGGATAAATTGGCTAAGCGATTGAATTTGTAACAGAACGAGTTAATGTGAGCAGGGTCTGGACTGAAGTCCAGGCTCTTTTTGCATGTAAGATAAAATGAGCTCATTCAGTTAATCAAAGACAATACGATTTTCTGGACTATAGCAATAAAAATTGCTCCGCAGACCGGATCTTTGGCTCTCTTTTTGAGCTGTTCAGGTCTTTTTTCATGGTATAATAGAGCTTATGGAAGAAAAATACATGAAGATTGCCCAAGAATTGGGTGTAAGTTTGAAACAGATTGATACGGTATTGACCCTGACAGCTGAGGGCAATACCATCCCCTTCATCGCTCGTTACCGCAAGGAAGCAACGGGTAATTTGGACGAGGTTCTTATCAAGGCCATTATTGACCGAGATAAGGCTTTGACGGCTTTGGCTGACCGCAAGGCGACGGTTCTGACCAAGATTGAAGAGCAGGGCAAGCTGACTGACCAGCTCCGTCAGGCCATTGAAGAGGCTGAAAAGTTGGCGGACGTCGAAGAGTTGTACCTGCCATATAAGGAAAAACGTCGGACCAAGGCGACGGTGGCGCGTGAGGCTGGTCTCTTTCCACTGGCACGCTTGATTTTGCAGTATGGTACAGACTTAGAAACTCAGGCGACAAGCTTTGTCACTGAAGGCTTCGATACGCCGACCGCTTGCTTGGTCGGTGCAGTGGACATTCTCGTGGAAGCTCTGGCTGAGGACGCCAAACTCCGTGCTTGGGTCTACCATGAAATCCTGACCAATTCCAGACTTATATCAGAAGTCAAGGACCAGGACAGCGATGAGAAGGCTGTCTTTGAAATCTACTATGAATTTGCCGAAAAAATCGCGAGGATGCAAGGCTATCAGACTCTTGCCATCAACCGCGGTGAAAAATTAGGCATTCTCAAGGTCGGTTTCCAGCACAATCTGGACAAGATGATCCGCTTTTTTGAATTGCGCTTTCCGCAGCAAAATGCCCATATTCAAGAAGTTATCAGTCAGGCCCTGAAAAAGAAGATTATCCCAGCTATGGAGCGCCGTATTCGTACGGAATTGACTGAGCAAGCGGAAGAAGGGGCCATCCAACTCTTCTCGAAAAACCTCCGCAACCTGCTTTTGGTTTCACCCCTGAAGGGCAAGGTAGTCCTCGGCTTTGACCCTGCCTTTCGTACAGGGGCAAAACTAGCGGTCGTTGACCAGACAGGAAAACTCCTGACGACGCAGGTTATTCACCCCGTCAAGCCGGCCTCACAGGCTCAGATTGCCCAAGCCAAGCAGGATTTGGCGAATCTGATTGGTCAATACCAAGTCGAAATCATAGCCATCGGAAACGGTACGGCCAGCCGCGAATCAGAAAGCTTCGTTGCTGATTTGCTCAAGGACTTCCCACAGGTCTCCTACGTCATCGTCAATGAAAGCGGAGCCTCAGTCTACTCTGCCTCTGAACTGGCCCGTCAGGAATTTCCAGACCTAACTGTCGAAAAACGCTCTGCTATTTCCATCGCCCGCAGGCTCCAAGACCCGCTGGCTGAGCTGGTCAAGATTGACCCGAAGTCCATCGGTGTCGGCCAGTACCAGCACGATGTTAATCAGAAACTTCTGTCCGAGAGTCTGGATTTTGTCGTCGATACGGTGGTCAACCAAGTCGGTGTCAATGTCAATACGGCTAGTCCCGCCCTCCTTGCCCATGTGGCTGGTCTCAACAAGACCATTTCGGAGAATATCGTCAAGTATCGCGAGGAGCATGGCGCTCTGACCACCCGTCAAGAGCTCAAAAAGGTGCCGCGTTTGGGCGATAAGGCTTTCGAGCAGGCGGCTGGCTTCTTGCGTATTCCTAACGGCACTAATCTTTTGGATAATACTGGCGTGCATCCTGAGTCTTACAAGGTTGTCGAGAACTTGCTTGCTCATCTAGCTATCGACCACTTGGACTCTGCTACGCAGGAAAAATTAGCGACGGTGTCAGTTGCGGACATGGTTGAAACCTTGGGCATCGGTCAGGAAACACTGAAAGATATTATCGCAGACTTGCTCAAACCGGGTCGGGATTTACGGGATGATTTCGAGGCCCCTGTTTTGCGTCAGGATGTCTTGGATGTCAAAGACTTGAAAGTCGGTCAAGAATTGCAGGGAACGGTCCGTAACATTGTGGACTTCGGTGCCTTTGTCGATATTGGTGTCCATGAAGATGGGCTAATTCACATTTCCCACATGGTCAAACGTAAGCGTGACGGCAAAGGTCGTCTTATGGCGCAACCTCACCCGAGTGAAATCCTTGCGGTTGGCGAAATTGTCACTGTCTGGGTGACAGAAGTAGATATAAAACGCAACCGCATCGGTCTGAGCCTCTTGAAATCTCATGGACTTGACTAAGTACGTAGAGCTGGTGTCCAGAGAGGACTTCGGCAAGGAATTTCGTCATGTAGCCATCTGGAATCGCCGTCTGCGCTCGACAGGCGGACGCTTTTTCCCGCAGGATGGGCACTTGGACTTCAATCCCAAGCATCTGGAAGAGTTTGGTTTGGAGGTCTTTCGGCAGATTGTCCGCCACGAGCTCTGCCATTACCATCTCTATTTTGAGAAAAAGGGCTATCGTCACGGGGATAGGGATTTTCAAGAACTATTACAGGCTGTCGATGGACTTCGTTATGCACCTAAATTGGTACAAGCACAGAAACCAAATCCCCGCTACAGTTGCACGGCCTGTGGTCAAGTCTACATGAGAAAGCGCAGGATTGACCTCAAGAAATACAGGTGCGGCAAGTGCAGGGGGATGCTAAAACAGCTAAAAAACGAATCATGATAGTTTCGTCATCACGATTCGTTTTTCTTTTTATAGGGGTAAAATCAATTCTTCCTCTTCCTCTTCCTCTGTAGGTTCGCCCCCAACGGCCTTGATTTCAATCATGAGATTGTGGGGCAGGCAGACGGAGAGTTGACCGGGTTTGCTAATCCAGCCTGTCATGACGGCAATCTGGTCCGGGCTATTGTCTTCCTTGACCCGGATACTCTGACCGTCGACTTCGATGATATTGTATTGGCCAGGATTGGGATAATAGGTGATTTCCTGATGTTTGGTATCGGCAGCTAGTTCAAATTCATCCACGACCTCGCCGTTGATGCGGACATAAGCAATGATTTTTGCTTCTTGTCCCTGCTCTGATAGCTCTGCATAGGTGAGGATAGCAGGTGTGAAGGACAGGACCAGGGCCAGTCCGATGAGCAGGTAGTCGAATAGTTTTAGCTGCTTGAGAATAGTCTTGAACGTCATAGCTCTATTGTATAGAAAAAATCCAGCTTTGTAAATTGCTGGATTGATTTTATTCTGGGGACAGCTTTATAACTGAGTAGCTGACTTGATGATGCCTAATCCAACTCATTTTTCATATCCAGGTGTTGGGCCAGGATACTCCAGCTTGGGTTTTCTTGCCAGTTGGCTTCAGCGGTAATTTGGCTAGCCAGGCGCCTAGCTTCTTCTAGGATAGGATAGTCATCAATGATATTGGCAACCTGAAATTCTGGCAGACCGGATTGGCGGGTACCAAAGATCTCACCAGATCCCCGCATTTTCAGGTCTGCTTCGGATAGGACAAATCCGTCCGTAGTTTCTGTCATCAGTTTCATCCGTTCCTTGCCGGACTCGGTTTTGGGATTGGCGACCAGGATGGCGTAGGATTGCTTGTCTCCCCGACCCACCCGGCCCCTCAGCTGGTGGAGCTGGCTGAGACCAAAACGATCCGCATCCATGATAACCATAATGCTGGCATTGGGAACATTGACACCAACCTCGATAACCGTTGTTGAGACCAGGATATCTGTTTTTCTTTCCTTGAAAGCCTGCATGATACTATCCTTTTCCTCGGAGGACATCTTACCATGCAGGAGGTCAATTGTGGCCTTCGAGCCGAAATAGTCCCTCAATTCCTCCGTTAAGGCAACCGCATTTTTCAAGTCCAGGGCTTCGGATTCCTCAATCAAGGGAGAAACGAAGTAGACCTGGCTTTCTTTTTTTAGCTCCTTTGTCATCCAATCCAGTACAACTGGTAGCTGCTGGTGTTTGACCCAGCGCGTGATAATGGGTTTTCGTCCGGCTGGAAGTTGGTTGATGATGGAGACGTCCATATTGCCAAAGGCTGTGATGGCTAATGTCCTTGGAATCGGTGTAGCCGTCATCATGAGAACATCTGGATTGCTCCCTTTTTGACGGAGAAGTTTTCGTTGCTTGACCCCAAACCGGTGTTGTTCGTCTGTGATGACCAAGCCTAATTTATGATAAGTGACTGCATCCTGAATCAAAGCATGGGTCCCGACGATCAAGTCGACCTGATTTTCCTCGATAGCCTTGAGCGCGGCCCGTCTAGGGGCAGCCTTCATTTTACCGGTTAACAGGGCTATGGATAAGTTGGGAAAGAGCCCTTGTAGGCTTTGATAATGTTGCTCGGCTAGAATTTCCGTTGGAACCATGAGGGCAGATTGAAAGCCAGCTGTGTGAGTGGCGTAGATGGCCAAGCCTGCCACAACCGTTTTTCCGGAACCGACATCACCTTGCAGCAGCCGATTCATGTGGCGACTGGATTTCATATCTTCTAAGATATCCTCCAGGACCTGATTCTGAGCCTGGGTCAGAGAGAATGGGAGGGCCTGGATGGCTTGCTGGACAGCTGGTTGGTTAAATGGAATGGCTAGTCCCTTAGATTGGTCACGGTTTTGCGTCTTGAGTTGCTGGAGCTGTAGCTGGAAATAGAAGAGTTCTTCAAATTTAATACGGCGCAGGGCTTGTCTATACTGGTCTAAGTCTTCTGGGAAATGCATGGCCCGTACAGCGTCGACCCGTCCCATGAGCTTGTAGCGTTCCAGTATAGGGCTGGGGAGATTCTCAGTCAGGAGGTCTAAATAGCCTAGGTCCACGGCGGACTTGACCAGTTTAACCAGCTGGGTCTGACTAATTCCTTGAGCGACATGATAGACAGGCTGCAAATCATCTGCTTGCTGGGACAAGATTTTCATTCCCGTCAGGCTAGCCTTGGCTTTATCCCATTTACCCCAAATGACTATATCTTGTCCTACTTCCACCTTGTCGGCCAGATAGGGTTGATTGAAAAAAGAAACGGCTACCACCACCTGGTCCTGCTTAATAGAAAAACGAAGGCGGTTGCGTTTGAAGCCATAATATTGCACATTGGCTGGAGTGACGACCTGCCCCATAATCACAGCCTTTTCGCCGTCCATAAGCTCTAAGATGGATTTTGTCTCGTAATCTTCGTAGCGGAAGGGATAGTAGCACAGGACATCTTCCACGCTATAGAGGTCTAGTTTTGTAAATTTCTCTGCTGACTTGGGTCCGATTCCAGGCAAGACAGACAGTGGATCCTTCAATTGTTTCATGCTTGTATTATAGCAAAAGTTTGACCAATTTCCCAAAACAAAAACACCCAGTGTCGAACTAGGTGTTTGCCATGGCTTGTTTAAGCCGTTTTCTGTAAATCAGGCTACTAGGTATGAGGACGAGAATGCTGCCAATCCAGGCTGCAGGATTAGCGGCCGCAACGCCATTGAAGCCGAAATAGTGGAGGCCAACAATGGCCACGAGAGCCCGCATGATCAATTCTCCGAAACCAGCCAGCATAGGTACGGCACCATTTCCCAGCCCCTGGATGAAGCTCCTAAGGATAAAGAGGCTGGCCACAATCCAATAACAGGAGGCATTGATGATGTAGTAGGCCAGTGCCAAGTCAAGAACTGTCTCGCTGGCGTCTGCGATGAAGAGACCTGAGAAGAACCGATTTCCCCAGATAAGAACAAGGGCGAACAAGATAGACCAGGCCAAATTGATATAGAGGGTCTTTTTGACCCCTTCCAAAATGCGGTCATATAGTTTAGCACCATAGTTTTGGGCCGTAAAGGTTGAGATAGCCAGTCCCAGATTCACCATGGGCAACATGGCCAATTGGTCCGTCCGTAGGGCAATAGATTGGGCAGCGATGGCATCGGTTCCCAACTGATTCATCATGACCTGGAAGGTCAAGGAGCCAATGGCAATAACGCTGGCCTGTAATCCCATTGGAAAGCCAATATTGGCATGTTTGATTAACTCCTCTTTTTCAAGCTTCAAATCGCCTGGTTTTAAGTGGTAATGGGGAATTTTTCTCTTGATGTAAATGATGAGGAATATAACGGAGAAGGCCTGGGCCAAGACTGTTGCAAAGCCAGCTCCGAAGACGCCCCATTTCATGGTTAAAATAAAGAAAAAGTCAAGGCCGATATTGATGATGCAGGCGATGATGAGGGCGATAAGCGGAGTTCGCGAATCTCCCAGACTACGGATGGCACTGGACAAATAGTTATAAAAGATGGTAAAGGTCATTCCGCCATAGATAGCTAGAAGGAAGTCGTGGGCGTGCTCGATGATATCAGCAGGTGTCTGCATGAGTTCCAGGGTTGGGCGGAGAAAGAGAAGGGAGACCGTCGTCAGTACCAAACTAACGATGGCAGCATAGAAAAGTCCGTGAACAAAGCTTTTCTTGAGGCCAATCAAGTCCCCTGCACCAAAGCGTTGGGCACTAATAATGGTGAGGCCATTAGTTAAGCCTTGGGCAAAGCCTAGAATCAAAAATGTCAGCCCAACAGTGGCTCCTACACTTGCAAAGGCCGTGGTCCCAAGGGTATGGCCAACAATCATGCTGTCAGCAAAATTGTAGGTTAACTGGAAAAAGGAGCCGATCAAGAGAGGGATAGCAAATTGTAAAATAACAGTTAAGGGTTTCCCCTTGGTCAAATCGTTCATATAATCTCCTTAAAATATGAATGATAAATCAGTCAAAACTTGTCACCTTATCCTGTGAACTCTTCAAAATGATCGACCGTGTTGTGGTCCGTTACAGCCATAACGACCTCGTCTTCATTGAAAACATAGTCAGGCGATAACTGGATATTGAGTTCCTTGGTGGTTTTGAGGCGGTAGCCGATAATGTTCATCTTGTAGTTCTGACGCAGTTGCAACTCTGCCAAAGTCTTGCCCAGCCATTTTTTAGGCGGGTGAAACTCAACAATGGACACGTTACCATCCAGCTGGACTAGGTCCGTCGTATTGCGGTGGAGGAGGTGCTTGGCCAGGGAAACGCCTGTTTCTCTTTCTGGTGAAATAATCTTATCAGCACCAATTTTTAAGAGGACCTCTTTAGCGGTCTTGCTCTTCACCTTTGCGATGACCTTTGGAACACCCAGCGCCTTACAGTGGAGGACGGCTAGGACGCTAGACTCCAGATTGTCACCTGTTGCGACGACGACGGTATCACAGCTGTCAATACCTGCGGCCCGCAAGAGGGATTTATCAGTGATATCTCCGACAATACCGCGGGACAGGATGGGCTCCAATTGGTTGATTTGATTTTCATGATTATCGACGGCGATAATATTGCAGTTGTAGGGATGTAGGGTCTTAGCGATAGTGGTGCCAAAAACTCCTAGACCTAAAATACCGATAGTAAATGATGACATGGGTTCTCCTTTAAACAATCATGGTTGATTTTGCATATTGTAAATGATCCTTCTTGTCAGGTCTGTGACTAGATAGACTGACTAGAATGGAGATAGGGCCGATTCTGCCAAAGAACATCAGGAACATGATGATAACTTTTCCAGCCAAACTGAGGAAGGGGGTTAAATTAGCTGTCACACCGACCGTTGCCAGGGCTGACATGACCTCAAACATGAGGAAAATCAAAGGTTGCTTAGCATCTGTCATACTGAGTCCAGCCAAGCCTAAGATAAAGACAGACATAAAGACGATGAAGGTTGCAAATGCCTTGCGGATGGTCAGATGGTCAATGGTATGGTGGTTGAAATTAGTATGGGGAAGCCCCAGAATTTCACTGCGTGCATAGAGTAAAAGCGTCAGGAAGGCTGTGATTTTAATACCTCCTGCCGTACCACCAGGGGCTCCTCCCAGCATCATTTGGAAGATATAGAGGAGGAGGGTGATAGGTTCGGCCTTGGTATAATCAATACTGGCAAAGCCTGCTGTCCGCATGGTCACCGTTTGGAAAAAACTGGTCAATAGTTTGTTGCCCAGCGACATGGAGCCAATAGTGGCAGGATTATTGTATTCTGTGATAAAGGTTAAGACTGTCCCCGCTGCAAGAATGAGTACAGTCAGAGCCAGCACTACCTTGGTATGGAAATGGAGTTTTCTGTGGTGGAATTTCTTGCCTATTTGAGAACGTAAGTCAAACCAGACGGAAAATCCCAATCCTCCCATGATAATCAGAGCAGCCAAGGTTAGATTGATGAGGGGATTTTCAGCGTACTGGACGATGCTGCTGGCCCCTAAATTATCAAAACCAGCATTACAGAAGGCAGAGACAGCCACAAAGACAGAAGAAAATAGACCGTCCTTCCAGCCGTATTCTGGAACAAATTGAAAGGCCAGGAAGAAGGCGCCCAGGGCCTCACTGGCAAAGGTAAAGGCAAAGACAGATTTGATAAAGCTGGAAAAATGCTTGGTGTCCGTTCGCGACAGGGCCTCCTGTAAGGTAGAAGCATTGACAAAACTCAATTTCCGTCCTCCTCGAAGGGAGAAGAGACCGATAAAACTAATTAAGCTCAATCCGCCGATTTGAATCAGGACCATACAAATCAATTGTCCAAACATGTTGTAGGTTTCAGCCACAGGCTTGGTAAATAACCCCGTCACGCAGACCATGGATACCGTAGTAAACAAATGGTCCAGGTAGCTAGCAGTAGAGCTAGCCTTTTGAGCAATTGGTAAACTGAGCAAAAATGAGCCAACCAGAATTACAGCTAGGAAACTGGCGATAATCCGTTGACTAGGTGAAAATTTCATTTTCAAAGCCCCATTCTATTCTATAAAATATGAAGCCATTTTAGCATAATTTTTCCAAAAAGTAAGGAAAGAAGTGGCGAGAAAGCAGAAGAACCAGCATTTTGGAAGAAATAATTCATTAAATTTTCAGAATATTTAATAAAATCCTTTACAAGTCGATGAAAATGGGTATAATAGGGAGTATAGAAAAAATTAGGAGGTTTAGGTATGAAGAAAAGTTTCATTCAGCAGCAAGAGGAGATTTCTTTCGTCAAGAATACATTTACCCAGTATTTGAAAGACAAGCTAGAAATCGTTGAAGTGCAGGGACCGATTTTGAGTCGTGTCGGGGATGGTATGCAGGATAATTTGTCTGGCGTGGAAAATGCCGTTACCGTTAATGTCAAATTGATTCCAGATGCGACCTACGAGGTAGTGCATTCCCTTGCAAAATGGAAGCGTCATACCTTGGCTCGTTTCGGTTTCAATGAAGGCGAGGGACTCTTTGTCCACATGAAGGCTCTCCGCCCGGATGAAGAGGATTTGGATGCCATCCACTCGGTCTATGTAGACCAGTGGGATTGGGAAAAGGTCATTCCAGCTGGTCGGAGAAATCTGGCCTATCTGAAGGAAACAGTTGAGCAGATTTACAAGGCCATCCGCCTGACGGAGTTGGCAGTTGAGGCGCGTTACGATATTGAGTCTGTCCTGCCCAAGAAAATTACCTTTATCCACACAGAAGATTTGGTCAAGAATTTTCCTGATTTGACACCTAAGGAACGTGAGAATGTTGTTGCCAAAGAATACGGTGCTGTTTTCCTCATCGGTATCGGTGGTGAATTGGCCGATGGCAAGCCACATGATGGTCGCGCACCTGACTACGATGACTGGACGACACCGTCAGAAGGTTCTTACAAGGGTCTCAACGGAGATATTTTGGTCTGGAATGAAGCTCTAGGTTCTGCCTTTGAATTGTCCTCAATGGGCATTCGGGTGGACCAAGATGCTCTCAAACGCCAAGTAGCTATTACCGGCGATGAGGCTCGTTTGGCCTATGATTGGCATCGTGCTCTCTTGGACGGCCAGTTTCCGCTATCTATCGGTGGTGGTATTGGACAATCGCGTCTGGCCATGTTCCTCCTTCGTAAAAAACATATCGGTGAGGTTCAATCTAGCGTCTGGCCACAAGAAGTGCGTGACAATTTCGAGAATATTTTGTAAAAAAAGAAGAGATTGATTTTCAATCTCTTTTCTTTCTTGTTTATCAAACAGACTGAAAACATTTACAATGCGATTATCTGTGATTTTTCAGTCAATCTATGATATACTTTTTTAGTTACATTAAATGATTTAGAGGATATTATGACAAAACTTAGAGAAGACATCCGTAACGTAGCCATTATTGCCCACGTTGACCACGGAAAAACAACCCTCGTTGATGAGCTCTTGAAGCAATCACAAACTCTTGATGAGCGTACGCAATTGGATGAGCGTGCCATGGACTCAAACGACATCGAAAAAGAGCGTGGTATCACCATCCTTGCCAAAAATACAGCTGTAGCTTACAATGGAACTCGTATCAACATCATGGATACGCCAGGACACGCGGACTTCGGTGGTGAGGTTGAGCGGATCATGAAAATGGTTGACGGTGTTGTCCTTGTCGTGGATGCTTACGAAGGTACTATGCCGCAGACTCGTTTCGTATTGAAAAAGGCCCTTGAGCAAAACTTGACACCAATCGTCGTTGTCAACAAGATTGACAAACCATCTGCTCGTCCAGAAGAAGTAGTGGACGAAGTGCTTGAGCTCTTCATCGAGCTTGGTGCGGATGATGACCAGTTGGAATTCCCAGTTGTTTACGCATCTGCTATCAACGGAACATCTTCTCTGTCAGACAATCCAGCTGACCAAGAAGAAACAATGGCACCAATATTCGATACCATCATCGAGCACATTCCAGCTCCAGTTGATAACTCAGACGAGCCACTTCAGTTCCAGGTTTCGCTCTTGGATTATAACGACTTCGTTGGTCGTATCGGTATCGGCCGTGTCTTCCGTGGTACGGTAAAAGTTGGTGACCAAGTTACCCTTTCTAAACTAGATGGTACGACCAAAAACTTCCGCGTTACAAAACTCTTTGGTTTCTTCGGCCTTGAGCGTAAAGAAATCCAAGAAGCTAAAGCGGGTGACTTGATTGCCGTTTCTGGTATGGAAGACATCTTCGTTGGTGAGACGGTAACTCCTACTGATGCGGTTGAGGCCTTGCCAGTATTGCGCATTGACGAGCCAACCCTTCAAATGACTTTCTTGGTGAACAACTCACCATTTGCGGGTCGTGAAGGGAAATGGGTAACTTCACGTAAGATTGAAGAGCGTCTCTTGGCTGAATTGCAGACAGACGTATCTCTTCGTGTAGATCCAACCAATTCACCAGATAAATGGACTGTTTCAGGTCGTGGTGAATTGCACTTGTCTATCTTGATTGAAACCATGCGTCGGGAAGGCTATGAGCTTCAAGTATCACGTCCAGAAGTTATCATCAAAGAAATCGACGGCGTGAAAATGGAGCCATTTGAGCGCGTGCAAATCGATACTCCTGAAGAATACCAAGGTTCTGTTATCCAATCCCTTTCTGAGCGTAAGGGTGATATGTTGGATATGGTTTCAACAGGTAATGGCCAAACTCGTCTTGTTTTCCTTGTACCTGCGCGTGGTTTGATTGGTTATTCAACAGAATTCCTTTCTATGACTCGTGGTTACGGTATTATGAACCATACTTTCGACCAATACCTGCCTGTTGTTCAAGGTGAGATCGGTGGTCGTCACCGTGGCGCCCTTGTCTCTATCGACCAAGGTAAGGCAACGACTTACTCTATCATGCGTATCGAAGAACGTGGTACCATCTTTGTCAATCCAGGTACGGAAGTATACGAGGGAATGATTATCGGTGAAAACTCTCGTGAAAATGACTTGACAGTTAACATCACGACCGCTAAACAGATGACAAACGTTCGTTCAGCTACCAAAGACCAAACGTCTGTAATTAAGACACCACGTATCTTGACCCTTGAAGAATCTCTTGAATTCTTGAATGACGATGAGTACATGGAAGTAACACCAGAATCTATCCGTTTGCGTAAGCAAGTTCTCAATAAGGCAGAACGTGATAAGGCTGCCAAGAAGAAAAAATTAGCAACTGAAGAATAGAAATCTCAAAGGGGATGGTCATGTTTTATCTGATACTAGCAATATTATTGGTGCTCTTTTATATCTTTTTAGCCCCCAATAATGTACGAGGGACTATCAACCTCATGGTAGCAGTTGTTGCCGTTGTAGCCCTCTTCATCTTTTTAATGCTAGCCTTCCTAAAAATCTTGCAGGTATCTTCAGATATTTGGGTAGGATTTATCGTCATCTTCATCGGCCTATGGGCCATGAGAGACATCTATTATTTAGATAAACCGAGTCGAAAAACAGTGAGAAAATAAGAAGAAGCAGGATTGGAAAGAGTCCTGCTTTTTTGTTATATTAAAAGCCCGACTTACTGTCGAGCTAAGATATTATTCTTTATCAATTTTCTTTTCTAATTTTTCCAATTGTTTGGCTGCGAAGTCACGACCACCGAGACCGAAGGCCAGGGCAAAGGCAACAGCCAAGGCTCCCAGAACAATCGTGAAGGTCGATTGAACGATATTCTGTGCGAATTTCAATTGGTCAAGAGCCATGAAGGCTGCAAAGACAATGAGGCCATAGCGGACAAGGCCAGCTAGGAAGGCATTGTTGGTCACCTTGCTCAAGAAACCAGATAGAATGTTGCCACCAATGACTGCCAAAACAAGAATGGCAATGGCACTAATCAGGGACGGAAGGTAGGCAAGAATGGATGTACCAACAGCGTTAAAGACTTGCAGGTTAAGAACTTGGATAGCTTGAACAAAGAAGAATACAATAATGATGCCACGAACCAATTGAGCCAGGATAGAGGAAAGTTGGAAGTTGGCATCTTCTTTGTTTGTCAAATACTTAGAGTAGGCATTGATACCAGCAGTTTCAAGAAGATTTTCCAAGAGGTTGCCCAAGAGCTTGGCAATGAAGCTACCAAGAGCGACTAGGACAAGGGCTACCAGGATATTTGGAAGGAAGCCAATGACCTGGTTGAGAATGGTGACGATTGGTTGAGAAATGCTGGTGATACCCAGAGTTTCCAAGGCCAAGGTCAAGATTGGAATGAAGATAAGAACGTAAACGACTGTTGCTAAGACAGTGATGAGTTGTTTAGTGTCAAATGGCAATTTTTCTTGGCCAGTAACCTTGGTGTACCATTTGTCAATTTCCAGACGCTCCAAGAAGGCTTTCAGAAGACCCTTAATGAAGTTACAGAAGAAGGTTCCTACAAAGAGAATCAATCCAGCTGCAATCAAATTAGGAATAAAGGCAAAGAATTTTTGGAACATGCTCGAAATCGGGTCAACAGTACTGCTGATATTCAAGCCCGAAAGGATAGAAGGCAGGAAGAAGAGAATGACCAAGAAATAAACCAGTTGACCGAGGTTTTTAATGATGGCCTGTCCATTATCTTCCGGCTTGAGGATACCCCATTTTTGCAATTTTTGAGCAAATTGAATCTTGTTCAAACCAGCCAGGGTTAATTTACGCAGGAGACCTGCAAGGACAAAGGCAATGATCAAGAGAACGATCATGCGGACAACTCCTGGCAAGGCCGAAACCAAGGGCAGGAAGAGTGTATCGAAAATATTAGACATATAGATACTCCTTAAAAATATATTTCTATTTTAGTCTAACATTTTTATAGGTAGGGTGCAAAGAAAACGCTTTACAGTCTGCTTTTTGTGGGATAAAAGGTAGTATAGGAGGCGTTAGCTTGTTGCTATGGCTTGAAAAAGCCGGGCTTTCAAGGTAAAATAAAGTGTTAGAAAGTTGAGAGATAGGAATTGTAAGATGAAACAAATTGATAGTGTCAAAAATAAAAAGGTCCTGGTTCTGGGACTGGCTAAGTCAGGCGAGTCGGCAGCTCGCTTGCTCCACCAGCTCGGTGCCATTGTTACAGTCAATGACGGCAAGCCGTTTGAGGATAATCCCACAGCTCAATCTCTCCTGGAAGAGGGGATTCGTGTCATCTGTGGCAGCCACCCCCTAGAATTATTGGATGAAGAATTTGCCCTCATGGTGAAAAATCCAGGTATTCATTATCAAAATCCTATGGTAGAGAAGGCCTTGAAAAAAGGGATTCCAGTTTGGACAGAGGTGGAGCTGGCCTATTTGATTTCAGAAGCGCCGATAGTGGGTATCACAGGTTCAAATGGCAAGACTACGACTACGACCATGATTGCGGAAGTTCTCAATGCTGGCGATACATCTGCTAAACTGTGTGGGAATATCGGTTATCCAGCCTCATCAGTGGCTCAAACAGCGACAGAAGAGGACACCTTGGTCATGGAATTGTCTTCCTTCCAGCTTATGGGGACGGAGTCCTTCCGACCACACATTGCTGTGATTACCAACTTGATTGCCAGCCATATTGATTACCATGGGACCTTTGATGCCTATGTTGCTGCAAAATGGATGATTCAGCGTCAGATGACGGCTGACGATTTTATTGTGCTGAATTTTAATCAGCAGGAAGCCAAGGATTTGGCTGCTCAGACTTTAGCGACAGTGGTGCCTTTTTCTACGCTAGAGGTGGTAGATGGGGCTTATTTGGCAGAAGGCAAGCTGTATTTCAAGGGTGAATATATCATGGATGCTGATCAGATTGGTGTTCCCGGCTCGCACAATGTTGAAAATGCCCTGGCGACGATTGCGGTTGCCAAGTTACTGGGTGTGGCGAATCAGTCTATCCAGGAAAGTTTGGCTGCCTTTGGTGGTGTCAAACATCGCTTGCAATTTGTAGGAACGATCAACGATATTTCCTTCTACAATGACAGTAAATCTACTAATATATTAGCTACCCAAAAAGCTCTATCAGGTTTTGACAATAGCAAGGTCATTTTGATTGCCGGTGGTTTGGATCGTGGCAATGAATTTGATGACTTGGTGCCAGATTTAGTTGGATTGAAACAGATAGTGATTCTCGGTCAATCTGCTGAGAGAGTCCAGCGGGCTGCAGACAAAGCGGGAGTGGATACCATTTCAGCGACAGATATTGCTGATGCCACTCGCAAGGCCTTTGAATTGGCTCAAGCAGGAGACGTCGTTCTCCTTAGTCCTGCCAATGCAAGCTGGGATATGTATGCCAATTTTGAAGTTCGAGGGGATGTTTTCCTCGACACCTTTGAGGAGTTGAAAAACAAATGAAAAAAATCGTATTTACGGGTGGGGGAACAGTCGGTCATGTGACTCTCAACCTCCTCCTAATCCCGCGTTTTTTGGAAGAAGGCTGGGAAGTTCACTATATTGGAGATGAAAAAGGGATTGAGCATGAACAGATTAGCCAGTCTGGTCTGGACGTGACCTTCCATTCCATTGCCACAGGTAAACTGCGCCGTTACTTTAGCTGGCAGAATATGCTGGACGTCTTTAAGGTTGCCTGGGGGATTATCCAATCCTTAGTGATTATTGGCAAAATCCGTCCTCAAGCCCTCTTTTCAAAAGGTGGTTTTGTATCCGTTCCGCCTGTCATTGCTGCCAAGGCTCTCGGAGTGCCAGTTTACATTCACGAATCAGATCTGTCTATGGGACTGGCCAATCGCATTGCCTATAAATTCGCTACAACCATGTATAGCACTTTTGAGCAACCACTGTCACTGACAAAGGTTAAACATGTGGGGGCAGTGACCAAGGTAGGTCAGACCAAGAAGAAAGTCACCCCTATTCAACTGCCGGAAATTCTGAAACAGTTTGATAAAGAGCTGCCAACTTTACTTTTTGTTGGTGGTTCGGGCGGTGCCAAGGTTTTTAATGACCTGATTAGTCAGCATAAATCGGCCTTGACCGAGCGATTTAACATTATCAATCTGACTGGAGATAGCAGTCTCAACAGTCTGGAACAGCACCTCTATCGTGTGGACTATGTGACGGAGCTCTATCAGCCCTTGATGGATTTGGCGGATGTGGTAGTGACCCGTGGTGGCTCCAATACCCTCTTTGAGTTGATTGCCATGAAAAAGCTGCATCTGATTGTCCCGCTTGGATTAAAGGCCAGTCGAGGAGACCAGATTGAGAATGCCAATTATGCGGTCAATAAGGGCTATTCACGAAAATTGGATGAAGAATTTTTGACGCTGGAGTCACTTTTTGATGAAGTGGGTTATTTGTTGACCAATAAAGACCAATTTGTCACACAAATGGAAAACTCCAATGAAATCCAGTCGGTAGATAGTTTCTATGCTATTTTGATGTCAGATATTGAGGGTGGAGGTGCCAATGGGCCACAAAGATGAACAACTGATTTCTGATGAAAACGAAAAACTTGTAGAGGTCCAAGAGATGGAGGAAACTGAAGACCAGGAGGTAGAATCTGAGTCCTTTTCAGAAGAGCAAAGTGATATAGAGCGAGCTGATGAACATTCGCATGTAGAAGGCGATGAGGAAAGTTCTTTTGAGGATGGAGAGACCGATGCTGAACCTATAGCATTGGAAGACTTGGATCCAGATGAAGCCAGCGAATTTTTCAGGAACTGGAAGGAAAAGTTCAAAGAGCACCAACAAATCCAGGAAGAGGAAATCAAGCAGGCAGAAGACCAGACAGAGACTGAGGTAACACCTGTTTCAAAAAGGTCTTTCTTTCCATTTGGACGAAAAAAAGCAGGAGAAAAGAGTAAGAAAACAGAAGCTAGAATTCCTAAGGATGCCCTCCTTAAATCTATTCCGCTTTATTTAGCTGGGCTCCTCATCATTCTCTCTTCTGCCTATCTGATTAGCCCTTTTGGTAAATTGAAAGATATTCAGGTAAAAGGAAATGAGCATATTTCGGAAGAATTGGTAAAAGAGTACAGTAATATCCATGAAAAGGACTATGTCCTATCTGTCCTTCTCAACCGAAAATCCTACACCAAGAATATCGTCAACAGAAGTAATCTAATCAAGGACGTATCTGTTCAATTCCAGCTGCCTAATCGCTTTTTGCTAGAATTAGAAGAATATAAAGAGCTTGGTTTTATCACAGAGAATAATCAATTTTACTCCATCTTATCTAGTGGCGAGGTTTCAGAGGTTCCTACTGAGGAAGAAAATATGCCTCTGAATGCAACAATGGTTCACACAACTGACAGGGAATTGTTGAAAAAAATGGCTTTACAGCTAGCTGAAATTGATGAGAATATTCGCGCCAATATCCTGACTATCGATTTGACACCTACTAAAGCAACCAAGGATTTGTTGACCTTGACCATGGCTGATGGCAACGTCGTCCTGGTGCCAGTTTCAGAGCTAGATATCAAGCTTCCCTACTATCCAAAAATTGCTCGCCAGCTCATTTTGCCGAGTATGATAGATATGGAAGTTGGAGTTTACAGTTATGCTTTATAAAGCAAGGAAATGAGAAAAAATCTTTTAGAAATAAGCATGAAAAATAGCCATTTTAGAATGTTATATGGTATAATTAAGGATGAATAATTCTATTTATCTAAAAAATGGATGCTTTTTTAAAATGAGATGAAAGTAAGAGAGGACTGACAGAATGGCTAGAAACGGCTTTTTCACGGGATTAGATATTGGTACAAGCTCCGTTAAAGTCTTGGTTGCGGAATATATTGATAATGAAATGAACGTTATTGGAGTAAGTAACGTTAAGAGTGCTGGGGTCAAGGACGGGATTATCGTTAACATTGATGTTGCAGCCGCAGCAATTAAAAAGGCCTTAGAACAGGCTGAAGAAAAATCTGGGATTCGCATCGATAAGGTAAACGTCGGTTTGCCAGCAAACCTTTTGCAAATCGAGCCTACTCAAGGGATGATTCCAGTCACAACAGATTCCCAAGAAATTACAGACTTGGACGTTGAAAATGTTGTTAAATCAGCCTTGACCAAGAGCATCACACCAGAGAGAGAAGTGATTTCCTTTATTCCAGAGGAATTTGTGGTGGATGGCTTCCAGGGAATCAAAGATCCCCGTGGAATGATGGGAATCCGTCTAGAGATGCGGGGTATGCTCTACACAGGTCCAAGAACTATTTTGCACAATCTACGTAAAACCGTTGAGAGAGCTGGAATCCAAGTTGAACATGTTGTGATTTCTCCTCTGGCCCTAACAAGGTCCGTTCTCAATGAAGGGGAACGTGAATTTGGTGCTACGGTGATTGACCTCGGTGGTGGTCAGACAACTGTTGCAGTTATGCGTGGCCAAGAGCTCCAATACACGAATATCTACCAAGAAGGTGGCGACTACATCACCAAGGATATCTCTAAAGTCCTTACTACATCTCAAAGTATTGCTGAAAATCTTAAATACAACTACGGTATCGCTTATCCAGCAGATGCAACTGAAAAAGAAACATTCACTGTTGAAGTGATTGGAGAAAGCAAGCCTGTTGAAGTAACAGAATTGTACTTGTCAGAAGTGATTGCTGCTCGTCTTCGCCAGATTTTCAATAAAATCAAACAAGATTTGGAAAGAACACGAGCATTGGAATTACCAGGCGGGATCGTTCTTGTCGGTGGTGGAGCAATTCTTCCAGGTGTTGAAGAATTAGCAGAAGAAGTTTTTGGTGTAACGACAAAAATCTTCGTACCAAATCAAATTGGTATCCGTAATCCATCCTTCGCACATGTGATTAGCCTAGTTGAGTATGTCGGTCACCTGAGTGAAGTGGAAAAAATTGCACAATATGCTGTAAACGGTGAGGCTCAGCTACGTATCAAACCAGTTGATATTCAACCAACAAGTCGAGTTCAAGTTCAACAGCCTGTAAGAGATTTTGAAGATGAAATCGCTGATGAACCGGTATATGATACGACCGTAAAACCATACGGACAAGAAGAATATGGTCAAAACGAGGAACCAAAAGTTAAGTTGACCGATCGTATCCGTGGTCTCTTTGGAAGTATGTTTGAATAATGAATGAAGGAAAAGGTAAATAATCTATGACAATTTCATTTGAAACGGCAAATACTGGTGCTGTAATTAAAGTTATTGGTGTCGGCGGTGGCGGCGGAAATGCTATCAACCGCATGATTGAAGAAGGTGTAGCTGGCGTAGAATTTATTGCGGCTAACACAGATGTTCAAGCTTTGAGCAGTTCAAAAGCTGAAACAGTCATCCAATTGGGACCTAAGTTAACTCGTGGTCTTGGTGCTGGAGGTCAACCTGAAGTTGGTCGTAAGGCTGCTGAGGAAAGCGAAGAAACTCTGAAAGAAGTTCTTTCAGGTGCAGATATGGTCTTTATTACAGCTGGTATGGGTGGAGGCTCTGGTACAGGTGCTGCACCAGTTATCGCCCGTATCGCCAAAGAGTTGGGTGCCCTTACTGTAGCAGTTGTAACTCGCCCATTTGGTTTCGAAGGAAACAAGCGTGGTAACTTTGCTATCGAAGGTATTGATGGTCTGCGTGAGCAAGTAGATACTCTCTTGATTATTTCAAACAACAACCTCCTTGAGATTGTTGATAAGAAAACTCCGCTTTTGGAAGCCTTGAGTGAAGCAGACAATGTCCTTCGTCAAGGTGTTCAAGGGATCACAGACCTCATCACTAACCCAGGTTTGATCAACTTGGACTTTGCGGATGTGAAGACTGTGATGGAAAATAAAGGCAATGCCCTTATGGGTATCGGTATCGGTACTGGTGAGGACCGTGTCATTGAGGCGGCTCGCAAGGCGATTTATTCACCATTATTGGAAACAACTATCGATGGTGCTGACGATGTCATTGTTAATGTGACCGGTGGTTACGATATGACCTTGACAGAAGCAGAAGAAGCTTCAGAAATCGTTCATCAGGCAGCCGGTCAAGGTGTAAACATTTGGTTGGGTACATCAATCGATGAATCGATGAAAGATGAAATCCGCGTAACCGTTGTTGCGACAGGTGTTCGTCAGGATGGACCTTCTGCTAAAACATCGCCATCAGGTACAACCAAACATCACCGTCCTGAGGTCGTTTCTGCAGCCCGTTCTGCGGCTCGCTTTGACTACACCTCAACACCGGCACCAACTCCTTCTTCTGTTCAACAAGCAGAAGTTCCAAAAGCTTCAGCATTTGGTGAATGGGATTTACGTCGCGAGAATTTGTTGAAATCTTCTGAGCTTGAAGCACGTCCTAGTATTTCGGTTGAGAAATTTACAGTTGAAGAAGATGAAGATGAGTTAGACACTCCACCATTCTTCAGAAATCGCTAGTATGACCATAAAAGAAAACGTTGCAAGGGTGGGCCAAGCAGTTGAACAAGCCTGTTTGGAAGCTGGTCGCCCATTAGAATCGGTAAAGGTAATAGCTGTCACAAAGTATGTTGACAGCTCTATTACTAGAGAATTGATTGAAGCTGGTGTGACAGATATTGGGGAAAATCGGGTGGACAAGTTTCTCGATAAGTACCATGCCCTGCAAGACCAGGCAGTAAGCTGGCATCTGATTGGAACCCTGCAAAGAAGAAAAGTCAAGGATGTTATCAATTTTGTTGATTACTTCCATGCCTTAGACTCTCTTAAGTTAGCAGAGGAAATTCAAAAACGGGCAAAGAAACCAATCAATTGCTTTTTACAGGTCAATGTTTCTAAAGAAGAATCAAAACATGGTTTTTACGAGGAAGAGATTGAACCGGCATTGGTTGAATTGGCTAGGTTAGATAAGGTAAGATTGGTGGGTCTCATGACCATGGCACCTATCAATGCTGATAAAGAACAGCTCAGTCAAATTTTTCATCAAACAAACGCAATCAGAGAAAGATTAGCAAATTTGAATCTCCCTAATATGCCTTTTACGGAATTAAGTATGGGAATGAGTGGAGATTTCAAGGAAGCAATTGAGGCGGGCTCGACTTTTGTTCGCATTGGGACAGCATTTTTTAGTAAGGGAGAGTAAAAGTGGCATTCAGAGATACATTTAAAAATTTTTTCACCTACTTTGAAGTGGATGATAGTGCTGAATTAGAAGATTCAACCGGCCATCAAATGCCCAATGAACAGCCCAAATTGCAAGTTGCTAAGAAAGAAGTTACAAGAGAGCAGGCTTTACCATTGGAAAAAAGAAGAGGAACTGGGAGTCATTCTTCGGAATCCGTTGCCAATATTCAACGGTTGAATGAACGGCAGCAAGAATTGCTCGCGATCAATGGTCCTGAGAGAGAGAAGAAGACAACCATCGACATTAAGTTTCCTAAGCGATACGAAGATGCACCTGAGATTGTGAATCTATTGTTAGAAAATGCAAGTATTTTAATTGATTTCCAATTTATGACAGAGCAGCAAGCTAGGAGATGTTTGGATTATCTGGATGGGGCTCGGTCAGTCTTGGCCGGAAATCTTAAAAAGGTTTCCAATTCTATGTGGCTATTGACCCCGGTTAATGTTCGGGTAAATATTGATGAGTTGAGAAATGTGAACTCTGGCCAACATTTGGACGGGCAGTTCGATTTCGATATGAAGCGGTAAGACATCATGTGGTTACTAGTACAAATCCTGCTAAAGGCTATTGATGTCTATGCAAGCATTTTATTGATTTATGCTCTCATGACTTGGTTTCCAGCTCTTGTCCAATCTAGGATTGGTCAACTAATCAGATGGCTTGTTGAGCCCATTTTGATACCGTTCAGAAGATTGAACCTACAATTTGGTGGATTCGATTTCACTATCTTGGTGGCCTATCTGTCTCTTCAAATCTTATCGAGAATTCTAATAGGATTGGTAATTTTATGAAGGATAGGCAAGTCATCCTGCAACACTATCAAAAGTCGGAGCAAGATTTTGTTGAGCGGATTTATGAAATGTGTCAATTTGTAGATAGGACTTCCATCGACAGGTTGACAGATTTTCTTAATCCAAGACAGGTCATGATTACTGAAGCAATTGCCGGGAAGTTTAATCTCTTTGCTCATTCGAGTGGGCATCATCTTCCGACGGAATATAGCAGGCTCATTATTTCAACAAGCGATCAATTGCCAGAGTTTGCTGACTATGAAATTTCGATTTTAGAAGTTGATTTTAACAGAAAGTTTCATCAGCTTAGTCATTCGCAGATTTTAGGAACACTCTTAAATCGTTTGGGTATTCAGCGGAAATTTCTGGGAGATATTTTTATCAATGATCAGGAAATTCTCCTGTTTATTGATGAAAAATTTAGTACCATTCTCTTAATGGATGTTGAAAGGATTGCAAAGGTTCCTGTAAAATGGAAGATGCGGACAACTGAATCAGTGAGCTTGGAGCACCATATCCAGGTTGACAAGAGGGTCATTCTGGCCTCCAGTTTGCGATTGGATAAATTAGTAGCTGCTGCTTTTCAACTATCTCGTTCAGCAGTTGTGAAGCTAATTGAGTCAAACAAGGTCAAGGTTGACTATGCTGAAATTAGTCAGGTTTCAAAAACTCTTGAAATAGGTCAATTGGTTAGTGTGCGTGGCTTCGGAAGATTCCGATTGGTAGACCTGCTCGGAACATCCAAGCAGGGGAAATTTAAAATAGAAATAGAAGTGACAAAAGTATAGGGGGAAATATGGCCTTAACAACACTTGAATTAAAAGATAAGACCTTTGGGACAAAATTCAGAGGCTATAATGCTGATGAAGTTGATGAGTTTTTGGACATTGTCACCAGAGATTATGAGGAATTGGTTCGTCTGAAGCAAGAACACGAAGCAGAATTGAAAGCCTTGCGCGAACGCCTCACTTACTTCGATCAGATGAAGGAATCGTTGAGCCAATCTGTCTTGATTGCCCAGGATACAGCTGATCGTGTAAAAGCAGCAGCGGAAGAGCGTGCCTTTAATATTAAGCAACAGGCTGAATATGATGCGCACAATCTTCTCAACGAAGCCAAAGAGAAGGCAAATGAAATCCTTCGTTTGGCGACAGACAATGCTAAGAAGGTTGCAGTAGAGACTGAGGAGTTGAAGAACAAGACACGTGTTTTCCATCAACGTCTTCGCTCTACTTTGGAAAGCCAGCTTGCCCTTGTAAATAACGCTGAGTGGGAAGAAATTCTCCAACCAACGGCGTCTTATTTGCAGACAAGTGACGAAGCTTTCCGTGAGGTCCTGGTTAAAGCGATTGATGAAGATGTGGAGTTGGAAGAGTTAAACCTTGATTATACTCGCCAGCTTACAGCTGAAGAAATTGCTGAACTCAATCGCCAGGCAGCTGCTATTGAAGCTGAATTGGAACAATCAGCAGACTAATTACATACTGATGAAGCAAAAACACAACGAATATTGATAGGTTTAGCGAGCAGGTGACGGTGGAAGACTTGTACTCACTCAATAGGAGTTATCATTTTGCGTATTTTTCCTTGAACTCAAGTAGGGGAAAACGTCTGTTCACGTTACGAACGTAGAGGGATAGGGGAAACTCTGTCTAAACTAAGGTGGTACCACGAACTTTCGTCCTTATTGGCGGGAGTTTTTTTGATGCTTATGATACGATTAGAAGAAGTAACGAAAGAAAATTTTGATGCCGTGCTAGATTTAAGTCTGGCAGAGGAAGACAAGCGTAAAGTGGCTCCGGTGGAGTATTCGCTTGCTCAAGCCTGGCTTTATCGAGAGGAAGAGAGGCTCTATCCCCTGGCTGTTCGTCTTGGCAAAAGGATTGTCGGTTTTGTCCTCCTTTCGGTAGATAAGGACAGGCAAACGGTCTTGCTCTGGCGCTTGCTGATTGATAAATCCTATCAAAACAAGGGCTACGGCCAGGAGGTTATTCGACAGGTAATGGTCCTAGCTAGGCAAACATTTTCTTGCCACCAGCTAGTCACTAGCTATGTCATCGGCAATCATAAAATGCGGTACATCTTAGAAAAACTCGGTTTCCAGTCAGCTGGAATGACTGGACATGAAATAAAAATGGAATATCAACTAAATAAGGAGATAAAATGAAATTAAAAGAAACACTTAATCTAGGTCAAACAGCCTTTCCAATGCGTGCAGGCTTACCAACACGTGAACCAGAATGGCAAAAGGCTTGGGATGAAGCAAACTTGTATGCTCGTCGTCAAGAACTTAACGCAGGCAAGCCAGCCTTCCACTTGCATGATGGACCTCCATACGCAAATGGAAATATCCACGTTGGACATGCCCTGAACAAGATTTCGAAAGACATCATCGTTCGTTCTAAGTCCATGTCAGGCTTCCGTGCACCATTTGTACCAGGTTGGGATACACACGGCCTTCCTATTGAGCAAGTCTTGGCAAAACAAGGTGTCAAACGCAAGGAAATGGACCTGGTTGAATATCTTGAAATGTGCCGTGACTACGCTCTTAGCCAGGTTGACAAACAACGGGATGACTTTAAACGCTTGGGTGTTTCTGCAGACTGGGAAAATCCATACATCACCTTGACTAAAGACTATGAAGCAGCTCAAATCCGTGTCTTCGGTGCTATGGCAGACAAGGGTTATATTTACCGTGGTGCCAAGCCTGTCTACTGGTCATGGTCATCTGAATCTGCCCTTGCAGAAGCTGAAATCGAATACCATGACATTGACTCAACATCTCTTTACTATGCTAACAAGGTCAAAGATGGCAAGGGACTCTTGGATACAGATAGCTACATCGTTGTCTGGACAACGACTCCATTTACAGTAACGGCATCTCGCGGTTTGACAATGGGAGCAGACATTGACTATGTCTTGGTTCAACCAGCTGGTTCTGAGCGTAAGTATGTCTTGGCAGAAGCCTTGGTTGATAGCTTGGCAGTTAAATTTGGTTGGGAATCCTTCGAAGTGATTTCAAAACACAAGGGTGCTGAATTTGAATATATCGTGACCGAACACCCATGGGATAGAGAAGTGGATGAATTGGTCATCTTGGGTGACCATGTTACCACAGACTCAGGTACTGGAATCGTCCATACGGCTCCAGGATTTGGTGAAGACGACTACAATGTCGGTGTCAAATATGGCTTGGAAGTTGCTGTAACTGTCAACGAACGTGGCTTGATGAATGAAGCTGCGGGTCCTGATTTTGAAGGTCAATTCTATGATAAGGTTGTGCCAACTGTTAAGGAAAAATTGGGTGACTTGCTCCTTGCTAGTGAAGTGATCAATCACTCCTACCCATTTGACTGGAGAACCAAGAAACCAATCATCTGGCGTGCAGTGCCACAGTGGTTTGCCTCTGTTTCCAAATTCCGTCAGGAAATCTTGGACCAAATCGAAGCAACAACTTTCAATCCATCTTGGGGTAAAACACGTCTTTACAACATGATCCGTGACCGTGGTGACTGGGTCATCTCACGTCAGCGTGCTTGGGGTGTGCCGCTTCCAATCTTCTATGCAGAAGATGGTACAGCCATTATGACCAAGGAAGTGACAGACCACGTTGCTGCCCTTTTTGAAGAGCATGGTTCTATTATCTGGTGGAAATCAGAAGCAAAAGACCTCTTGCCAGCAGGCTTCACCCATCCAGGTTCACCAAATGGCGAATTTACCAAAGAAACAGACATCATGGACGTATGGTTTGACTCAGGTTCATCTTGGAATGGCGTTATGAATGCCCGTGAAAACCTTGCCTACCCAGCAGACCTCTACCTAGAAGGTTCTGACCAATACCGTGGTTGGTTTAACTCATCCTTGATCACCTCTGTAGCCGTAAATGGTCATGCCCCATACAAAGCTATCTTGTCACAGGGCTTTGTCCTTGATGGTAAAGGCATGAAGATGTCTAAATCATTGGGGAATACCATCCTTCCAAGTGATGTTGAAAAACAATTTGGTGCAGAAATCTTGCGTCTGTGGGTGACATCCGTTGATACTTCAAACGACGTACGTGTGTCTATGGATATTCTTGGACAGGTTTCTGAAACCTACCGTAAAATCCGTAATACCCTTCGCTTCTTGATTGCCAACACTTCTGATTTCAATCCTGCAAGTGATGCGGTGGCATACGAAGAGCTTCGTTCTGTTGACCAGTATCTCTTGGTGAAATTCAACAAATTGGTAGCTCAAATTCGTGAAGCCTACGACAATTATGATTTCATGGCTATTTACAAATCTGTAGTAAACTTTGTAACACTTGATTTGTCAGCCTTTTACCTCGATTTTGCCAAAGATGTCGTCTACATTGATGGTGCTAAATCACTTTCTCGTCGTCAGATGCAGACAGTTTTCTATGACATCTTGGTCAAAATTACCAAGCTCTTGACTCCGATCTTGCCACATACGGCAGAAGAAATCTGGTCATACTTGGAACACGAAGCAGAAGAATTTGTACAATTGGCGGAAATGCCAGAGGTGGAAACCTTTGCTAATGAAGCGCAGCTTTTGGTTGACTGGGAAAACTTTATGGTCTTCCGTACAAAAGCTCAAAAAGCCTTGGAAGAAGCACGTAATGCTAAAGTGATTGGTAAGTCACTTGAAGCTCATTTGACTGCCTATGTCTCAGTTGAAACCCAGTCCTTCTTGGAGAGCTTGAATGCAGACCTTGCTCAGTTGCTCATCGTTTCAAACTTGACAGTAACCACGGAAGCAGCTCCTGAAAGTGCACTTGTGGTGGATGAAGTTGCCTTTGCAGTAGAACGTGCAGCAGGTGAAGTGTGTGATCGTTGTCGACGCATTGATACTAGTGTTGCAGAGCGCAGTTATGGAGCGACAATCTGTGACCACTGTGCAAGTGTTGTAGAAGAAAACTTTGCTGAAGCAGTAGCAACTGGATTTGAGGCATAATGATATGACAAAGTCTATCGAAAGATAGGCTTTTTCGTCTAAAAAAAGAAACCGTTCTGGTTTCTTAGATTTCGCTGACGATTGGGAAGGACATCTCAATCAATTTATCTGTGTGGATTGTGCGGATGGCTGCTTTGTTTATCTTCCGTTCATCAATCTTGCGATGAAGGAAAAAATCACGGATTTTTTCAATTTCTGACTGTTGGACAGAGCGGTATTTATTGCTGATGAGGAGTTCGTAGTGGCGGGGAGCCTGAGTGAAGATAACATCAGTATTTCCCGCAGAATAAGTCTCTACCAAAAATGCATCCGTATTGGCAAGTTGATTTTGAACCAACTGGCTATGGCTATTGGTTGTATTTATAATTTTCATGCAAAACCTCCTCTAACTCTATGGCTTCATTATAGCACTATCAGCAAGATTTGACTAGTCTTTTATAGTGTTTTTTGATCTAAAATCCATTGTTGCACGCCCCATTTATGGCTACCTCGTTTTAATTTTTCAAGGGCTTCTTGGATGGGAAACCAGGCAAGATGATTAAAATCTTCTAGTGGTTGTCCGATTTGATGATAGCTCTTAACCTGGTAGATGTAGGCAGGGTTGTGGAAGTGGGTATCTCGGTGGCTGGAATAAAAATATTCATCCGCCTGGCCATAATAATGCCCAATTTCAGCTGTAAATCCCAGTTCTTCCATCAATTCTCTTTCCAGGGCAATGAGGTGGTTTTCGCCTTTTTCAATTTCTCCACCCGGTAAAAACCAGGCGCCATTTGGTGCTTGAACCAGGATAATCTTATCATTTTCTTCATTTGGAATAACAGCATAGACTCCCTGGCGTAATTGATAGTCGACTCCTACTTGTTTTTCTCCAAATACTGCAATCTGTTCCATATTTTCCTCGCTTGATGTTTAAGAGCTTGAATTGTTAACATTATACCATTTTTTCATTATTTTTCCTTATGGAAGATGTTATTAAGTGTAATAATTTCCAGGCTCTATAATGTGCTATACTTAGATTATGGAAAACGATTACAAAAGGAGGGGCTCATGAAGGAAATCTATCCAAATATTTATACTTTTCCCATTGTATTGCCCAATAGTCCATTGAGAGAAATCCATGTTTACGTGATAAAAAGTCCGGAAAGGTCGGTCCTGATTGACACGGGCTACAATCATCCAGAATCTTTTGAAGCTATGTTAGCAGGATTGGCTGAATTAGGATTGGAAATGAAGGATGTTGACCTGGTTTTGACCCATCTTCATGCTGATCACACAGGGCTAGCGACAAGGTTTTATCAGGCTGGCGCTAAAATTTATGCTGGTCATGTGGATGGGATTTTGATGAATGAGATGGCAACGGGTCCTTATTGGGACAGGATGAATGATTATCGTCAGCTATATGGTATCTCCAGGGATGAGATGGCTGTGGAGGACAACCCTGGTTTCAAGTTTCATCTACCTAGTCAGGTCCCTTTTGATATTCTTGAGATTGGCAAGTATTTCAAGGTTGGAGGCTTTAAATTTGAAATTATCAATCTCCAAGGCCATACACCAGGGCACATCGGTTTATTGGACCGTCAGAAACAGCTCTTAATTGGAGGAGATACGGTTCTGGATCCGATTACTCCTAATATTACCTTTTGGGGATGGGATTATCCCAATATCCTAGGAACCTATCTAGCAACCCTGGATAAATTAAGACGAACACCGCTGCGTTTAATCTTGCCTGGCCATCGTAAGCCTATTGAAAATCATTTGGAGCGGATTGGAGTTTTAGAAACCCATCATTTTGAACGTTTACAGGAAATTTTAGATAGCATTTCGGAGGGTGAAAAGGTCACTGTCAGGGATGTATCGGCACGGATTAGTTGGCGCATTAAGGCTGATAGTTGGGAGGCCTTTCCAAAGGCTCAGAAATGGTTTGCTAGCGGTGAGACCATGGCCCACCTAGATTATTTGGTGCATACGGAACATCTAACTATGACTATAGAAGATGGCGTTGCACAGTTTGTCAAATTGCGTTCCAACATCACTCCTGTTGATTGATTTCTTCATCAGTTATAGGGCGGGCAAGGATGATTGGTTGCAAATAGGCGCTCTTGCGATCATCTCGATGTTCGCGATGATTTAGTTTTTTCTCTTTCAAAAACAGAACCTGTTCGTTTGAAACAGGCTCTGTTTTCTTTTTATAGATGAAACTAGACTGAGTATCCCTTTAGACTTCTTTGACTTTGGCGACGGTTTGCGCCTTAATCTGAATGTCTCCCTTGCTGGACATGACAGCGCGAAGATTTTTCTCCGTTGGATTTTCCAGATAGAAGTCCGTGATAGCATCTTCAATCTGGTCTTGAATGGTTCGTCGGAGCGGACGGGCACCCATTTTTGGATCATAGCCCAGGTCGACCAATTTTTCCTTGACCTTGTCTGTCACATGGAGGCTGATGCCGTTGGCAAACAAGCGCTTGTTGACATCTTCCAGCATGAGGCTGACAATTTCAAGCAGATTATCCTTACTAAGCGGCTGGAATTCGATGATACCGTCGAAACGGTTCATAAATTCTGGGCTGAAGAAGTTACCAAGCTGACCGAGGACTGATTGAGCCCGCCCTTCCATAGCAGCACCGAAACCGACAGAGGCCTCAACCTTGCCAGTACCGGCATTGGAGGTCATGATAATGATAGTATCTTTGAAGGAAACAGTCCGACCTTGCCCGTCTGTCAAGCGACCGTCATCCAGGACCTGCAAGAACATGTGCATGACATCTGGATGGGCCTTTTCTACCTCATCCAGGAGAATGAGCGAGTAGGGATTGCGGCGCACTTTCTCAGTCAATTGCCCGGCCTCTTCATAGCCGACATAGCCTGGAGGGGCACCGACCAATTTGGCAACGGCGTGTTTTTCCATGTACTCAGACATATCAAAGCGAATCATACTATCAGCTGAGCCGAAGAGCTCGATGGCCAGCTGTTTAGAAAGCTCGGTCTTACCGACACCGGTTGGACCAACGAAAAGGAAGGAACCGATTGGACGGTTGGGCGCACCCAATCCGACGCGATTGCGACGAATGGCCTTGGCAATCTTATCCACGGCATCGTCTTGGCCAATCACATGAGCCTTGAGGTCGCTAGCTAGGTTGATGAGTTGAGATTGTTCTTTCTCCTTCAAATCGCCGACAGGAATATTGGTTTTCTGCTCGATAATGGCCTCAATTTCCTTCTCAGTAATGAGTGGAATGTCCTCTTCACTGATAGTCGCCTGCTGCATTTCCTTGTATTTAGCAATCTGGTCGCGGAAGTAAGCAGCTTTTTCGTAGTCTTCATCACGAGTAGCCTGGGCTTTGCGATTTTCAGCATCGATCAGGCGTTGGTCAATCTCTTTCGGATCAATGAAATTGAGAGTCAGGTTCATCTTGGAACCCGCCTCATCCAAGAGGTCAATGGCCTTGTCAGGCAGGAATCGGTCCTGGATGTAGCGGTTGGAAAGGACAGCTGCAGCTTCAATAGCCTGATCTGAATACTTAACGTGGTGGTAGTCCTGGTACTTAGCCTGGATGCCCTTGAGAATGGTAATGGTCTCTTCGACGCTTGGCTCCTCAACCTTGACAGGTTGCATGCGGCGTTCCAAGGCGGCGTCCTTCTCGATAATACGATATTCATTGAGGGTGGTTGCTCCGACCAGTTGCATTTCGCCACGGGCAAGAGCTGGTTTGAGAATGTTGCCGGCATCCATGTTGCCGTCGCCAGCAGAACCTGCTCCGACAATTTCATGGATTTCGTCGATAAAGAGGATGACTTCCTTACGGTTGCGAATTTCCTCCATTAGTTTTTGCATGCGTTCTTCAAATTGTCCACGGATACCTGTTCCTTGCACTAAGCTAACAACGTCTAGGCGGATAACTTCCTTATTTTGGAGTTTATGTGGGACATCTCCGTCTACGATTTTCTGGGCCAGACCTTCGACAACGGCCGTTTTACCAACACCGGGCTCACCGATGAGGACGGGGTTGTTCTTGGTCCGGCGGTTGAGAATCTCAATTACGCGAGTGATTTCTTGGTCGCGTCCGATAACCGGGTCAATATCTCCACGACGAGCAATCTCGGTCACGTTAATACCAAATTCTTCCAAGAGGCCGTTTGGCTGTTGCGGTGCTTGCGGGATACCTCCGCCAGGCTGATTGGAGCGGCCGCCGCCTCGGTTCCCTCCTCCAGACTGGGTCGGAGGTGTCTGGTTGCGGTCACGTCCAGCTGGTGTGTTGTCAGGGTATCCTCCCAAATGATTGAAAAATTCACTGAAGGGATCCATGTTGTTAGGGTTGAAGTCGCCTAGGCCACGGAGAATGGCGTTGTTGGGGTCAGTCTTCATGATTTGGTAGCAGTTGTGGCAGAGGTCGACCTGCTGTTGTTTGCCGTTGAGGTTGGTGTAGAGATGGATGGTTGCGTCATTGATGTTACAGTTTTTGCAGAGCATAATTCTACCTCTTTCTTTGAAAAATGTGACCTTTGCTCAAATGGTCAATAAAGGTCAAATATAATTTAATTATAACAAGTTTTAGGAAAAAATCAAGAAATTGCTATGTGCTAGTCTATTTGCAGAAAAATGTGCGAGTATATGCAACAAAAACGTGTAAAAAAGAGACTTTTCAGTTACTTTGTGGTAAAATATACCTATACTAAGAAGAGGAGAAAGATTATGGAATCACACTTAGTGAGAATCATCAATCGTCTGGAAGCGATGGCGGGTGATGGTGGTACCCTCAAGCGTAATTTTGAGCGTGAAGGTGTTGTCGTTGCTGAAGTTGCCTACAGCTACGATGAAGAAAATGGTTCAGTATATACCTTGCGTGATGTTGCTGCTCGTGAAACCTATACGTTTGACAGCATCGACTTGATTGCAATGGAAATCTACGAATTGTTGTACTAATAAGTAGTAGAATGCACCTTCGGGTGCTTTTTAGTTTAAATGATGAATATTTTAGACAGGGATGTTGCATATTTATTCACGACGTGGTATAGTAGTGAGTATATGAAAAAATGGAGTAGTGGATGAAATGAATTTTTCTTTTTTGAATGATTATATTGCTTATTTTAATTATGGAGCCTTGGTAACTCTCATCATTGCCAGCTTTGTCGTGCTTTTCGGGAGCATCATCGGTATCTTGTTAGCCTTTGCCCAGCGGAGCAAGTATAAAATCTTGGCTTGGTTTGCCAATATCTATGTATGGATTTTCCGTGGTACGCCAATGGTGGTGCAGATTATGATTGGTTTTACCATGACACACATTGCGGCACCGACCTTCCAGTTGGGGATTTTGTCTGTTGACTTGACCCGTCTTTTACCAGGTATTATTATCCTATCGATGAACTCAGGTGCCTATGTGTCAGAGGTGGTCCGGGCAGGTATCAACGCGGTTCCTAAAGGGCAGCTGGAGGCGGCCTATTCTCTAGGGATTAGACCAAAACAGGCCATGCGTTATGTCATCATGCCACAGGCCATTAAGAATATCCTTCCAGCTTTGGGAAATGAATTTGTGACCATTGTCAAAGATAGCTCACTCCTGTCTACGATTGGGGTTATGGAGCTTTGGAATGGGGCAACGACGGTTTCGTCTACGACTTATATTCCTTTGGAGCCACTGATTTTTGCAGCATTTTATTACTTGATTTTGACCAGCTTGCTGACGCTTGTCATCCAGCATTTTGAGAAGAAAATGAACAAGGGAGGCCATTAAGATGGCGGAAACAATTATTTCAATTAGAGATTTACACAAGTATTTCGGGGAAAATGAAGTTCTGAAAGGAATTGACTTGGATGTGGAGCAGGGAGAGGTAGTGGTTATTATCGGACCGTCAGGCTCTGGGAAATCGACTTTCTTGCGGACCATGAACCTACTTGAGGTACCAACCAAGGGGACGGTGACCTTTGAGGGCGTGGATATTACGGATAAGTCCAACGATATTTTCAAGATGCGTGAGAAGATGGGCATGGTCTTCCAGCAGTTTAATCTATTTCCCAATATGACTGTACTGGAAAATATCACCCTTTCGCCTATTAAGACCAAGGGGATTGCCAAGGTAGAGGCTGAGAAAAAAGCCTTGGAATTGTTAGAAAAGGTTGGTTTGCCAGACAAGGCCCAGGCCTATCCACAAAGTCTCTCAGGTGGTCAGCAACAGCGGATTGCCATTGCGCGTGGTCTGGCTATGGAACCAGATGTGCTCCTCTTTGATGAGCCGACATCTGCCCTTGACCCTGAAATGGTTGGAGAGGTATTGGCGGTTATGAAGGATTTGGCCAAGGCTGGGATGACCATGGTTATCGTGACCCATGAGATGGGCTTTGCCAAGGAGGTCGCAGACCGAGTAATCTTCATGGATGGGGGCTATATCGTTGAGATGGGTAGTCCTGAATCAGTCTTTGACCAGACCAAGGAAGAGCGAACCAAGGACTTCTTATCTAAGGTACTATAGACCAGTAACTCCGGCATTGTTCGGGGTTTTTCTTGTTTTTTTGAAAAATAGCAGAGCAGGTTGGGAAATTGTCCCTGTTTTTTGTATAATGAAAGAAAACAATAAGGAGTTGGCATGACAATTATTGATGGTAAAGCCCTGGCGGTGAAATTGCAAACTGCCCTGGCAGACAAGGTCGCAGAAATGAAAGAAAAGACAGGCTTGGTTCCAGGTCTTGTGGTCATTTTGGTTGGTGAAGATCCTGCCAGCCAGGTCTATGTACGAAACAAGGAACGTTCGGCTTTGGCTGCTGGTTTTAAGAGTGACGTTGTTCGCCTTCCAGAGTCTATCTCAGAGAATGAATTATTGGACCTGATTGACAAGTACAATCAAGATGAGAATTGGCACGGCATCCTGGTCCAACTGCCTCTACCTGTTCATATTGATGAAGAAAAGGTGCTCTTGGCTATTGATCCGGACAAGGATGTGGATGGGTTCCATCCGACAAATATGGGGAAACTCTGGTCTGGTCATGCAGTCATGATTCCTTCAACTCCTGCTGGAATTATGGAGATGTTTAAGGAATACCAGATTGACTTGGAAGGTAAATCAGCCCTAGTCATTGGCCGTTCAAATATTGTTGGTAAGCCCATGGCCCAGCTCCTCTTGGATGCCAATGCGACTGTGACCATTGCCCATTCTCGGACCAAAAACTTGCCAGACTTGGCTCGTCAGGCGGATATTTTGGTGGTAGCTATCGGCCGTGGACATTTTGTCACCAAGGAATTTGTCAAACCAGGTGCAGTTGTCATTGATGTGGGGATGAACCGTGATGAAAATGGCAAGCTGATTGGCGATGTCAAGTATGATGAAGTTGCCGAACTTGCTAGTCACATCACCCCTGTTCCAGGTGGTGTCGGTCCGATGACCATTACCATGCTGATGGAGCAGACTTTCGAGGCTTTTAAGCGGTCATTATAGAAGATGGAAGGGCAGGTTATTCTGCTCTTTTATTACTGGTCAATATACATTTTTATAAATTCAGTCTTTAGACTGATTATAATTTATATGTAAAAGTTTACAATAAAGGTGTTCCTAGTAATGGGAACATCCTTTTACCCCAGGATTCAAGAATGCTTACAGTGGTTTTCTTGAATTTTCCTAATCTCCTTTAGGTGTCGACTGAGGTCGGCGCCTTTTCTGTCACAAAAAAGGAGCGGGAAAGAACTCGACTAATGAAAAGAGAGTTCGTCTTCCCGCCCCCGCTCAGTTGATTAGGACTAGTTCGGAGCGTTAAACGCGAACGAAACTGCCAATCAACCCCTGCGTCAATATGTTTTTGCTAATCAAATAGCCAGAAGTTAGACTTTATGCCCAACCTTAACATCTTATGGATTTGGAACAGAGAAACTGTCAGCATGTGCCAGGTCTCCGTAGGTATAACCACGGTCAAACCAGCGTTTGCGCTGTTCGGATGTACCGTGAGTGAAACTGTCTGGGACAGTCCGGCCGTAGGCTTCTTTTTGCAGGGTATCGTCACCTACTGCATGGGCTGCCTGCATGGCCTCGTCGATGTCACCAGCATCTAGCATGCCTTGGCCATCGACAAATTTGGCCCAAGCACCAGCATAGTAGTCTGCCTGCAGTTCCAGACGAACATTGAGGGCGTTTCCTTCCTTGTCAGACAGGCGGGCGCGCTCTTTATGGTAGGCACCGAGGACCTCTAGCTCGTTTTGAACATGGTGACCCACTTCGTGGGCAATGACGTAGGCCATGGCAAAGTCACCTTTAGCCTTGTAGCGGTTCCCTAATTCTTGATAGAAAGAGGTATCGATATAAATTTTTCGGTCAGCAGAACAGTAGAAGGGACCGGCTTGGGCTGATCCCATTCCGCATCCTGTGCTGGTTTGGTCAGTGTAGAAGACCAGAGTTGGAGCCTTGTAGGTCATGCCGTTTTTGTCAAATTCCTGGGTCCAGAAATCTTCTGTAGAGGCTAGGACCTTACTCATAAAGACAGCATCCTCATCGGAGACCTCAGTTCCTGCAGTTGATACCTGAGCGGATTGATAGGGATTGACTCCAGATGAACCGCCCAATAGACCTCCCAGTCCTGAACTACCACCAAAGAGTATGAGGACTAGGAAGAGGATGATTTTTCCCTTCCAGCCTAGTCGTGAAAAGAGAAGCCCCAAGAGCATGCCACCACCGGAAGAGCCACTTCGACTGGTTCCTCCAGGAAAGAAGGAGCCACCGTTGGACTGACCACGTCTGTCCTCTATATTTTTACTTTGTCGTTGATTGTCTAACTTCATATAAAACTCCTAAGTTTGTTCAAGTATATTATATAGTAAAATTCCTAAAAAGGCACAAGAAAGCAATTACAAATTTATTCTCTAATTCTGAATAATCTTGCGATTTTTGGTATAATGAAAGAGATATAGACAGAAGGAGCTGACATGGTTGACTATTTGTCGGTTAGTCATTTAACCAAGTATTTAAAATTAAAATTTGACCGTGATCCCTATCTAGAAAAGGTTTATTTGACAGGGCAGGTATCCAATTTCCGCAAGCGTCCGACCCACCAGTATTTTTCCCTCAAGGATGACAAGGCAGTTATCCAGGCGACCATGTGGGCAGGTATTTACAAAAATCTGGGCTTTGAGCTGGAAGAAGGTATGAAAATCAATGCGATTGGTCGGGTCCAGCTCTATGAGCCAAGTGGATCCTATTCGATTGTCATTGAAAAAGCTGAGCCAGACGGCATCGGAGCCTTGGCAATCAAGTTTGAGCAACTCAAGCAGTCCTTGACTGCAGAAGGCTTGTTCAAGCAGGAATTTAAGCAGCAACTGCCTCGCTTTACCCAGAAAATTGGTGTCATTACCAGTCCAAGCGGCGCGGTCATTCAGGACATTATCACGACAGTCAGTCGGCGTTTTCCTGGTGTGGAAATTGTTCTCTACCCGACCAAAGTGCAGGGTGAGGGAGCGGCTCAGGAAGTAGCTGCCAATATCCAGAAAGCCAATAGCAGGGAGGATTTGGATGTCTTAATTGTCGGTCGTGGTGGTGGGTCTATTGAGGACCTCTGGGCATTCAACGAGGAAATGGTGGTTCGAGCCATTTTTGAATCGCGAATTCCGATTATTTCTAGCGTGGGTCATGAGACGGACACGACCTTGGCGGATTTTGTGGCAGATAGACGGGCAGCGACCCCGACGGCAGCAGCAGAATTGGCGACACCGGTGACCAAGGCGGACCTCTTAGGCTATTTGAACCAGCAGGAAAACCGTGCCTACCAGGCTATGACCAATCGGATTAAGTTTCGGCAAAGCCAGCTGGACAAAATCAGTCAGTCGGTTATTTTCAGGCAGCCAGAACGGCTTTATGATGGCTATGTGCAAAAATTAGACCGGTTGACCAGCCAGCTACAGACTAGGATGAAAGAGATTTTCGGGGATAACAAGCAGGCCAGTGTCCTGCTCCAGCAACGCCTACAGGGCTTGCAATTGCCCCAGAAAGTCAGCCGTTATCAGGAGAAGGTCAGCCAGTTGCAACGCTTGCTCAAGAGCAATATGGCCAACATTTATGACAATAAAATGGCCAAGGCTGACAAGCTGATAGAGGCCATGACCATGCTGGATACCAGCCGCATCGTGGCGCGCGGTTATGCCATGCTGGAGCAGGCTGGTCGGGTCATTGATAGCGTAGAAAAGATTGAAAAAGATGAGCAGTTGACCATTGTCATGAAGGATGGTCGTGTGGATGTGGAGGTAAAGGATGTCCAAAAAAATGAAAACATTTGAAGAAAATTTAGCAGAACTTGAGGGAATTGTGACCCGCTTGGAGCAGGGAGATGTAGCCTTAGAAGAGGCTCTGGCTGAGTTCCAAAAGGGTATGGTCCTGTCCAAGGACTTGCAGAAAACCTTGGCTGATGCAGAAAAAACTCTGGTTAAGGTCATGCAGGCAGATGGTAGTGAAAGTGAGATGGTTTAGGTATGGATAAATTCAATCTCATAGGCTCAACCATTGAAAACTACTACAGAAACACCCACGCCTGTGTTTCGGAAAAGTTGATTGAGTCGATTCTCTACTCAATAGAAGCAGGAGGGAAACGCCTTCGTCCCCTCATCCTGCTGGAGGTTTTGGAGGGATTTGGCAAGACAGTGACAGACGCCCACTATCAAATTGCTGCTGCTTTGGAAATGATTCACACGGGAAGTCTTATCCATGATGATTTACCTGCCATGGACAACGATGATTACCGTCGAGGTCGGTTGACAAACCACAAACAGTTTGACGAAGCTACAGCTATTTTGGCGGGGGATAGCCTTTTTCTGGATGCCTTTGATTTGGTAGCCCGTGCCGACTTACCATCACCCATTATTGTTCAGTTAGTTCAGTTCCTAGCCACTTCCTCAGGCACATTTGGTATGGTTGGGGGACAGATGTTGGATATGAAAGGGGAGGGGCAGATGCTGGAGGCTACGGAACTCTTCAAGATTCATGAGAACAAAACTGGTCGTCTCCTGACTTATCCTTTCTATGCAGCTGGTATTATCGCAGAGCAGTCAGAATATGTCCAAGGGAGATTGTGGCAATTGGGCTCGCTGATTGGGTATGCATTTCAGATTCGGGATGATATTTTGGATGTGACAGCAAGTTTTGAAGAATTAGGGAAAACGCCTAATAAGGATCTTGTGGCTGAGAAAGCAACTTTTCCAGCTTTGTTGGGCTTAGATGAATCTAAGAGTCTTCTTGAGGAAGCCTTGGATAAGTCTATAAAAATTCTTGAGGAATTGACTCAGGATTATGATTTCAAGTCTGACAATATCATTAAGATTTTAGAAAGTTTACGAATCAATGAGTAAAGAACGAGTAGATGTGCTAGCCTACAAGCAGGGGCTTTTTGAGACTAGGGAGCAGGCCAAGCGAGGCGTCATGGCGGGCCTGGTGGTCAATGTCATCAATGGCGAGCGCTATGACAAGCCGGGCGAGAAAATCGATGAGGGGACCGAGCTCAAGCTCAAGGGTGAGAAATTAAAATATGTCAGCCGTGGTGGCCTCAAATTAGAGAAGGCCTTGCAGGTCTTTGGAATTTCTGTTGAAGGGCAGACGACCATTGATATTGGTGCTTCCACAGGCGGCTTTACGGATGTCATGCTCCAGTCTGGCGCCAAGCTGGTTTACGCCGTGGACGTTGGGACCAATCAATTGGCTTGGAAACTTCGGCAAGATGAGCGTGTAATTTCCATGGAGCAGTACAATTTCCGATATGCTGAACTGGTTGATTTTGACCAGGGACAGCCAAGTTTTGCCTCTATTGATGTCAGCTTTATTTCGCTCAGTCTGATCTTGCCAGCCCTGCATAATATTTTGGCAGACGGCGGTCAGGTCGTAGCCCTGGTCAAGCCTCAGTTTGAAGCGGGACGGGAGCAGATTGGTAAAAATGGTATCGTTAAAGACAAGCAGGTTCATGTCAAAGTTTTGCAGGACGTGACCAAGATGGCCGTGGAGACTGGCTTTACCGTTAAGGCGCTCAGCTTTTCTCCGGTTCAGGGCGGTCAGGGCAATATTGAATTTTTGGCTCATTTGGAAAAATCTGACCAGCCAGAAAATATGGTTGTGGGTCAGATTGGTGACTTGGTTGAGCAAGCACACGAGGAATTTAAGAAAGATGAATAAACGAGAACGCTTAGAAGTAATAAAAGATTTGGTGGTCCGCTATCCGATCGATACCCAGGAAGAGATTGTGGAACGCTTGGAGGCTATGGGGGTCCATGCAACCCAGGCGACGGTTTCCCGGGATATCAAGGAGTTGGGTATCATCAAGGTGCCAGCAGCTGACAAGGGCTATATTTACGGTCTGCCTAAGGTGGGCCTGGCAAAGGTCCGCTCGAAAAATATCCTTGATTTTTCATATTCGGGTAACATGGTCAATATCAAATTGGTGCCTGGAAGTGCCATTGTTGTCAAACGGCAGATTGTGGAACAATTTGAGGACCAACTGTTCACCATCATTGCGGACGACGATAGTATCTTTTTAATCTTGAAGGACCAGGAAAAACTGCTTCAGTTGGAGCGCATGGTTAAAGGGTGGTAAGGGATGTTACTAGAAGTTTCGATTAAGAATTTTGCCATTATCGAGCAGGTCTCTCTTAACTTTGAAAAGGGTATGACCATTCTCTCTGGTGAGACGGGAGCTGGGAAGTCTATCATTATCGACGCCATGAACCTTATGTTGGGGGCGCGGGCGACTACTGATGTCATCCGCCACGGGGCTGCCAAGGCGGAGATTGAGGGGCTTTTCTCTTTTGAACATAGCAGAGCCTTGGAGCAGATTTTGGAGGAGCAGGGGATTGAAGTGGCTGACGAGCTGATTATCCGTCGGGAAATCCTGCAAAATGGTCGGTCGGTCAGCCGGGTCAACGGTCAAATGGTCAACCTGTCTGTCCTCAAGCAAATTGGTCAGCACTTGGTCGACATTCACGGTCAACATGACCAGGAAGAATTGATGAAGTCCCAGCACCATATCCGTCTGTTGGATAGCTTTGGAGAAGAGGATTTTTGGACCCTCAAGGACAACTACCAAGCGACTTTTGATGCCTACCGTAGCCTCCGCAAGCGCGTGCTTGAAAAGCAGAAAAACGAGCAGGAACACAAGTCTCGTATCGAGATGTTGGAGTATCAGATTGCGGAGATTGAATCCGCTGACCTCCAGCTTGGTGAGGATATCCAGCTCAATCAGGAGCGGGATAAGCTACTCAATCATAAGCAGATTGCAGATACGCTGACCAATGCCTACGCCCTCCTGGACAATGAGGATTTCTCCAGCGTCAACAATATCCGCTCAGCCATGGGGGATTTGCAGAGTTTGGAAGAATTCGACCCAGAATACAAGGCCCTATCGACCAGCCTGACCGAGGCCTACTATGTGATGGAGGATGTGGCCAAGCGATTGGGTGATGTGGTGGACAATTTGGAGTTTGACGGCAACCGTCTCATGCAGCTGGAAAGTCGCTTAGACCTGCTCAACACCATGACCAAGAAATATGGCGGTTCGGTCGACGATGTCCTCGATTATTTGGCAAAAATCACTGAAGAGTACAATCTTTTGACCGGTAACGACCTGTCTGGTGATGACCTGGAAGTCCAGCTCAAGACCTTGGAGAAAGACTTGGTTAACTTGGCTGGTCAATTGAGTCAGGCCCGTCATGAGTTGGCCCAGATTTTAGAAGAGGTTATTCGCCAGGAATTGCAGGACTTGTATATGGAGAAGGCCAAGTTCCAGGTTCGATTTACTAAGGGTAAATTCAGCAAGGAGGGCCATGAAACGGTGGAATTTTATATTTCTGCCAATCCTGGAGAGGATTTCAAACCCCTGGTCAAGGTGGCCTCAGGAGGAGAATTGTCTCGCCTCATGTTGGCCATTAAATCAGCCTTTGCCCGCAAGGAAGGCAAGACATCCATTGTATTTGACGAGGTGGACACGGGTGTATCTGGTCGCGTAGCCCAGGCCATTGCCCAGAAAATTTACAAAATCGGTCAATACGGTCAGGTCTTGGCGATTTCGCACTTGCCACAGGTGATTGCGATTGCGGATTACCAGTTTTTTATTGAGAAAGTATCGGACGAGCATTCGACCGTTTCTCGTGTGCGTCTCTTGACGACGGATGAACGGGTGGAAGAGATTGCCAAGATGTTGGCTGGTGACACAGTGACGGAGGCAGCCAGAACGCAGGCCAGAGAATTAGTGATGAAAGGTTGATGAGGGAGTGGTCAAACCTTAGCTGATTTGACAGGCTGGGACCAGTTTGAGGCTGTTATGAAATGTAGAATACAGCATATAAATCCTTTACAGAAAAACGGAAAACTGCTAAAATATATGTAAATAATCACTCTCTATATAAAGTAGGTGGCTAGCATGAAACAGTATCTAGGTCGGTTTGTAGGTGTTTTATTGGTCTTGAGTTTATTCCTTCCCTTTGCCTTTACTCCCAATCTGAAGACTTTTGAGGTTGTCACGATTTCTGGATGGGCCTATTTCAGCGGTAGTCTCTTTGCTCTCCTTTGTCTGGCTCTGGTACTTGCCTTCTGTTTTAAATTGGTGCTGTTTTCCAAGACCGTCAACCTGTTACTCTTTGCTGGTGCTGGGCTCACGACACTATATTTTTATAGTTTGCAGCTACAGGCAGTTGGCAGCTCATTTCTGACTCGATTGGATGAATTTCCTGTTGGCTACTTTCTCTGTGGTGTCTTCTTGGTACTTGAGCTTGGATTCACCTTGAAAGAATTGCTTTCTCAGTAAGTGTGACATATCTTACTTTTTATCAATAATGCTTGAAAGCAGTATAGGGCTAGGTTTTAGTGGTCTAGCCTTTTTTCATTTCTAGCGTTTTATTTTTGAGGTGATTTTTGCTATAATAGTAGACATATTTGTAGAGAATTGTAGGATGAAATATGTCAAGGATTAAAATTGTAACAGATTCAAGCACCACTATCGAGCCACACTTGCTGGAAGAACTGGGAATTACGGTTGTTCCTCTTTCGGTGATGATTGATGGAGTGGTCTATTCGGATAGCGACCTGACAGAGGGGCAATTTTTACAACTGATGCGCAATGCTAAGAGCTTGCCGAAGACCAGTCAACCTCCAGTGGGGGTCTTTGCAGAAACCTTTGCTGATTTGGCCAAGGACGGTAGTCAAGTGATTGCCATCGTCTTATCTCACGCCCTTTCGGGCACCGTTGAGGCTGCTCGTCAAGGGGCAACCTTGTCCGGTGTTGATGTGACGGTTATTGATTCAAGCTTTACAGACCAGGCTGCTAAATTCCAGGTGGTTGAGGCTGCTCGTCTGGCTCAAGCTGGGGCTAGCAAGGAGGAAATCTTGGCGGCCATCGAGCAGGTGCGAGAAAAAACAGAATTGTATATTGGCGTATCGACGCTTGAAAATCTGGTTAAGGGAGGCCGTATTGGTCGCGTTCAAGGGCTCTTAAGCAGCTTGCTCAATATCCGTATCATTATGACCATGAAAAATCATCAGCTAGAGCCCATTGTGAAGGGTCGGGGCAACAAGACCTTCAAGAAATGGTTGGATGAGTTTATTGGTCAATTAGCCGATAAAAAGGTGGCTGAAATCGGCATTTCCTATGCAGGCGCAGCAGATTTTGCCCAGCAGATGAAAGAACAGTTACAGCCCTACCTAGCCAAGGATATCGCTGTCCTAGAAACCGGCTCTATCATACAAACCCACACTGGTGAAGATGCCTGGGCTATCTTAGTACGCTATGAATAATCGAAAAGTTTTTCATGGGCTCTTTTATTTCTTTCTGTGCTTGATATTGACCGTCTTTCTGTTTGACTGGCTGATTCCAAAGGCTGCATCAAGGGTGTCTCCTTCAGAAATCAGTCAGTCAGACGAGCGCCCCATCCTACACTATGTTGCGATTGGTGATTCATTGACGGAAGGTGTGGGGGATACCACGGGCCAAGGAGGCTTTGTTCCGCTTCTGGCTCAAGATTTGGCCAACCAGCTCTCAGTGGATGTTGTCGATGCCAATTATGGCATTGCAGGCAATACCAGCAACCAGATTTTAAAAAGGATGAAGTCTGATAAGAAATTGCAGGCAGATTTGAAGCGGGCGGATTTGATGACTTTGACGGTTGGTGGAAATGATTTGCGAAAGGTGATTATGAACAATATCACCGATTTAAAAGTATCTTCTTTCAATAAGCCATCCAAGGATTATGCCAAAAGACTGAAAGAGATTATTGACTACGCCCACAAGCAAAATAAGGATTTACCTATTTACGTTGTTGGTATTTACAATCCTTTCTTTTTAAGTTTTCCAGAAATGACCGAAATGCAGACTATCGTGGATAATTGGAATGAAGTGACTGCCAAGACGCTTGAAGAGCAGGACAAGGTTTACTTTGTTCCCATCAATGATTTGCTTTACAAGGGATTGGAAGAAGAGGTGGGTATCAGTTCCACTGATGCAGGTACTAGAAATAATCTACTCTACAACGAAGATAGTTTTCACCCCAATAATACGGGCTATGAAATTATAAAGAAAGCAATCGTGGAGAAAATACATGAAACCCCAAAAGAATGGTAAGATAAAGATTTGGAAATGGTTGTTTTTGGCACTTCTAGCTTGTAATGTCGGTGCCTATATTGTCCTTATCAATCGTGTGCAGGATAAGCGTGAAGACTTGACGGTTTTCGTAAAAAATAATCCTGACGATGTCAAAATAGGGACATTTACGACCACAAGAGAACAGCTGAATCAGACACTTGAAAACTATCTCAAAGAATATCAAACCAAAGATTTTGAATATTCCATTGCCCTGACCAGCCAACAGATTGTCTTTGAGGGCAGTTACAAGTTGTTTGGTGTGGAAATTCCCCTCTATCTCTATTTCCAGCCAAGTAAGATGAAGGATGGAAGTATCATGTTGCAAATAATGGAAGTTTCAGCAGGCAGTCTATCTTTACCCAAAGCAGAGGTTCTAAATTATTTGAAGAAAAATTATAAATTTCCAGACTATGTCCATGTGGATACGGAGGCATCTAGAGTGCAGGTCCAGCTCCAGGAAATGGAGAATAAGCTAGGGATTTATGCCAAAATGAATACGCTTGATTTATATAATGACCAATTTATTATTGATATTTACAAAACAGAAATAAAATAACACTTTAAGCTTGACCAAAAGCTTAAAATTGGATAAGATATTAGAGTGAGTAGTCACTCAGAAAATAATTGGAGGATTTAGCAAAATGGCTAATAAACAAGATTTGATCGCAAAAGTTGCAGAAGCAACTTCATTGACTAAAAAAGATTCTGCAGCAGCAGTTGATGCGGTATTCGCAGCAGTAGCTGACTACCTTGCAGCTGGTGAGAAAGTTCAATTGATTGGCTTCGGTAACTTCGAAGTTCGTGAGCGTTCAGCACGTACAGGTCGCAACCCTCAAACAGGTGCAGAAATCAAAATCGCAGCTTCTAAGGTTCCTGCTTTCAAAGCTGGTAAAGCACTCAAGGATGCTGTAAAATAATTCAGCATTAAAAAGCCCGTCATATCAAGCTTTCTAGCTTGTTCGACGGGCTTTTTTCTGTGTTTTGGGGCATTTTTGGGGCATAAAATCAGTATTTCAGAACGTCGACAAACTGTATTCTGGATAAATAAACTAAGTAGCTCTGCTAAGAAAAAACTATAATTTAGTTTATTTTGCAAGCGGAGCGAGCCCTAAGCCAGGACTTTCCGCTGTGATGAAAATGAGAAACGTTGTCGTTTCGGACATTCGGAGTATTTGAGACCTTAGGCTCAAATACTAGGTATGGAATTCCGTAGGTAGCTCAAAACAGTCTGGGGGACTGTTTGAGGAGTAAACCCAGAAACAAGAAAGTTTACTACCGTCCGACATCACCTCAGGAAAGTCTGAAAAGAGACTTTGTCTACAATCTCAGGATTTTTCCTTAACTTTTGACTTCTAATCACAAATAAAACAACCACCTGCTTCAGATGGTTGTCTTCTTTCTATCTCGAACGTTGTTTACCAGCGTTGCGTTTTTTCTTTTTAGATGCTTTTTCTTCGATGATAGCTGATGCAGCTGGGGTCACATCTTTGACCTTTCCTGGTGCAGCTTTCAAGGGTTTGTTCTTAAATTCTTCCTCTACCTGCTTACGAATGCGTGGCTTGAGGATGAAGTTGGTGATGGCTTGTTGGATAAGACTAATCAGACCACCGATTACCCAGTAAAGGGTTACACCAGCAGGAGAGCCAAATGAGATCATCACAATCATGAGCGGATTCATCAGTGCCATGGTTTTCATTTGCTTTTTCTGTTCTTCATCCATACCGACCTGCATGAGGAGGGATTGTCCATAGTAGAGTACACCTGCAATAGCTGTTAAAATCAGGCTGGATTTGCCCAGGTCGATACCGAGGAAACTAGCCTCAGCAATACCTGGAGTGTGGCGAGCCGCAAAGTAGATAGCCGAGAAGAAAGGCATCTGAATCAGGAGTGGTAAACAACCCATGCCTCCCAACATACTCACACCGTACTGTTTTTGCGTAGCGAAGTATTCTTGTTGGGCAGCCAGCTGTTCTTCCTGAGAACTTGCATTCTTCATACGTTCCTGGATTGGACCAAGAATTGGCTTGAGGTAGTTCATCTTTTCAGACTGGATAGCTGCCTTATAAGATTGGTAAATACCTAGTGGAAGGATAATCAAGCGGACAATCAGGGTCACGATGATAATGGCCAAACCATAGCCCAGGGCCTGGTTCTCAGCAAAGTATTCGATGAGATAAGACATTGGTTGCCCCAGATAGTTCCAGATGAAACCGGTCGGATTACCACTTTTATCTGTCTGCACACAGCCCGACAAGAAGAGCAGAGTTGCCAGTGACAAGCCTGACAATTTGATGAATCGTTTATTTTTCAATTTCAAACTTCCTTTTTTACAATATAGTCTCTATTGTACTTGTTTTGGTCAAAATTCTCAAGTCTTTCACTTACCAGCCTTAAAAATCCTTCTCAAGCCCTAGCCATGATTGACTTTAAAATCTGTCATATCCGGGAAATTGGCCAAATTCACATCTAGATAGTTGACCCTGGCCATACGAGAAGGTCCTTTTCGTATTTCATGGATAAAATGGCTGAGCTTGTCAGCTTGATCCGACTGGGCCAGGATGGTGACTGTTCCATCGTCATTGTTCCAGACACGGCCGTAGACGTCACCGATTTCCAGAGCCAGAGCCTGGACTGACCAACGAAAACCAACTCCCTGGACACGACCAGAGGCAATCATTTTGACCTTTCTCATGGGGTTCTCCTTTTTGACAAGTAACTCACTTTATTATATCATGGACAATAAGAAATATAAAGGAGCAGCCATGGACATTATCCGCTCAAAGACCAATAATCTGGTCAAGCAAATCAAGAAATTGCAGCAGAAAAAATACCGGACCTCCTCCTATCTGATAGAGGGCTGGCACCTGCTAGAAGAGGCTGGTGTTGCTGGTGCGACTTTCGAGCATATCTTGGTCTTGGAAGAATACGCAGAGCGGGTTGCTGGTTTGCCCAATGTTAGTCTAGTGACACCTGACATCATGCGGGACCTGGCCGATTCCAAGTCTCCCCAGGGTGTCCTTGCCCAGCTGGCCCTTCCTAGACAAGACTTGCCAACAAGCCTTACCGGCAAATTCCTGGTCTTGGAAGATGTCCAGGACCCAGGCAATGTGGGCACCATGATTCGGACAGCAGACGCGGCTGGTTTTGACGGTATTTTTTTGACGGATAAGTCGGCTGATATTTACAATATTAAAGTTCTACGGTCCATGCAGGGAAGTCATTTTCATCTGCCGATTTATCGTCTGCCTGTGGAGGAGCTTGTCAGATACCTGCAGGCTCAAGGGTTGCCAATCTTAGCAACGACCCTGTCAAGCCAGTCGGTGGACTATAAGGACTTCCAACCTGGTCCTAGCTTTGCTATGGTTATGGGCAATGAAGGTCAAGGAATTTCAGCCTACATGGAGGAAGTGGCGGCCCAGCTGGTCCACATCAGCATGCCGGGTCAGGCGGAAAGTCTTAATGTGGCCATAGCGGCCGGTATTCTTATGTTTAGTTTTATTTAAGGCTATCTTGGTAGACTATGCTATAATAGTCCGAGGAGGTCAAGATTTGACAGCTTACAAAAAAGATAAAGAGTATATGCACTATGTGGGCCATCTGATTGCGACGCCCAAGGTGCAAAAATTGGGCACTATTCCCCACCACTACCATTCGACACGGCTGGAACATTCCATTAATGTGTCCTACACCAGCTATAAAATTGCCAAAAAATTTGGCTGGGATGCCAAAGCGACAGCTAGAGGCGGTCTCTTGCACGATTTGTTTTTCTATGACTGGCGGGATACCAAATTTCAGAAGAGCCATGCCTGGGTCCACCCAAGGATTGCCAAGCGCAATGCCCAGAAATTGACCAAGCTCAATAAGGTCGAAGAGGATATTATCGTCAAACACATGTTCGGTGCTACCATTGCCCCTCCCCGCTACAAGGAATCTTGGATTGTCACCTGCGTGGACAAGTATTGGGCGGTTCGTGAATGGAGTCTGCCCCTGCAGCACAAGTGGAAGCATCGCAAAATTCTACGTTTTCAATAAATAAAGGAGTTTTCTATGAATAATGATTCAGTAATTATCAACCAGGTGGACAATACCGCCCTCAACCGTTTCTTTGGTAAGGTTTACGGCGTTGTCGCTATGGGAATTGGCTTGTCGGCCTTGGTGTCGTTTTTGACAGTGACAGTTTTCCGAGACACTTTATTCGCTCTCATGCGTGGTGGTTCCATGCTCATGATGATTATCATGATTGCCCAGATTGCCCTGGTCTTTGCGGCCTCAGCTATGGCGGCTAAAAATAGTCCGCTGGCTCTGCCTATGTTTTTGGGCTATTCAGTGACAAATGGTTTCACTCTGAGTGTCGTGCTGTTGGCCTATACAGGTGAAACAGTGGCCCTGGCCTTTGTATCAACTGCCCTCATGTTTGCGGTCATGGCTATTATCGGGATGACCACTAAGAAAAATCTGTCCGGCATGGCCCAGGCTCTTCGAGCAGCTCTCTGGGGAGTGATTATTGCCAGTGTTGTCAATATCTTTCTACGTAGCTCAGGTATCAGCTTTGCTATGTCTATCATCTCTGTCTTGATTTTCTCAGGTTTGATTGCCTATGATAATCAGCGCATCCGCACTGTTTTCGAGCAAACAGGCGGAAATGTCGGTCAAGGCTGGGTCGTTTCTATGGGCCTGCAGCTCTATCTTGACTTTATTAACTTGTTCCTGAACTTGCTCCGCATTTTTGGTAACTTAAATCGAGATTAAAACTTCCCACTCTCCGAGTGGGTTTTTCATTTTCTGAAAATGCCTTTCTATGCTATAATGGTTAGAAAATTGAGGAGAATGAGTTATGACCAAAATACCATTTATTGATAAGGAAACCCTTGCGACGATTACAGACCAATTTCCAACGCCTTTTCACTTGTACGATGAGAAGGGAATTCGTGAAAAAGCGCGTGCGCTCAATGCTGCTTTTGCTTGGAACCCAGGCTTTAAGGAATATTTTGCGGTTAAGGCGACACCGACACCAGCTATCTTGAAAATTTTGCAAGAAGAGGGCTGCGGTGTGGATTGTGCGACGGATGTGGAAGTGCTGATGAGTGCCAAAATGGGCTTTACGGACATTATGTTTACTTCCAATGATACCCAGGCGCAAGAATTTGTCTATGCGAGCGAAGTTGGAGCGACCATTAACTTGGACGCCTATGAGCATATCGAGTTTTTGAAAAATGTAGCCGGTATTCCTGAGACAGTCTGCCTACGTTATAATCCGGGTGGCATCTTCTCGCTTGGTACAGACATCATGGACCATCCAGAAGAGTCCAAATTTGGCATGACCAAGGACCAGCTCATGCAGGGTTACAAGGACTTGAAAGAATTGGGCGTTAAGGAATTTGGTATCCATGCCTTTTTGGCCTCCAACACTGTGACCAATGACTACTATCCAGAATTGGCGCGCCAGCTCTTCGAATTGGCCCTGGAAATCCGTGAGGAGACAGGGGTCACACTTGATTTTATCAACCTGTCAGGTGGTATTGGGGTCAACTACCGTCCAGACCAGGAGCCAAATGATATTGCCGTGATTGGCGAGGGTGTCCGCAAGGTTTACGAAGAAATTCTTACGCCTGCTGGCATGGGACATGTGAAAATCTTTACGGAGCTAGGACGTTTTATGCTGGCGCCACATGGGCATCTGATTACTAAGGTTCTCCACCGCAAGGAAACCTATCGGACTTATGTCGGTGTGGATGCCTCAGCAGCCAACCTAATGCGTCCAGCCTTCTACGGTGCCTACCACCATATCACCAATATCAGTCGACCAGACGCTCCGATTGAAGTAGTGGATGTGGCGGGCTCTCTCTGCGAAAACAACGATAAATTCGCAGTCAATCGTGAATTGCCACGCGCAGAAGTGGGGGACACCCTGGTCATCCATGATACGGGTGCTCACGGTTTCTCCATGGGCTATAACTACAACGGACGCCTGCGTTCAGCGGAGATTCTCTTGGAGGAAAATGGCGGAGCGCGTATGATTCGACGGGCTGAAACGCCAGAAGACTACTTTGCTACCTTGTACGGTTTTGAATTTGACAAGTAAGTCTTGGAAAAGACGGGAAAATTTGGTATAATAGGTCTAGAAAATTAGAATACGGTCTAGAGGAGATTGAAATGCAAATTGGAATTGGAATTGTTATTTTATTGGTTGTCTTAGCACTTGCTGGTGGGGTTGCTCTCGGTATTTACCTATCACGCAAACAGGTTGAAAAAATGATTGCGGATAAGCCTATTTTGGATGAAAATGCTCTTCGTTTGATGATGAGCCAAATGGGTCAAAAACCAAGCGAGGCTAAGGTTCAGCAGGTATTGCGCCAAATCAAGAGCCAACAAAAAGTAGCAACTAACAAGAAAAAATAAGCAAGCACTGGGGCTGGGGATTCATTCCCAAGTCCTTTTGTTTGGAGAAAGTCCTAGGAAACTATATGGATAATCGACCAATCGGATTTTTAGATTCAGGTGTGGGTGGTCTGACGGTGGTTCGTGAACTCATGCGTCAACTACCCCACGAAGAAGTCGTCTATATCGGAGATTCGGCCAGGGCCCCTTACGGCCCAAGGCCAGCTCAACAAATCAGAGAGTATACCTGGCAGCTGGTCAATTTTCTCTTGACCAAGAATGTTAAAATGATTGTTTTCGCCTGCAATACAGCGACGGCTGTTGCCTGGGAAGAGGTTAAGGAAAAGTTGGATATTCCAGTTTTAGGTGTGATTTTGCCAGGGGCATCGGCTGCTATCAAGGCGACCCAGTCTGGCAAGGTGGGAGTGTTGGGCACAGCTATGACTATCCAGTCAGATATTTACCGGGAAAAAATTCAGGCCCTGTCGCCGGAAACTCAGGTTGAAAGCTTGGCATGCCCACGCTTTGTCCCCCTGGTGGAGTCCAATAGCCACCAGTCTAGCCTGGCCAAGAAGGTGGTCTACGAAACCCTCAAGCCCCTTATGGGGAGGGTGGATACCCTGGTGCTGGGCTGCACCCACTATCCCCTCCTGCGGGCTATCATTCAAAATGCCATGGGGCAGGATGTAAAACTGATTGACTCTGGGGCAGAAACAGCGCGGGATATCTCCGTTTTGCTCAATTATTTCCAGCTCAATCGCAGTCGGACGGAGGCCAATCTTCAACATCGATTTTATACAACAGCCAGCCCAGAGGCTTTTAAGGATATCGCAGAAAGCTGGTTGGGCATTGATATTCAAGTGGAGCATGTAGAACTATGACAGAAAAGATTTACGAATACAGGGACGAGCAGAATTGGTTTATTGGCAAGGCGAGCTTTGCCAATCTATTTGGGAGCTTTGGTGAGACTGGAAGAGAGCAGGAAATATATCAATTGGGGCATGCTTTCGATCAACTTATTGCCTCAAAATATGAAGATGACTACAACCAGTGCGTCCAGATTGAGATTATTCGATTGCATTCGGATTTCAAACTCATCCAGTTTGCTCTCGATGTCTTAAATGACCTCAACAACCGCCAATTCAAGGCTATCCAGCACCAGGGAACTGTGCTGGTGACCGAAGGCGAAAAACTGCACCTGGTTTACTTGCCCAAGGAAGGGGTGTCCACAGAGGCTTTCTTTGGTCAGGAGCAAGGCTTGTCCGGTCTTGGAGACAGTATTCTGATTGCCACTAAAAATGAAGGCAAGACCAAGGAATTTCGTAAGTTCTTTGAGAAATTGGGCTATCAGGTCGAGAATCTCAACAACTATCCTGACCTGCCAGATGTGGCTGAGACAGGGACCACTTTTGAGGAGAATGCCCGTCTCAAGGCGGAAACCATTGCAGAGCTGACAGGCAAGATGGTCCTGGCAGATGATTCGGGTCTCAAGGTAGATGTCCTCGGCGGTTTACCAGGAGTTTGGTCAGCTCGTTTTTCAGGTCCAGAGGCGACAGACAGCCGTAACAATGCCAAGTTGCTCCACGAATTAGCCATGGTTTTTGAGACCAAGGACCGCTCGGCCCAGTTCCATTGCACCTTGGTCATGGCAGCACCGGGTCGGGAAAGCCTGGTGGTTGAGGCAGATTGGGCAGGCTATATTGGCACAGAACCCAAGGGAGAAAATGGCTTTGGCTACGATCCGCTCTTTTTGGTCGGTGAGACGGGCAAGACGTCGGCTGAACTTAGTCTAGAAGAGAAGAATAAGATTTCCCACCGGGCGCAAGCCTTAGAAAAATTGTTGGAGGCATTTCCAGTATGGCAGGAGCAAGCAAGACAATCCTAGTCATGAGTGATTCTCATGGAGACCGTAAGATTGTAGAGGAAATTAAGAACCGTTACCTTGGCAAGGTTGATGCAATCTTTCACAATGGAGATTCGGAGCTAGACAGCCAAGACCAGCTTTGGGAGGGAATGTACGTTGTCAATGGCAACTGTGACTACTTTGGTGGCTATCCAGATAGGCTGATTACCCAGTTGGAGGATGTGACCATTGCCCAGACCCACGGCCATCTCTATGGCATCAATTATGGTTGGCAGCGGTTGGATTATTGGGCCCAAGAAGTGGAGGCGGATATCTGTCTCTACGGGCATCTCCATGTGCCCGATGCAGAGCTGCGGGGCAAGACCCTCTTTCTCAATCCTGGATCAGTCAGTCAGCCACGGGGCTTGGTCAGAGAGTGCCTCTATGCCCTGGTGACCATTACAGATAGTCACTTCCATGTTGAACACTACAATCGTCAGCACCAGATTTATCAGCCACTAACAAAGGACATTCCACGATGATTGCACGCGAATTTGAAGCATTTTTGCTGGATCAAGAAGAGACTTTTTTGACTCCGGCCAATAAGTTGGCGGTCATTATTGATAGCCATAATATCGACCATGCCAAGCTCCTGCTCAGCCACATGTCCTATTCACGGGTACCTGTAGTGACCGAAGAAGGACAATTTTTCGGCACCATTGGCCTGACGGAAATCAATCGTTACCAGGCTGAAAATGGTTTGAGCGATGATGAGCTTAATAGCGATATTTCCCTGATTGCAAAGACAGATGAGGAGACAGTTGGTCAAGATTACGACTTGACAGAAGTCATGCGAAAATTGGTCGACCAGTCCTTCCTTCCTGTTCTGGGTGAAAATGGGGAGTTCAAGGGGATTATTACTCGGAAATCCATTCTCAAGGCCATCAATGCCCTGCTCCACAACTTTCCCCTGCCGTCTAAAGAGGCAAAAAAATGAAAGATTGGATTGCAGCATTTATCAGGAGCAAGTCCATAAGCAGCAACAGTCAGAAGTCCTACACCTATGACCTACAGCAATTCATGGAGGTGACCCAGGGCCAGGTCAACCAGCAGACACTCTTGACCTACCAGCAGACGCTCTTGAGTCTGAAGCCTGCTGCCCAGAAGCGCAAGTTGTCAGCAGTCAATCAGTTCCTCTATTTTCTCTACGAGGAGGGGCAGCTGGAGCGATTTTATAAGCTCAAGGCCCTGACCAGCCCTGCCTCTATCAAGCAGCGACCACAGGTGGAAGATTTGTCCCCCTTATGGACGGAGACAGCCTTTCTTGATGGGCAGACCATTGCTCTTTTGATTGGCTTTTTAGGGCTGACGCCTAGTGAAATAGCAGAGCTGACTGTGGATGACCTCAACCTAGATTTTCAGGTGTTGACTGTCCAGAAGGGGCAGACCAAGCGGGTCCTGGATATTCCTAAAGAAATTCTGCCCTACCTAGAAAATCACTTGACCGGTGTCTATCTTTTTGACAAAAAAGGGCAAACCTATTCCCGCCAGTGGTTCTTTAATCGCTTGACTGAATTTGTTAGCTCCATAGGTCGGTCAGATTGGACCGCCCAGAAATTGAGAGAACAGTATATTCTGGGGCAAATCAAGCAAGGCAAGTCTCTGGACCAGCTGGTCAAACAATTGGGCTTGAAATCAAGCATGAGTTTGGAAAAATACAAGTAATGGATATTAAACTGAAAGATTTTGAAGGACCTCTGGACCTCTTGCTCCACCTGGTGTCCAAGTACCAGATGGACATCTACCAGGTGCCGATTACAGAGGTCATTGAGCAGTATCTAACCTATATTGCCACCTTGCAGGCCATGCGGCTGGAAGTGGCAGGTGAATACATGCTCATGGCCAGTCAGTTGGTGGTCATCAAGAGTCGGAGGCTCCTGCCCAAGGTAGTGGAGCAGACAGACCCAGAAGATGACCCAGAGCTGGAGCTATTGGACCAATTGGAAGAGTACCGCAAATTCAAACTTCTCAGCGAGAAGCTGGGAGAGCAGCATGATGAGCGGGCTAAGAGTTTCTCCAAGCCCAAGGAAGAGCTGGTCTACGAAGATGTGCAGCTGGTCCAGGACAAGACCGTTGTCGATTTGTTCCTGGCTTTTTCCAAAGTCATGGCTGAAAAGCAGGCCAGCCTGCGCCAATCGCATACGACCATTGCCAGAGATGAGTACAAGATTGAGGACATGATGGACCTGGTCCGTAGTCACTTTAAGGCTGGTTCGCGTCTGGAGTTGCGCCAGCTCTTTAAGGATAGTCAGGATATCAATGAGGTTATCACCATTTTTCTGGCCACTTTGGAGTTGGTCAAGGTCCATGAGATTAGCTTTGAACAAACGGAGGCTTTTGGGGACATTTACCTAGTAAGGAGGGAGCATGAGCCGATTAGCTGAAATAGAAGTCCTGCTATTTGTGGCAGGTGAGGAAGGCCTGACCTTGCGTAATCTAGCGGAGATGCTGGACATGCAGCCGACCGCCCTCATCCAGCAGTTGGAGAAATTATCTGAAAAGTACATGTCGGATAAGGATTCTGGTCTGGCACTCTTGGAATCATCCAACCGCTACAAGCTGGTAACCAAGAAGGAATTTGCCGAGCTCTTGCGGATTTATGCCAAGACACCGATAAACCAGACCATGTCCCGGGCCCTATTGGAAACCCTGTCTATTGTTGCCTACAAGCAGCCCATTACACGGATAGAGGTGGATGACATCCGTGGGGTCAATTCCAGCGGTGCCATTAGTAAGCTCCAGGCTTTTGATTTGATTCGGGAAAATGGCAAGAAGGAGGTGTTGGGCCGACCAAATCTCTATGTGACCACCGATTATTTTTTGGACTACATGGGGATTAACAGCCTGGACCAATTGCCGGATGTGTCAGATTTGGACCTGAAAGATGAGGAAACAGAGCTTTTCCTAGAAAGAAATGAGTTAGAAGATGAGAATTAACAAATATATTGCCCACGCAGGCATTGCTAGCCGACGCAAGGCTGAGGAATTGATCAAGCAGGGGTTGGTGACTGTCAATGGTCAGGTGGTGCGTGAATTGGGAACTGTCATCAAGTCTGGTGACAGGGTTGAGGTAGAAGGCCAGCCTATTTACAATGAAGAGAAGGTCTATTACCTGCTCAACAAGCCTCGTGGAGTGATTTCCAGCGTATCGGACGACAAGGGTAGAAAGACGGTCGTAGACCTTTTGCCTACGGTCAAGGAACGGATTTATCCTGTGGGTCGTCTGGACTGGGATACATCAGGTGTCCTGATTTTGACCAACGATGGAGATTTCACAGACGAGATGATTCACCCGCGCAATGAGATTGATAAGGTCTATCTGGCGCATGTCAAGGGGGTTGCCAATAAGGACGTTCTTCGTCCCTTGACCCGTGGAGTGGTCATTGACGGTAAGAAAACCAAGCCAGCTGTCTATGAGATTATCAAGGTGGACCCTGTCAAGAACCGATCGGTGGTCGAATTGACTATCCATGAGGGGCGCAATCACCAGGTTAAGAAGATGTTTGAAGCGGTTGGTCTACAGGTGGACAAGCTGTCTCGGACTCGTTTTGGTAATCTAGACTTGACAGGTCTGCGTCCAGGTGAGTACCGCAAGCTCAATAAGAAGGACATCAGCAAGCTCCATACCATGGCTGTTACCAAGCCAGCTAAGAAGAAATGACCAGGCTCATCATCGGCCTGGTCCGGCTGTACCAACGATTTATCTCTCCCCTCTTTCCACCGTCTTGCCGTTATCGACCTACCTGCTCGGCCTATATGATTGTGGCCTTGCAGAAGCACGGCTCAAAGGGATTCTTGATGGGCCTGGCCCGTATTGGGCGCTGTCATCCCTTTGTGGAAGGTGGTGAAGATCCAGTACCGGACCATTTTAGCCTGAGAAGAAATAAAGTATGAAAAGGTGTAAAAAAGGCAAATTTCAATTCCGAGTTAGCCACCTATAAGAAATTCTCTCGGTGACTTGTAGCCCAAACATTTTTTGGGATAGTTATTGATCCAATTTTCGATAAAAGCGACTTCTTTCGGGGTCGTTTTTGTGGTTCCTTTCGGCAACCATCGTCGGATAAGCCTATTGTGATTCTCGTTCGTGCCTCTCTCCCAAGAGGAATAAGGGTGAGCGTAGTAGATATGTTCCTTCAGAAACACTTCTGACAAACGACTAAACTCGGTTCCATTATCTGTAGTAATGGATTTGATTTGGAACTCCTTCAAGACGATTTTCAAGGCCTGATTCACAGCCTCAGCCGATTTATTTGGAATCAATCGAATGATTTGGTGGCGACTTCTCCTGTCCGTCAAGACCAAAAGGCATTTGTTTCTCGCTCTCGTCAATAGAACCGTGTCAATTTCATAGTGTCCAAGCTCCAGTCGAAGATTGATCACCTCTGGCCGCTCTTCAATTGACTTTCCAGCAGGCTTAAAGTTTGGACTCGCCTGTTTTTTAGTAGTCCTCCCTTTTCTAGGATAAAGCATATCCTTCTTGGTCAAGCCGAGATGCCCCTTGTGAATCCAGTAGTAGATGGTTGAAATCCCCACATTGATGTCCTTGGTTCTAACCATCATTTCAGGCGAGAATTTTTCCATATTGTAGTGCCGAATTTTATCAGCGAGTTCCTTTGTTAAGCTCAGTTTTCTAACGGACTTTTTCCGATTTTTCTCATACAGATTTTGGGCATAATCAGCGGAATAGAGTTTTTTGAAGCGACCTTTTCGGACTTGTTGTAGGGTCGTCCCTCGTATCACTTCATTGTGAATGGTCTGCGGAGCCTTTCCCAATAAGCGAGCGATTTCCCGATTGGATTTCCCTTCGCCTTTCCACCGTTCAATTTGTCTGCGGTTTTCGATTGTCAAATGTTTTCCTTTTGGTGTATAATGTGTATGCATCTCCGTGTCTTCCTACCTTGTGTTTGTGGTGAACTACAAGTATAACACGGAGGTGTTTTCTTTTACCTACAAGGAACTTTCATTTGTCAACAGGTACCCTTGAACCTGTTTTGTTGGCTCAGCCAAGGCTCTCATTCGCCTTGGTAAACCAGCCTAACAGGTCCAAGCCTGTTAACAAACGAAACCAGAACAGACAGCTGAACCAGTTGAAACAGCTGTTTTTTGGCTAGGTTGGGGTGGCTAACTTCATTATAGAACTTTCGAAAGGTGTAAAAAATAGCGAAAAATGGTGATTTTTGGGAATAAATCCTTGACAGAGGCATCAACTGAGCGGTATAATAGTAACACGATTTCATTGATTTAACTCAAACCTGTTGTGAGTTAAGTGAATGAATCATCATTCACCATGCTGTTTGCTGAGCTTGACTCCGGGCAGTGTGGCATTTTTTTTACTTGAAATGAGATGAAAGATAATGAATATCGAAGAATTGCACTACAAAGAAGAAACAGCTAAAAACCACGTCGTTCTGTTTGAGCCACAAATTCCCCAGAATACGGGCAATATCGCCCGGACCTGTGCTGCGACCAACAGTCCTCTGCACATTATCAAGCCCATGGGTTTTCCTATTGATGATAGCAAGATGAAACGAGCTGGTCTTGATTACTGGGACAAGCTGGACGTACGTTTTTATGAAAATTTAGATGAATTTATGACCTACGCCAGCCAGCATGGCCAGGTACATCTGGTGTCAAAATTCGCTGATAAGACCTATTCCAACCAGTCCTATCAGGAGGGAATCCATTATTTTCTTTTTGGGCGTGAGGACAAGGGCCTGCCAGAAGAATTCATGCGCCAGTATCCAGAACAGGCTATCCGCATTCCCATGAACGATGAGCATGTCCGTAGCCTCAATGTATCCAATACAGTCTGCATGATTGTCTATGAAGCCCTGCGTCAGCAGGAATTTGCAGGCCTTGACCTGGTCCATACCTATGAAGGGGACAAACTCAAATAATGTGATATCATTACCAAAGTCTTGCAGAGGCAAGGCTTTTTTGGTATCATTAAATAGTCTTCAGGGCAGGGTGAAATTCCCGACCGGCAGTGATTTTGTTAAGACAGTTTCTCTATTTTGAAAATTTTTCTTTGAGGGCGGCAGCAGGAGCGACCGAAGGTCGCAAGTCCGACGCTTGTCGCCGTGGTGAAAGTTATCCTATTTTTGAATAGGATGACAGGGGATTTTCGAGACCTTAGGCTCGAAAATAAGTCATGAAACCGAAGGTTTGCTGACGTCCCCACCACCTTAGACAAGTGTCAAAAAAGAAATTATCTAGTAAATAAGTCTGCGAGCGCAAGCTGATGTGGTGCAATTCCACAACCGACAGTACAGTCTGGATGGGAGAAGACGAAGTAGTTGGCCTCGGCCTGCTCTTTTGGCCTTCTTCAATTTTCAAAAATTGGAGGAACCTTTATGACAAACACACGCAAAATGACGATTATCGCCATTCTCTCAGCAGTATCTTTTCTGCTCATGTACTTGAAATTTCCGCTGATTCCAACAGCTAATTTCCTGGAAGTGGACTTTTCAATCGTACCCATTCTCTTTGGTCTCTTGATGCTGGATCTGAAATCAAGCTTTGCGATTCTTTTCATCCGGACCTTGCTCAAGTTGATTTTGAACAACCAAGGTGCATCGACCATTATTGGTCTGCCAATGAATATTGCAGCTATGTCAGTCTTCATTCTAGCTGTGGCCTACATTTGGAAAAAAGACCAGACAGTGAAAAATTATATGAAAACAGCAGCTGTGGCAACTATTGCATCGACCTTGGTTATGCTGGTCATGAACTATGTTTATGCTGTGCCAGTCTATGCGACCTTTGCAGGCTTCGATATCAAACAAATTCTAGGACTTGGCAACTATCTCTTTGCCATGGTCCTTCCCTTCAACCTCTTGCAGGGAATCGTGCTGTCGCTGGCTTTCTATGTATGTTACAAGGCAGCCCAGCCAATTTTAAAGAAAGTTTAACCATTCTATGGTAAACTAAATACATGAAAAACAAACAAACACATTTACGAAACGCATCTTTTTTGGCCCTGGCCTTTGTTATTCTAGGCTATACGGTCAAATTTTATCCAGAGGCAGTCGCAGGCTTTGACACGGCAATTCAGACACTTGTCCGTGGCAATCTACCTAGCACTGCCAGCCAGTTTTGGACCTCGATTACGGTTCTTGGAAATACAGTGATTATTCTGACTATTTCCTTGCTCCTTGCAGCTTTCTTCTATTTTTATAAAAAGTGGAAGATGGAGGCTTCCTTGATTCTTGCTAGTTTTGCGGTTATGGGGGTGGCATCAACAGCCCTGAAATATGTCTACCAACGGCCGCGCCCTAGTATTGAATGGTTAATCGATACGATTGGTTATTCCTATCCTAGCTGGCACACTGCCTCGACCATGATGATTGCAGGAGCGGTGGTTATCATTATTCAGCAACGAATGAAGAAGGGAGCACTAAAGCTCTTGCTTCAAGCTGGTCTGCTCATTTTAGCGGCTCTAGTTGCGATTTCAAGGATTTACATCGGCGTTCATTTTCCAACAGACATTATCGGTGGTTGGCTGTTGGCAGGCTTTCTGCTGTCAGTCCTCTATCCTTTCTATGATCAAAAACGCTTCGAATGGCGTTTTCAGAGTAAACAAAAATAATAAGCGAGGCTCCTGCCTCGCTTATTTGCTTTCAACAATGGTCTATTTATTCTTAATCGGTCCGTTTTCTGCTTCTTTTAGAGCTTCTTGAACCGTTTGGGCAAAGAGTTGTCCACCTTCATTGATGGTGCTTGGTTCGCTACCAAAATGAATATTGTCTGTGCCGGCCCAAATCTGAGGATTTTGCTTGGCAACGGCATTCCAATCAGCCACGGTGATAAAGTCATAATCCTTGGCTAATTGACGAATGTAACGCGCATGTTTTTCAGCTATTGGGTCATCGTACGTAGCAGAGTTACCATCGTAGGGGGTCACTAGAATCAAGCGGTAACCATTCGGCAGGATATCAACCATTTTCTTCAGCTCTTCCTGGTAATTGGTGACCACATTGGCACCGGTTGCTACCACAACATTTTTCAAGAGTGTTCCATTGTCAATATTGGTCTGCAGGATTTCGTTAGCCTGGATGGTATTCCGGCTCTTCTCCGCATCAATCATAGCATCAGGCAGGGCTGCTTGTAGGTGCTCGCTTGCTCGAAGTGTCACAGAATCACCGATAATGGTCACTCCGTCTGTGATATCAAAATGGCTGGCTTTTCCCTTTTCGGCAAAGTTTTTGGTCTGTGTCATGCGGGTATCTGCCTGCTTGAGGCTTTCCACCATAAGCGAATGGTCTAAATCACCGAGTTTTGGAACAAACAAACTAATGCCTAAGGTAAGCAAGCTGAGAACACCGAACGTTATAGTCAACCATTTGGTATAGGGAACTAAATCAATTTCCAGACCAAAGAGTTTTCCCGTCCTGCCTGCAATGTAAGGCTCTAGCACATAGTAGGATAGGCTAGCCATCAGCAGTGTCACAAGCAAGGTCAGTCCAACGGCCAGAAGGTGGTTGGAAATCAGTTGATTGAAGATAATGTAGAGGGGCCAGTGGAAAAGGTAGATACCGTAGGAAATATCCGCCAGAAACTGGATAGCTGCCGGCTCCTTCACGTTTGCTGTCTTTTCGTGTAAGATTCTAGCCGCAAGAATCATGGCACAGGTTGCCAGACTTGAGAGGAAGAAACCGAAAAGATAGGTGAAAATCGAATCAAACCGTAGGAAGAAGAGGAGGAGGGCTTCTAAGCCCAGACCACTTGAGAAAACCAATAGGGTCTTCCGTAAATCCCATTGTTGCATCATTTTCTGGAAACCGGTAGTAGTGTGCTTGATGCCTACGATGGTCGCAAGCAGGCTCCCCATAAAGAAGGGGAAGGAGTGAGCTAGGGTAGAGAAGTAAATCCTAGAATAGCTTGTGACAAAGAAGCTAGAAATAAACATTCCAAAGAAGCTAAGGACAAATAGGAGGCCTGAACTGAGGAAAATAGTTCCTCTAAGTTGTCCTACAGACCTGGCTTGCCGCGTTATCCACCAGAGGGCTAGCCCCCAGATGATGTAGAATTGGACTTCAATTGCAAGGGTCCAGGTGTGAACAAAGAGATGGGGGGTAAATTGATTTTCGTATCCACCACCGGCCAAAATTTCATAGATGTTGGTCATAAAGCCCAGAGCAGCTGTGATTTGCCGTCCGATATTGGCTGTAAAATCATTACGAATCAGGAGAGCCAGGGGTGTGACGGTCAGAATCAGCAGGACCAAAGGTGGGAAAATACGGTACAAGCGCCGTTTTAGAAAGGCCTTGAAATCGAACTCCTTGTCGGTATGAAATTGGTCAATAATCAGGGCAGTCGTCAGATAGCCGGATAGGGTGAAGAAGAGGTCAACTCCGACAAAGCCTCCAGAGAAGTATTTGATGTAAAAATGATAGAGCAGGACCATTACCAGTCCTAGCACTCGAATTGTTGAAAACCATTTAATCCTCATGTTGATAAATCCCCTGCTTAAACGTTCCTTCGTAGACTGATTTTGCCTTGGTTGTTAGTTTACCTTTTCCATCAGCCAGGCCATTGACAAATCGTCCTGAATAGCTCCAACCATCTTTTGAAGTGAAGGTTCCCTGACCATTGAAACTGCCATTTTTAAACTGTCCTTCATAGGTATCTCCATTTTCAAAGGTCAGCTTGCCCTTACCGTCCATTTTATTAGCCAAGACGGCGCCGCTATACTTGATTTTACCGTCATCTAGGGTCAAGGTTCGTTGGCTGGGAATGCGTCCGATAAAGACGGAAATCAGGCAGATTAGGATAAATAGGAGTGTCAACCGTTCGATATTTTGCCTTGTGAGGAAGGCCTTCCAATCTTCTGGAAGCGAATAATGCATGCTTTTCATGTCTTGTCCCTTACTAGAATAGATTCGCCTACTATTTTACCATTTTTTCTCATATATTACAAAAATGTTACGTAATTCCTCTGCTTATTTTAGCCGTTCCAACCAATCCTTGCAGCCCTGGCTGACCATTTGATAGGTTTCCTCGAAATCCCCTGTGTACCAAGGGTCGGGAACGGATCTGTCGGCAAATTGGTAGATTTTATCTTGGGCAGAAGTAGGAGCCATCTTTTTTAAGTCACGGACATTGTTGCTGTCCATGCCGATGATATAGTCAAATTCCTCAAAATCCGCTGCTGAAACCTGCTGAGATGTCTTACTACTACTGTAGGGAATCTGGTATTTTTTGAAAATCTTCTGGGTTCCCGGATAGATAGGATTGCCGTGTTCCCAGCCTGATGTGGCACGGCTTTCGATGTGGTAGTCGTCGGTCAAGGCTTTCATGACAAATTCAGCCATGGGACTGCGACAGATATTTCCAAGACAGACAAATGCAATTTTTTTCATGATTTTCCTTTCACTTCACAAGAAAAGGCAACCGAAGTTACCTTAGCATGTTTATTTTTCGTCCTTGTCAAAAGCGTTTTTGATACCGTTGACAGCACCTTCGAGGCCGTCTTTAGCATCTTCTACAAAGCCCTTGGCATCTTCGACCAACTCTTTAGCTTTGCCGAGCCCTTTTTCAACAAGACCTTCCGCTTCAAGCTCTTTATCACCTGTCAATTTGCCCAAGCCCTCTTTGACAGAACCAGTCAATTGATCTAATTTAGCACCGAATTTTTCTTCTGACATATGAACCTCCAATAGATGTTATAGGGAGTGATGGGAGAAATTCCCACGTGTTGACTATCTATAGAATACCTTAAATATCCTCATTTTGCAAGCGCTTTGCTTGTCTAAAAATGGACTTCTCACTAGAGGGTAATTAGTTGCACATTTATTGAAATAACATTATAATAAATATAAATAAAAAAAAGAAAGAAGGTTTCTTTTATGAAAAAAGAAATATTGAAGCCATCAGCTGAAGTTGCTAGTCTGTCTCTGGGGAAATCTCTGAACTATCAGGATACCAAGGCTGTTCTCAATCAGGCAGTAGCAGATTTATCAGTAGCCCATTCTATCCTCCATCAAGTTCATTGGTATATGCGTGGTCGTGGCTTTATGATTTGGCATCCAAAGATGGATGAATATATGGAAGAAATTGATGGCTATTTGGATGAGATGAGTGAACGTTTGATCACCTTAGGTGGGGCACCATTTTCTACCCTTAAAGAGTTTAGTGAAAATAGTCAGCTCAAGGAAGTTCCTGGTGATTATACTGTAACGATTGAAGAGCAATTGGCGCGTGTGGTAGCGGTGTTCCGCTATCTAGCTACTCTTTTCCAAAAGGGATTTGATGTCAGTGATGAAGAAGGTGACAGTGTAACCAACGATATTTTCAATGTGGCTAAGGCAAGTATTGAAAAACATATTTGGATGTTGCAGGCAGAACTAGGACAAGCTCCGAAATTGTAAATAGATGAAGGGTCCAGAAGGACTCTTTTTTGCTGCATAGATGATAGTCGAATGAATTTGCAATTAGACAGGGTGGAAAACCCATGTAAAGCAAGACACTAATGAAGAGTGTAGCAAGTTGAAAGTGATCATGCCTTGAAGCGAATATATCATGATTAAATAGTGAGCGAAATAGATTTCGACTGAACAAAAATAACACCCCAGAAGTTAGATTTTTTTATCTACCTTTTGGGGTGTGGTTCATTGACACAAGGCTTTTTCCATAACCTTGTGCTTATTCCTTATCGAAAGCTTTTTTGATGCCGTCAACAGCACCTTCAATGCCATCTTTGGCATCTTCGACTAATTCTTTAGCCTTGCCTAGGCCTTTTTCCACAAGACCTTCGACCTCAAGGCCTTTATCGCCTGTTAGTTTTCCAAAACCTTCTTTGACAGAACCTGTCAACTGGTCGAGTTTTGCATTCAATTTATCTTCTGACATAAGAAACCTCTTTTCTCTGCGTCACGGGTGGATAGCCACCGAGTAATCCTACCTCGTAGAACACGTTGATATATCTATAATAAGTTAAAATGCAGCAAAAGGCAAGAGATTTGCTTGGATAATGGAATGCCGATAATGACATTTGTCACATGAGTCCATGACAAAGGCTTCTAGTGGGAGTTTCATTTTCGATATATACTATGTATGTATCGTCATTTAGTTTTTCTTTTATTACTTCGTTAACTCGCCTTGCCTAACTCCAGTTATGCCTGCGGCTCGTTGCCTAGTACTAAAAGTAAACTAAAAGACTATAAGATGTTCAAGAAGTAGGAGGTAGAAAGATGATAGAAGTACGAGCACTAGACAAAGTCATCAAAGGTCGGACAATCTTGTCCAATATTTCCTTTGAGATAAAGAGCGGAGAATGTGTGGCTTTAATCGGTCCAAACGGGGCTGGAAAGACGACCCTCATGTCTTGTTTATTGGGGGATAGGAAGGCAACGAAAGGCCAGGTTATGTTGGACGGTCTGGCTCCACAGGCTCGGTCCAATAAAGAAACGGTAGCAGTCTTACCACAAGAAAATGCTATCCCGACAGACCTGAAGGTCAAGGAATTGCTCCGCTTTTTCCAAGCCATCTACAAGGATAGTCTGACAGATGTGGAAATCGACAGCCTGCTCTGCTTTTCCCCAGAGCAAAAAAATCAACTGGCCGGCAAGCTATCGGGTGGTCAGAAGCGGCTCTTGGCTTTCGTCATCTGTCTGATTGGCAAGCCCAAGTTGCTTTTCTTGGACGAGCCAACGGCGGGCATGGATACCTCGACTCGCCAGCGTTTTTGGGAGATTGTCCATGAACTTAAGGCTCAGGGTGTGACTATTTTTTATACCAGCCACTATATCGAGGAAGTGGAGCATACGGCGGAGCGGATTTTGGTCTTGCACCAGGGGCGGCTACTAAGAGATACCACGCCATTTGCTATGCGGAGTGAGGAGCAAGAAAAAGAAGTGACTTTGCCGATTGCCTTTGCGGCGGTGGTGGAGCGGTTGGCTATGGTTGATGAAATCAGCTACAAACAAGACACGGTCAGCTTCAAGACCCGAGCCATTGAGCAGGTTTGGGCTAGTTTGCAGGAGGCAGGTTGTCGGATTTCAGACCTAGAGGTTCAGAACAAAACCCTGCTCAACAGCCTATTTGACAAGACAAGGGAGGAAGAATCATGAAAGCATTAGTTCAAGTAGAGGCGGTAAAGTTATCCAGAAGTTTGGGAGTATTTCTCCTGTCTATCGGTATGCCCGTCATCTTTTTCCTGATTTTCTCATCGACGCTCCAGTTTGACGATGCAGCCATACAAAAGGCTTTTATCCAGTCCTATATGCTGACCATGACAGGTTTTTCCATGTCGGGCTTTGCCCTTTTCACCTTTCCCACGATGCTGGCAGAGGACAGAAAAAATAGCTGGTTGACCTTTATCCAGCATTCGCCCCTGCCAATCTGGCAATACTACCTGTCCAAACTGGTGCGGGTCTTGCTCTGCTTTGTATCTTCCATCGCCATTGTCTTTGCGGTGGGTGGCTTGGTCAAGGGGGTAGACTTGTCAGCTCAGGAATGGGTCGTGTCCGCACTCATACTCCTTGTAACCTCTATCGTATTTCTAGCCATTGGCTTGCTCTTGGTGCAAATCCAATCTGAACAGGCCATGTCGGTTGTGGCAAACTTGCTCTACTTTGTTCTGGCCATCATGGGTGGCTCTTGGATGCCTGTTTCCCTCTTTCCAGACTGGGTGCAGCGGATTTGTAAACTCATGCCCAGCTACCATGTCAACCAACTGGTGACCACTTACGCTCAAGAAGGAGATTTTCTCTGGAAATCCTTGCTAATTGTCCTAGGCTATGCGATAATTTTCTTAGGAATTGCTCTGATACTGAATAGAAAATCGGAGCAGCAGTGAGGTGACAGATGATATTTGAAAAAAGAAAGGTACCGCTCATGTTTTTCGTGGGCATGGTCTTTCTCTATTTTCCCTTTTACTATGCCCAGTATAGTCCTAATCCGACGGCAGTTGTCCTAGCGACCATTCTCTTTGCCTTGGTCTATTGCTCCCTCTTTTATACCGACCACAAGCTCTATTCCATGCTGGCTTGGTTTTACCTGATTGGCTATATCGCTGTCATGAGCTTTTGGGGCAATCTGCAATTTTCACTCTTTATCTTCAACCTGTCCAATATGCTGGGCTGGTATTATAAAGAGAATCGACCGACCTATCGGACGGTGTCTTATGGGATCTTGTTGCTGGCTATTATCCTATGGGCTCTATTTGGCCCAGTTCCTTTTGAGATGAGAGCTTTTGCACTTGTTATCCATTTCTTTGGCTTGGCCTTGCTGATTTTCAGCTGGATTGAGACCAAGCGGGCAGCCCTTCAGCAACGCCTACAGGAGCAGAATGCTTCCATCAATCTCCTGCTGGCTGAGAATGAACGCAACCGTATCGGTCAGGACTTGCACGATACACTTGGTCATGTCTTTGCCATGCTATCTGTCAAGGCCGAGCTGGTCCAGACACTTTTAGACCACGACCAGATTGACCAGGCCAAGAAGGAGGTGGCAGCCCTTCAGACCTTGGCCAAGGACTCCATGCAGGAGGTCCGCCAGATTGTCCAGTCCCTCAAGCAGCATACCGTGGCAGAGGAACTCCAGATTTTACAGCAGATGTTGGACTTGGCAGGAGTGGACTTAGTTGTCTGGGGCGGGGAAATAGCAGAGCAGCTCAGCTTGCCTGCCCAGAACAAACTGGCTATGGTGCTGAGAGAGTTGGGCAATAACCTGCTCAAGCACAGCCAGGCTAGCAAGTGCCGTTTGATTTTTGAAAAAGACCAGCAAGAATTGGTTTTACACTATGAAGACAACGGTGTGGGCTTTACCCAGTTGACTGGTCAGGAATTGCATACCATAAAGGACAGGTTGGTGACGGTGAAAGGAAGTTTGGAATTTATCTCTCTAGCCAAGCCCACCCGCCTGTCCATCCGAATTCCGTTTGAGGAGGTGGTAGAATGAGAATCTTAGTCGCAGAAGACCAAGCCATGCTGCGGGACGCCCTCTGTCAGCTCTTGGGCTTTCAAAATGCGGTTGAGGCTGTTTTACAGGCAGAAAACGGTAGTCAGGCCATTGCTCTTTTGAAAAAAGAGCCCGTAGATGTGGTGCTACTAGATATAGAAATGCCTGAAAAGACGGGCCTAGATGTCTTGGAATGGGTGCGAGGGCAAGCCTTGCCTGTCAAGGTTGTCATCATGACCACCTTCAAGCGACCGGGCTATTTCGAGCGGGCGGTCAAGGCTGATGTGGATGCCTATGTGCTCAAGGAACGCTCCATCGCAGACCTCATGCGGACCCTTGAAACGGTCTTGGCGGGGCGGAAGGAATACTCACCAGAATTGATGGACATTCTCCTGACCCAACGTAGTCCCTTAACCAACTTGGAAAGTCAACTACTCAAGCTGGTGGCAGAAGGTCTATCCAATAAGGAAATCGCCTGCCAGCTCCACCTGTCTGACGGGACAGTCCGCAACTACATGACCTCTATCCTGTCCAAGCTAGGTGCTGAAAACCGCACCGCAGCTGTTAAGGTGGCACAGGAAAAGGGCTATATATAGCTAGAACCTCTATTCACAGGAAAAGGCTTGCACTCGGCAGGTCTTTTTCTAGTCGAATTTTGCTTTAACCTTCATTTCTCTATTGAAAATATCCCTATATTTTGCTAGAATTTTCTTATGGAACGACTTTACGATGTGCAGCAGTTGCTCAAACGTTTTGGTATCATTGTGTATATGGGAAATCGTTTGTATGATATTGAAATGATGCAGATTGAGCTCAATAGGGTCTACCAGGCTGGAGTTCTGGATAGGCTGGAATACATGGAGGCTGAGTTGGTTTTACGCCGGGAACATCGTTTGGAATTAGAGTACCAGAGATTGAAGGAGAAGTAGATGGAAACCTTGTGGACACTTTTATTATTTGTAGCCCTATTGGGTGCCTGGATGGGCTTTAATTATTGGAGATTGCGCCGTGCCGCCCAGGTCATTGACAATGCGGAATTTGCGCAGAAAATCCATGGTGGTCAGCTGATTGACCTGCGCGAGCCAGGCGAGTATAACCGCAAGCACATTTTGGGTGCGCGAAATATTCCCTACCAGCAGCTCAAGCAAAGTACTAATGCCCTTCGCAAGGACAAGCCTGTTTTGATCTATGAAAATGACCGTGGTCAATTGGTTACGCCTGCAGCTCTGTATTTGAAAAAGCAAGGGTTTAATGACATCTATATCTTGAGCTATGGTTTGAATGGCTGGGATGGCAAGGTGAAGACCGCAAAATAAGTAGATTTTTCATTACGAGTGTAGAATGTTAGTATGAGGAAACGAAAATGAATCGAAAAGATGAAAAATTATCCTTGGATGAAATTGGCATAATTGCAGGTATCGTGTTGATTTTATCCATTAGTTTATTGGCAATTTGGTTCAATGGCTCAACTGCAACAAAAGAGACTAGGGCTGAGCAGTCTGAAACGGTTGATACCAGTCTCTCTTCGGCTGAAAAAGCTGTGAAAAAATTGGAAAATTCTTCCAGTGAGGCTGACTTGAAAGCTGCCCAGGCTGCTGTGGATAAGTTACAGGCTACGACTGCAAAAGAGAGCCTGCAGAAGCGAATCGATACGGTCAAGCAAGCGATTGCTAAGCAGAAAGAAGCAGAAACACAGGCAAAATTAAAGGCTGAAAAGATTCGGGCAGAAGAAACCCGCAAATATGTTGAGGAGCACCAGAAAGACCAGGCGGCAGACAATCAAACCGAACCAAGCCAGGCTGAACCGGCTCCTGCACCAGAAGTAGTGCTAGAACAACCAGTTGTAGAGGAATATTATGAAGTACCAGCGGTTGTAGAGGTTCCTGTGGAGCCTTCTGTAGCACCGCCGGCTGAACTAGCTCCAGAGGAAGTTGCACCTACAGCTCCCACAGCAGAGGTTTCAGCATCAGAAACACTGGCCACAGAAGGTCAGTAATTGAACTTATTTTGAAAGAGGAGGTTGGGCATAAAGTCCAACCCCTAGTTCTTTGGTTAACAAAATTACATTAGCGCAGGAGTTGATTGTTCAAATGGTCGGGAAACTGTGAAAGGTGGGAAACAGGGATTGTGAAACAATCCTCGATAGTTCGAATTTTACGCTCCAAACTAGACCTAACGAATGGTGCGAACTCCGTTCGCTCTATTTTCAATCTTTAACTGTCTTCTACAGCTTTTTGGATGCGTCTGGGTAGAAAGTCCAGCCTCGCTTCTCAGAGTTCGTGTCAACATCTCAGCGCAGTGGTTGATTGGCAGATTTATTCGTGTTTCACACTCCAAATCTGACCATTACGACTGTTGCGGACAAAGTTCGCTTTATCTCCAACCTCAAACTGTCTCCCAGACAGTTTGAGCTGTGCGGGGGTGGGACTGAAACAGTCTGGGAATAGACTGTTTCAGCTCAACAACTTAAACGAAAAATTGTTGACGAACTCTTTTTAGACTGGTCAAGTTCTTATACGAAAACTCAAAAGAATGCAAAAACTCCCTCTCTATGATATAATCAAAGCGAAAAAATTTTTTATGTTAGGCTACTAGCTCGTCCCTAGTAGTCTTTTTCTGTGCTAAAAATTCAGGATACGTTATCTGCTCTTTTAAAAGGATATAAGCTATTTTTAATAATTGATGTGCGAGTGCAATTGTTGCTTTTTGTGAACCACGCCGACTTTGAATCTGATAAAATTGGTCTGCTAGAGGACTTCCTTTTTGTTTTTTGACAGCGAAAGCGGCCTGGCATAAACATTTCTTCAAATAAGAATTTCCGTGTCGAATCTTAGTACTTCGTTTTTTACCAGCACTCTCATTATTACCTGGACAAAGTCCAGTCCAAGAAGCTAAATGTCCAGCAGTGGGAAACTGACTCATGTCAACACCAACCTCAGAAATGATAACAGAAGCTGTAATGACATCAATGCCTGGGATGGAATCCAATATTTCTACATGGTTTTCATATTGTGATAGATAGACATTCATTCGCTCTTCCAACAACTCAATCTGCTTCTGATAAAAATCATAAATCTCTAAGGACTGCTTTAACATGAAGCGGTGATGGTCAGAAAAATAGCCATCCAAGGCTTCCAGAAGCTGCGGCACTTTCTTCTTCAAGCTGGTGTAAACTGATTGATGGACAATACGAGGTGTAATAGGCGTCCCATCAACCAGTAGCTGAAGGAGATTGCGACCAGATAGCCCCATAATATCTTCGATATAGGTTGTTAGCTTGATGCCACCTGACTGAAGAATTTTATGGATACGGTTGGTTTCTCGATTGCGACTTTCCACATAATGTTTTCGTTGTCTGGTCAACTCCCTCAATTCTTGAATGGTTTCATCGGGAACGAAACTCCGAGGAAGCAGACCAATTCGTGTTAATTTGGCAATCCAGTGAGCATCCTTCTTGTCGGTTTTCTGACCTGGAATAGCCTTCATGTGGGCTGGTTGAGCGAGTATCAACTTGAAGTCATCACATAGAGCATGCCAGACAGGTCGCCAATAAACACCTGTACTTTCCATGCCAACAGCTTCCACATGAAATTGACTGAGAAAATCGTGGCAAGCACGTAGGCCTTTAGTCGTTGTATCAAACGTAGCCATCTCACGCTTTGGACGAGTTGAGGTGAGTGGTCCGTGTAGGATACAGACAACGATATTAGCTTGATGAACATCAATACCTGCACAAGATTGATAGAGAACATCCATGACAATTCCCTCCTTCTAAAAATTAGAGAGCTTATCTACTGATTTTTAGTCGTATTTTTATACTCATGCCTATCGCATATTTTGGGGTGCTCGTCAGTAGAGTGGGTTAGTTTTTCCCGCGATGACTAACATCATTAACTCGTCAACCACAAAGCCCTCACTAAGATTATACACCTAGTGAGGGCTTTATGTTCGTTTTCATTATTCTGTGGGTGAGGGCGAAGCCATCATGGATGTCTTTCCCACTCCCATTATCTCCAACTTCCAAAGGTTTTGGGAGCCTTTGGAGGTATGCGAAAGTAAATTCTAGATAAATTCTGAAGAGGGGAAACCCTCTTTTTTAGTTGTTTCTTCTGCTAAAATTTGCTATACTGAGAAAAAGGAGTAGGCTATGGAAGAGTTGAATATGTGGTATCTTGTCTGGCTTGGATTGGTCTTGGTGATTGCAAGTTCTGTCTTCTATGATGATAAGCGGTATAAGCCTTTCGGTTTCGCTATTGGCTAAGTGTTGTTGGAGCCTTCTGTCTGGTTTTGGTTGCCCTAATTTCCTGCTTGATCTTTGTAACTAGCATTTCCTTGATGCTCTATCATCGATTTGGTAATGGCACCGTTTTGCTCGGAATTCTATTTTTTCTGATGACGTTTGCTTTAGTGAGCTATGCCTATTTTGCCTGTAAAAGGGTTGTTGCTCGTACACGGTTTTATCGGTCAATGACGAGGAGGGACTAGTACGAATTTAATTGGTGAATTAATCGTTGAATTTTTGACGGAATTGCCAGATTTTGATCCCAAAAAGCACAAGCCTTTCGGAGGTCGCTATTGGTTGGGCTGGCTAGGGATTTTGGTGAATCTGATTATGGGAGCTTTCTTGACCTTCTTAGTAGGTTATACACTTTTTTCCATAGGCAAAGGCAATCTAGCGTTCATTCTCATTTTCAATCTCTTTCTTATTCCAACTACCTTATTTTGGTTTTGGCGGACCAGTCGCCTGTTCAAAAAAATGTGGCAGACCACCCTTTATTATCTTGATAACAAATCTTAGCATCAGCCTTGCTGATGTTTTTTCAACTGTGTTTTAAGGAAAAGATTGGTTGTTTTGTGCTATAATAGACCCTATGAGAATTGTATCAGGAAACTATGGCGGACGGCTCCTCAGGACCTTAGATGGCAAGACGACACGACCGACTTCGGACAAGGTTCGTGGAGCCATGTTCAATATGATTGGTCCCTATTTTGAAGGTGGGCGAGTGCTGGATTTGTATGCTGGTAGCGGTGGCTTGTCCATTGAGGCAGTATCTCGGGGCATGGATGAGGCGGTCTTGGTCGAACGTGATCGCAAGGCCCAGGCCATTATCCGAGAAAATATAGTCATGACCAAGGAGGAAGGTAAGTTCCGTCTCTTGCCCACGGAGGCCCGTCAGGCCTTGACTCAACTGGAAGGAGTCTTTGACCTGGTCTTTCTGGATCCGCCCTATGCGGAGCAGGAGATTGAGGCAATGGTCACTGAACTCTGCCAGCGAAAACTTCTGTCCGAGGATGTCATGGTGGTTTGCGAGACGGATAAATCTGTCACACTTCCTGAAGAAATCGCAGAGCTGGGCATCTGGAAGGAAAAAGTCTACGGAATAAGTAAGGTAACAGTCTATGTCAGATAAAATTGGAATGTTTACAGGCTCCTTTGATCCCATTACCAAGGGACATTTGGACATTATCGAACGGGCCAGTAGCCTTTTTGACAGGCTTTATGTGGGGATTTTTTACAATCCCAATAAAAATGGTCTCTTTACTGGTCAAGAGCGGCTGGACTTATTGGAGAAGGTCTTTGCCAAAGATGAGAAGATTCAGGTCTTTCTAGCGGGTCAAGAGCTGGTGGTCGATGCAGCCCATGAACGGGGAGTGACCCATATTGTCCGCGGTTTGCGCAATGGGATTGACCTGGAATATGAGGCCAATTTTGATTATTTCAATCGCCAGTTGGCCCCAGACTTGGAGACGGTATATTTGATTTCCAAGCCGGAATACCGCAATATTTCGTCCAGCCAAATCCGTGAACTGATAGCCTACAAGCAGGATATTAGTCCTTATGTGCCCGAGCTTGTTAGTAAGGAAATAGAAAAACATGAAAAAAAATAAAGGTCTCATTTTAATTTTATCTATCATTTTAGGAGTACTCTTGCTCTGGTTTACGGTCTTTGTTCCCCTGCCCTATTATATCGAGAGTCCTGGCGGAGCTATGGATGTGCAACAGGTCCTGACGGTTAATGAGGAAGAGGACAAGAAGGACGGTTCTTATGAGTTTACCTATGTCTCTGTTCAGCAGGCAACGGCTCTGCAGCTGCTCTTTGCCCAATTTGATCCCTATGCGGATATTACTTCGGCTGAGGAGATGACGGGAGGAGCAGACAGCGAGGAATATTTCCGGATTGCGCAATTTTACATGGAAACTTCGCAGAATATGGCCAAATACCAGGGATTAACCTTGGCCAAAAAAGATGTTGAAATGGATTTCTTTGGGGTCTATGTGCTTGATTTGGCGGAGGATTCGACCTTTAAGGACGTTCTCAAGATTGCGGATACGGTTGTCAGTATCAATGGCAAGACCTTTGAGTCGTCGCCTGATTTGATTAAGTATGTCAGCGGTTTGGAACTGGGCAGTCCTGTGACGGTGGGCTATGTGACAAACGGTCAGGAAAAATCAGCTGACGGTAAGATTATCAAGCTGGTCAATGGAAAAAATGGTATCGGGATTACCCTGGTGGACCACACAGAGGTCAAGTCCTCAGTACCTATTGACTTCCAGACGGGCAATATCGGCGGTCCTAGTGCAGGTCTCATGTTCACTTTGGCTATCTATACCCAGCTGGCTGAGCCAGATTTAAGGGATGGCCGGACCATTGCAGGAACGGGAACCATTGAGCAGGACGGCAAGGTCGGCGATATTGGCGGGGCGGACAAGAAGGTCCTATCTGCTGCCAAGGCCGGTGCCAGCATCTTCTTTGTTCCTAATAATCCTGTGGATAAGGAAATCCTAAAAGAAAATCCAGATGCCAAGACCAACTATGAGGAGGCCAAGGAGGCTGTAGAGAAAGCGGGAGTAGACATCGAGGTCGTACCTGTCAAAACAGTCCAAGATGCCATTGATTATTTAAAGAAATAGAGTTTGTGGAGTAACCTAGTTGCTCCTTTTTTCTTAAAATTGTCAGAAATTTCTTTGAAAACTGATAGGAGGAGCATTCCTGTTAAAATCATGGTATAATGGTAAGGTTAGAATGTATGAGAAACCAATAGAATGGAGGCCCAATGAAAAAAGAAATTACACCAGAAATGTATAACTACAACAAGTATCCTGGTCCTAGTTTTGCTCGGGTTGGGGACAAGGTTGTCTCTGAAAATATCGAGTTGGACTTGCTAGAAAATCACAAGGATGCCTTTGACCAGACCATTTTCGGTCAACGCTTTTCCCAGCTTATGCTCAAGTTTGACTATATTGTGGGCGACTGGGGCAATGAACAATTGCGTCTCAAGGGATTCTACAAGGATGATAAGACGGTCAAGTCTGACTTGAAAATCGGTCGCTTGGATGACTATCTGACCGAGTTTTGTAATTTTGGTTGTGCTTATTTTGTCTTGGAAAATCCAAATCCACAGGAGCTGCCTGAAGAGGTGGAGGACAGACCACGTCGTAAGCGGAGCCGGTCTCGTAACCGCAATCGCAACCAGCAGCGGACGGAGCATATTTCCCATAAGGAACAACAAAAGGCTCAACCGGAGAAGAAGGGGCGGGACAATCGTGCCAAGTCCAACCGGAATGACCGTAAGAAGGTGGTGCGCCAGGATAAGGTGGCAGACCAGTCTCGGCACTTTACGGTACACCATGATAAGAAAGCTGGCAAGCAGGCGCCCAAGCAGGAGCGTAGACAAGCATCGGATGCCAAAGAGACCAAGCGTAGTTTTGTCATTCGTCAGAAGTAGGGAGAAACATGAAACCATCAATTTATTCATTTAGCCAGGCCAATTTGGTGGACTGGATTTTAGAAAATGGCGAGAAGAAATTCCGCGCAACTCAGATTTGGGAGTGGCTCTACCGTTCGCGGGTTCAGTCCTTTGAAGAGATGACCAATTTGCCCAAATCTTTGATTGAAAAACTGGAGGAGAACTTTGTTGTCAATCCTTTGAAACAGCGGATTGTGCAGGAGTCAAAAGACGGTACGATTAAATACCTGTTCGAGTTGCCAGACGGCATGCTGATTGAGACGGTGCTCATGCGTCAGCACTACGGTTTGTCTGTCTGTGTGACGACCCAGGTCGGCTGTAATATCGGATGTACCTTCTGTGCCTCTGGTCTCATACCCAAGCAACGGGACTTGACCAGTGGTGAAATTGTGGCTCAAATCATGCTGGTGCAGAAATATTTGGACGAACGTGGACAGAGTGAACGTGTCAGCCACATCGTTGTCATGGGGATTGGTGAACCGCTGGATAATTACGATAACGTCATGACTTTCTTGCGGGTTGTCAATGATGACAAGGGGCTGGCTATCGGTGCCCGTCACATTACTGTGTCGACGTCTGGCTTGGCACCAAAAATCAAGGATTTTGCCCGCGAAGGCGTTCAGGTCAACCTGGCCGTGTCCCTTCACGCGCCAAATAATGACCTACGTTCCAGCATCATGCGCATCAACCGTAAGTACCCTATTGAGGTTTTGTTTGAGGCGATTGAGGATTATATCCAAACGACCAACCGTCGCGTGACCTTCGAGTACATCATGCTCAATGAAGTGAATGACGGTTTGGAACAGGCTCAGGAATTGGCAGACTTGACCAAGAATATCCGCAAATTGTCCTATATCAACCTGATTCCTTACAATCCGGTATCTGAGCATGACCAGTACAGCCGGTCGACCCGTGAGCGGACCCTTGCCTTCTTTGACCTGCTTAAGAAAAATGGGGTCAACTGTGTCGTTCGTCAAGAGCATGGCACGGATATTGATGCCGCTTGTGGTCAGCTGCGTTCCAATACGCTCAAGAAAGACCGTGAAAAGGCGCGTGCCCGCATCGCTGCAGCCAAGGCCAAGGCAGGTATTCAGGCATGAGAAGATTATTCCTCAGTGACGGCAATTTGACTGGTCTTGGAAGAAAGATATACAAAATCTTAGCTGGAGCCTATGCTCTGGCTATTGTTTTCATGTGTTTCCTCCCGCAGTCCTGGTATCCCCAGTACAAGGATTTTTCCACTCCGGGCATCATCCAGGTCGGGCGCCTCTATTTTCTGCCGGTTCCCTTTAATAGCATCGTCAACGGTGACAAGGTCGACAGTCTGGCGGATTTGGGCTGGATTTTCCTGCAAAATGCCACCAATATTTTCCTGCTCTTTCCTCTCGTTTTGGCTCTTGTTTTTCTTTTTGAAAAATGGCGGAGCCTTCGAGCAGCTGCCCTCTATAGTTTTTGTATCAGCCTCTTTATTGAGTGCACCCAACTCTTGTTGGATCTTCTGATTGATGCCGGCCGTGTCTTTGAAATTGATGACCTCTGGACCAATACGCTGGGTGGTGTGTTGGCTTACCTGTTCTATCGGTTCTGGTACCGTATCTATAAGCAGAAGAAATAAAATGAATGATTATTCGGATTTTTCAGAAAATTCCGCAAAAACCATTGACTGCTTTCATATAATCTTGTAAAATATGTATAATTAATCAAATGACTTACGGGATTTGGTTAGTGGATGAAATAATGATGGGATTCCTTGAATATTCGTGCATGTTTATTCGTCTTGTTTCATAGAAAAACCTCACTGTTTAGCTGTTACAGTGAGGTTTTTTTCTGTGTTTCAAGTGATTTATTTCCAAAAATCGTCAAATACCGTAATCGGTAGGTGGCGTTTGTGTTCTGTTTTTTTCCACCAGCCTTCGATGATTTCTTGGGCCTGGGCGTCGATGGTTTTTCCCTCTAGATAATCATCAATCTGATCATAGGTCACGCCGAGGGCTACTTCATCTGCCAGACCAGGCTTGTTTTCCTCCAAATCAGCCGTAGGAATTTTATCATAGAGCTTGCGGTCCGAACCGAGAGCAGCCAAGAGCTGCTTGCCTTGACGCTTGTTGAGGCGGAAGAGTGGGAGAATGTCTGCACCGCCATCGCCATGCTTGGTGAAAAAGCCTGTAATATTTTCTGCGGCATGGTCGGTTCCGATAACGGCACCCTTGCGTTCGCCAGCGACAGCGTATTGGGCAATCATCCGCATGCGGGCCTTGGCATTTCCCTTGTTAAAATCAGACATTGGCAGGCCAGTCGCTTTGACGGCATCTGCTATAGCATCCGTCGCATCCTTGATATTGATGGTCAGGCTGACATCTGGCTGAATGAAAGCAAGAGCGGCTTGGGCGTCGGATTCATCAGCCTGAACGCCATAAGGGAGACGAATCGCTATGAATTGGTAGTCCTCATCTCCTGTCTCAGCCCGCATTTCTTCCATGGTTAATTGGGCCAGGCGACCAGCCAAGGTCGAATCTTGACCGCCAGAGATGCCCAGAACATAGGTTTTTAGGAAGGGGTGTTTTTTCAGGTAATCCTTGAGAAATTGGATAGACGTACGGATTTCTTCTTGTGGATCAATTTCGGGCTTGACGCCCAGCTGTTGGATAATCGTTTTTTGTAAGGACATAGGAGCCTCTCTTATATAGATTTTGCTTGACTTTGCTTGCGAATGCGATGGATGAGGTCCATCTTGTTATCCCAGACATCTTGGGCAAGGTCAACAGGGTAGAGCTGTGGATTGAGTACGCGCTTGTATTCGTCCCAGAGTTGGTCAATTTCTTGGTTGGCATAGGATTGAATATCCGCCAAACTTGGTAATTCATAGACCTGCTTGCCTTCTTCAAAAATAGGAACCAAGAGCGGACGAGCCTCAAAATTCTCAATCGTCTTTTTGATATAGGTGTAGGTCGGGTGGAACATGTAGATGCTGTCCATCTTGGTCACATCTGTGTCGGCAAAAGTAATATAATCGCCTTCTGACTTGCCTTTTTCCTTAGAAGTAATGCGCCAAACCTGTTTTTTACCCGGGGTAGACACTTTTTCTGCGTTGGACGATAGTTTGATTGTGTCACGCATGACTCCATTTTCCTCTTCGATGGCAACAATCTTGTAGACAGCACCGAGAGCTGGTTGGTCGTAGGCTGTAATCAATTTTGTTCCGACACCCCAGACATCAATTTTAGCCTTCTGCATCTTGAGGTTGAGGATGGTATTTTCATCCAAGTCGTTAGAAGCGTAAATCTTGGCTTCAGTAAAACCAGCGTCGTCCAGCTGTTGACGGACTTTTTTAGAAATGTAGGCCATGTCACCAGAGTCAATACGAACACCTTTGAAATTGATTTTGTCGCCCATTTCCTTGGCGACACGGATAGCGGCTGGCACACCAACACGGAGGGTATCGTAGGTATCGACCAAGAAAACGCAATCCTTATGAGTCTCTGCATAGGCCTTGAAGGCTTGATAATCGTCGCCATAGGTTTGAACCAAGGCATGAGCATGGGTACCAGCTACAGGAATGCCAAATATTTTGCCGGCTCGGACGTTGGAAGTGGCTGAAGCACCACCGATAAAGGCTGCGCGTGTTCCCCAGATGGCTGCATCCATTTCTTGGGCCCGGCGTGTCCCGAATTCCATCAAGGGTTCGTCCTCGATAACGGCTTTAATGCGACGGGCCTTGGTAGCAATCAAGGTCTGGTAGTTGACGATATTCAAAATAGCCGTTTCAATCAATTGGCACTGAGCCAGCGGTCCCTCAACCTGCATAATCGGTTCATTGGCGTATACCAAATCCCCTTCCTTGGCTGAACGAAGGCTCAACTTCATCTCTAAATTGGCTAAATAATCCAGAAAATCCTCTGGATAGCCCAATTCGGTCAAGTAGTCAATATCTGTCTGGCTAAAGGTCAGGTTGTTAAGATAGTGGACAACCCGCTCTAGCCCTGCAAAGACTGCGTAGCCATTTTCAAAGGGTTGCTTACGGAAATACACTTCAAAAACCGCCCTTTTATTGTGAATGTTTTGCTTGAAGTAGACCTGCATCATATTGATTTGATAGAGGTCGGTGTGCATGGTCAGGCTGTCGTCTGTATATAGAGTCATGGTATTCTCCTTTGCTAACAATAATATCATTATAACAAAAAAATCGGGAAAACCCGATTTAAAGAACAATAGTCACCAAAATACTGGCCAAAAAGAGGAAGGGGACATAGGGCAGGGACCGAGATTTAAAGATGTAGAAGATAGCCAGACCCAGGAGGGAGCTGATTTGGACAATCCAGAGAATTTCGGTAAAGCCAAAAAGCAGGGATAGGCTGGCTAGATAGAGGAAGTCGCCTGAGCCGATAGACTTGGACATTTTTTCTGTCACAAAGGCTAGGACCAAAAAGCCACAGAAGAGCCAATTGAGTTGAGATAAGATTAGGGCTACAAGGGTAAAGACCAACCAGACCATGAAGGGATATTCCTGGTGTTTGATGTCATAAATAGTCAAGACCAGGCCGCCAAGGACCAGCACCATTTCCATAAGGGAAAGGACTTGAAAATGGCAGAGCAGGACCAAGAGACCAGACAAGACTTCCAGTCCCAGATACCAATAAGGGATTTTGGCTCTGCAGTAGCGGCATTTGGATTTGGTCAGGACTTGGGAAACAATGGGAATCAAATCCCAGGCCTTGAGCCTACGCTTGCAGGCATTGCAGTGGCTGGCAGGTGCAACGATAGATTGCTCGGGAAACCGGTCGATGACCAGACCGAGGAAGGAACCGATAGAGGCTCCAAGGAAAAATAAGATAATTGCTTTCATACCTATTAGTTCGCAAATGGGAGAGGAAAATGAGATATTTTTTAAAATTTTTTTACAAAATTTCGATGGTGCTTTGGACAATGCCAAAGGTAATGAGAGAATTTCGTATGTTTGCTTTGGTCTTGTCTGCTACAGCAGGATTTGTTAGTTTGACCGTCACTGTCGCACAATGGTCATATCCATCCATGGTCCAGACATTTAGCTGAGTGATTTCGTGAACATTTTCAAGAGCCAGGAGGACTCCTTTAACTTCTTCAAGATTTACTCCTTGCGGACTGGTTTCAAGTAAAATCTTAACATTGTTCCAAGCTTTTGGCAGGGCTTTGGAGAGGATGAAGATAGCAATACCGAGTGAGAGTAATGGGTCTAGAAAGTACCAATCAGTGAATTGAAGAATGATGGAAACAAGGATGACCGCCAGCCATCCCAAAATATCCTCTAAAAAGTGTAAGCTGAGAATGGATTCATTATGGCTATGGCCATTTTTTACAATACGAGAAGCAAAGAAATTGATGATGACAGCGATAATCCCAAGTATCAGCATCCCATCCTGATTGACAGGCTGGGGATGGAAAAGATTGGGAATGTTTTCTACAAGGATCAAGCTGGAGCCGATAATCAGAATGCTGGAAGTCAAGAGAGCAGCCAAAATATTCCATCTCTTGTAGCCAAAAGGATAGAACTTGTCAGCAGGTTTATTGGCATAGGTTTGCATGATGGCAGAGCTTCCGATGGCGAGGGCGTCACCCAAATCATGAACAGCATCTGCTAAGATGGCGCTGGAACCAAAGAGCCAGCCAAAGATAAACTCGATGATAGAAAAGCTGAGATTGAGGAGAAAAGCGATAAATGTATTTTTAGAAGATGACATGAGATTCCCTTTCTGTGTTATACTGTTTATAGGTTTATTATGTACTGTAATGAGCCGAAAAACTAGAAACAAGAGAAACGGTTTGTCTTTTTCTGAACAAATTGTTTGAAATGTACGAAAAATGGATAGACGAATTGCAAAAACAAAAAGAGCTATTTTTCAGGCTTTTTTGACCTTATTAAATGATAAAGGTTATGATGACATGCGCGTGCAGGATGTTATTGACCTGGCAGATGTGGGGCGTTCCACTTTCTATGCCCACTATGCCAGTAAAGAGGCTCTTTTGGAAGAACTTTGTCATGACCTCTTTCACCACTTATTTACAGGTCGTGAAGATGCGGATGTGAAGACTTTGTTGGCTCATATTTTCAAACACTTTCGAACCAATCAAGACCGAGTTGCCAGCCTTTTATTGTCCCGCAATGCCTATTTTCTAAGAGAACTGGAAGCGGAGCTGAAACACGACATTTTTCCAAAAGTGGTTGAAGACTACATGCAGGGCAAGGGGAATCTTCCAGAGGATTTGCTGGTACATTTTGTTGTGACCACTTTTGTGGAGACGGTCAGCTGGTGGTTGCAGCAACGCAAAAAGGTGGACGAAGCCACCTTGACCGAATATTATGTAAGATTATTAGCTTAAGGAGTGAAAATGCTTAGACCTTTACACATGGCTCATGCCTTTTTAGAAGAGATTTTAACAGACCAGGACCTAGCGGTCGATGCGACTATGGGAAATGGCCATGACACGCTATTTTTAGCCCAGCGAGCAGGAAAAGTTGTGGCCTTTGATATTCAGGAACAAGCCCTGACCACAACAGCTGAAAAACTAGAAAAAGCTGGCTTGACCAATGCCAAATTGGTTTTGTCAGGGCACGAAAATTTAGACCAGTATGTGGATGAATGCAAGGCAGCAATTTTTAATCTAGGCTATTTACCGTCAGCGGATAAATCGGTCATCACCCTACCTGATACGACCTTGGAGGCCATTCAAAAAGTCCTGGACTGCCTGGTGGTAGGTGGCCGTCTAGCTATCATGATTTACTATGGTCATGAGGGTGGAAGTAGAGAAAAGGATGCTGTGCTGGACTTTGTGAAAGGATTGGACCAGACTGTCTTTACAGCCATGCTCTACCAGCCCCTCAATCAGGTCAATACACCGCCATTTTTGGTCATGGTAGAACGGATGAAATAGTTTAGTGTTATCCTACTGAGAAAGCGGAGGTGATTTTATCAGTCATACATTTATCTTGATACTCTTATTGATTTTATTGATTGTGTCCAATACCCTTTATAGGCTCAATCCAAAACTGCCCCTGCCCTTTGTCCAGCTGCTCTTGGGGGTCCTGGTCGGTGCCTTGTTTGGTGACGAGACTGTGGGGATTGACGCCGGGCTTTTCCTGGCCCTGGTCATTGCTCCTCTCAACTTCCGTGAGGGACAGGAGAGTGATATTGAGAGTTTGAAGCGACATAAGTCCACTATTGCTTACTTGATTTTTCCTCTGGTCTTTTTGACCACTCTGGCTATTGGTGGCTTGGCAGGTTATCTTCTCCCTGTGGAAATTCCCCTGCCACTTAGCTTTGCCCTGGGAGCTGCCTTAGCTCCGACGGATGCTGTGGCCTTTCTGGCCTTGTCCAAACGCTTTAAGTTTCCCAAGAAGTTAGAAGAAATCCTGACCCTGGAAGGCTTGCTCAACGACGCGAGTGGCCTTGTTGCCTTCCAATTTGCCATCCTGGCCTTGACGACCGGGACCTTTTCCCTCCTGCAGGCCAGTGGGCAATTGGTCTGGGTTTTGCTTGCTGGTGCCCTTGTTGGCTTACTCTTTGTATTCTTGCACCGAGCGGCCGTTTCTATTCTGGAAAAATTAGATGCGGCTGATGTTGCTGGGGTCCTCTTGCTGGAAATCTCCTTGCCTCTCTTGGCCTATCTAGTAGCTAGTTATCTAGGCGGGTCAGGCATTATCGCCGTCGTGATTGCTGGTCTTTTCCAGTCCAAGCAATTGAAGAAAATGTCCCTCTTTGATGCGCGTGTCAACCGAGTGACGTTCATTATCTGGGAAACCTTGAGCTTTATTCTCAATGGCTTTGTCTTTATCGTTTTTGGTTATGAATTTACCCGGATTGTCCAGCCGGCCTTGAAGAATCCCTTCATCAGTAATGCTTGGCTGATGACGACGGTCTTGGTCTTGACTGCCAGTCTCTTTCTGGTTCGATTTGTGGGTATTTTCCTGTTGAAATTAGTCAAGAAATCTGGCGATTACCAACTAAAGAACCTGCTTATCTTGACCTTTTCTGGAATGAAGGGCTCGGTTTCCATAGCAACCATTCTCCTGCTGCCGGAAGTGGATCAGACAACCTACAGTCTCATCCTCTTTACGGTCGGCATGGTTACCCTCTTTAGTTTCCTGACCGGTCTCCTTGTCCTGCCCCTTTTAGCAGAACCTCGAACAGAGGCGACCATCCCAGAAGGTCCCGCACGCTTGGCGATTTTGAAGGAAGTGATTGATGTCTTAGAAATAGATGTGGAGCATGCCAACAATCCTAGTACTATCTATGCAGTTATCGGTCAATACTATAAGCGGATGGAAAATCTGCAACGCCAGCTCATTCCTGTGGAGCGACGACGTGAAGTTGCCAAATTACGCTTGAAAATCCTAGAAATTGAACGAGCTGGTCTTGAAAAACGGTTTGAAGAGGGCCTGTTGGATATGTCTTCCTACCGGATTTACCAATCCTATCTCAGCGAAATGGAGCAGGACATCAACCGAGACTTGGTAGCTACCTGGACCTATCTCTTTATGATTGGTCGCCGGGTCCTGGCCAAGTGGTACCATGAATGGGTGGAATTGGTGAAAAACAAGGGACGATGGATGAAAGCTGACAATCAACATGGTCATCCAGACCTGTCAGATTTGTTTATTGCAAATACGGTTGATATCATTGCCTTCCTCAATAGTTGCCAGTCAAACTATCCCAAGGACTATCTGACTATTCTCAAGCGCTACCGGGTCTACCAGTCCCAGCTTGTCTTGGCTGGGGTTCGAGTAGAAGACCTGATTGGTCGTCTCAAACCGGATAATTTGGAGGATTTGCTGCGAGGATTTTACTTGGAAAGGAAGATTGTGGCGGAATACGAGGCAGATCAGCTCATTTCTGATCAGGTTGCCAAGGACCTGCGCCGCAATATCAACCAGCTGGAAAGCTACAGTTTACGGGAATTTGATTCATTTTAATAGTGGGCTCGTAAGCTAATTCAAATAAACAGCAAAAAACCAGGTTTTCCTGGTTTTTTAGTCTAATATTGGCTTGATAAAAATCCGTTCCTCCCCGAGTTCAATCAGTTCGACCTGATTGCCATAGAAGTCACCCAAAAGTTCAGGCGTCAGGATTTTCTCCTTTGGTCCTTGGGTCAAAACCTTGCCTTCCTTGAGCAGGAGGACATGGCTGAAGTTGCTGGTGATTTCCTCCGCATGGTGGGTCACAAAGATGATAGCAGGCGCCGTCGGTAGCTGACAGATATGGTCGATATGCTGGAGTAGGCGCTCACGAGCCAAGAGGTCCAGACCAACCGTTGCCTCGTCCAAAATCAAAATTGCTGGATTTTCCATAAGACTGCGGGCAATCAACAGCAGCTGACGCTCCCCCTGCGACAGACTAGCATAGGTCCGCCCAATCAAATGCCCCGCACGAATTTCCCGCAACATGGCTGTGGCCTCATCGATTTCTGCCTGACCGTATTCCTTGTAAAGAATGGAGGACTTATACTTTCCTGTCAGGACAATCTGCTCTGCCGTCAGGTCGATAGGAAAACGTTCGGCTAGAAAGGAGCCAACCACACCGATTTTTGTACGGAGGCTGGGGATGTCCCCTCTGCCAAATTCAACTCCGAGAACAGTCAGGTCCCCAGACGATTTCCAAAATTCTGCCATGAGAATGCGTAGCAGTGTAGATTTTCCAGCCCCGTTGAGACCCAGGATGGCCCAGCGCTCACCTTCCTTGAATTCCCAGTTGATGTCCTCTAGTAAGTTTTTACCCTGTCTGCGGTAGCTGACATTTTTCATTGAAATAATCATAACCCTTCTCCTCATCTTTTTGACTATTTTACCACAGAATGAAAGGTTCAGCACATTTCTAGCAAATTTTAGAAATTGTGGTATAATAGGAATGCTATAACTTTTATTTTAGGAGACATTCATATCATGGAAGACCCCGGTAGTCAGACCATTTACATTCAATTACTTGTTTTGCTCTTGTTGACCCTGCTCAACGCCTTTTTCTCGGCTTCAGAGATGGCCCTGGTGTCACTCAACCGCTCTCGTGTGGAGCAGAAGGCAGCCGAGGGGGAGAAGAAGTACATTCGCCTGGTTTCCGTCTTGGAAAATCCAAATAACTTCTTATCGACCATACAAGTCGGCATCACCTTCATCTCCATTCTTTCGGGTGCAAGTTTGGCTAGTGATTTAGGTGCGATTTTGGCCCAGTGGCTGGGCGATTCGGCTACAGCTCAGACAGTTGGCTATTGGTTGGCTCTGGCACTTTTGACTTTTATTTCCATTGTCCTTGGTGAGCTTTATCCCAAGCGGATTGCCATGAATATGAAGGAAAATCTAGCAGTTGTGACGGCTCCTGTCATTATTTTTCTTGGCAAGATTGTCAGCCCCTTTGTCTGGCTGCTTTCAGCTGCGACTAACCTGATTAGCCGTATCACGCCTATGAATTTTGATGATGCGGATGACCAGATGACCCGTGACGAGATTGAGTACATCTTGACCAAGAGCGAGCAGACCTTGGATGCGGAAGAAATCGAGATGCTGCAGGGGATTTTCAATCTGGACGAGCTCATGGCCCGTGAGGTTATGGTTCCTCGTACCGATGCTTTCATGGTGGATATTGATGATGAAATTGACGCCATTATGGCTGAAATTCTCAAGCAAAACTTTTCTCGTATCCCAGTCTACGAAGGCGATAAGGACAATGTGATTGGCCTGATTCATACAAAGAAAATCTTGGCGGAAGGCTTTACCAACGGCTTTGATAATCTCAAGATTCGCCGCATCATGCAAGAACCTCTCTTCGTACCGGAGACAATTTTTGTGGATGATTTGCTCAAGGCCCTTCGCAATACCCAAAACCAAATGGCTATTTTGCTGGACGAATACGGTGGCGTTGCTGGTCTTGCTACCTTGGAAGACCTTCTGGAAGAAATTGTCGGTGAAATCGATGATGAGACCGATAAGACAGAAGTCTTTGTCCGTGAAATTGCAGACAATACCTTTATCGTTCAGGGGAATATGACCCTCAACGACTTCAATGAACATTTTGATATGGAGTTGGAGAGCGATGATGTGGATACCATTGCCGGCTATTATCTGACAGGTGTGGGTACCATTCCAAGCCAGGAGGAAAAAGTTTCCTTTGAGGTGGACAGCAAGGGCCACCACCTGGTTCTCAGCAATGATAAGGTGAAAAATGGTCGTGTGACCAAGCTGAAGATTCTTATCACACCGATTGAAGAAGATTCAAACGAGAAGGATTAGGAAACTAGTCCTTCTTTTTTTGCATTTTTATCGGAAATAGGCTAGACTAATAGCTTATTAAGAAACGTGGAGAAGTGCTATGAGAAATTTGGTTGTATTTTTGCATTCGTCAGTAGACGGCATGGTTGAGGGACCAAATGGTACCATGGATATTGGCTTTGTAGCTTATAATGAAGAATTGGAGGCGGTAGCCAATCAGGTCCTGTCTACTGTCGATACAATCCTGTGGGGACTCAAGACCTATGAGATGATGTATGGCTACTGGCCGACTATGCTGGACAATCCTGATGCTAGTGACCATGAGAGAAATCATGCTGCCTGGATTGAGAAGGTTGAAAAGTTGGTCTGCTCGACCAGCCTAGAGAAAGCAGGTTGGAACAATACGAGCTTGCTTAAAGGTGACATTGTTTGACAGTTGAAGCAGCTAAAAATGCAAGAAGGTGGAGATATTCTGGTCTTGGTGAGCTCACGTCTGGCTAAATTTCTCATGGAAGAAGGCCTAGTAGATGTATTGAAATTAAGCATTTCTCCTGTATCTTTCGGTGGTGGATTCCGTCTTTTGGAGGGGATTACAGCAGAATTTCAGCTTCAATAGAGCCAGGTTCTGAAGTCTGGCGTGCTGGCTGTGACTTATGAGATAAAATAAAAATCCTGAATATAGGATTTTAAATAAAATTTGGTAAAAAGAAGAGGCATCCCGATTGGAATGCCTTTTTCTACCGATTAAGCTAGCCTCTGGGACTATCTTAACGACGGATTTCTTTGATACGAGCTGCTTTACCTTGAAGAGCACGCAAGTAGTACAATTTAGCACGACGTACTTTACCGTAACGAACAACCTCAATCTTGTCAACACGTGGAGTGTGGATTGGGAATGTACGTTCAACACCTACACCACCAGAGATTTTACGTACAGTGTACATTTCTGAGATGCCTTGGCCTTTACGAGAGATAACAACACCCTCGAAAATCTGGATACGTTCGCGGTTACCTTCGACAACCTTAGCGTGAACACGTACAGTGTCACCAGGACGGAAAGAAGGGATGTCAGTGCGAAGTTGACCTTCTGTCAAACTTTGGATCAATGGATTCATTTTTTTCTCCTATCTTTGTCAATCATAGGTGCTTTTAAACCCAGCGGATAAACTGTATTTTTGTGCGTCCATTACACACGAAAAATATTCTACCTTATTTTGATAGATTTGTAAAGTAATATGCTGGATCTTAGAAAAAAGTGAAAGAAGGATGGGCTCGGTTTTGGGACAAATCATGAAAACGTATTATTTATATTTTCAAGGTAAATCCCAACCTTTCTCTCGGGTTTGTGTTATACTGGATAAGTTGCAAGTCTGATGTCGGCTCGTTCGCGACCGATAGAATGTATTGTTACAAAAAAAGCCGTATAAGACAGCTTCGCACTGTCTTGTTAGAAAAGAGAAAACATTGAAATTTACAGATTTACAGTTGTCAGAAGACATTTTGCTTGCCGTTGAGAAGGCGGGGTTTGAAACACCATCACCTATCCAAGAGCAGACCATTCCGCTTGCTCTTGAAGGCAAAGATGTGATTGGTCAGGCACAGACAGGTACAGGGAAAACTGCAGCTTTTGGTCTGCCAACCCTCAACAAGATTGATATCGACAATCAAGCTGTCCAAGCCTTGATTATTGCCCCAACACGTGAGTTGGCGGTGCAAAGTCAGGAAGAACTCTTCAAATTTGGTCGTGAAAAGGGTGTAAAAGTTCGCTCTGTTTACGGCGGTTCTAGCATTGAAAAACAAATCAAGGCCCTCCGTTCAGGTGCCCATATCGTAGTCGGTACACCAGGTCGTCTCTTGGACTTGATTAAGAGAAAGGCTCTCAAGCTTGACGGTGTTGAAACCCTCATTCTTGACGAAGCGGATGAAATGCTCAATATGGGCTTCTTGGATGATATTGAAGCCATCATAGAACGTGTGCCAGCAAGTCGCCAGACCCTTCTATTTTCTGCGACCATGCCTGAGCCAATCAAGCGTATCGGTGTCAAGTTCATGAAAGAGCCTGAGCACGTTAAAATTGCGGCCAAGGAATTGACCAACGTCAACGTGGATCAATACTATATCCGTGTCAAAGAGAATGAAAAATTTGACACCATGACTCGCCTCATGGATGTTGATCAGCCAGAATTGTCTATCGTCTTCGGTCGTACCAAACGCCGTGTCGATGAATTGACTCGTGGACTCAAACTGCGTGGTTTCCGTGCGGAAGGGATTCACGGAGATTTGGATCAAAATAAACGCCTGCGTGTTATCCGCGATTTCAAGGGAGATCAAATTGATGTTCTCGTTGCGACAGACGTTGCAGCGCGTGGATTGGATATTTCAGGTGTGACACATGTCTACAACTACGATATTCCACAAGACCCTGAAAGTTACGTACACCGTATCGGTCGTACAGGTCGTGCTGGCCAGTCTGGTCAATCGATCACCTTTGTTTCGCCAAATGAAATGGGTTACTTGGCTATCATCGAAGATTTGACCAAGAAGCGTATGAAGGGGCTCAAGCCTGCGACAGCTGAAGAGGCATTTGAAGCCAAGAAAAAAGTTGCTCTGAAAAAGATTGAGCGTGACTTCGCAGACGAGGCTATTCGTGGAAACTTTGATAAGTTTAAGAAAGACGCAGTTAAGTTGGCGGCCGAATTTACCCCTGAAGAGCTTGCTCTATATGTACTCAGCCTGACCGTACAAGATCCAGATAGCTTGCCAGAAGTGGAAATCGCGCGTGAAAAACCACTGCCATTCAAGTTTGCTCCTGGTCAAGCCAAGGGCAAGGGTGGACGTGGAGGTCGCGACCGTGATCGTGGTGGCCGTCGTGACGGTGACCGAAATCGTGATCGTGGAGGACGCCGTGGAGACCGCAACCGTCGCGAAGACAAGTTCAAACGTGACAACCGCCGTCAAGACAACAAAAAACCACACCAACGCACCTCAAGTGAAAAGCAAACAGGCTTTGTAATTCGCAATAAGGGTGAGAGATAAAGTTGAAACTGCTTCCTAATTGGAGCAGTTTTTGTTATACTAGAAGTAGTAAAACAGGAGGGTTGACCATGGGCATTTTGACAATGGATAAAGCCTTTGTATTCTAAAAAACAATACAAAGGAGAAAGACATGATTACTTACAAACAAAATCCTCAACTCGACTTTCAAGCAGTCATTGAAATCTATGATTCAGTTGGTTGGACAAATTATACTGACCGGCCTACCATGTTACAGAAGGCCTTGGAACATAGTCTGCTCGTTCTTGCGGCCTTTGACGGTGACCGTCTAGTGGGTCTCTTGCGAGCAGTTGGTGACGGGCAATCAATCGTTTTTATTCAGGACATCTTGGTTCTGCCAACCTATCAACGACAAGGGATTGGGCGTCATCTTTTGGAACAGGTCATTGCCTATTTCCCAGGTATTTATCAGCTTCATCTCTTGACGGACAATACTGAGAAAACACGGTCTTTTTATGAGGAACTTGGCTTTACAGCTGTTGAAAGATTGGACTGTGTTGCTTATACTTATGTAAAATTAAGAACAATTTAGAAATGGAGAGGCTGGTCGACCAGCCTCTTGCTTTGAGCAGATAATTTGAATTTCAAATCAAAAAGAGTAGAATATAATTATCAATAGTTAGTAACACGGAGAAAAACAATGGCAAGTCTATTAATCGTAAAAGCCCACCCACTTGATGCCCAAAAATCCTACGCCTTACGAGCCTTGGAAGAGTTTCAAACTCGTTACGCCAGTTTGCACCCAGAAGATCAGATAGAAGTAGTGGATGTTTTTGAAGACCAGATTCCAGCCTTGGACAAATCCTTGTTAGCGGCTATGGGAGCAGCTAAAAAAGGCGAGAATATTAGTCCTGAACAAGCAAAGCAATTGGACCGTTACAATGCCTTGACCCAGCAATTTCTTGCAGCTGATAAGATTGTCGTCGTCAATCCTCTCTGGAATCTCAATGTGCCAAGTCAGTTGGTATCTTGGGTCAATACCATCAATGTAGCAGGCCTGACCTTTAAGTATGGTTCAGAAGGCTCTATCGGTTTGGTCAAGGACAAAAAGCTCCTGCACATCCAGTCCAATGGTGGTGTTTATGCAGGTCAGGATCCAGCTGCCCAGTACATCAAGTCTATCTTTGAATTTTTAGGCTTTGAAGATATTCATCAAGTCTTTATCGAAGGGCAATCGGCTGATCCGAGCCAGGCTCAGGCTATTTTTGAAGAGGCAATGGCTAAAATTGATCGGATTTTAGAAAGATTTTAAACCAAAACCTCGACCTATTTGGGTCGAGGTTTTTTTGTCATTTCTGCGATGTAGTCTAACTTGCTCTGCCGACTGCGTTTCTTAAACAAAGCCTCGGCAGACATGGCTTCCTGCTTGCTGGAAAAGGCTTCTTGGTAGACCAGGCTGACAGGCAAGCGTGCGCGGGTGTACTTGGCCCCTTTCCCACGATTATGGGTAGCAAGCCGCTTCTCCACATCAGTCGTATAGCCAGTATAAAGACTCCCGTCGGCACATTCCAAGACATAAAAGTAGGCCTTATTTTCCATAATAAATCTCACGAATGGCAGAAGTGTAGTCGCCGTTTTCCTCATGGACAACCAGAGGTGGCAGGATGTGTAGCCCATCTACCGATCCGTCCTTGATCGCCTCAATCAGTAACATATTGGCCTCCTTGCTGGCCTTGGGATAGACAAACTGGATGCGTTTGGGAGCTAGTTTGTAGGTTCTCAGCGTGTCCAAAATATCTAAAAATCGGTCGGGTCTGTGGACCATGGCCAAGCGACCATTGGACTTGAGCACCTGTTGGGCCACCTGACAAATGCTGTCTAGGTTGGTCGCAATCTCGTGTCTGGCTAGAAGATAATGCTCGCTTTCATTTAGGTTTGACTCTTTATCTACCTTGAAGTAGGGAGGATTGCAGAGCATCAAATCAACCTTGGACCGCAGATCATACTGGGGTAGATTTGCCAAGTCATCATTGATAACGGAAAGTTGTTCCTCCAGACCGTTGAGGACAATGGAACGGCGGTTCATATCCGCCAAGCGTTCCTGTAATTCAACCTGAATAATCTGGGCCTTGGTGCGTGTAGAGGCAAAGAGCCCCACCGCCCCATTTCCGCTACAAAGATCAACAATTAGCCCCTTCTGAGCAGGCATTTTTGGAAAGCGAGAGAGGAGGACGCTGTCAATCGAGTAGCTAAAAACCTCCCGATTTTGAATAATCTGAACATCTGTCGAGAAGAGCTGGTCAATCCGCTCTCCGTCTAATAAAACTGGATTGTGCATGAGATTATTATAGCATATCGCAGGCTGTTTAGGTGGAGAAGGAAATACGGAGGTCTAGATTTTTCTTTCAAATGGATTTTTTAAAACAAGTTTGTTTACAATTGTAGTCAATTGTTGTACAATATAATTACAAATGTAGTCAAAGGAGAAATTCTATGAAAAAAATGACCCTGCCTGTTCAAGGAATGACCTGTGCCACCTGTGCCTTGACGGTCGAGAAGGCTGTCGGGAAATTAGTAGGAGTAGAGGAAGCCAGCGTCAATTTGGCAACTGAAAAATTGAGTGTCAGTTTTGATGAAAATGTCTTGAGCCTTAGCGACATTGGTCATGCAGTTGAAAAGGCTGGTTATGGCTTGGTCCGCAACCTTATCACAGAAACCTATGCTATTGAGGGCATGACCTGTGCTTCCTGTGCCATGACGGTAGAAAAGGCGCTAGGGAAACTGGCTGGTATGGAAGAAGTGGCTGTCAATCTGGCAACGGAAAAGGCAACGATGACATATGACAAGGATCGCTTAGATGCAGCTGCGATTCTGTCTGCCGTTGAAAAAGCTGGCTACAAGGCTGTCTTGCCACAAACAAATTCGCTTGTTACAGCTGTCGATAGTAAGGAACAACATCAATCAGATTTGTGGTCCCGTTTTATCTGGTCAACTGTGTTCACCCTGCCCTTACTCTATATCGCCATGGGGCCAATGTTACCGGGTGGTGGTTTACCTTTACCTGCCTTTCTTCATCAACCCTTGACTTTCGCCTTGGTTCAACTATTTCTGACTCTGCCGGTCATGTATATTGGGCGCGCCTTCTATCAAAAAGGTTTTAAGACACTGTTTGCAGGCCATCCCAATATGGACAGCTTGATTGCGGTGGGAACTAGCGCAGCTCTTGTGCAAGGTCTGATTATGACGGTTCTGATTGCGAGAGGTCAGGCGGATCTGTCGCATGGGCACCCCGAGCTCTATTTCGAGTCTGCCGCTGTGATTTTAACCTTGATTACCCTTGGGAAACACATGGAGGCCCTGTCCAAAGGATGGACGTCCGATGCCATCAAGAAATTGATGAACCTAGCTCCTAAGACAGCCAGACTAATCCGCGACGGGCAAGAAATCACCCTTCCCTTGGAACAAGTCCAAGTTGGGGATGTCTTGCAGGTCCGTCCGGGTGAACAAATTCCAGTTGACGGAAAAGTTCTCCAAGGTCAATCGACCGTGGATGAGTCTATGCTGACGGGAGAAAGTTTGCCGGTCAAAAAAGCAGTCGGTGATAGCGTAGTGGGTGCCACACTCAATCAGCATGGTGCCTTTCAAATGCAAGCGACCAAGGTTGGAGCAGATACGACTCTGGCACAAATTATTCGGCTGGTCGAAGAGGCACAGGGTTCTAAAGCGCCCATTGCCCAGCTGGCTGACCGTGTTTCAGCGGTTTTTGTGCCGATTGTTATGGTCCTGGCCCTCCTATCTGGGTTAGCATGGTGGACCTTGGGGCAAGAGCCTTGGATTTTCTCTCTTTCCATCACTATTTCAGTGCTGGTCATTGCCTGTCCTTGTGCTCTGGGGCTTGCGACACCGACGGCTATTATGGTCGGGACTGGTAAGGGGGCGGAAAATGGTCTCCTCTTTAAGTCTGGTCAAGCCGTTGAGGTCCTTCAAAAGGTCAACACCATCGTTTTCGACAAGACGGGAACCATTACCCAAGGCAAACCTCAAGTGACGGACATGACAGTTTTCAGTTCTGCCACTGAGGAAGAAGTTCTCCAGCTGGCAGCAAGTGCGGAGCAATACTCTGAGCATCCGCTGGCTCAAGCCCTGCTCAAATCCGCAGAGGACGCTGGATTATCTCTTCTCCCTAGTCAGGATTTCCAAGCCCTTTCCGGTCGCGGTTTGTCGGTGAAAATAGCAGAGCAGACTATTTTGTTGGGCAATGAAAAGCTGATGAAGGAGTCTGGGATTGCGCTTGGCTCTGCCATTGCGACAGCAGAAACCTACGCCAACCAAGCCAAGACGCCTGTCTATCTGGCAGCAGACGGACACTTGTTGGTAGTCATTGCCATTGCTGACCAAGTAAAACCATCCAGTCACGCAGCCATCCAGGCTTTGCACCAGATGGGATTGGAAGTGGTCATGCTGACAGGGGACAATGAGAAAACAGCTCAGGCCATTGCTGACCAAGTGGGAATTGACACCGTCATCAGCCAAGTCTTGCCAGAGGATAAGGCCAATCAGGTCAAGCTCCTACAAGCCCAAGGCAAGCAGGTAGCTATGGTCGGAGACGGCATCAATGATGCTCCTGCCTTGGCCCAAGCCGAGGTTGGTATTGCCATTGGTTCTGGTACTGATGTCGCTATCGAAACGGCAGACTTGGTTCTCATGCACAGTGATTTGATGGATGTTCCTAAGGCTGTTCGACTGAGCCAATTGACCATGAAAACCATCAAGCAAAATCTCTTCTGGGCCTTTGCCTACAATGTCATCGGCATTCCGATTGCCATGGGCCTCCTCCATCTCTTCGGCGGTCCCCTTCTCAATCCAATGCTGGCTGGAGCAGCCATGGCCCTCAGCTCTGTATCTGTCCTGCTCAATGCCCTGCGTTTGCGGACCAGAAAATTGATTTAAGCAAATTTGTGTCAATCTCTACATCTTTAGTCAAATTAGTGGTAATTTTTTCAAAAAACGCTTACAATGGGTATAGCAATCGGAAGGAGATTGAAAATGACGACATTTATTGGAAAAGAAGTGACCCTAGTAGGTCCACGTTTGCAGGTTGGTGACAAGGCGCCTGACTTTGTCCTCATGGACAATGAACTCAATCTCAAGAGTCTCAAGGACTATGGCAAGAAGACTAAGATTATCAGCGTCGTGCCGTCCATTGATACAGGTATTTGTGATACCCAGACCCGCCGTTTCAATGAAGAGCTGGCTGGCAAGGAAGACACAGTGGTTATCACGGTTTCTGTCGACCTGCCATTTGCCCAAAAGCGTTGGTGTGGAAATTCTGGTCTGGAGTCTGCAGTGACCCTGTCCGACTATTATGACCATGCCTTTGGAAAATCCTATGGTCTTCTCATGCAGGAGTGGAACCTCTTGGCGCGTGCGGTCTTTGTCCTCAATGCCGACAATGAAATCACCTACGTAGAATACCTGGATAATGTCAACGAACACCCAGACTATGAAGCGGCTTTGGAGGCTGTTAAATAAAAGAATATATCGGTGCCGGAACAGGCATCGTTTTTTTAACGCTTTAATTATCCTGCTAGAAATTTATTGTGAAGATAGGTTGTGATAAGAGGGGATGTTCATGATTTAGGATGAAACGAAGAGATAACATACATATTCTGATATAGATTTTATAAATAATATGCAAATGGATATTTTTATTGTCTTTAAAATTCATAAGTGCTAGAATAGTTGTATAATACGAGTGAGGTAACAACAATGACTATACAACTAGGCTCTAGGTTAAAACAAAAAAGAAAAGAGATGAAATTATCTCAGAAAGAATTGGCAGAAGGTGTATGTAAACAAGGTCAAATTAGTAGAATTGAGAGTGGCGCTTATACTCCTGGTTCTGAGTTGCTTTTTGAATTATCAAAGAAACTAAATGTTTCAATGAATTACTTTTTTGAAGACACTGTTTCTGAGCAGAAAGAGGAGTTAGCAGAATTCAAAACTGTTGTACGAAATTTCTTAGTCCATAGAGACTACCAAGGACTACGATATGTTTATGAATTGGAGTCTAATAATAAACATCGTTTATCGGTAGCAAATCAATTATACTTAGAGTGGATAGGTGGATTAGTCGATTTTTATTTTTATGATAAAAAGGAGGAAGCTATATCTAAAATGGAATATCTACTTGAACAATTGGAGAGTTCTAATTTATTTTTTTTACAAGTATCAAATACACTCCTAAATTTTTATTTTGATGTTAATGATGGAGAATTATTTGATGTACAATTTGAAAGACTGACAGAAAAAACGGATAATTTTCAACCTATCACGATTGAAGAATTGGAATTAAAAATTAAACTTCAATATAACATTTCACGTTACCTGTGGCTAAAGAAGGATTACATCCAAGCTATAGCTAGCATCACAACGGCCATCGAATTTTGTAGGTCACACAGGAGCTATTATTCCTTACCCGATTTATTTTGTTTACTAGGTAATGTCCATGAAGAACTTGGAAATACAGAGAGTGCGAAACAACATTTTCGTCAGGCATATTTTTTATATAAATTGGATGCTAACCGTCAAATGGAATTGAATCTGGAGCGATATATAGAAGAAGACAAAATCTAGGAATCCCAATGACCTAAAGATTGGCAAGAGTTGATAGTAGATAAGTATATATTTAAACGCAGGGAATCAGCCAATTTGCTAACATGATTTCTGCGTTTTTAATTTGCAAAATTCTTTTAATTATACTGCTAAAAATACATATTCGAATATAATTTTAAAAAATATGAATTTTTTATTTTTTATATTGACAAGATAAAAGAGTTATGATAAACTACAAATGAAAGGGGTTACAAAAATGAAAAAGAAAGATTATATTAAAATTGTTCAACTTTTAATTTTGCTTTTAACCTTATTGATTTTTATTAATAATAAAGTGATTTTGAACGGAATTGATCCAGGTGCCTTAAATATTTACTTTAAATAGGGTTAGGATGGTGAGGTAGTATGAAGCAAAGGTGTTATTTTATTTGGTTAATGGGAATAGTTGCCCTTTTTATAATAGGCCTTTGTGTGAAAATGTATGAGGATAAAGGTAATACTACTTCTCAAGTACAAGAAGTTGCTATTCGGGAAGTTGAGAAAGAATTTGTGCAATATAAGGAAATTTGGGAAGGAACTACATTCCCAACACTTTCGGTAAGAGATAAAGAGGAGCAGACGATTGTATTTACATCAGAATTAAAGAAACCAAAATTATATGTTATGTGGGCTAGTTGGTGTTCAGATTGTCAAAGAGAGCTACCAGTAATTGAAAAAATCTATAGTACTTATAAGGATGATATTGACTTTGTTTTAATTGATTTAGTTGGTTTTCGTGATGAAACAGTTGAAAAAGCTCTAAACTATTATAATGACAATAAGTTTACTTTTCCTATTTATTTTGACGTGGATCAAACTGTGGTTAATAGTTTAGAATTAAAAGCTATACCAACGCTTTATTTTGTAAATTCTAACAATCAAATTGAAAAAATATTCATTGAGACGGTTGATGAGGATTCTTTGAATAGAGAAATTTCTAAATTGGCTAATAGTTAGTTTTCAATTTTAAAAAGTGACAGCATATCAATAAAGAGGAGACAGTATCATGAAAAAACTTACTAAATTACAAAAAATGTTTATAGTAGCTGGTCGTTTTTGCATTATCGGATTTCCAGGTGGTGGTGGATTCCTTTGTTGGGATTAATAAAAATTAGTTAATAAAATAAGAGGTGTGCCATGAGAAAATTGAATATGGAAGAAAAAACAAAAATAACAGCTGGTCAAATTTGTCTATACTATTGGTATGGAATCGGTTTCCTTTGCTGGGATTAGTTTACATGGTTCCGTTCACCAAATAATTTAATAACTTGACTGGTCGATAGTTTGTCACTTTTCTATCGACTTTTCTTTTTAGGAGGTTGCTATGGCAAATACATTATTAAATGTTACAGCAGTATCCAAAACTTACGGAAAGCAAAAAGTTTTAGATAATATTAGTTTTGATATTAACTGTAGAGAAATTTGTGGTCTAGTGGGAGAAAATGGTGCTGGAAAGACTACTTTAATTCGAATTCTTGCAGGATTGATTTCGAGTAATTCTGGTGAAATAAGCGGTTTAGAGAGTCAAGCTGTTTCCTGTATAGTAGAATCACCTGCTCTGTATCCCCATTTATCTGCAGGCGACAATCTTCGTGTTCAAATGATAGGTTTAGGAATCGGAGCGGATAAAGACAAAGTCAAAAATCTATTACGTATGGTTGGACTTGAGGGTGTAGACTCTAAGAAAAAAGTGAAAGATTTTTCTCTTGGAATGAAGCAACGTTTAGCAATTGCACTAGCGATTTGTGATTGGCCCAAACTACTTATATTAGATGAGCCAATAAATGGTCTGGACCCTGTAGGAATTAAGGAAATTCGTGAGATTCTTCTGCTTTTGAAAAATGAGTATCGTATGACCATTCTAGTTTCAAGTCATATCTTGTCTGAATTAGACTTGCTAGTTGATAAGTATATTATCATGAGCAAAGGAAAAGTGTTGCAAATAATCCAAAAAGATGCCTTGCAAAACCTACTCCAAACCAAACGGATCGTTAGAGTGGATAAGGAGTATGAAGCGCTTGAAGTGTTACTTTCCGAGGGAATTGAGGCGATAGTGACCGACGAAGGAATAGAGCTTTCAGAAATTGGGAAATCGACCAGCTGGATTATTGATTGCTTACGGAAAAAAGGTATTCAAATTGAGGAAATCATTAAATTTCAACCGAGTTTTGAATCCTATTATCTATCTTTGATTACAAGAGAGGAGGTTCCTCATGTTCCATAAAGTGAAATCAGACTTTTATAGGATATGGAAAGAAAGGAGTTTAATTTTTCCAGTCTCTCTGGTGATTCTTTTAGGAGTACTCTTCGCTTATCTGATGAGAGAAACTGATGGACAAGGAGGTATTACGATTATTTTATCTTCAGTGGCAGGGTTTATTCCTCTATTCTTCTCAAGTGCTTGTAATCTAGTCTGGGGAGAAGAATTTACCAATCGCACCATTAATCATGCAATCATAAAAAGCTCCTCTCGTTTTTCAGTTTACTTTTATAAATTGTTTGAAACCTTGTCCCTGTGTTTTGCATATATGCTTTTACTATTTTTTACAGTAATTGTATGTAGAATTTTTTTGAATGGACAAGTAGATGTGGGTGATGCATTTGACCTGCTCATTAAGCAGTTGCCATTTCATCTCTGTTTTTCGCTACTATGTCTGTTTATTTTTCAGTATGTAGATAAGATTTATCAAGCCTACCTTATTTATACCATGATTGTCTTGATGTTTGATAATTTAGTCTCGTATGTAACAACAAGTCTCTTGGCAAATGATGTCTTTTCTCATTTCTTTCTTTTTAATCAGGTAAAGTTAATCACTAATCAAACAGAATTTTTTACTCCGTCTAGTCTGATTGCATTGATATTTAGTGTTGTCTATTTATTGAGTTCGTACTTACTTTTTTCTAGTAGGGAGTTTAAATAGTTTAAGGAGGGCACTTGTAATGAAAAAAATAATTCCATTTTTCATTTTAATCATTACTTTTTTAGGAGTTGCGATTTACCTAAGTTTAGAGAGTGACAAAACAGATGTAGAGATTGCTAAGTCTTGGACTGTAACAAGCAAAGAAATTAATACGATTGAAATCTATGGTAGTGAGCAGCCTTTTGAACTTGAAATTGTGGAAACTGAGCAAGAAGTGACGACGATTAGTTTGACAGGGAAAATTTCTGAAGCAGCAATGTCAACACTTGAGAAGGCAGATATTAGTGAAAACGATGCTTACATACCATTGGGTAAAAAGGGTTTTAAGTTAGTTACCGTAGCAAGTGGGAAGAGTAGTTTAAAAGCAAAAATTGAATTGGCAAAGGGTGCTACTTTTAAAGAAGTTTATGTTGATACATGGAACGGTACTGTAGATATTACTCTGCCTAGAAGTTACGATGGAAGTTATGATGTCAAGTTGAATAGCGGGGCGAAGTTACTAGAAGTTCCTGAAGAAGGAGCTAATAAGGCAAGTATCCTCAAAATAGATGCCTATGCCGATGTTAGCATCAGAAAGGGTGATTAGGATGATTACTCATCATAAACAGGTATCCATGTTGGATTGTGGCTTGGCTTGTATCAAGACGGTCTTGTCTTATTATGATATATTTCCAGAGAATATTGACACAATTTTTGATGTAAAAAATGATCAAGGTATGTCCTTGTTAGATATTGAAGAGACTTTGAGTCAATTCCATATAAAATCTGATTCATTTCAAGTGGAGCAGGTGGAAAAATTAAAACAGCTAGAATTCCCAGCTATTGCAGTTGTAAACAGAGGCGGGTTATCGCACTATATTGTTTTACTGGGCTATAATGAAGGTTCTTTCACCATGTCTGACCCCGAGCAAGTATCTTTTAGTCATATAAGTTTTAATGACTTTTTGTCGCAATTTTCAGGAATTGTTCTAATACCAACTGGAAATAAAAAGATATTGCCAAAGTTTGAAAGTATCATCAAAAATGGAGATAAGGTAGATCTATATCGTAAGTTTATTGGAACTATACCTAGAGCACAGAAAATCACTTTGTGGTGCTATGGTATTCTAAAGCTTGTCTTACCAATTATGATGTCATTGGTGCTTCAATTTATAGTCGGTAATATTTTTTCGATGCCTATTAATAATCAAATTTTCATCGTTGTAATTGTTTTATGCGGTTTATTAATTTTCAAATTGATTTCCAGCTTAGAGATAAAATTAAAAACTGAAATTGAAAACAAGCTCATGAGAGAGGTCTTATATGACTACTATGTCGATAAAATAGAGAAATTTGACACGACTAAAAATTATGATTATGTTATGGGATATTTTTGGAATTTATTATCTTCTATTTCAGGTATTTTTCAAAAATTCTATCTGAATATTTACATTTCAATTTTATTATTTTCCCTCGGAATATTAGGGTGTCTTGATTTTAAAATTTTTTTGGTGACACTTGTATCGCTTGTTTTCCTTTTTATCTATAACAGGTATCGGTTGATAGAAGTCGAAAATAATCAACGTAACATGGTTGCTAAAAGTTCAAATTTTACCTATTTGGTAGAAAGTTCTTTAGATGGTATTTATGATATTTTAACCTTTGATAAGGTTGATGATTTTAAGGAGGAATTTGAACGTAGAATTGATGAGTTGTTGCAAGTAAAATTAGATTCAGCTGTGTTAAACACAGAAATTGCGACATCTGTCCAACTATTTACAGTTTTTACAACTAGTTTTCTCTTATTATCTTCGCATTTATATTTTACAAGCTCATCCATACTCGTTTTTTCCAACATTGTATTATTGTTATTGTTACTATCAACTATTTTACAACCTCTTCTAACTAATTTGGTCTCTTACTACAAGTCAAAATATTCACTAGATTTTATTACTTTTGAAAACGCAATGATTGAGAAAGAAGTGGAAAATCAACGTATTGGTATTGACACAATTGAAATAATTGAATTAAAACAATTGTCTATCAAATTTGATGAAAAAGTTGTTTTTCAAAATTTATCCTTTACAATGGAAAAAGGAAATATTTATTTGATAGAAGGAGATAATGGGGCGGGTAAATCGACATTAATAAAAGTGTTGCAAGGTATTTTAAGTCCCACATCAGGTGAATTATGTTTAAATGAGAAAACGTTTGGAACTTTAAAATATACAGATATAACACAATATGTTAGTAGCTACTCAAACGAATATAGATTGTTTGCTGGAACAGTGATGCATAATATGTACTTTGATTTATTTACAAATTCTCATATAAATAAATTTGATTTCAATAGATTTTTAGGATTACATCATAATTATCAAGTAAATTCTCAAGGGAAAAATTTATCTTTGGGTCAGCAACAACGATTATTGATATTGAGAGCCATGGTCCAAAAAAATAAGCAGGTTTTTGTATTTGATGAGCCAACTAGTAATTTGGATGAGCAATCTAGAAAAGAATTTATACAGATGCTATTAGAATTAAAAGAATCAGGAAAAATAATTTGTATCATTTCACATGACAAGGATTTACAGTCAATTGCAACAGATACAATATGTCTAAGTAAGTAGTATTTGATTGAATTTGTACAAACTCATCCAGTTCTACGTAGAATACCTGGACAATGTCAACGAACACTCAGACTATGATGCGGCTTTGGAAGCTGTTAAATAAAAGAATATAACGGTGCCGGAACAGGCATCGTTTTTTTTGCTAGCAAAAAACCACCATTGTCGAGGTGGCTTATTTTAGCTTATATCTTTGTAGGACTTTAGCAGTTGCTAATCGGATAAAGGTCAGATAGCAACCTATCACTCCAGCCATTAGCAGCAGGAGTTTCTGTAATTCTTCCCTGATAGATATGGTAGATAGAGTATTTGTGCCGACTAGTAGAGGATAGTTTTCTTGGAAGGTAAATTGGAACTGATGTGCCAGTATAAGTAGCATGAACAGGATGAGAGCATAGATAGCAACTTGTAGGAGAAAAGCAAGTAAGGTCAGGCTAGTGGCATATTGACTAGGAGTTAGTCCGTTGATAAAGAGGAGACCACGATGTTTGGAAAGGTCGGTCATGAGGAGCCAGACTATCAAAGAGCAGATGACAAGGGGGATGATATAGATACTGGTAGGAAGAAGTTGCAAGAAGGTCATATAAAAGTCCTTGGGAGCAGTAGAGTAGTGAAAAGTAAGAGCTTGCTCTAGAACTTTTTTATAGACTGTGATACGTTCTGCCAGTTCGCCGCTCGTAAAATGATTGACTCTATTTCCCTTTGCCTCCCAGTTTTGCAAGGTCTGGTAGAGTTCTAACTCCGTTTCCAATACCTCCTGACTTTTTCCTTGGATATGTTCCTTTTCTAAGTAGGTGGTCGCCAGTTCCAAGAGTTTTTTATAATAATCCGTGCTTTCCTGGTCTAAGGCTTGGGCTTCATTACCGTCAGAGTACAAGAACATTTCAGCTTCTTTTTTGACTTGTATGATACGGGCTCGATCCTCAAAGCGCAGGTTTTCGGACTCTAGGACATTCCGATAGGACAGGGCAAATGGGATAAGGGCGATAGCGGTTATCAGGGATAGAAAAATAGCATTGCGTCTCAGTCGTAGGATGAAAAGGGACAGTAGCTTCATTGTCAGACCTCCCTATTCAAATAGTTCTTTATAAATCTCTTCGGACTGGTGTTCCTGAAGTGTAATATCCAGAATTTCCACCTGACACGTCATGACTTGCTCTAGGTAGAAATGCAGACTATGAACACTGGTATCTACCTGAATGCTATCATTGACCAAAGTCAATCCATTTACTTGTCTAAGTTTCTGATAAACTGTCTGATTGTCACTAGTCTGAACGGCATATTGTCGCCCAACCTGTTCCAGTTTTCGCTGGATGATTTTTCCTTGTTTGAGAAAGAGCAGTTGGTCGGTTAGTTGATCCACTTCGTTTAATTGGTGGGAAGACACGATAATGGTTGAGCCATTCTTGGCTAGTTTCTGGAGCAGTTTTCGGGTTTGAATGTAGCTGGTCGGGTCCAAGCCGTTCAAGGGTTCATCCAAGAGCATGACCTGGGGCTTGTTCATAATACCGATAGCCAGCAGGAGATGTTGCTTCATTCCCAGGGAATAATTTTTGACAGGGATCTTCACGTAATCACGGATACCGATTTCTTGGATGACTTCCTCAATCCGCTCTTTTGGTAAATCTTGGATAGTTTGGACCAGTCGCAAATGCTCCAGCCCTGTCAATTCAGGGTAGAGGACCCGGTTGTCCTGCAGGTAGGCAAAGGTTCGATAGATAGTTGGGTCATTGTGCTTCTTACCGCTTATAGAAATCTCTCCCGAATCAAAGGTTTGCAGATTGGCAATGCAGTCTAGGAGGGTAGTTTTTCCAGAACCGTTTGGTCCAATCAAGGCCCAGATCCCAGGCTCCACCAGTTCTAGGTTTAGCTGGTCTAGTATTTTCTTTTTCCCGTAGGATTTACATAGCTTGTGAATGGATAATCGCATGGTTAGACCTCACTTTTTCTTGTCAGGAGATAGAATTGCAAGCAATAGATGAGCAGGTTACTGATGAGAAGAACCGTAAAGACTTTTGGAATGCTGTATCCTGTTAATTGATGGTGGATGATAGCACTTCCGTCTGCCAGATTGCCTGCATTCCAAAGGCTGAATGGATTGAAGATATGGGGATAGAAGTTGGCAGAGATGACAAGTCCCAGTGTGACAACCAGTCCAGCCAGTCCATTTTTTAAGACTCTAGCCAAGGTCTGTGCCAGTCCCAGCAAAAATAGAAGGTAGAGATAGTGCATACCACAGGCCAGCAAGATGACTTGATAAATAGGTTTGATAGTTGTGGTGATAAAACTGTAAGCCAGTCCCCTACTGCTATAGGTGGTGACGGGATAGATCCAGCTACTATTACCATTTAGCAAAAAAGCGATGAGAAAATGGCTCAGATAGAGGGTGAGAAAGAGGGCGGTATACAGTGTCAGGAAGGCTAGGTATTTATTGGTTGTAATTCGAATTCTAGTCAGCCCTAGGGTCTGTAAAAGGCGAATCTGTCGGCTAGTTCCCTGCTGGTCTTTGATGAAAAAATTGGTGAAAGCCAGGAGAAAGAGGGGAAGGGTGATGACAAGGCCTAGCTGTTTTTGACTCTGCCAGATTTCGTGACTGGTTCCTTTTAAGGCCTGCTGGCCCAGGCTCTTGACGATTTCTCTATCTGTTGGTGTTTGGGGATGTTCAAAGGCTGTTAGGTAAAGCTCAGTTGGAAAGGCTGAGGGTATCTCCTTTTCTAGCAGATACTTGGAAATCAAGAAAGTATTTTCGATGGTTTGTGGGGTAAATTCATAGCTTTGATAGGCAAAGCTGCTGTATTGTCCATCCTGCTGATAGTGCTGGATATTTTTCTCATAAAAATAGGTCCAGTCCTCCTTCTTGACCGCCTCAATCTCCTTTTGGTAGTTGGCAATATAGTCTGTAAAAAATGTTTGTTCAGCCTGATAATCTTCTTGACTGAGGGCTTGTTTCTGATACTGTGTTTCTAAATCTTGAATGATGTTTTCAAAATTTTGGATAGACTGTTCATAGTTCTGGATGACCTTTAATTTAGCTTGCCGATTGTGATAACCTGCTAGAAAGGAACTAGACAGGATAGTCATCAGCATGACCAAGATAGCGACCAAGTTTTTCTTGCTACGGAAAAATAGCTTACCTTCAATTTGAAACATAGATACCTCCAGGGGAGAAATGGTGAAGGGATAGTTGAATAAATGTGTTATTTTCTACTATTATAATATCAACATAAATATAAATCAAGGAATTGTACAAATAACTTGAATATCTTTGACAAATTTGATATACTAAATTCATCAAAAAAGGAGGGTCTTTTATGGAAAAGACACAGATTATTCAGGATGTTTTGGCCCTCATTCAAGACTTGAATCGGGCCTTCCAAGCAGACAAACGAGGAACAGCTGATGAGCAACGGTTCCAACATAATTTGACAGAGACGACACGCATATTGTCGGAGGCAGAGTCTGTTACCAATTCTGAGCTGATTGCGATTGAGAAATTTTATCGTTCGACCAGTTTTCTAGTTGGATTAGGCAATCTACGATTGAGTGAAACCAGCAGGCAGGCTTGGCGGGCCTTTGACCGCTATTACTACCAAACCATCAGAGAAGAACTCAAACTCTATGGCGGCTCTGCTATTGCCCAAGTGTAAAAGATGAAGGAGAGGGTAAAAACCCTCTTTTGTGCTATAATAAGTAGTAAGAATACAGTTGTTAGGAAGAGAAGTAGCGAGGTGTACCATGTCTTATATCCAAGTAATCAATTCGTCGAAATACTACCAAATGGGGGATGCCACCATTGTGGCAAATGACGGTGTGTCCTTTGAGATTGAAAAGGGAGAGCTGGTCATCATTCTTGGTTCGTCTGGTGCGGGAAAATCCACTCTGCTCAATATTTTGGGTGGTATGGACTCGGCTGATGAGGGGCAAATTCTGATTGACGGCGTTGATATTGCCCAATTGACCAGTCACCAGCTGACCAATTACCGCCGAGATGATGTGGGATTTGTCTTCCAATTCTACAATTTAGTGGCTAATTTAACGGCCAAAGAAAATGTAGAGCTGGCAGCGGAAATCGTCCAGGATGCCCTGGATGCGGAAGAGGTCTTGGAGCAGGTTGGCCTGGGTCATCGAATCAATAATTTTCCAGCCCAGCTGTCAGGCGGTGAGCAACAACGTGTGGCCATTGCCCGTGCTGTTGCCAAGAAACCTAAAATTCTCCTCTGTGATGAACCAACTGGCGCTCTGGACTATCAAACAGGTAAGCAGGTCTTGCAAATCCTGCAAGATATGTCCCGCAAGCAGGGGGCAACGGTGATTATCGTGACCCACAATAGTTCCCTAGCCCCTATTGCAGACAGAGTGATTCGAATGCGGGATGCCCGTGTGCATGAGATTATTCTCAATCCTCATCCCCAGGACATCGCCAGTCTGGAGTACTAGGAGGTGGCTATGAAAAAGAAGGTTTATTGGAAGGACATTGGTCAGGCCCTGACGACTTCCAAGGGGCGTTTCCTGTCTATCTTTAGTCTCATGATGCTGGGAGCTCTTGCTCTGACAGGGCTCAAGGTCACGGCCCCAAATATGGAGAGAACTGCCCAGGCGTATTTGCAAGAGCATCAAACCATGGACTTGGCCGTCCTATCTGGTCTGGGAATTTCTCGGGATGACATCAAGGAGCTAGAGTCCGTCGAGGGTGCGCGGGTTGAGGCTGGATATTTTAAGGATGTGACTCTTGAAAAGGACCAGGCAGTTCGCCTCTTTTCGGCCAGTCCGACCATTTCAGGCTATCAGCTCTTGGAAGGAAATTTTCCCAAGCAAAAAGACGAAATTGCCCTGTCACCCTCGCTTCAATCATCCTTCAAAATCGGTGACATGATAGACATGACTGAGCCAAACAAGGGTGGAACCATTCTCACGCAAAACCAGTTCAAGGTAGTTGGCTTTGTGGCCTCTTCGGAAATCTTGGACAACACGACCATGGGTCTGGCCTCTAGCGGCAATGGACAGCTGGCTGGCTACGGTCTGGTCATGGAAGAAGCCTTCGACTCGGACGTTTACACCATCGCCCGGATCCGCTACGATGATTTGGCAGGCTTGGATTATGCCAGTCCAGCCTATGAAGACAAGTTGGAGCAGCACCAGGAAGACTTGGAAAAGCTCCTGTCTGATAACGACGAGCTCCGTTTGGCCAGCATCCAGTCGGAAGGCCAGGAAGAGATTGCCAAGGGAGAGCAGAATATTTCTAAGGCCAAGGCTGATTTGGAAAAGGCAGAGCAGGACCTCCAGTCTGGTAAAGAGCAGCTGGAAACGGGTAGGTCAGAATTTGCCCGTGGCAGAGCCAAGATTATCCAATCTGAAGCAGAATTGCAAGCGGCCTATGACCAACTCATGGTCAGCAAGGCCCAATTAGAAGCCAGCAAAGCAGAGTTGGATGCCAGCAAGCTCCAGCTGGACCAGACAGGTGCCTTCCTAGAAGAAAACTATGTCCAGCTGGAAGTATCTGCCAATCAGCTTAACCAGGCCAAGGCCCAGCTGGATGCAGACCTAGAAAAATTGGATCCCAATGCTGCGGATTACGACACAGCCTATCAGACCTACATGTCAGGCTACAGCCTCTACCAAGCTAAGTTAGGCGAGTACGAGGCAGGTCTTGCCAGCTTCAATGAATGGAACGCCCAGCACCAAGCAGGGCTAGCCCAATACCAGGCGGGTCTGGCCCAATACGAGCAAGGTCTGGCAGCCTATCAGGCTGGTTTCGCTGATTATGAATGGGGGGCTAGTCTTCTGGAATCATCCAGTCTGACCCTCAATCAAGAGGCTCTCCGTCTCAATCAGGCGGATCAGGACTTGAACCAGGTCCAAGCAGAGCTCAGCAACAAAAAAGCAGATGCCACCAAGGACATCAAGGAGGTCGAGGATGAATTGGCCCATGCCAAGGAAGACTTGACCAAGCTGGAGAAATCACCCTATCAGGTCTTTACTCGGTCCAGCCTACCAGGTGGAGACGGCTATACGACCTACAGCAATGCTACTCGCTCTATTGCCGCAGTGGGTAATGTCTTTCCAGTAGTCCTCTATCTGGTAGCGGCCCTGGTTACCTTTACTACTATGGCTCGATTTGTCGATGAGGAGCGCAGCCAGTCGGGTCTCTTCAAGGCCCTGGGCTACACCAACCGTCAGATTATGACCAAGTTCATCCTCTATGGTCTAGGTGCCGGTCTATTGGGCACCTTGGTTGGTATTTTGGCAGGCAATTTCGTCCTGTCGCCTATGATTTCGGATATCATCACCAAGACCACGGTGATTGGCCCTGCCAAGCTCCATTTCTATCCCCTCTGGACCCTGCTAGCCCTGGTCCTGTCCCTCATTTCCTCGGTCCTGCCGGCCTATCTGGTGGTCCACCGGGAACTCAAGGAAAAGCCAGCCCATTTGCTCCTACCCAAACCTCCAGCAGTGGGTTCCAAGATTCTTTTGGAGAAGTGGCAGGCAGTCTGGTCCCGTCTCAGCTTTACTCACAAGGTGACGGCCCGCAATATCTTCCGCTACAAGCTCCGCATGCTCATGACCATCTTTGGCGTGGCCGGCACCGTCGCCCTCCTCTTTGGCGGTCTGGGGATTCGCTCCTCTATCTCTGGGGTGGTCGATCGCCAGTTTGGAGACCTGCTCCATTATGACCTACTGGTGGTGGAAAATGGCAGAGCTTCTGAGGAGGACTTGGACAAGTTGACTGCCTTTCTCCAGTCAAACCAGGTCCGCCAGTCCTTGCCAATTGCCTTTGAACAGACCAATCAGACCCTGCAGATTGGCGATGTGAGAAAAAAACTGTCTGTCGGTATCTATGTGACGGACAGAGAGGATATAGGAAAACTGGTCAGCCTGGAAAATAAGGCTGGTCAGTCCATCCAGCTTAGTGGCAGGGGCATTGTCCTAACGGAAAAACTGGCCCAGCTCTACGGTGTCGGAAGGGGTGATAAGCTCAAGCTGACTCTGGAAGATGAGCAAGTGACCGTCCGTGTGGCCGATGTAGCCGAGATGTATGCAGGTCACTTCATCTATATGACGGACGCCTACTATGAGCAGGTGACGGGCAAGCGGCGGACGGCTAATGGCTATCTGGTCCAGCTCAAGCAGGGGCAAGTCGACCAGGTCCAAGATACAGCCAGTCAGCTCCTAGCCATGCCTGGAGTCAAGAGTCTGGTGCAAAATACTTCGCTCATGAACATGCTGACGGCCATGGCAGGCTCCTTGCAGTCGGTCATGACCATCTTAGTGGTTCTCTCTATCCTGCTGGGCTTGGTCATCCTCTACAATCTGACCATCATCAACATGTCCGAGCGAATCCGGGAGCTGTCTACCATTCGGGTGCTGGGCTTCCACAATAAGGAAGTGACCATGTATATCTACCGGGAAACCATTGCCCTGTCCTTGATTGGCGTGCTGGTCGGTCTGGTATCAGGTTTTTACCTGCACCGCCTGCTCCTGGCCATGATTGGCTCAGACTCCATTCGCTTTAATCCTCATGTGGGTGCAGAAGTCTACATCATCCCTGTCCTAGCCATAGTGGGCATTCTGGCAGGCCTGGGCTGGTATGTCAACCACCAGCTCAGAAAGGTCGATATGCTGGAAGCCCTCAAGTCAGTGGAGTAGAATTTATTTGATGAAACCTTCAGGAAGTCCTAGCAGCCTAGCTAGGATTTTTCTTTTTCCAGCCCTCCCCAGCCCGCCAAAACCTCCTTTTCATGCTATAATAGACCTATGAATAAAAACAAGCTTTTACTAATCGACGGCTCTTCTGTAGCCTTCCGTGCTTTCTTTGCACTCTACAACCAAATTGACCGTTTTAAGAGTCCGACTGGGCTCCACACCAACGCGATTTATGGCTTTAACCTCATGTTGGACCACATGATGAAGCGGGTCCAGCCGACCCACATTGTGGTGGCATTTGACGCTGGTAAGACCACCTTCCGGACGGAGATGTACGCTGACTACAAGGCGGGCCGGGCCAAGACTCCAGACGAATTCCGCGAGCAGTTCCCTTTTATCCGCCAGATGCTGGATGCCATGGGGGTCATGCACTATGAGCTGGCACAGTACGAGGCAGATGATATTATCGGTACCTTGGACAAAATGGCAGAGCGGATAGACACTCCTTTTGATGTAACCATTGTCAGCGGTGACAAGGACTTGATCCAGCTGACAGATGAAAATACGGTTGTGGAGATTTCCAAGAAAGGCGTGGCAGAATTTGAGGAATTTACCCCAGCCTACCTCATGGAAAAAATGGGGATTACCCCAGCCCAGTTTATCGACCTCAAGGCCCTCATGGGGGATAAGTCGGATAATATCCCTGGCGTGACTAAAATCGGTGAAAAGACGGGTCTCAAGCTCCTCATTGAACACGGCAGCTTAGAGGGGATTTACGAAAATATCGACAGCATGAAGGCCTCCAAGATGAAGGAAAACCTCATCAACGACAAGGACCAGGCCTTCCTGTCTAAGACCCTTGCGACCATTGATACCAATGCTCCGATTGAAATTGGCCTGGACGACATTGCCTACACTGGTCCAAATATTGAGGAGCTGGCTCAATTCTACGATGACATGGGCTTTAAGCAACTCCGGGCCCAGCTGGGAGTGACCGAGACCCAAGAGGAAGTAGTACTGGATTTCCAAACGGTTACAGATGTGACGGCTGATATGCTTAAGAAGGACCAGTTCTTCTATTTTGAGATTCTAGGTGAAAATTACCACCGAGAGGAAATTGTTGGCCTGGCCTGGGGCGATAAGGACGGGATTTATGTCGGTGGTCCAGAATTACTGGACAGCCCTATCCTACGTGATTTCTTGGAACATCAGACTATTAAGACCTATGATTTCAAGCGTGGTAAGGTTCTCTTGGCTAGAAAGAGCCTGAACCTCCCTCTTGGCAGCTTTGACAGTCGCTTGGCCAAGTATCTCCTGTCAACAGTTGAGGACAATACCTTGACCACCATCGCCAACCTCTACGGTCAGACTAGCTTGGTGCCAGATGAGGCGGTCTATGGTAAGGGAGCCAAATTGGCCCTACCAGCCCGTGAGGAATTCTTCTCGCATCTGGCTCGTAAGGTCCAGGTCTTGATTGAGACCGAGCAAGCTATGCTGGCAAAACTCGAAGAACATGAGCAATTGGAGCTCTTCTACGAGATGGAATTGCCCCTGGCGGATGTCCTTGCCAAGATGGAAATTTCCGGTATCAAGGTAGAAAAAGAGACTCTCCAAGCCATGCAGGCTGAAAATGAAGTCTTGATAGAGCAGCTGACCAAGGAAATCTATGAATTAGCTGGTCAAGAATTTAATATCAATTCGCCTAAGCAGCTGGGCACCATTCTCTTTGAGGATATGGGCCTACCATTGGAATACACTAAAAAGACCAAGACGGGCTATTCAACGGCCGTTGATGTCCTGGAGCGTCTGGCGCCTATTGCCCCAGTCGTGTCGAAAATTTTGGAATACCGTCAGATTAGCAAGCTCCAGTCTACCTATGTCATTGGCTTGCAGGATGCTATCCTAGCAGATGACAAGATTCACACCCGCTATGTCCAGGACCTGACCCAGACAGGGCGTCTGTCTTCAACAGATCCCAACCTGCAGAATATCCCGGTCCGCCTGGAGCAGGGTCGTCTCATTCGTAAGGCCTTTGTGCCTTCGCTTGAGGATAGTGTACTCTTGGCATCGGATTATTCTCAGATTGAATTGCGGGTCTTGGCGCATATTTCTCAAGATGAGCACCTGATTGAAGCCTTCAAACGAGGCGATGATATCCATACTTCAACAGCTATGCGGGTCTTTGGCATTGAAAAAGCAGAAGATGTGACAGCAAATGACCGCCGCAATGCCAAGGCTGTCAACTTTGGTGTGGTCTACGGCATTTCTGACTTCGGACTTTCTAACAACCTCGGAATCACGAGAAAAGAGGCTAAGAATTACATCGATACCTATTTCGAACGCTTCCCTGGTATCAAGAATTACATGGAGACCATCGTTCGCGAGGCGCGTGACAAGGGCTTTGTAGAAACCATCTACAAGCGCCGTCGAGAATTACCAGATATTAACTCTCGCAACTTCAACGTCCGAAATTTTGCCGAGCGAACAGCCATCAACTCTCCAATCCAAGGATCCGCTGCTGATATCCTCAAGGTGGCTATGATTAACTTGGACAAGGCCCTGACTGAGGCTGGTCTATCTACCCGCATGCTCCTTCAGGTCCATGATGAGATTGTTTTGGAGGTACCAATGGCAGAGCTGGAAAGGGTCAAAGCCATGGTCAAGGAGACCATGGAAAGCGCCATTGCCCTGTCTGTGCCACTGATTGCGGACGAAAATGCCGGTCAGACCTGGTATGAAGCTAAATAAGAAAGGAAATAACGTGAAAAAATCAATTCTTCTACTTGCCTTGTTTAGTGTGATTCTCGTTGGCTGTGGCCAGAAGAAAGAAAACAAGGGAACCAATCCTTCGGGTGATGATTTCTCAACTCAATTGCCTATTTTAAAAGAAAAACAAGACACCACAAATGAACAGTTCAATGTTCTTGTCAATGTCCCAGTCGTTGCTGTCAATGACAATCCGCCAGCTGATGAGACGCAAAAAGGTCACAAGATACATGCGGCCAACAATGGTGTTGCGGAACGTGATGAAAACGGCAATATCAAAGAAAATTGGCGCTACTACGATGTGCCTGCCAACTGGACCATCAATAAAGAAAACACAGAAGATGAGACCCTAGCTGCGGTTTACGATGTCAAGGAAGGCGCTAACAACTACATGGTTCAACTCTACAATATCAATGCTTTCAACAAGTCACCACTGGAAGAAGGTGTTAACATGAACGAAGAAGAGTTGGCTGCCCGTATGGCGGAAACCAACCACAATTTCATTGAGCAGTCAGTTGTGATCATCAATGACCAGGAGTGGAAGGCCGGTCGTCAGATTATGAACGATCAAAAAATGGCCCGCCTGACCTTCTATCGGATGGAATCAACTGGAGAGTATGATGATTCTGTTGTTGTAGGCTCTATCTACTACTCGTTGGATCCAGGCTTGGACAAGGACCGGACAGCACTCAAGAAAGCTATCGGTCAGCTTAAGGATGTAGTTTATTCCCTTTCTAAGAAATAAGAATACTCAGAGGACGACTATGATGTAAGAATGGCTGCAAACACGGACCTATGGGCAAATGATTCTGTTGGGAGTAGGACTTACATTTCTGAGCTTCCTACTGGCAAGTCTGACCAAGATGGCCTATCTGGCCAATATAGGTCTGGCTGCTACGGCAGTTTTGGTGGCCCTCTTTCCCCAAATGCCAGGTCGTTCGATACTGAGCAAGAGAGAAGTCAGGCTTATCCGCCCGGTGTGCCTGCTTGCCCTCTTGATTTTCCTATTTGTCTATCATTATCACTCTTAAAAGGAGGTAGTTATGACCTATTCTTTTCAAAATCCAGATCAGAATGTCATCTTTGATTATCTGAGAAACGCCAAGACCATTGCGGTTGTGGGCTTGTCTACTCGTGAGGATGCCACATCCTATCGGGTTTCCAAGCTCATGCAGGAGGCTGGTTATAAGATTATTCCTGTTAATCCGACGGCAGTTGGCCAAACCATTCTTAGTGAGCCAGTCTATGCTAGTCTGCTGGATATTGACCAGCCGATTGACATTGTCGATATTTTCCGTCGCAGTGAATTCTTGCCCGATGTAGCGCGTGAATTTATCCAAACAGATGCTAAAATATTTTGGGCTCAGCTGGGCTTGGAGAGCCAAGAAGCAGAAGAGATCCTGCGTCAGGCTGGGCGCTCTGCCATTGTCATGAACAAGTGCATCAAGATTGAATACTTGGCCATGACAGGAGCATAGTAGTAACTGAGAACATAAATAAAAAGCGATGCCGCAAGTGTGAGCGGATATCGCTTTTTGAATGGTCGAATTATATTGATTTGGTACTTTTTTCTTCCAGAATAGCCTGATAGAAATAAATCTGGGCAGTCTTGTGATAGGGAAGAACATAGAAATCCGCAAGTCCGCCGGTGATAATGATCAAGATAAACCAACCCAAGAAGCTCAAATCCAAGAGGAATCGTTTCCATTTGTAGCCCTTCATCAATTGACGGCTTTCATTCAAAATGGCTCTGGCACTGGTATAAGTGTCCTCTTCCAAGCGTTGGAAGAGAATGTTCTCAGCCTGGGAATAGGCATAGACCTGTGGCAAATAGATGGCCAGACCAATGCAAATCAGGAACAAACCAGCAATAAAAACCAAAAAGCCGATAGCTATCATGCCAGTCAGGCTTTCCTGTACTTCAACCGAGTTGGCTTGAAGCAGTTCTGCGGACAGGTTGCCGATGAGGATACTAGACCCTAGCAGCAAGAAGGCACCGATGTAGAAGATCAAGCCCCAGAGAATGAGCAGGATTGTTTTTAAACTGAAAACCGCCAAGAATTTTCCAAATGATGGATGGCTGAAGATAGCTAGGCTATCAGAAAGTTTCCCTGTCGCTTTTTTGTCCAACATCAATAGGAATAGGCTGTAGGAGACGGAGAGCAGCAGAAGGGCAAGGAGCAACCTGTAGAAGCTTGTAAATCCTAAAATGGACAGTAGGTAATAAATGCTAGCCTGGGTGTCCTGGCTAATGTCTGCAACACGCTCCATATCTGTCTGGGAATTTGTAAATAGATTGATCAGCAGAGTGAGCAGGACAGGAAGCAAAACGATTTTAAAGCTAGTAGGATTCCTTCTCAGGCTCAGGCGAGCTTTTTGGCGAATAGATGATAGTGTAAACATAAAGCCTTCCTTTCTTCCATATTTTAACACAGTTTCAAGTGACAAGAAAGGTAAATTTTGATAGACTAGATTAGTTGCAGGCTCAGTGGAGCCCTGTTGATTTTCCCAGGACTGTTTTTCCTGGTAGGAGGTAAATATATATGACAGATGTACCAATCAAGTATCGCTTGATCAAGAAAGAAAAGCACACAGGTGCTCGTTTGGGTGAGATTATCACGCCACACGGGACCTTCCCAACGCCTATGTTTATGCCAGTGGGAACGCAAGCGACGGTCAAGACCATGTCGCCTGAGGAGCTGAAAGAAATGGGGTCGGGCATTATTTTGTCCAATACCTATCATCTCTGGCTTCGTCCTGGTGATGAGCTGATTGCGCGTGCCGGCGGACTCCACAAATTCATGAATTGGGACCAGCCGATTTTGACGGATTCGGGCGGGTTCCAGGTTTATTCGCTGGCAGATAGCCGCAATATTTCCGAGGAAGGTGTGACCTTTAAAAACCATCTCAATGGTAGTAAGATGTTCCTGTCGCCGGAAAAAGCCATTTCCATCCAGAATAATCTTGGTTCTGACATCATGATGAGCTTTGACGAATGCCCGCAATTCTACCAACCGTATGACTATGTCAAGAAGTCCATTGAACGGACCAGCCGTTGGGCGGAGCGTGGTCTAAAGGCTCACCGTCGCCCGCATGACCAAGGGCTCTTCGGGATTGTCCAAGGGGCTGGCTTTGAAGACCTCCGTCGTCAATCAGCTAGCGACTTGGTCAGCATGGATTTTCTGGGCTATTCCATCGGTGGTTTGGCTGTCGGTGAGACCCATGATGAGATGAATGCAGTCTTGGATTTCACAACGCCGCTTTTGCCGGAAAACAAGCCTCGTTACCTCATGGGTGTTGGAGCACCAGATAGCTTGATTGATGGTGTGATTCGTGGGGTTGATATGTTTGACTGTGTATTGCCGACCCGTATCGCCCGCAATGGTACCTGTATGACCAGTCAGGGGCGTTTGGTCGTGAAAAATGCGCAATTCGCAGAAGATTTCACCCCGCTTGACCCCAATTGTGATTGCTACACCTGTAAAAACTACAGCCGTGCCTACCTGCGTCACTTGCTCAAGGCAGATGAGACCTTTGGTATCCGCTTGACCAGCTACCACAACCTCTTCTTCCTAATCAACCTTATGAAAAATGTTCGTCAGGCCATTATGGATGACAATCTCTTGGAATTCCGCCAAGATTTCATGGAACGTTACGGTTATGGGAAGAATGGACGAAATTTTTAATCAAGTATGAATGTAATTCTTAAAAGAGCGGGTCTGATATTAGGGACTTTGTTGGTATCGATGAGTCTCCCTTTCATATTTTGGCTCCTTTATTTAGTCGAAAACTGGCTAATTTTACTACTTATTATTGCTACGCTAGTTGGAAATGCCTTGATTTATAGATTTTTATATCACTATTGGACCAAAGGTATTTATGTTATTTTTTTCATTTTGGCATCCAGCTATTTATATATGATGTACTTGAGTAACAGAGCTGAGATAGAAGATGCAACTATCATTGCTATATATGGACTTGCTTTCGTAATAATACCACTTCTTATCAATGTTATTGCTATTCTTGTTATTCTAATGATCCATGCTTTTCGACTATTAACAACTTTTCTAAAAAAATAGGTAAGTAAATGACCTCCTACAAAATAGTAGGAGGTTCTCTTTTTATACATCAAAATACAAGAGTTCTTTAGGCGTTTTGGTAAAGACATTAAAGCCGTTCTCGGTCACATGACCGCAATCCTCAATGCGGACGCCGACCTTGCCCGGAATGTAGATACCTGGCTCAACAGAGAAACACATGCCCTCTTGAATAACCAAATCATTGCCTTCCATGATAGATGGAAATTCATGAACGCTCATTCCCAAACCGTGGCCCAGGCGGTGGTTGAAATACTCACCATAACCAGATTTTTCAATAACAGAGCGAGCAGCATAGTCAATTTCACCAGCAGTCACACCGGGTTTAATCATCTCGACAGCTGCCATGTGGGCCTCTAAACAGAGATTGTAAATGTCTTTTTTGAATTGATCAGGCTGACCGACCGCAATTGTCCGTGTCATATCAGAAGTGTAGCCTAGCGTTTCTACGCCCAAGTCAAACAAAAGCAGGGCATTGTTTTCAATCTTATTAGTAGCGGGAATGCCGTGAGGATTAGCTGCATTATTACCGGTCAAGACCATGGTATCGAAACTCATTTTTGAAATGCCTTGTTTTTTCATTTCAAATTCAATCTGGGCGATAATGTCGGTTTCTGTGACATTCAAGGAAATGTTGTCAAATCCGACCTGCATGGCCTTATCCGCAAATTCACCTGCGATAAACATTTTTTCAATTTCATCGCGGGATTTAATCAATTTCATGGTATTGATCAGCGGAGTGATGTCTGAGAAAGGCTGATTAAAAATAGACTGGAGACCGTGGTAGCGGGTCAAATTCATATTGTCAAATTCAGCACCGATTGTCTTGAAGGCCTTGTTTGGCAGACTTGCCTGGATGATTTTCCAAGGATTTTCAGAATCCATGTAGCCAGTTACGGGGAATGAAACAGTTGCACGAGCGCGCTCGACATCGAGAGCTGGTAGGAAGAGGAGCGGTTCATGGTCTGGCATGACAAAGAGGAACATGTGGCGTTCGTGTGGGTCAGCGTGATAGCCGGTCAGGTAGTAGATACTGGAAGGATCTGAGAAAATGGCCAATTCAAGTTGATTGTTTTCTAGGTAATCTTGCACATATTGTAATTTAGACATAGGCATACCTTTCTTTTGATGATAAGAAAAATGAAATTTTCGTTTATTATATGGACTATTGTTTCAAAAAATCAAAAAATTTGCAAGTCCTAGCGAAAAAAGTCCTATTTTTCTCTTGAAAGTGTTTACAAAAAGTGATACACTATAAGAGAGTGAAAGCGTAATTTTCATAGAAAAAGAAAGGTGAAAGGAAACACAAATATGTTGAATACTGATGATACGGTAACGATATATGACGTTGCCCGCGAAGCTGGGGTCTCTATGGCGACCGTTTCCCGCGTTGTAAATGGAAATAAGAACGTTAAGGAAAATACCCGCAAAAAAGTCTTAGAGGTCATCGAGCGCTTGGATTACCGTCCTAACGCCGTTGCCCGTGGTTTGGCCAGCAAGAAGACGACGACTGTTGGTGTGGTTATCCCAAATATTGCTAACGCCTACTTTGCAACCCTGGCTAAGGGGATTGATGATATTGCTGATATGTATAAGTATAATATCGTCCTTGCCAATAGCGATGAGAACGATGAAAAAGAGATTAATGTGGTCAACACCCTCTTTTCAAAACAGGTGGATGGTATCATTTTCATGGGCTACCATTTGACAGATAAGATTCGGGCGGAGTTTTCTCGTTCACGTACACCGATCGTTCTGGCTGGTACAGTTGATTTGGAAAAACAATTGCCGAGCGTTAACATTGACTACGCTGCAGCAAGCAAGGATGCGGTTACCCTGTTGGCTAAAAACAACAAGAAAATCGCCTTTGTATCTGGACCGTTGGTTGATGATATCAATGGCAAGGTCCGCTTTGCTGGTTATAAGGATGGCTTGCAAGAAGCGGGCTTGGACTTTAGCGAAGGCCTAGTCTTTGAATCTAAGTATAAGTATGAAGAGGGCTATGCCCTTGCTGAACGTATCTTGAACGCAGGTGCGACGGCAGCCTTGGTGGCAGAAGATGAAATTGCAGCAGGTCTCTTGAATGGTATTTCAGACAAGGGTCTCAGCGTTCCAGAAGATTTTGAAATCATTACAAGCGATGATTCACTGGTGACCAAGTTTACACGACCTAACCTGACTTCTATCAATCAGCCATTGTATGATATTGGTGCCATTGCCATGCGGATGCTGACCAAAATCATGCACAAGGAAGAATTGGAAAACCGTGAAGTCATTCTGAATCACGGCATTAAGGTTCGCAAATCTACCAAATAGTTCAAAGGATCCGGACGAGCTTCCGGATTTTTTATTTTTTCAGGGATAGCTTCCTATTCCTGATAAAAATGTGTTATAATGAATATTATTAAACCGAAATCTAACTAGGCTAGAAGTGTAAGTGGACATCAGGTTTTCAATTTTCAGCTAAGGATGGGAAATGTTCTTGCTGAGATGAGGAGTTTCCTTTTGCGACTAGTCTTGATGTTCTAAAATATAAAAATGGAGGTGACCTATGACCAAGCCAGTTCCACCGTCAATCTTGTCAGATTTGCGCCAGGATATTGTGCAGATGCCTAATATTATCAAAGAATGTAGCGGTATCATGATTTACGGACGCAGAATCCGCTCGATTTTGTTTACGACGGATGTTGCGATTATTGCCAATCATAATGCGGACGCTGTGTTAGCAGTCTATCCTTTTACGCCTAGTCCAGCTATCCTGAAGAGCATCATGCTGGTAGCTTCAGTTCCTGTACTTGCAGGTGTGGGTGGTGGCTTGACCACAGGTCTCCGCTCTGCTAATATGAGCCTCTTTTCCGAATCAGAAGGTGCCTATGCGGTTGTTGTCAATGGTCCGACCAATGTCGATACTATACAGGAAATCAACAAGGTTGTGGATATTCCTATCATCTATACGGTAGTTTCTGAGAAATCAAATATTAAGGCCCGGATTGAGGCTGGTGTTGATATTCTCAATGTTTCTTGTGGAGCAGATACTGCGCGGGTTGTGGCCAAGATTCGTCAAGATTTCCCCGAATTTCCGATTATTGCAACAGGCGGTCCGACCGAAGACAGCATTCGCGCAGTCATCGAGGCTGGAGCGAATGCGGTTACCTACACGGCACCTAGTAATGGGGAATTGTTCAAAGCCAAAATGGAAAAATACCGTAAGCACGCAGCAGATTAATCCAGTCTTGCAATCCTTTCCCTTCTAGGTTACAATAGAAGGGTAACCTTCCCTTAGTTAAATGGATATAACAAATTCCTCCTAAGAATTAGTTGCAGGTTCGATTCCTGCAGGGGAGATAGATACGACTTGAGAAACGTTGTCAAATCAGCGTTTCTTTTTGAATTTTTGAGAAAGAAAAAAGCCTACTAATCAGACTTTTTTACCTATTCAATGAATTTGTTGCCCGTAGATGGTTTGTTTACGGTTGAGGAAATAAGCGACTCCGAGCACAGGTAGGGCAAATGGAAGAATGGCAGAACCGAACACCTCGTAGCTAATCAAAATAGGAGCAAGGAGTGTATTGGTCGCAGTGCCAAATACAGCACAATAACCTAGTGCAGCAACCAATTCTGGTGGGAGACCAAGCCACTGTGCCAAAACAAGTCCTGCACTTGCACCGATGGCAAAGAGTGGGGTGACTTCACCGCCTTGGAAACCTGCAATTAAGCACAAGCAGGTAAAGACCAACTTGAGTAGCCAGTCATAAGCAAAAATTGTATTTCCAGATAGACTAGCCTCAATTAAATTAGTCCCCAAACCAGAATAGCGACCGAGGTGTGCTAAATAGAGAAAGAGCGAGAGTAACAAGCCCAGTGCAAGCATTCTCCAGTAAGGATTGGGAAGAATAGTAGATATTTCTGCTTTGGCATGTGTGAGGATCCAAGCGAAGCAGTTACCGATCAGTCCGAGACAGATGGCCACTAACATCCACTTGAATAGATCTTCAAATTGGAAGGGAAAAGCTGACAGGGAATGGCTGAATTTTTCCAAGCCTAGCCAATGCGAGGTAGAAGAGGCGATGATAGCAGCAAGGAGACAGTAAGGCAGGGCAACCCAAGAAATGCTCCCGACCACCAAGACCTCGACAGCAAATAAACTAGCTGCCAAAGGCGTTTGAAAGAGCCCAGCAAAGCCAGCAGCCATCCCAATTTGTGTCATAGTGTCTTTAGGAAGTGCGCTTTTCCAGTGCTTACCCAGCCAGTGCGACATGCTGGCACCCAATTGAACAGCGACCCCCTCGCGTCCTACTGATGCGCCAACCAGATGTCCCAGCCAAGTGGTTGTGGTAATCAGTGGGATTAGAATAGGGGGAATAGTGGTGTCTTGTCCTTGTCCTGCCTGAAACACCAAATTCATCCCAGCTTGGACGGATTTCCCCCATTTTTGATAGACAAAGATGATGAGAAGTCCAGCAAGACTGAGCAAGGGAATGAGGTAGGAGAAGTAATCGGTACGGATAGTGCCTATAGCCAACAAGACTCTGCCAAAAATTGTTTCAATCACTCCTGCGGCGAGACCAATGATAAGGGAAAAGAGACTGAGCTGTCCAGTGCGTGAAATCTTGTTATTCATAGTCAGCCAATTTTTCCGCCTGGTAGGCCCTGGACCGGGCCATAATGTCACTGAAAGTTGCGACAATGGCAGAGCGGTAAGCTGGATTTTCCACCAGGCTACCGACTCTATCTAGAACAGCTTGTTCGCGGCTGGCATCCAGGACTGGCTTTCCAGTCGCACGTTTGTAGGCTGTGACCTGATCGACCAACTCCATGCGTTGTTCCAGTAAGCTGACAAGTTGGCAGTCCAAGTCGTTAATGTCTTTCCGAATGTCTTCTAATAGCATCCCATTCTCCTTTAAGAAAACCAGTAACACCTGTTACTGGTTGAGTTTGTAAACAAAGTCTCTTTTCGGACTTTCCTGAGGTGATGTCGGACGGTAGCGACTTCCTTCGGAATTCCATACCTAGTCATTGAGCCTAAGGTCTCAATGACTCCGAACGCTAGAAACGACAACGTTTCTAGCGTTTTCATCACAGCAGAAAGTCCCGACTTAAGGCTCACTCCGCTCGCGAAATAAACTTAATTTTTATTTTTCTTAGCAGAGCTACTCAGTTTATTTATCCAGAGTTTAGTTTGTCTACGTTCTGAACCAGTAACACCTGTTACTGGTTATTTTGTTCTGCATCTTAATCTAATTTTGCGGCTAAATCGCTGGCAAATTTTTCCAAGTTAACGATGTCTTCGTCTTCAGCAGCCAGGTCTACCTTGACATTTTCAGCACCTTTGACCGCACCACGTGACCCCAACATAGTGTCGAAATCATCTACCGCACTACAGAAATCATCATAGAAGGTATCGCCAGAACCACAGACACCGTAGACCTTACCAGTCAAGTCCAGGTCAGCTAGGTCAGCGTAGAAATCAATGATTTCATCTGGCAATTCACCGTCGCCACCATAAGAATAAGTATAGGTCGCAACGACAATTAAGTCAGCATCTAGGATTTCTTCCGTCTCAATTGTGGTACATTCATGAACCTGTACCTCCAAACCTAATTCCTCTAGTTTGCTAGCTACGATATCCGCAATTTCTTCTGTGTTACCAGTCATACTAGCGTAAACAATTTTTGCTAGTGCCATAATTTCCTCCAAGTTACATAGTAATCCCATTATACCACACTCCCTTATTTTTCAAAAGGGGGAGATTGTGCTAAAATATTGGGAAAGGAGTTGCTATGACTATTACTACAGATATTTTAGAAACCATTAAGAAGTACGACACTATTATTATTCACCGTCACCAGCGGCCAGACCCAGATGCCATTGGTAGTCAGGTGGGTTTGAAGAAATTATTGCAGGTCAATTTTCCTGAAAAAAACGTCAAGGCGACAGGTGTGGATGAACCAACCCTGGCTTGGCTGGCTAGCATGGACTCAGTCGCAGATGAGGAGTATCACGGAGCCTTGGTCATCGTGACAGACACGGCCAATACGCCGCGAGTGGATGACAATCGCTATACCACTGGGGATTTTCTCATCAAAATCGACCACCATCCAAACGAAGAGCCTTACGGTGACCTGCTCTGGGTCAACACAGCTGCCAGCTCTTGTAGCGAAATGATTACGGAGTTTGCTCTGGGCAACAACCTCAAACTAGACGGGGAAATCGCCCGCCTGCTTTACGCAGGGATTGTCGGTGATACGGGTCGTTTCCTTTACCCTGCGACGACTGCTCGCACCTTTGAAATTGCGGCCCGCCTGCGTCAGGAGGACTTTGATTTTACCCGGATGAGCCGCCAAATGGACACCATTGACTACAAGATTGCCAAGCTGACAGGCTATGTCTATGACCATTTAGAGGTGGATGAACATGGTGCTGCTCGGGTGACCTTGACCCGTGCCACTCTTGAAAAATACGGCGTGACAGATGCGGAAACCTCCTTTATCGTTGGCGCTCCGGGTCGTATCGGTGATGTCCAGTCCTGGGGGATTTTTGTGGAACAAGCCGATGGTAACTACCGTGTCCGTCTCCGCAGCAAGTATATTCCTATTTCGGCTATTGCCCAGCGACATGACGGCGGGGGGCATCCATTAGCCAGCGGTGCTAATTCCTATTCCCTAGCCGAAAATGAAGCCATTTATCAAGAAATCCAGCAGGTTGTCCGAGATGCAAGTAAGTAGCAGAAGCGTCCGTCTCATGGGGACGGTCATTGAAACCAAGATTTGGCATGAGAATCCTGAGCCAATTTTAGACCAGGTGGAAAACCTCCTTATTCTGTACAAGGACCGTTTTTCAGCCAATGACCTGACTTCGGAACTCATGGAAGTCAATCTCAATGCAGGTATACAGGCGGTTCCTGTTGCAGAGGATTTGTACGAACTGATCAAGCTGGGCAAGGAACACAGCCTGGCTGACAAGAGTTTTCTCAATATCACCATTGGTCCGCTGGTCCAGACCTGGCGGATTGGTTTTTCCGATGCCAAGCTGCCTAGTCAGGAAGAAATTGATAAAAAACTGGCTATCATTGACCCCGCTGATATTGAATTGGACGATGAGGACATGCTGGTCTATCTGAAAAAAGAGGGCATGGCCATTGACCTGGGAGCCTTAGCCAAGGGCTATGTGGCAGACCGCATCGTCGAATTTTTGGAGCGAATGGGTGTGACTGCTGGCTTGATTAACCTGGGTGGCAATGTAAAGACATTTGGACAGGCACCTCATAATCCTGATGGTAACTGGCTTATCGGTATTCAGGATCCTGGAAAAGAACGAGGGCAGAACATCTTGGTTCTGCAAATCATTCAAGAATCGGTGGTCACCTCTGGCATTTACGAAAGGAGCCTAACGGTTGAAGGCAAGACCTATCACCATATCCTCAGTCCGCAGACAGGCTATCCCATTGCCTCTGAACTGGCCAGTATTTCCATTGTCTCCAAGCGGTCAGTCGATGGCGAGATTTGGACCACACGTCTCTTTGGTCAGTCCATGGCTGAGATTTACAGGACGGTTTGCCAGACGGAGGGTATTGAGGCTGTTATGATTGGCCTGGATGGCAAGGTTTTTGTGACGCCGGGATTGGTGGACAGGGTTGTGGCTGGGAAACAGCATTTGTCAGACGGTTTGGCCAGCCCTTCAAGAGGTGGTTTTGGGGCGCGTGTGACTTCGGATGTGGCCTCCGGAGCCTCTGCTTTGTAAAATGTTGAGAAAATAGGGGAAAAGACTTGCAAGTCTGCCTAACTTTTGGTAAACTTAAATGGTTATAATCTATGGCTCGGAAAGAGACCATGGCAGAAAGGAATTTTTATAATGAAAAAAGATATCCATCCAGAATATCGCACTGTTGTCTTCATGGACACAACTACTGGTTACAAGTTCCTTAGCGGTTCTACTAAGAACTCTAATGAAACTGTTGAGTTTGAAGGTGAAACTTACCCATTGATCCGTGTGGAAATTTCATCAGATTCACACCCATTCTATACTGGACGTCAAAAATTCACTCAAGCAGACGGCCGCGTGGACAAGTTCAACAAAAAATACGGTCTCAAAGACGCAAACGCTGCGAACTAAGAGAAACATTGATTTTAAGCCTTTTCCGAGTTTCGGAGAGGGCTTTTTTGTGCGCGTGATTGCCATTTTGATTGCTCTAGACTATAGTTAGCCAGCCGCATCTGCGATTTTTGATAGGAATCTTGGGTTTGATAAAATACGGTGCGTTATTTTCTGCTATAATAGTAGAAGATTAGATTTAGAAAGCAGGAGACATGAGCACTCGAAAGATTGATTTAGATAATCGGATTGATTACGGTCTGATATTACCTGTATTTTTACTATTGTTGATAGGTATCTTATCCCTCTATATCGCCGTTAGCATTGATTTTCCGGAAAAACTGGTGCGGATAGTCGGCCAGCAGCTGCTGTGGATTGCCTTAGGTATCAGTTTAGCCTTCCTAGTTATGTTCTTTTCCAATAAGTTTTTATGGAAAATGGCTCCGCTTCTTTATATGTTGGGACTGGGATTGATGATTTTGCCTCTCTATTATTTTAGTCCAGAGCTAGTTGCCTCTACAGGGGCTAAAAACTGGGTAACGGTCAGTGATATGACACTGTTTCAACCGTCGGAATTCATGAAGATTTCCTACATTGTCATGTCAGCCAGATTGATTGTCAGCTTTCAACAGCGGAATCCAGTGCGGCAGTTAAAGGAAGATTTTCGTCTGATTGCCTTTCTGACCCTCTTGACCTTACCAGTCTTGGGCTTGCTTTATCTACAGCGAGATTTGGGGACTTCTTTGGTTTTCGTAGCCATATACGGTGGCATGTTGCTCCTGTCGGGAATTTCCTGGAAAATTTTATTACCAGCCGTCTTGACAGCTGTCGTCTTGGTCGGAGTTTTTCTGCTGATATTCATTAGTCCTGGTGGGCGATCCTTCCTTCATAATCTGGGGATGGACACCTATCAAATCAACCGAATTTTGGGCTGGCTAGATCCCTTTGAAAATGCCCAATCAACGACCTATCAGCAAGCCCAAAGCTTGATTGCGATTGGCAGTGGCGGTCTGACGGGTATCGGCATCAATAAAACCAATCTGCTGATTCCTGTTCGCGAAAGTGACATGATTTTCACAGTTATTGCAGAAGATTTTGGATTTATCGGAGCCTCGGTGGTCATTGCGCTCTATCTGCTCTTGATCTATCGCATGCTGAAAATAACTGTCGAGTCCAACAATCGTTTTTACACCTATATTTCGACAGGTTTCATTGTCATGTTGCTCTTTCACGTCTTTGAAAATATCGGTGCAGCAACAGGTATCTTGCCTCTGACCGGGATTCCCTTGCCTTTCATATCTCAGGGTGGGTCTTCTATGGTTTCCAACTTGATTGGCATTGGCCTGATATTATCCATGAGTTACCAATTTACCTTGTTTGACGAGGCTCAGACTCGCCAAGCATCATCCTATAAGAAAATCACGATAAAGCGTGTAGAAAGAAGGGAAAAATGAAAAAAGTAGCGGTTTTATTTGCAGAAGGTTTTGAAGAAATCGAAGCCCTGACACCGGTTGATGTCCTTCGTCGGGCCAATATGGATTGCCAGATGGTTGGCTTGACCAGCCAGACGGTGACAGGTTCTCATGGGATTCCTGTTCAGACTGATTCTGTCTTTGATGGCGATTTGTCAGCCTATGATTTGATTGTCCTGCCAGGCGGTATGCCAGGGGCGACCAATCTACGTGACAAATCTGGTTTGATTGAGGAATTGAAAACTCAAGCTGCGGCTGGTAAATTTGTGGCAGCAATCTGTGCGGCACCCATTGTTTTAGAGAGAGCGGAGCTTCTCAAGGACCGTCATTTTACCTGTTATCCAGGCATGGAAGAGCAGATTGCCTCAGGGATTCACCAGACGGATGAGGTGGTTGTCGATGGCAATATCGTGACCAGTCGAGGTGCGGGAACCAGTCTGCCATTTGCCTATAAACTTGTTGAGTTGCTGGGTGGTGACGGTCAAGCACTTGCGCAGACCATGGTTTACCAACAGGGCTAGTTAAGAAAGCAAAGGAGTAAACTATGTCAAATTTGAAAGAACAAGTTGGGATTAAGGCAGCTGAATTTGTCACGGACGGGATGATTGTGGGCCTGGGAACAGGGTCGACTGCCTATTATTTCGTCCAGGAAATCGGTCGCCGGGTCCAGGAAGAAGGTTTGGACATCATCGGTGTAACGACTTCGCATGCCACAGCGAAACACGCTGCTTCACTGGGGATTCCTCTGAAGAATATTGATGAGGTGGATTATGTTGACTTGACGGTGGACGGAGCAGATGAAGTAGACGGAGCTTTTAACGGCATCAAGGGTGGCGGTGCAGCCCTGCTCATGGAAAAGGTCGTTGCCAGCTATTCCAAGGACTCTATCTGGATTGTCGATGAAAGCAAGCTAGTGGAAACACTCGGAGCCTTCAAACTGCCGGTTGAAGTGGTTCAATACGGTTCTGAAAATCTTTTCCGACTGTTTGAGAAGAAGGGCTATCGTCCAAGTTTCCGTATGAAGGACGGCCAGAAATTGGTGACCGATATGCAGAATTTCATCATTGACCTGGATTTGCAACGAATTTTGGATACGCTTGCTTTGGCCAATGAACTGGACCACACAGTTGGAGTAGTAGAGCACGGTCTCTTCATCAACTTGATTTCAAGAGTCATCGTGGGAACAGCAGAAGGTCCTAAAATCCTTACTAAAGAATAGTTGAAAACGCTTCTCATTTTTTTATAAAATGAGAGCTTTTTTATGTTATAATTAAAAGACGAACGTTTATTTTAAAAAAAAAGGAGAGCAATATGCCTAAATTTAAACGTATTCATCTGATTGTCCTGGATTCTGTGGGAATCGGTGCGGCGCCAGATGCCAACAACTTTACCAATGCAGGCGTGCCAGACGGTGCATCAGACACCTTGGGACACATTTCAAAAACAGTCGGCTTGGATGTGCCAAATATGGCTAAACTGGGCCTCGGCAATATCCCTCGTGAAACACCTCTGAAAACAGTTCCTGCCGAGGAAAATCCGACAGGTTATGCGACAAAATTGGAAGAAGTATCACTTGGTAAGGATACTATGACGGGCCACTGGGAAATCATGGGCCTCAACATTACCGAGCCTTTCGATACTTTCTGGAATGGTTTCCCTGAGGAAATTTTGACCAAAATCGAAGAATTTTCAGGTCGTAAGGTCATCCGCGAGGCCAATAAACCTTACTCTGGAACGGCTGTGATTGATGATTTTGGTCCTCGTCAAATGGAAACTGGGGAGCTCATCATTTACACCTCAGCAGACCCTGTTCTTCAGATTGCCGCTCATGAGGACATTATTCCGCTTGAGGAGCTTTATCGCATCTGTGAGTACGCGCGTTCTATTACCTTAGAACGTCCAGCCCTTCTGGGTCGTATCATTGCCCGTCCTTATGTTGGTGAGCCTGGTAACTTTACCCGCACGGCCAACCGCCACGACTATGCCGTTTCTCCATTTGAGCCAACTGTTCTTAATAAACTGGCAGATGCTGGTATCTCGACCTACTCTGTTGGTAAAATTAGCGATATTTTCAACGCCTCAGGCATTACCAACGACATGGGCCACAACAAAAATAATAACCACGGTGTCGATACCCTCTTGACAACCATGGGTCTGGCTGAGTTTGAGACAGGATTCTCCTTCACCAATCTGGTGGATTTTGATGCCAACTTTGGTCACCGCCGTGATGCCAAGGGCTACCGTGATTGCTTGCATGAGTTTGATGCTCGCTTGCCAGAGATTATTGCTGCCATGCGTGAGGACGACCTGCTCCTCATCACAGCTGACCATGGGAATGACCCGACCTATGTCGGTACGGACCATACTCGTGAGTACATCCCGCTCTTGGCTTACAGCCCCTCCTTTACCGGCAACGGCTTGATTCCACAGGGACATTTTGCGGATATTTCGGCGACCATTGCTGAAAACTTCGGTGTGGACAATGCCATGATTGGGGAGTCATTCTTGGATAAATTAGTCTAATGGAAAAAGTAACCGTTTATTACAATCCCGATTGTAGCAAGTGCAAGAAATTGCGGGTCCTTCTCGCTCATCAAGATCTGGAAGTGACCTGGGTTAATTATCTGGAAAATCCCCTGTCCAAAGCAGATTTGGAAAGGATTTTGGCTAAAATGGATGCCCAGCCTTCCCAGCTTATCCGCCTGACACAGGACGATTTTGCAGGAAAATCCGAGCCAGAAATTCTGGAACTCATGGTAGCAGACCCCAGTCTTGTCAACAGACCCATTATCGAGCGAGAAAGTACCGCTTTTCTCTGCAGACCGCTGGACGGAATCGTAGAAAAAATGCCAGAATACGACTGGTCAAGATATTTGTAAAAGGAGAAATTATGTCACTATTAGAAAAAATCAATGAAACAAAGGCTTTTTTAGAAGAAAAAGGCTTGATTAAGCCAGAATTTGGCTTGATTTTGGGCTCAGGTTTGGGCGAATTGGCAGAAGAAGTAGAAAATGCGATTGTCATCGACTATGCTGACATTCCAAACTGGGGCAAGTCAACAGTTGTAGGCCACGCTGGTAAGTTGGTTTATGGAGATTTGGCAGGTCGCAAGGTTTTGGCTCTTCAAGGTCGATTCCACTTCTACGAAGGAAATCCGATGGAAGTTGTGACTTTCCCAGTCCGTGTCATGAAAGCTCTTGGTTGTGAAGGCGTGATTGTTACTAATGCTGCAGGTGGTATCGGTTACGGTCCAGGTACCCTCATGGCTATTACAGACCACATCAACATGACGGGACAAAATCCTTTGATTGGCGAAAACTTGGAAGAGTTCGGACCACGTTTCCCAGATATGTCCAACGCCTATACCAAAGAATACCGTGAGAAAGCTCATGCCGTTGCGGAAAAATTGGGCATCAAGTTGGACAATGGTGTCTACCTCGGTGTGACAGGACCTACCTACGAAACACCAGCTGAAATCTTGGCCTTCAAGACCATGGGTGCCCATGCAGTTGGTATGTCAACTGTTCCAGAAGTTATCGTGGCAGCTCACTCTGGCATGAAAGTCTTGGGTATTTCTGCTATCACAAACTTTGCGGCTGGTTTCCAATCCGAACTCAACCACGAAGAAGTGGTAGAAGTAACCGAGCAAATCAAAGGCAACTTCAAAGGCTTGGTCAAGGCTATCTTGGCGGAGTTGTAAGAATTTGAATATAGAATAATAAAGAGGTACAATACATGTCTATCCATATTTCTGCAAAACCAGGTGAGATTGCAGATAAGATTTTGCTTCCTGGTGACCCACTCCGTGCTAAATTTATCGCTGAAAACTTCCTTGAAGACGCTGTGTGCTTCAACGAGGTCCGCAATATGTTCGGCTACACAGGTACTTATAAGGGCCACCGTGTTTCTGTCATGGGAACTGGTATGGGGATGCCATCCATTTCCATCTACGCCCACGAGCTCATCAACGAATACGGTGTGAAAAAATTAATCCGCGTTGGAACCGCGGGCTCACTGAGTGCTGATGTTCATGTTCGTGAATTGGTCTTGGCGCAAGCAGCTGCAACCAACTCTCGTATGATTAATATTGATTGGCCGGAATATGACTTGCCACAAATTGCAAGTTTCAACCTTTTGGATAAGGCATATCATATTGCTAAAGACCTTAATTTGACAACGCATGTCGGCAATGTCTTGTCTTCAGACAGTTTCTACTCGCCTAAGCTTTTCAGCCGTAATTTGGAACTTGGTCAAATCGGTGTCAAAGCGGTTGAAATGGAAGCAGCAGCCCTCTACTATCTGGGTGCTAAATTCGGTGTCCAAACCCTAGCTATCATGACCATTTCTGATAGCTTGGTCAATTCAGATGAGGATACAACGGCAGAAGAACGCCAAAATACCTTCACAGACATGATGAAGGTTGGTCTGGAAACCTTGATTGCGGAATAGGCCGGACTAAGGAGTAACTTGTGATAAGGAGGAATGTATGACATTTGCACACTTTGAACCAACTCGAAATGTAGAAGATTTTCACTTGGCAGGATTTGCTTATTATGACGGATTAGATGTTGTCGAAGAGTTAAAATTGGGAACTTCTCTAGATTTACTGGCTGAACCAACTAATCCTTATGATTCAGAAGCGGTGCTTATTCTTTATCGGGGGAAGAAATTGGGCTACATTCCAAAATACAAGAACAGTTTAATCAGCCGGATGCTTTTTTATGGACACGGGGATATTTTGGAAGCTCGCGTTCAAATGATTGATTTGACGGAACATCCTGATCGTCAACTACGCGTGGTTGTTAAGTTTAAGGACAATCGTCCGACAGCCTAAATCAGTAGACAGAGAAGTTATCAGGTTAATCTGTAACCGTTTGAAAGACGAACTAAGTTCTATTTGTATGGAACTTAGCTTGTCTTTTTTTGTTTTTTAGTGTATAATAGAAAACGGTTACAAATAGTAACGAAATAAACATGAACACTTACATATATTAGTTTCATTTAGGAGATTAGGAATGATTAATTTACAAAATTTTGTTCAGTCTATGTATGCTAAACGTATCGAGGACTGTTCAGACTATGAACTATACTATGCTTTGCTCGCATTTACCAAGCAACAAAGTGAGGCAAAATACACCAATGAGCAGAAGAAAAAAGTATATTACATTTCTGCGGAATTCTTGATTGGTAAACTCTTGTCCAACAACCTGATTAACTTAGGTGTCTATGACGAGGTGAAGAGCCAATTAGCTGCTGCTGGTAAGGACTTGATTGCCATTGAAGATGTCGAAATGGAGCCATCTCTTGGTAACGGTGGTTTGGGTCGTTTGGCCGCCTGCTTCCTTGATTCCATTGCTAGCCTTGGTCTCAACGGAGATGGTGTCGGATTGAACTACCACTTCGGACTTTTCCGTCAGTTGTTCGAATACCACCAGCAATCTGCAGTGCCAAACGAGTGGATTACACCCCGTTCTTGGTTGACAGAATCCCCAATTTCTTACCAAGTGCCATTTGCTAACTTTACCTTAACTTCTAAGTTGTACGATATCGATGTGCCAGGTTATAAGACTGAGCGGAAGAACCGTTTGCGTTTGTTTGACCTTGGTTCAGTTGATGACAATATTATTTATGATGGCATTGAGTTTGATAAGGAAGACATTTTCCGTAACTTAACCCTTTTCCTTTATCCAGATGATTCGACAGATGAGGGTAAAGTTCTCCGTATCTTCCAGCAATATTTCATGGTATCCAACGCAGCTCAACTCTTGATTGATGAAGCGGTTGCCAAAGGGTCAAACCTCCATGACTTGCCTGATTACGCTGTGGTTCAAATCAACGATACACACCCATCACTTGTCATTCCAGAATTGATTCGTCTCTTGGAACTTCGTGGCATTTCCTTTGATGAGGCAATCGAAATTGTCAAGAAAATGACTGCTTATACCAACCATACAATCTTGTCTGAAGCCCTTGAAAAATGGCCACTGGATTTCTTGAACCGTGTGGTGCCTCACTTGGTGCCATTTATCGAGGAGTTGGACCGCCGTGCAAAAGAAGTGAAAAATGATCCAGCGGTTAATATCATCGATGAGCATGGTCGTGTCCACATGGCCCACATGGATATTCACTACGGCTACTCTATCAACGGTGTAGCAGCCCTTCATACTGAGATTTTGAAGACTTCTGAGTTAAAAGCCTTCTACGAGCTTTACCCAGAGAAATTTAACAACAAGACTAACGGTATCACCTTCCGCCGTTGGCTCATGCATGCTAACCCAAGATTGGCTAGCTATCTTGATGGACTACTTGGACATGGCTACCACCATGATGCTAGCGAGTTGGAAAAACTATTAGAATATAAGAATGACAAGGAATTAAAATCTTGGTTAGAAAAAACCAAGCAGCACAACAAGCGTAAACTACAACGTCATATTGCCAAAACTCAAGGTGTACATGTCAATCCTGAATCCATCTTTGATGTGCAAATCAAGCGCATGCACGAGTACAAGCGTCAACAGATGAATGTCCTCTATGTTATCCATAAGTATTTGGATATCAAGGCGGGTAATATTCCAACTCGTCCATTGACTGTTTTCTTTGGAGGAAAAGCAGCTCCAGCCTATACAACAGCTCAAGATATTATCCACTTGATTTTGGTCTTGTCACAGGTTATCAAAAATGATCCAGAAGTAGCACCACACTTGCAGCTGGTTATGATTGAAAACTATAACGTAACAGAAGCTAGCTTTATCATTCCAGCGGCAGATATTTCAGAGCAGATTTCTCTTGCTTCCAAGGAAGCATCTGGTACTGGTAACATGAAATTCATGCTCAACGGTGCCTTAACTATCGGTACAGATGATGGTGCCAATGTGGAAATTCATGAGTTGGTAGGTGATGAAAACATCTACATCTTCGGTCAAGATAGCCAAACTGTTATTGACCACTATGCAAATGGAACTTACCATCCATATGCCTTCTACGAACGAGATGCTATCCGTCCATTGATCGATTTCATCACATCTGATACCATTCGTCATGCTGGTGGTATTGATGAACGCCTCTGGCGCTTGCAGGACAACCTCAAGCATAATGACCACTTCATGACCTTATTAGACTTAGAAGACTACATTGAAACCAAGGAAAGAATGTTGGCAGACTACGAAGACCGTGACAGCTGGTTGGATAAGGTTATCGTCAACATTGCCAAAGCAGGTTTCTTCTCATCAGACCGTACCATTCAACAGTACAACGAAGACATTTGGCATTTGGAAGCTAAGGAAATAAAATAAATTAAAAATGACCTTGCGGGGTCATTTTTTCTGTATTCTATTTTTGAAAGCTTGAGTGATTGCACATTGTCCCAAGAAGTTTCCAAGGGCAAAGCCAGAGGTGTTCAGAAAGATGTCGCCAAGGTCAAAGAAGCCTAGTGAAAAGAAGAATTGACAAGCTTCAACTAGCAATATGGCACCTACAAAGAGAGAAAGTTTTTTCCAAGAAAATGAAAAAAGTAATCCAAATGGCAAAAAGAGCAGGAAGTTGAATACCACTATAGCTGGATTGAGAAATAGGTCTTGGGAGAAGGTGCTAAGGAGGTCCCAGTTGACACCTCTGACGCCCATGCTTTTGAAAAAGAGAAGATAGACTAGCAGAAGCCCGTAGCAAGCGTAGAAAAACCAAAGTGTCAGTCGCGAAATATGGGGCTTATAGACAAGTCGAAATAGGGTAAAGCAAAATCCGGTCATTAACAGGATTGCGGCAAGTGTCGGCCAAAAATCAACCGTCATGAAAATGGTCGTGAACTGGTAAAAGAGAAAGGTCATGAAGAGCCAGCGACAGAGCAAAAATGACAGGATCAGGTTAATACAGTCATAGATAGCTTCTTTTCTCATAGAAGGCCTCCTTTTTATTTCATTATATCATTATTTGAGGGGGGGGGGTAAAGGCTGTAAAAAATATTTTTATAGACAGTGTGCTATAATAGTTGGTATGAAAAAACGACCGACATCTGCCTATATCCACATTCCATTTTGTACCCAAATTTGTTACTACTGTGACTTTTCCAAGGTTTTTATTAAGAATCAGCCTGTTGAAGAGTATTTAGCGGCTCTTATGGAAGAGGTCAAGTTTTATAACCTGCCTACTCTTAAGACCCTCTATATCGGAGGCGGAACACCGTCGGCTCTATCGGCAGAACAGTTGGACTACCTCCTGACCAATATGGAGGATCTGCTGGACTTGTCACAGGTGGAAGAATTCACTATCGAGGCCAATCCAGGTGACTTGACGGCGGATAAGATTGCGGTTCTGAAAAAGTCCAAGTGTAATCGGGTGTCGCTGGGGGTCCAGACCTTTGATGACCGTATGCTGAAAAAAATCGGTCGTAGCCACAACCAAGCTCAGATTTATGAAACCATTGCAGCTCTCAAGGAAGCGGGTTTTTACAACATTTCCATCGACCTGATTTATGCCCTTCCTGGTCAGACTATGGAACAGGTGGTCGATAATGTCGCAAAGGCTTTGGAGTTGGATATTCCCCACATGAGCCTCTATAGCTTGATTTTGGAGAATCACACGGTCTTCATGAACCGCCAACGTCGTGGCAATCTGCATCTGCCCAACGAAGATGTAGAGTCCGATATGTTCGACTACATTCTTCAAGAGTTGGAGAAAAACGGCTTCGAGCATTATGAGATTTCCAACTTCACCAAGCCTGGTTTTGAAAGCCGCCACAACCTCATGTACTGGGACAACTCCGAGTATTACGGTTTGGGGGCAGGGGCTTCAGGCTACATCGACGGCATGCGCTACCGCAACCGCGGCCCCATCCAGCACTACCTCAAGTCCATCCGTGAAAAAGGCCATTCCCGCCTGCACGAAGAGTTTCTTAGCAAAAACGAGCAGATGGAAGAAGAGATGTTTTTAGGGCTACGGAAAAAAACTGGCGTGTCCATCGAGCGATTCGAGGAGAAGTTTGGCATTTCCTTTGAAGACCGCTATGGTCATGTGGTCAAAGACTTGAAAAATGAAGGTCTTATACAAGAAGAAGACCGTTGGCTTCGGATGACCAAAAAAGGATTGTTTCTTGGCGACACAGTTGCCGAACGTTTCATTATAGAAGATTAGAAAGAGGACACAATGGGACTAACCTACCAAGAAAATTTCACCATTCCCTTTGATATGTGTGATGTGAAGCAGGCTGTCAAACTGCCTGACTTGATTTCCTACTGTCTTGGTGTGTCAGGTCGGCAGTCAGAGGAACTAGAGCGCAGTGACCTCTATGTTTTTCAGGAATTTGGCTTGATTTGGGTGGTGACAGACTATGAACTGACCATTCAAGGCCTACCTAAATACAATGAAACCATTATCATTAAAACAGAAGCGGTTGCCTACAATAAGTTTTTCTGTCATCGGATGTTCTATATCTACGATGCAGCAGGCAAGCTTTTGTTGGACATTCTCTGCTATTTTGTCCTGATTGATTTTAAAACTCGCAAGCTGGCGCCTGTGCCAGCAGCCTTGATTGCTCCTTATCAGTCTGAGCAGGTCAAGAAATTGCCTCGGGCACCTAAGTATCAGCTCTTGGAAAATCCGTCTGTACAAGAATTTCCTGTTCGCTATTTTGATTTGGATATGAATGGGCATGTCAATAATGGCAAGTACCTGGAATGGATGTATGAAGCACTGGGCTATGATTTTCTGCTCTGCCATGTCCCTAAAAAAATCCAACTCAAGTATCTCAAGGAGGTAGAGGCAACTAGCTTGGTGAGTTCACGCATGGTGGAAAAAGCTAGTGTCAGCCAGCATGAGATTGTGGTAGATGGGCATATACATGCGCAAGCTGTCATAGAGTGGAGGGAACGTCATGTCGCAGGATAAGTGGTTGGAATGGGCCGTACGTTTACAAGCCTTGGCTCAGACAGGCTTGGCCTATGGAAAAGATGTTTATGACATGGAACGATTTGAGGAAATCAGACAGATTGCGGCGGAGATGTTAGTAGAACCGTCTGGGCAGCCCTTGGAAGTAGTGAAAGACTTATTTTGCAATGAAACAGGCTATCAGACACCCAAGCTGGATACCCGCGCAGCTATTTTCCAAGAGGATAAAATCCTACTGGTCCAGGAAAACGATGGGCTCTGGTCCTTACCAGGTGGGGATTGTGTCATAATAATGACAGGTGCTTAAAACGCTGTCAAATCAAGGATTTGAGTGTTCTACAATCTGTCATTAAGGAGGAAAAATTTATTTTTTGTTTATAATATCATATCGCACAAGCGAGAACATTTTAATAAGTGTTCTCGTTTTTTTATTTTAAGGAGGAATTCATGCAAAAGAAGGAAAAATCATCACGCCAAATCGTGATGTGCCATCTCGTGGCTATTTTAGGAGTTGATATTGAGAAAGCAACTCATCTGGTTGATGAATTGGAACAAGTAGGTTTAATCCGATTTGATGAATTCGGAAATGTTGGACTTTTAGTCTTGGAGGGATAATC